>JAMLHH010000021.1 GCA_023957215.1 Chitinophagales bacterium
ATTCTCTTCTGTGGTCTGTCAAAGAGTGAATAGCCACTATCACATCAGGTCTAGCTTCAGCTATTTCATCCAAATATAAAACATGTCCTTCTTTGACTGCAATAGATAAAGGTCCATCCACCCACACCGTTTCTGCACCCTTGATAATAAATCTTCCAATCAAATCTGTTGCAGAAGTTTCCTCATGACAACTGACAGTAATCAGTTTTTTACCCAAACTTTCTGCCATGTATTCTATAAACCTAGATTTACCTGTACCCGTAGGTCCTTTTAATAAAAGAGGAAGTTTTAAATCATTTATTTGACGAAAGACCTCTATTTCTGAACCTATCGCTTTGTAGTAAATCTCATTTTCCACTGCTATCATTTTCTACTTTTTCAAATTTTAAAATTGGGAGGATGCGAGATGGCTCCCAAAAATCACATCCTCCCTTTGAACCAAATAAAAACTCAATACTTATTCTTCTGTTGTATTTTCACCAAGCACGGCTTCATCAGTCGGCTGACCGAATCTTAAAAATTCTATGATATATAAAATAACACCTGTTGCAAACATAGTAGCACACAATAGCAATACTACGAAGTGAATGCTGATTTCATTTTGTACATCCATAAAATCTAATTTCATTTTTCGCTCTAGATATACTTGAGCTACTCCAGCCACACCGAATGCCACAGTCATTCCAAGCATTCCAATATTAGTCAACCAAAATGCATAGTGACCTGTATTGACATTGTATCTTTTTCTTCCAGTCATATTAGGTAAAGCATAACTGATGATTGCAAGAACTATCATCGCATAAGCTCCCCAGAAAGCATAGTGACCATGCATAGCTGTCACTAAAGTACCGTGTGTATAGATATTTGTTTGTGGTAAAGTGTGAGCAAATCCTAAAAGACCTGCACCGATAAAGGATACTATAGCTGCACCAATTGTCCAGAACAATGCAATCTTATTCGGGTGAGATTTTTCACCTTTTTTGTACATATACATTGCAAACAATGCCATCGCCAAGAATGCAAGTGGCTCTAGTGCTGAGAAAACTCCACCTACGACTAACCAAATCTTATTCACTCCGATAAAATAGTAGTGGTGACCAGTACCTAAAATACCTGACAAGAAAGTCAATCCCACAATTACATATAGCCATTTTTCAATCACCTCTCTATCTACACCTGTCAGCTTAATCAATAGGTAAGATAAAATACCACCCATAATCAATTCCCAAACTCCTTCTACCCAAAGGTGAACTACCCACCAACGGAAAAATGAGTCAGTCACTTGGCTATCAAACCAAATCATACCCGGCAAGTATAATAATGCTGCAAATACCAATCCCATCGTTAATACCAAGGCTGTAGTAGTACGTCGTTTCCCTTTATATAAAGTACCCAGTATCAACCCAAGGAATAATAGCACATTGACTACCACTAAATAATCTAACTCTCTCGGAATTTCCAAAAACTTACGACCTTCCCAGTAATTAAAGTGAAAACCTACTATAGCTACCACACCTACCAAAGCCAAAGATATCAACTGCACAAAGGCAAGCTTTACACTGATTAATTCTGTTTGAGCTTCTTCAGGAATGATATAATAAGCTGCACCCATAAAACCGGTCAATAACCAAACTACTAACAAGTTAGTGTGTACTGCTCTAGCTGTATTAAAAGGTATAAACTCATGCAATCCATCCATGCCTATTCTTGCAAAACCCATGATAAAACCATAGATAATCTGCAAAGAGAAAAGTAAAATTGCCAAAGCAAAAAACCAATAGGCTACTTTTTGTGATTTATATTTCATAATAATCTATTTTAAAATTCAAAAATCTATTTGTCTTGTGATAAAGGAGAAACAATACGCTCAAAGCCATTTAAGTCTAGTTCGCCTATCCATTGAAAATATTCGACTAGAGCTTGAGCATCTTCTTCACTCATTTCATAAGCCACCATTTTTCTACCTCTTGGTTGCCAAGGAATTGGAGTTTTTAAAACTGCTTTGATAAAATCAGGTCCTCTTCTCTCATACACTTTGGTTAGTTCTGGCGCGTAATATCCACCTTCACCCATAATCGTATGACATCCCATACAGTTATTGACTTCCCAAAGATGTTTACCACGAATAACTCCTTCAGTTATTTGATCGTGATTTGTTTGGTCATTCTGTGGGCTTAAAGAGTAAACTGTCAAACCTATAAAGGCTAAGAAAGTTACTAAAGTGCCACCCAAAAAGAATGTTCTTGCTTGTGATTTAGATAACATATTAAATAAATTTAGTTTTTAAAGTATTAAAATAAGACCATAACATCTCATTTCGGCATCAATATTAAGACAAGTCTTTTACTGGCATGATGATAGAAATCACATAGAGTAGGTCGGTTCTTTTTTAGTTTGAAAATCTTTGAAATTGGGTCTTTATATTTTGGCAATATTTTTTATATACTGTTGATTATGAAGAAGTTAACCTGTTTCTACGATTTGTAATTTTTATCACATTTACCGAAGAATTATTACTAAAAAATTTTTATATTATCAATTCATTTACATTATAATAACAAGAATAGTTATACTCGTAAAACACATCAGTCAAAAACCACTACTTACTTTTAATTGTAATTTGATTAAATTTTTTAATTTACAAGTGTTCTCGTACAATTAATAATTCTTTTTATTCATAGAAAACTGCCAGTTGACATAGATTATCGTTATCTTTGAGCGACTTATTATTTAATCTTCAAAGATTTTTTATGTTTTGTCTCACAACAATACCAAAGTCAATTATTTGAAATACTATTTGAAAAATAAAGAATCGTGTTATCAAAAAAAACAAAATATGCAATCAATGCGCTAGTTTACATTGCCAAAAATAAGGATCAACAACCTATACCCGTCAGTAAAATCTCAGAAGAGCAAAATATTCCTTCAAAATTTTTGGAATCCATACTGAGTGAGCTTAAAAATGCCAGAATATTAAATAGTAAAAAAGGGAAATATGGTGGCTATTCTCTCAATGGAACTCCCGATAAAATTCACATGGCAAAGGTTATTCGGCTTTTTGACGGTGCAATTGCTCTTCTCCCTTGTGTATCTCATCAATTTTATGAACGGTGCGAAGAATGCATAAACGAGGAAACCTGCGGGATACGTCAAGTGGCAATGGAAATTCACAGTGAGACACTTAAACGCTTAGAAGCTGCAACTCTTTCAAATATCATAGATAGAGAGAATGAATTAAAGAGAATAAATTAAAGCATTATTTAAAATTTAACTCCTATTTATTCGGTAGGTTTAATATGTTTATTTAGATTTGCAATTATACAGTAAATCTATGTCAGAACTATTCAATGTATTAACAATTCCATTTTTATTAGCAATGTTTTTAGCTGTCAATATGGGTGGTAGTGGCACTGCTCCGGCATTTTCGGCAGCGTATGGAGCTAATGTTTTGCGCCGTAGTGCCATACCTGGCTTATTTGGAGTGATGGTACTTGCAGGAGCATTAATAGCAGGAAAGGAAGTAACAATGACATTAGGAGATGGGCTTCTAAATCAATCCTTTTTCACACCTATGAATACTTCCATTATTTTATTTTCTGTAGGGGTATCATTATTGATAGCAAACTTAATCGGCGTACCACAATCAACCAGCCAATCTACAGTTCTTTCACTAGTTGGCGCTGCGATGGCATTAGATAGTCTAAATACAAATAAACTTTTTTATGAAATTATTCCCACTTGGTTTATTTTACCCATTATCTCTTTTTTATTCATGTTAAGTTTATCCAAGTGGATTTTTCCATTGTTAAAAAACAAACAATTTATACGTAACTATTTAATTCTTTTAGATCACAAAGGTTTAAAAGTTATACTCATTTTATCTTCACTATATGTAGCTTTTTCAATTGGAGCAAACAATGTAGCCAATGCAGCCGCTCCAATTGCTTCATTAACAGTAAATGAAATAGGGCAAAACTTTATTCAAAACTTTTTACCTATTATTATCTTATCGGTCTTAGTTATAGCACCTTGTTTTGCCATTGGCAGTTCTCTTCTAGGTCATAAAGTAACAGAAAATACAGGCAAAGAGATAGTAGAAGTATCTCCTTTTTATGCAACAATTATCTCAATTCTTACAGCAAGTTTACTTTTATTAGCCTCTGTAACAAAAGGCATCCCTACCTCACTTGTCCAATTGAATGGAGCTGCTTTTATTGCTCTAAGTATTAGCAAAAACGGGTGGAGAAATACTTTTAGAAACAAAACTGTTAGAAGCTTCTTTATTATTTGGGGTGTGGCTCCGATATTCTCATATCTTATAAGTTTTATTTTAATTACTCTATTCAATTAGATTGAAGCTATTTTGAATTGACATTCATGTAAAAGTATCGCTAAATAGAGCTTACAACAAGAGTCAAAAACAGTCTTAATAAAACGAACTTTTTCAACTTATTTTAAACTACCTAAATTCCGCACGACTAATTTTTGGTTAGCTGATTTATTTTACAAGTAGGTTTTTACCCTGCGAGTAGGTTTGGTATGGGCTTGGTATCCTAAAATCTAATTTTTGAACACAACTTCCCCTACCCAGTTCTGTCGATAAGCTAATCAGGGAGAGCTTTTGTTTAGATTAAATCATTTGTTTAAGCCGAGTTAATCATTTCAATCAGTTTCTCGTTTTTAGTGGCAAACTTGTAGTAAGTGCTTCTGCCAGTTTTGACTATTTTAAGAGGAATACAAATGACTCTAAAAATAAACTTCTTTAACCTTGAAGAAGTATCTATCCCCTCTACCAGACCAACAAATGAGTTTATAATGAACCGATAAAGAATATAGGCAAAAGCCATAATGATTAGGTAAACGGTATTATACTCTAAGTCACTATGAGGCATGTATTTCCAGTTGAAGTCATTGTTTTGAATGTCAAACACACGTTCACTGCCTCCTCTTTTATTGTAGAAAATGATGGCGTCTCGTTCAGAAATCGCCCAGTCATTGGTGATGATGAATAGATAACTGTAGGCATCACCAGTAAAAGCATTGGTTTGCCCTGTAGAATTGGGTTGCCTATAAGCAATTATACGATGGGCATGCTTTCCGAAGTTATATCCCATACTATTGGTTTGATAGTTTTCAATTCCAATCCTACAGCTATTCCAATTTTCTAATTTAGAAATTGCAGACAAGAGATTTTCAGATTGATTGGCTCTGATGAAAAAGTGAGTACCCATCTGATGGAAAAAATCGGTTACTTCTTTGATGTAAGAACCACTGTCCATCCGTGCTCTTTGTGGATGGATACCTTCTGCTTTTAATAACTCAATATTCCTTTTATGAGTAGCAAGTTGCTCGGTCTTCACGTTGCAGTTTCCATTTCTCCCCTCAATTGAAAAGGGAACATTCCCGATGGTTGCAACACCAGAGAAATACCCTCGTGCCCCTTTATAACTGTAGGTTGCATCGTATTTTTCAGCCGGAGTGAATTGGTTGTCATAATCATACACAAGTGCCTTATCTGAGGAGTCAATCTGTTTAAATTGGATTGCTCCTCGCAATAAAAAGCGATTCATACGAGTGTTGATATTGACTTTATTCTCTTTACCTGTTGCGGTTTGTAGAAAATCACAATCAACAGACAATTCTTTATTTGCTCTTAGAATTGTATCTGCTGATGGAATTTCGATTCCTTTCAGATGATTAAGTGTGTTTTCTCGAATGTAGTTAACATCTTCGGTTGCACTCCCACCACAAAATGTTGTGTAGATTGAGCTTAACAGGATATCAGAATAATCGTATTTTGCCTGTATGCCTCTGCTACCCAGCTCGTTATTTATGAAATCTGCAACTCCATGCTTAGAAAACAGGTGGTGAATCATTGCTATTCCGCCAAAAGAACTTATATTTGAATTCGATGTTTTGTACATATCACTAAAGTAGTGAAAAACATTGGAAGGCTTGTAGCTTCTGCAAGCCTTTATTTATGAAGTTTTCAAGAGGTTGTTGTGAATAACGCTTGCGGAATTTAGGAAATATTTAATTTTTACGTCAATACACATATACTCCTTCGGGCTTTCCACTTTTATTAAACACCACATGAATATGCTCAGACAAAGTGGTAGCCATGTCCAATCCCACAATATCCGCATCAATAGGAAACTTTTTGTGCGTCCGGTCTATCAACAGAGCCACATGGACAGAAATAGGTGTCAGATCGTAAAGTGTTTGCAATGCTTGGAATAAAGTCAATCCTGAGTTTCCGACATCATCAATTAAGACGATAGGCAAATTTTGAAAGTCGGTCACTTTTCCTTTTATACTCGGGGTATTTTGATAGGGTGCCGTTTTATTTACTTTAATAGAGGAAATTTCAAGCTCTATATCTTTAATTGATTTAATTTTCCCCATTAATAATTTGGCTAAAAAAAACCCACCTTCCTCTATACCCAACAAAACAATCTTTTGTGCTTTGTGATTCAATTCCAAGATTTCATAAGCCATTCTATCTATCTTCAATTCGATTTGTTGGCGGTCGAGAATTTTCTGTGCATTATCGGGAAGTATGACTGACATTTCATTAAGTTTTAAGCATATAATTTTAGAACAAGTCTAAATTGATGTATTTTTGCAATTACATAGACCTTTTCTTTCAAAATCATCCTTTGTCTAAGTATTTTCGCAAGACCAAATATACTTTTTAATATGCAAATTATTCAAATAGCACTATTTATTTTGATTTCTGTTGCGTCAATTTCTTTATTCTTAGTACAAGCAAAAAGAATTTATGACAATATTATGCTCGGTCGCAAAGAGAAAATACATGATGATCCTATTTGGGGTATTCAGCAAATGTTATTAATAGCTTTCGGTCAGAAAAAGATGTTTAAAATCACCTCCGCCGCACTCTTGCACTTGGTCATTTATGTGTCTTTTCTAATCACGCAGATAGAATTAATCGAGGTATTTGTTGATGGATTTACGGGTGGACATAGATCTGTTTATCATTTCTTTGAAAATCATAGATGGGTATTTTTCCAACACTTGTATTATCTGTCTATCAATATGATAGAAATTCTTTCCGTATTGGCATTCTTTGCAACCATTGCATTCCTTTGGAGAAGAAATATCCTAAAAGTACCGCGCTTGAGCATGAGTGAACTCAACGGATGGCCTAAGTTAGATGCCAATCTGATTCTCGTTTTTGAATTAGCTTTGATAATTTTCATTTTTTCAATGAATATAGGTGATAGAGCATTACAATTAAAAGGTACTTCAGCTCACTATCCGGTACTCAACGGAGGAGGATTTATAGTATCTGGTTTGATAGCTCCTGCTTTTCAAAACTTACCGGAAGGGCTTTTAATCGGTCTTGAAAGATTCGGTTGGTGGGGACATATTTTACTTGTTTTGGTATTCTTAAACTATATTCCTAACTCTAAGCACTTGCACTTGATGTTAGCTTTCCCTAATACCTATTTCAGCAGAAAAGAGCCAAAAGGTGAAATGATTAATATGCCGGGCGTAATGAATGAAGTGAAAGCAATGTTTGATCCTTCATTTACTCCACCAGAAGTAGAAGGTGAAGTGAAGTTTGGTGCAAAAGATGCTACGGACTTATCATGGAAAAGCCTATTGGATGCTTATGCCTGTACAGAATGTGGTAGATGTACTGCTGTTTGTCCTGCAAATCAAACTGGAAAACTTTTATCTCCACGTCTTATCATGATGCGTACCAGAGACCGTATAGAAGATATAGGGAAAGGTATCAGAGAGCATGGTCCGGAGTTTTCTGACAATAAATCTCTACTAGGCGATTATATCACTAAGGAAGAAATCTTAGCATGTACCACTTGTAATGCATGTGTAGAAGAATGCCCTGTAACTATCAGTCCTTTAAATATCATTTTGGAGTTACGAAGAAGCTTAGTCATGGAAGCATCAGATGCTCCGGCAGAGTGGAATACCATGTTTACCAATATAGAAAACAATCAGGCTCCTTGGCAATTCTCTCCAAGTGATAGAATGAAATGGGCGGACGACTTATAAAATAATTTTTCAGAAACAATATTATAAAGAATATAAAATGAGCGAAAACAAAGTGCCTGTAATGGCTCACATGTTAGCAGAGGGAAAAGTACCTGATATTTTATTTTGGGTAGGATGTGCTGGTAGCTTTGACCAAAGAGCGCAAAAAGTGACTGTTGCTTTCATTAAGATATTAAACAATCTCGGTATTAACTATGCTGTATTAGGTACAGAAGAGGCTTGTACCGGAGACCCGGCAAGAAGAGCAGGTAACGAGTTTGTATTTCAAATGCTTGCCCAACAAAACATAGCAACTTTAAACGGATACGGTATTCGTAAAATCGTAACTACCTGTCCTCACTGTTTCAATATTATCAAAAACGAATATCCTGCATTAGGGGGTAAATATGAAGTTGTTCACCATTCCCAACTTCTACAATCTTTAATCGATGAAGGTCGTTTGAAAATTAAAGGTGGAGCATTCAAAGGCAAAAAAGTAACTTATCACGATTCATGCTATTTAGGTAGAGCAAACGATGTATATGAGGCTCCAAGAGATGTCATCCGAGCTTTAGATGCTGACTTGGTAGAAATGAGAAGCTGTGGTAAAAGAGGAATGTGTTGTGGTGCCGGTGGTGCTCAAGTCTTCAAAGAAGAAGAAAGAGGTAAACTTCGTGTCAATACAAAACGTACCCAACAAGCTTTAGAAGTTGATCCGGATTATTTGGCTGTTGCTTGCCCTTATTGTAACATGATGCTTTCTGATGGTGTCAAAGAAGTAGAAAATACCAAAGTAAAAGTAATAGATTTGGCTGAACTTGTTGCTCAGGCTAACGAACTATAATTTAATTTACCATGTACGTACCTTTTGATGAAATGCCCAAAGAGGCAAGAGTTTGGCTATATCCTTATGCAGAAAGCTTTACCGAAGAGGAAATCAAAGAAGCAAATGTAGATATCAAGAACTTTGTCGAAGAATGGTTATCTCACGGTCAGTCTGTAAAAGGCAGTGGCACTATTCTTTTCGGAAGAATATTATGTTTGACTGCTGATGAAAAAAGCTCTGCCAATGTAGGAGGTTGTTCTATTGACAGCTCTACCCGATTTATCACTCAACTCGAAAAGAAATACAACAAACAAAAATCTGATCGCTCGTTAGTTGTCTATCAGATTTCCGGTACTCAAAGCGACGTAATTGGTTTTAGAGATTTATCCCAAGCTGTTCAAGATGGTAAGTTAAACAAGGACACACTGGTTTTCAATATTCAAAGTGAAAACATAGCTGACTTAGATGCAGCATGGATTCCACTCTCTGAATCTGCTTATAGCAGATTTGTGTAGGATTCCAGATTCATATCAGCACTTTCTTTAGGCTTTTGTAAATTGCCATTCCCTAAGGTTGACCATTTTGATTAATAATTCATTTGTTTGCTTTTTATCCATCTATATGCTGCGATAACTCAATTTTAATCGTTCAATGGAATTTTAACTTCAAAGTGGTTTTGTTTGACATTTTTCAAGGAAGAGGAGATCATCCAAGGATTGTGTTTCTTTAATTCTTTATAGTTTGTTCCATTTTGAATGGCAAAGTCCACCCATGAGTTGACAGCACCATCCACAGCCACTATCCTATAATTATAGGCAGGGTATAAATCGGAGGCTTCAATGTGAAAATTAAAGTCTGTAGGATTTTGAATTATTAATTTTAAAGCTAAAATTCTAAAAATATATCTACTCGTTTCTTTGTTGAGATATAAATCATAAAAATTTTGACTCTTTTGAAACTCTCCATCTCTCAAAATTCCGCCCACACCTCTATTATAACCGGCAGCCGCCATCGTCCATGAGCCTGTCTTTTCATAGGCATCTTTTAAATACCGGCATGCAGCATAAGTAGATTTCTCAATATCAAAACGTTCATCCACTTCGTCATTTACAATCAGCCCGTATTGTGTAGCAGTACCTTTTAAGAATTGCCAAAATCCGGATGCATTGGAAGGAGATGTAACTTGATCCAAATTACTTTCTGCCATACACAGATATACAAAATCTTCCGGTACACCTTGTTGCTTTAATATTTTCCGCATCATGGACTCCCATTGATTGGCTCTTTTTATCAAAAGTATAGTACTGCTATGGCGATATGAATTGGTAATGAGTTCCAAATCTAAACGCTCTCTAATATCAGACTGATTGATAGGAACATTCTCACCCGCAAAATCTAATTTAATAGGTAATTTTGGTGCAGCATTTGCTGATTGCACACTTACCTCTGACTGAGTAGCATTATGAAAGTTAAAAGAAATATATTGGGTTTTGTTTTGGAAGGCAGTGCCTAAAGCAAAGCCGATGATTATACTTACAATTGTGATGATACCGATTGACTTGTTTTTATTTATTTTCATATTTGTTGAGAGATAAGTTTACTAAAATCAAAAATGACCTTTTTTCCGAAATATTAATAAAATATGTGATAAATAATTTTCAAATCAAAATTCGAGCCACTTAAAATTTATTTTCCTATCCATTTAATCTGTCAGAATGTATTACTTTTGCCACAGCTATATTTCCTTATGAAAATCTTATACTTTAAACTTTTTGCCGTCCTATTTTTTTTATCTCTCTATGCAAATGCACAGCAGGGATTTCAGATGTTTGTAGGACCGGCTATCGGTTTGGGAATTATTTCTCCACAAAACCACTACGGCAATGAGCATTACGAATTAGATTACAAGTTTTCACCGGCTTTTGGAGGAGGTATCAATATTGGTTATGGCTTTAAAAAATTGGTTTCCTTGCATTTATCAACTACTTACCAGCAATTTAACCAGAAATATGCAGACAAATTTAGCCCCGGATTTGGAGATTTAAATCAAAGTCACAGAAAGACTGTGAATCAATCTTATGCAGAAATAGGTCTCATGGTCAAAATCACCCAACTTCTCGGAGACAGTTATATTTATGACAGAGGCGTACAAATTTTTGCAACAACAGGATTCGTCCTCGGAAGGCTTCTTTCTGCCAATCTTCATTATTACGTAAAAAAAGACGGGATGGAAGAAGTGGAGATACCATATCCGGGAAATATATCACCTTATACATCTTCACCTTACCAACCTACCACAAATGACAAAGAATTATTTACAAATTGGATTTTATTATGGAATCTCAATTTAGGTATGGATGTATTTTTAAATGAAAAACTTACTTTCACGCCTTCTATTTTAGGTCAAGTGGGCTTGACGGATATCAATGCAAAAAAATACAGAGTACACACACCTTACAAAAGTTCAAGAGTGTTCTTTGGTGGCATCAATTTAGGAATGACGGTCTTCTTTAATCGCTGATGATATTGACTTCCGGTCTGAGTAAAACACCAAAGGTCTGTTGTACGGTATTTTGAATATCTTTGATATATAAGAAAGCATCTTTCCCTTTCGCATTTCCATAATTCACTACCACCAAGGCCTGTTTGTCATGATTACCGATATCACCTACTCTGGCACCTTTTAGTCCGCATTTTTCTATCAGCCAAGCAGCAGGTATCTTTATCAGGTTATTTTCAACCTCATAATATGGCATATCAGGAAATCTTTCAAGCAATTTATTTACGATAAATCGACTGGTCAAAGGATTTTTGAAAAAGCTACCGGCATTTTTTATCACTTTAGGATCAGGTAATTTACTTTGTCTGATTTTGATAACAGCATCTGAAACACTTTTGATGGTCAAAGTTTTAACACCCATCTCATCCAAAGTCTTTTGCACATCGCCATATTTCGTATGAAAAGAGGTGGGAGATTTTTCTAATCGGAAAATAACGGAAGTGATAAAATATTTATCCTTGGTCAAAGGATGTTTGAAAATACTGTACCGATAACCAAACTGGCATTCTGAATTTGAAAACTGAATCTCTTTTTGAGCCTCTATATCATAAGCATATACTTCTTGGACGACACTTTTTACCTCTACACCATAAGCGCCGATATTCTGAATGGGAGCGGCTCCCACTGTACCAGGTATCAGTGATAAGTTTTCTATTCCTCCCCAGTTTTTCTCTATGGCTAAAAGCACAAATTCATGCCAAATTTCACCGGACGCTACTTGAATATTTACATATTTATCATTCTCGTCTATCACTTTTATCCCTTTTAAGAGGTTGTGAACGACGATACCTTTATAGTCCTGTGCAAACATCAGATTACTTCCTCCACCCAAAATCAGTATATTACCATATTGTTCTTTTAGGGCTTTCAGTTCATTCAATTCTTCCATTTGTGTCAGCCGGGTATAGGCGGCGGTATAAGTTTCCATTCCAAAAGTATGGAGAGGAGTCAAATTAAAATTAGTGCTAATATTCATTTTGTTTTATTCTGTTTAAACCGGCTTTCGCCTTGGCATCAATACTATTTTTATATTCATGACCTTTGTAGGTTAACGCTTTTGTATAATAAAAACCGGCCTCTTTGTTTTTATTTGCTTTTTCATAATATTGACCGAGAAGTACGCAAGCATTCGGTGCAAAATAAGTAATGCTTTTACCATTTGTTTCTATCACGGCTTTGTACAAAGTCACCGCTTGGTCAGATAGTTCAAGATTATCTAATATTCTCGCCTTTCTATAAATATATTCTAACTGTTCATGACCCTTAAAATCAGAGGATTTTTTTTCATTCAATACACTCAATGCCTTTGAGAAATATCCGCCATCACTCAAAAGGCGTGCTTTCAGTAAAGTCAGAGAAGGTATCTTTTTACTCTCAGCTTCTCTTGTTGCCGCTTTATCACTCTCCAATGAATTACTACCATTGCTTAAAACCTTTGAGATAAAGACTTGATATTGGTTAGGATGGTTGCTAATCAAACTATACCAAGCTAATTTCCTATATGACTCCCTGATATAATCTTGTCCTTTATTTTTCGATAAAAACTTCTTAAAATATACATCAGCATCCGTGTCTAACCTATTTAATTTTGCCTCTCCAAGCATAAAATCCAAATATGGGAAAGCCAAGAAATCAGTTGAGGTCGGACGTGTGGAGAGCAAACGGATGACCTCATCATTTTTATTGACATAATGAGCTACACTTGCTTTAACAAAGTAGTTGAGCAAATTATCCTTCAAATCCATTTTTTGATGGTCTATCATTTCCCATGCGCCACTCTTATCTTCTCCGAGATGTAAAAGCAACATGGTGTACATAATCGTCGCCTCCTCCTTGAACGGCAAATTAGGATTTTTCAAGATGGTTTCAAATTGAGAAAGTCCTTCATCTATATCTCCTTTTAACCCTAAAATTTTTGCGCCCAACTTATATTTGTCCGGGATGGCTCCAAAGAGAGTGGTCAAGAGTGCCAAATCTTTATCGTTCGGTAAAAAATCAGGAAATTTATTTTTATTGCTTTTCAGTAGATTGAATGCTCTACGTGTATCAAATACTGCCGAAAAATAATCTCCATACTTTATTTTGATGAAAGCCCATTGCAGATTCACACTGGCTTGTGAATACAGATAATAAGGCGATTTTGTATCTCCTTTTTCCAGAATACTTAGTCGTTCATCTTTTTTAGGTAAAAGTTTCTTGTATAATTGACTATCATCTGACACATAAAGTGTGAGAAAATCAGCATAATTTTCTAAAAAATAAGGTATCAAGTTAGTGGGATGTGAAAGCTTCTCTTTCAACAACAACTGATTGCCCTCATTGATCTTAAGCTTAAAAATATTGAGATAGGCAGTCTGGCAATTGGTATTATAACTAAATGTCTGTGCTGAAACATCTACAGGTATCCACAAAAGAGCAGCCAATATAAAAATTGGCAGGAGATTTTTTAAACGTATCCTCAAACCAATTTTGTATTAGAAAAACTATGCCAATTTGTATCAATAAAACAGATATCTAAAAATCTATCCTTCTACCTATTTATCACTTTTATCACTGACGAAAAGTCTAAATGACCTATTCAGCCTGTTTTTTCAAAGCTGATGCCGGAATAAAATCTTCATCTTTTTCGGTATCATCGACATCAGCCAAGACTCTACCGCAATGTTCACAGATATTGATTTTTTTCTTGAGTCTGATTTCTGCTTGAGTCTGAGGCGGTATTTTACCAAAGCAACCCCCACAAGCATCTCTCACCACTTCTACCACTGCAAGACCGTTTTTATAAGAAGTACGAATTCTTTTATACGCTGCCAGTAGTTTAGGGTCTATTTCTTCTTCAATTTCAGAAGCTTTTGCCTCTAATTCTTGTTCTTCTTTTTCTGTTTCAGCTACGATATGACCTAATTCGCTTTTTTTCACTTCCAAATTAGAAGTCACATCTTTCATTTGCGCTTCTATCTGTTGAAGTAAATTCTCAGAAGAACTCAATGAAAATTCAGCTTCTCTAATTTTTTTCTCAGCAAGTTGAATATCCAATTTTCGCATTTCTATTTCTTTGGTCAATGCGTCAAATTCTCTGTTGTTTTTCACGGAATTGAGTTGTTTATCATATTTAATGATTGTGTTTTCATTATCCGTAATAAAATGCTTTTTGTCAATAATGGTAGTTCTACCTTCTTCTATCGCATTTTTCAATTTCTCATAACGAATATTCATACCTGAAACCTCATCTTCCAAATCTGCTACTTCCATCGGCAATTCGCCTCTCAGTATTCTGATTTTATCCATTTGGGTATGAATATCTTGCAATTGTGTAAGTTGTTTCAACTTTTTATCAACGCTTAAAGTCTTTCTTTTAGCTGCCATTTAAAGATAATTTACTGGGTTTGTATTTATTGTAGTCAAATAGAGTGCAAAGGTAGGAAATTTTTTTACCAATATTTCATAAAATAAATCAATTGTATATTGTTCACTTTCATAATGTCCTATATCTGCAATAATAATGCGACGATCGGCATCAAAAAACTGGTGGTATTTGAAATCTCCCGTAATAAAAACATCTGCATTCTGAACAATTGCGGTATTTAACAAAAAACTTCCTGCACCTCCGCATATTGCCACTTTTTGTATCTTTTCTTTTACAATTTGAGTGTAACGTATTACATCCGTTTTCATTATTATTTTCACCATATTCAAAAAATCCTTTGAGGATATAGGTTCATCCAAATCACCTATCATTCCCGACCCGATTTCTTGATGGACATTATCCAAGCCAATAATTTCGTATGCCACTTCTTCATAAGGATGTGCAGAAAAAAGTGCCGATAAAACTCTTCTTTCCAAATAGTCGGGATATAAAACTTCTATCTTGTTTTCCTTTTCGGTGTGTCGCTCCCCTCTTTTACCTACAAAAGGATGAGATTTTTCACTACCTTTAAAAGTACCTTCACCGGCTATTTGAAAACTACATTCAGAGTACTCACCTACATTTCCGGCACCCGCTTCAAACAAGGCTTTTTTTACGGAGTCTGTGGCATCTATCGGTACATAGGTATAAAGTTTCTTCAATACTCCACTTTTGGGTGATAATATTTTGACGTTTCTCAGACCTAACTTTTCAGCTATTTTTGAGTTGACACCTTTCATCACATTGTCCAAATTAGTATGTGCCGCATAGATGGCAATATCATTTTTGACAGCCTTGATGATTACTCTTTCTATATAATTTTTTCCGGTCAAAGATTTTAAACCACTAAAGACAATAGGATGATGTGCCAAAACCAAATTGCACCTTTTCTCTATAGCTTCATCTATGACTGCTTCTATGGCATCTAAACATATCAATACTCCCGTGCATTCCACATCTTTATCTCCCACTATCAGACGGGCATTGTCATAAGATTCTTGTAAGCTTGGTGGAGCTATTTGTTCGACAACTTCAATGATGTTGCTTATCTTTATCATACCTTTTTAAATTAATGAAAAAACATAGATTTAGTTGATGAAGATACATCAAATTTTGTGGATACCTTTTGCTTTTCTCTATTCTCTATTCATTAGAATATGGTTGTGGATGTATCAAAAAGGCTATTCGGGGAAAGTGAGTTTTACCGTTCCTATCATTTCTATTGGGAATATTCAAGCAGGTGGTACCGGGAAAACGCCTTTAATTGCTTATTTGTGTGAAATTTTATCCGAAAAGTATCAAGTAGCCGTCATTAGTCGAGGATACAAAAGAAATACTTTGGGCTTTAGATTAGCAGGCAAAAGTGATACTTATAAGGAAATCGGTGATGAACCCTATTGGCTCAATAAAAAGTTTCCCAACGTGGCTATTGCTGTTGCAGAAAACCGAATAGAAGCCGTGCCACATCTCATGTCTTATCGTTATAACACACAAGTCATCCTCTTGGATGATGGATTTCAGCAGTTGGGCATCCGGCTGGCAAAAAATATATTACTCACTCCTTATCACAGCCCTTTTACAAAAGATTTCATGTTACCGGTAGGAAGATTGCGAGAGCCCAAAAGTGGCTCTGAAAGAGCTGATATTATCGTCATCACCAAGTGTCCGGTATCTCTTTTAGACCAAAAAGAAAAAGTACTCTCCGAATTAAATATCCAATTACTTTCCCATCAAAAAGCTTTTTTATCATCTATTGTTTATACGAGTCCGTATTTGATGTTTTATGAAGGAATGGTCGAAAGTTTACACATTGACGAACAGATTCTTTTAGTCACGGGAATTGCAGATACATTGCCTTTATTAGAGTATTTAAAACCTAAGGTAAAATATGTCAAACATCTTTCTTTTCTCGATCATTATAAGTATAGAGAAAGTGATATCCGACGTATTGAGAATGAATATTACACACTTTCACAAAACGGAAAAACACGAATTATCACTACTGAAAAAGATGCAGTGAGATTAGAAATTTTTAAAGACTTATTAGAAGATTTGGACTTGGAAATTTATATACAAGCAATGTCCATCAAATGGGATGACGAAGAAAGTTTCATAAATGAACTTATATAAAAACTTTCAAAAAGTTCACATGTAATTTGTGGACATTGCGTATAGAAAATCCACACATTGCCACATCGGTAATGACTGTATCCAAATTATTTCTTTTTCTTATTGGCACGATTAAAAACTCGTCCCATCAAACTACCGGTCACTACTCTCGATAGATCTCTGCCTAAAACCCTTTGTGTCATAAAAGTTTGTACTTTATTACCAATACCTGCCACCACAAAAGCTTTTTTCCCAAGATTGTCTATACCTGTTTGTACAACAGGTGCAGCTTTCATCAAAAGAGGGCTTCCTTTGAGACCTTTTGTCATTTCAGATTCTGTAAAACCCGGACAGAGAGCAATCACATCTACGCCCTTAGTACCAAACTCATAATTCATACTTTCTGCTAAAGAGAGAATATAAGATTTGGTAGCGCCATAGTGTGATAAATAAGGCGTAGCTTGAAAAGCACTGGAAGATGCCGTAAAAATAATACCACCATGTCCGCGCTCCACTAATTTCTTCCCAAATTCATAAGCAATGATAAAAGGAGCTTCCACATTGAGATGTAACATATTGAGATTTCTTCTCAAATCACCTCTATAAAAGTCGCCTTCACAATTTATTCCGGCATTATTGACTATCAATCCAATATTCAAACCTTCAACTTGTGTTTTTAATTCATCAATAAAGCCTTGTTTGGACAAATCCAATGGAACCACTTTTACCTCTATGTTATTTGTCGTTTTAATTTCATCTGCTAATTTTTCCAACAATTCAGCTCTTCGAGCCACAAGAACTACATTTAAACCTCTTCCGGCTAATTGCTTCGCATATTCAACGCCAAGTCCACTGGATGCACCTGTCACAATTGCCCAATCACCATATTTTTCTTTAAAAGTCATCTCTGTTATTTTCTTTTTAAAAATTAATAATCTATTCTATTTCTTTCCCACCCAAATTAGTCATTTTTATCTGAACTAAGAAATTATATCTTCTAAACGATTAGCTCTCGAACCTTTGATCAATACCGCAGTTCCTGATATTTCTTGCTGTTGAAACCAGTTTTTTATATCTCCCACCTTTTCCACTTGGATAGTAGAAGGCAGTCTTTGAGTATTTTTAAATTCATTTCCTACTAACACCAAAAACTTTAAGCCCATTGATTCTGCTAACCCGACTATCTTTTGGTGTTCTTCAAGGCTATATTTGCCCAACTCCAACATACTACCCAATATTGCCGCCTTAGAATCCTCTTTCATCTCTTGCAAGAGGCACAACGCCACTTCCATACTACTTGGATTGGCATTATAGGCATCCAAAATAATGACACCTTTCTTATATTGTACAATTTGTGAACGGTTGTTATTAGGTTGATAATTTTGAATAGCTGCAATAATTTCATTTTTAGGGACACCAAAATATTGCCCTACCGATGCTGCAGCAATGATATTATTATAATTGTGTTCTCCCGGAATTTGCGTTTTGACTTCCGAATGGTTAAAATTCAATTTTACAAAAGGATGTGAAGATAAAAAGCTGTAAGTATAATGATTGGACAAATCAGACCCATAATTGATACGTTTTGATACGTTTCGCTTATCGGCTATTTCTTTTAAAATCGGATAGTCTTGATTGATAAAAACAGTTCCACCATGTCCTTGTAACCATTCATACAATTCTGACTTTGCAGTTTTGATAGCTTCAAAGCCTCCAAACTCTCCAATATGTGCCCTTCCTATTGAAGTAATCAATCCAAAATTAGGTTCAGCAATACTACATAGATGTGTGATTTCTCCTAAATGATTGGCGCCCATTTCTATAATGGCTATTTCATGTCGGGGAGTCAATTTCAGTAAGGTTAATGGCACACCAAAATGATTATTCAGATTACCCACAGTAGCCAAAACTTGGTATTTTTGCTTTAATACCGCCTGCACCAATTCTTTGGTGGTGGTTTTTCCATTTGAGCCGGTAATACCAATGACAGGGATATCAAATTGCCGTCTATGATGATTTGCCAAAGTTTGTAACGCCATCAAGGTATTCTCTACCAAAATAATACGCTCATCTGACAGATATTTTTTATCATCAATGACAGCATAGGAAGCACCTTGTTCCAAAGCTTTTTGAGCAAATGTATTTCCATCAAAATTCTCACCTTTCAACGCCCAATATATTTCTCCTTTAACAAGTTTTCTTGTATCGGTCTGTACGCCTTCACTCTTTAAAAACAATTGATAAATTTCTCCAATACCCATCACGTCATAAAGTTATAAACTATTCACCATAGATGTATATTGTCAAGAAATAAATCAATATAATATGAATATATATATATGTTATCATAAGAATAGATTAAACTTTTTTAACTGTACTTCAAACAAATTATCACACATATAAATGTTAAAAGGTACGTAATTTGTTATCATAAGACTTGAAATTAAAATTATAGTATATGAAAAAGTTTTTGAATTACCTTTTTGTTGGTGTCATCAGTGGAGGAATTGTTCTTTTTGCACAAACAAAATTTTCTAAAAATCACTCTTTTAATTTATTCAATACAGATAACGTTAGTAACACTTCGGATTATTCAGTCCCTGCTGCTTTCACAAGCTTGGGCAACGGATTGCCGTCCGATGCATTCGTCTTGGCTTCTGAAAGAAGTATGCCGGCAGTCGTACATATTACGACAAAAGCAAAAACAACCGTTTCCGACAGAAGAGCACCTTCTGACCTTTTTGAGTATTTTTTCGGAGATCCTTTTGGCAATCCGTTTGGCGACAGAGGGAATAGAGATGATGGTAGCAGAAGAGGAAAATCCCAAGAGGAAACTGTTCCATTGGGAAGTGGTTCCGGGGTCATTATCAGCAGTGACGGCTATATCGTGACCAATAATCACGTCATTGACGGAGCGACAGAAATAGAAGTCGTCTTACATGACAATCGTAGCTTTCCGGCAAAATTGATAGGTACAGATCCCAATACTGATATCGCTTTGATAAAAATCGACAACAATGATTTGACACCTATTCAATTTGGAAATTCAGATGGCACAAAGGTCGGTCAATGGGTTTTGGCAGTAGGAAATCCGTTTAACCTTTCTTCTACTGTTACAGCCGGCATCATTAGTGCCAAAGCAAGAAATATCAATCTTTTACAAGAAAAAGCAGGAACTTACGCAATCGAATCTTTCATTCAAACAGATGCGGCAGTCAATCCCGGCAACAGTGGTGGTGCATTGGTTGATTTAAATGGTGATCTGATAGGTATCAATACCGCTATCGCTTCACCCTCAGGTGTCTATGCAGGATATGCATTTGCCATTCCTTCTAATTTAGTCAAAAAAGTGGTGGATGATATTAAAGAATTTGGAATTGTCCAAAGAGGCTTTATGGGTGTCTCAATGGGAACTGTTGATGATAAGTTAGCAAAAGATTTGGGATTAGATGATGTATCGGGTGCTTATGTTTCTGATGTTCAAAAAGGAAGCGGTGCTGATGATGCAGGTCTGAAAGGCGGTGATGTCATTACCAAAATTGACGGGAAAATCATTAAAACTTCTCCTGAATTACAAGAAGCTGTGGCAAGACATCGCCCAGGTGATAAAATTAATGTTGAATATATCAGAAGCGGAAAAATAAAATCTACTGTTGTCACCCTTAAATCAAAAAATAACACAACTGACTTATTGAGTAAAAAAGATGCTGATGCCACTACCGGTTCGGCATTAGATAGATTAGGGATTGAAGTCGAAAGTTTATCTACCGGTGATGCGAGAAAAATGGGTATGACCGGAGGGCTTAAAATTAAGAAATTGAAAGACGGTATTCTAAAAAACAATACAGATATCAAAGAAGGTTTTATCATCACCGGTGTCAATAAAAGACCGGTAGAATCTGTCGATGACTTGGAAGACATATTAAAAAACAGCCGTGGCGAAGGTGTGATGTTGCAAGGTAAATATCCAAATGAAAATGGAACTCGCTATTACGCTTTTGGGTTCTAACCACTAAAAAACAAGGTTTCTACCACAGAAAATACTTTTTAACTCTGTGGTAGAAACAAATTTTTATTCTAACCACCACACTCTCCTCACTTCATCAATTAATAAACTTGAATCCATGATTTTTGACACTAAAGGTTTAACTTTGTTGTATATTCAAAAAATATGGCAGAAATAGATCAACTCAAACGTACAGCAACACAAGTCAGAAGGGATATCGTGCGGATGGTGGGGAATGCAAAAAGTGGTCACCCCGGTGGCTCACTTGGGTGTGCTGACTATTTTGTGGCTTTGTATTTTGGCATTCTGAAACAAGACACTTCCTTTAATATGGATGCAAAAGGTGAAGATGCCTTTTTTCTTTCTAATGGACATATTTCACCGGTTTTTTATAGTGTTTTGGCAAGAAGAGGATATTTTAACATTCAAGAACTTTCAACTTTCAGACTCATCAATTCACGCTTACAAGGTCATCCTACCACACACGAAGGATTACCCGGTGTACGTATAGCAAGTGGTTCTTTAGGACAAGGAATTTCCGTAGCATCCGGAATGGCAATAGCCAAAAAAATGGATGGTGACGATAGATGGGTATTTGTGCTGACAGGTGACGGAGAATTGCAAGAAGGTCAAAATTGGGAAGCGATTATGTTTGCCGCCCACAATAAGTTAGACAATCTCATTTTGACCGTAGATTACAACAATGCCCAAATTGATGGTAAAGTAGATGATATCCTTTCTCTTGGTGATTTAAAGGCAAAATTTGAAGCTTTCGGCTGGAAAACTTTGGAAATGGAGGGTAACGATATGGGAAAAGTAGTAGCCGGAATCAATCGTGCTAAAGAAGCATCCCAAAAAGGTCAACCAGTAGTCATTTTGATGAAAACAGAAATGGGCTATGGTGTAGATTATATGATGGGTACTAATAAATGGCACGGAAATGCACCGAGTGCAGAACAAGTCGAAACGGCTTTAGCTCAATTAGAAGAAACTTTGGGCGATTTTTAAATATAACAGAAAGTATGGTAGATTTAGAAGAAAAAAAGCGACAAATCATTAGTGAAATTCAACAAGTTGAAGATAAAGCTGCCTATTTAAAAGGAGAAAGAAAAAACTATACTCGGGATGATATAGACAAATTGCTTTCTAATAAATTATCCAAAAAATATAAAAGATAAAATGTCATTAAAAGATATTACATACACAGAGAAAAAAGATACCCGTTCAGGATTTGGAGAAGGTATCTATGAAGCCGGACTAAAAAATCCCAACGTAGTTACCCTATGTGCAGATTTAGTCGGCTCACTCAAGTTGGGAAAATTTATTGAAGCTTTTCCTGATAGATTTATACAGACAGGTATTGCAGAAGCCAATATGATGGGCGTAGCAGCAGGATTAGCTGTTGCAGGTAAAATCCCTGTACCTACCACATTTGCAAACTTTGGTACAAGTAGAGTCTATGACCAAGTCAGGCAATCAATCGCTTACTCCAATAAAAATGTAAAAATTGCTTGTTCACATGCCGGTTTGACCTTGGGAGAAGATGGTGCTACCCATCAAACCTTGGAAGATATAGGTATGATGAAAATGCTTCCGGGTATGACAGTAGTCGTTCCTGCTGATTATAACCAAACCAGATTAGCGACCATAGCTGTCATAGAGAAAGAAGGTCCGTGTTATTTGAGATTTGGTCGTCCATCATGGCCTATTTTTACACCAAAAGAAGATTCTACTTTTCAAATTGGCAAAGCACAGTTTTTATCACAAGGTACTGATGTGACTATCATCGCCTGTGGTCACATGGTATGGCAGGCAGTAGAAGCAGGAAAAGAATTAGAAGAACAAGGAATTTCTGTAGAATTAATCAATATGCACACCATCAAACCTTTGGATGAAGAAGCTATTTTAAAATCTGTTGGGAAAACAGGTTGTGTCGTCACAGCCGAAGAACACCAATACAATGGCGGTCTCGGTGAAAGTGTCGCAAGAGTATTATCACAAAACGCTCCTGTTCCTCAAGAATTTGTTGCAGTAAAAGATACTTTTGGCGAATCCGGTACTCCTACTCAATTATTAGATAAATATGGCTTAGCTCCAAAAGATATTGTAGCTGCTGTGAAGAAAGTGATATCTAGAAAATAAAAAGAAGTATTTGTATTTAATCTGCTTGGATATTGGCAATACCAGAATGAAGATAGGTGTCTTTCATGAGGGAAATGCACTCGAAGTGCTTGTTTCAGCTAAAGGCGACTTACAAGTTCTTAAAAACTTAGTCAAAAAATATCCCAATCACCGATTTGTCGTTTCCTCCACTGCCAAACTCGAAAGCTCAGTTAAAGATTTTTTATACCTGCAACCAAACTTTTTGGAAATATCTCATCAAGCCCGGATTCCTTTTAAAAATTTATACACTACTCCACAAACTTTGGGTAGGGATAGGATAGCGTTGGCAGCAGCGGCAGTTGATCTTTTTCCCCATCAAAATTGCTTAATCATAGATACAGGCACTTGTATCACTTTGGACTTTGTCAATCATCAAGGAGAGTATCTTGGCGGAAGCATACATCCGGGTATCAGCATGAGATTAAAAGCACTTCATAACTATACCGACAAACTTCCATTGGTAGAAAAATCTTGGCAAGAAAGCAACATAGGGAATAGTACCGAAACATGTATTCAGATAGGTGTCATCAGAGCTTCAGTAATGGAAATCAATGCTTTTGTAGAAGAATATAACAAAAAATATGATAATCTGAAAGTGATACTGACAGGCGGAGATATGGACTTGTTTTTAAATAAAATTAAAAATGAGATATTTGCACATCCAAACTTGGTCTTGGAAGGATTACAAAAAATTGCAAGATATAATGTACAATAGAAAAATAGTTACTTTTTTGATGGTGTTGGCAACATCGCTATATACCTGTCAAGTCTCCGCACAATCAAAAGATGGTACTCCTTTTGCCAAATACGGTTTGGGACTGATGCACAATAACAGTTTTAATCCAAATGCCGCTATGGGCGGTTTGGGTGCGACATATCATTCACCGGATGCCACCAATTTTGAAAACCCCGCTACCTTGGCCGAAACGCAGTTAGCCTCTTTTGAAGTAGGCATCTATGGATATACGGGCAAAAGAAAAACGAATACCGGATCGGTAGGAATAGGAAGTGCCGGTTTGGATTATTTGGCAATGGCTTTCCCTGTGATAAGAAATCATTGGGGTTTTGGTGCAGCTTTACTCCCCTTCAGCACCAAAAACAGTTTTGCCATAGATAGCATTTCTTTTGACGATCAGAAAGGTGTCTCCATGATAGAGAATGATGGACATTTATACAATTTTATCTTTTCTAATGGTTTTAAATACAAAGAATATAGCCTTGGCTTTAATATAGGATACCTCTTTGGCAACCTGACGAGCAATAACTTAACCTATGCTTTGGACAAAGACTTAATGGATGCATTTGGCAATACAGGGTGGAATAATTCTACTTTATTAGCGAAAGCATTTATTTTTCAGGCAGGGGCGCATTATAACAAAGCTTTTAAATATGGAGCTGACAATAAGAAACAACTCAATTTGACCTTGGGATTAACCGGAGCACCTTCACTTCGTCTGGGAAAACGCTCTTCTTTTGATGAAAACATTTCAGTCATAGACAATCAATACCTCATTGGAAAGTCTGAAAATCAATCATATAAAGATTATCTGAATGATTTGCTAACGCTCAATCCTTCGGCTTTTGACACTTTGAGTATTGTCTCTAATAAAGCCGATTATATAAAAATTCCCGGCTATATTCAAGCAGGTATTATGCTTTCAGATAGTGTCAGATGGATGGCTGGATTTGATTTTAGATATCAACCTTGGAGTCAGTTTAACGGATATGATAACACTGCCGAGTTTATGCAGAACAGTTGGAGAATAGGAATCGGCGGAGAGTTTTTACCTTCATTGTCACCCAATAAAGGACTTTTTTCAAGGCTGAAATACCGTTTAGGTTTCAACTATGAAAGAACAAATCTCAACCTCGCTTCTAATTCGATAAATGAGTTTGGCATAAATGTTGGATTTGGAATACCGATTGTAATTAGATTGTTTGACGAATTTAATACCAGAATGTACGTTTATGCTTTTAATCTGAGTGTGGAAGCCGGTTCGAGAGGGACGCTCCAAAATAATTTAATCAGAGAAAATTATGCAAAACTCAAACTCGGTATCAATCTGAATGCAAACTGGTTTCAAAAAAGAAAATACTATTAATACATAAATATTACGATGATGAAAACTACTTTTTGGTCAACAGTCCTTGTCTTTTTGATAACAGCATTTTCTACTGTCAATGCACAAGACTGCCCTAAAGGAGACAGTGAAAGCCCTAAATATTTCTCGCTTTACAAAGAATATTACAAACAAGGCAATATTGAAAAAGCCTTGCCCTATTGGAAAATACTATACGATGAAGCCCCGGGATTTGGTAAAACCGTTTTTATTGACGGAGCAGAAATTTACGAATATCTGATTCAAAATACTTCTGATGAAGTCAGCAAACAAAAATATGTAGATACCTTACTTGCCATTTATGACAAACGTATCAAATGCTGGGGAGATGAAGCTTACGTATTACAGCTGAAAGGAATATCTATTGCTCAATACAGACCCAATGACTACCCTCATGCAGTAAAAGTTTTGTCAAAGGCCATCGCTCTAGCCGGTAATGATGCAAAATATTACGGTATCGCCACTTATTTTAATCTATTGATAAATCTAAAAGACGAAGCACCGGGCATAAATGTTGATTTTATCAAAAAGGAATACAATAAATTGGTGGATATCTGTGATGCCAATATTCAAGCCGGAGAACTCTCAGAACAATTTCAAGAAGTCAAAGCCGGTATGACATACAACTTAAAAGAATATGTCTTACCTAAGCGATTTGCAGCAGGTGCAGATTGGTATTCTTGGACTGACAAGGTAAAAGAAGATTCTATCCACGCATGGGTAAGTCAAGATTCTTCAATTTCCAACGTGGAAGATATCGTTAGCAATATCAGTAGAGATGCTGATTTAAAAGACTCAAAAGTCAGATTTGATTTGGAACAAATCCTCTTTAACGATCATCCGACAGCCATTCGTGCCAATAATATAGGTGCTTACTTTTATGAAATAAAAGATTTCAAAAATGCAATTCCTTATTTCCAAAAAGCAGTAGAACTCACGACAGATTCTACTAAAAAAGCCGGTGCTTATTTGGCACTTGCAGATACTTACAGACAAGCAGACGATTTTCCAAGTGCTCGTGAAGCTGCACGACAAGCAATGACCTTAGATACAACATCAGCACAGCCTTATTATCTGATAGGTGTATTGTATTTGTCAAGTGGTAGCAAATGCGGTACAGGTACCGGTTTCAACTCTCAAAGAGTTTTATGGCCGGCTTATGATTACTTCAAAAAAGCTTTAGAATTAGATCCTTCTTTTGATGAAGTAGTCAGTCCTTTGATGAGAGATTATAAAAAATTCTTACCTACTCGAGCGGAAGTAGCTGCCAAAGGTTTAAAAGTCGGTGGTAAATACTTAGTTCCTTGTTGGATCAATGAAGAAGCAACTGTTATAGTTAGAGACTAATTAAAATATTTTGGGCATGTATCTTCAGTAATATTTAGACTTTTCTTTAGTCGTTACCTTCAACTTAATTAGCTGCCGGTATTGGCTCACCACTTTCGATTTAATCTATATACTTATTATCTATCCGTTCTCTTGCTTGGGTGATATGAATCTTTTATTTTTGATATTGATAATATTTTTGATTTTAATAAACGAAACAAAGTATCGCAAACAAAGTATTTATTGTATTTTACTACATGACAAAAATATAATCCCTTGATAAACAGCAAATTAACTGTTAAACTATTTGCATAATAGACTGATATTCAGTATCTTAGAAGAATAATTTCAACATTTTTCTATGGATAAGAATATCAGTCGTGAGAGTAAAAGTAATCAACTTTGTGAAGTTTTAAGTAGAAATATCGAAAAAAATGATTCTATGATGAATAAAGCAAGGATAAAGTTAATAGCCCAAGTAATCTTAGCACTTTGTAAAGTACAAACAGTGAGTTTTCATAAATTAGCTTTAGCTTTTGACAATGAGAGTAAAGCGGATTCATCCCTTCGAAGGATTCAACGCTTTATGTCCGGATTCTGTTTATGTAGTGACTTAATTGCTAAGCTAATCTTTGCATTACTTCCTGAAAAAGAAAATCTTAGGATAACCATTGACAGAACCAACTGGAAGTTCGGAGAACAAAACATCAATATATTTATGTTAGGTATTGCCTATAAAAACATAGCCTTCCCTCTGCTTTTCACGATGTTGGACAAGAGAGGCAACTCAAATAGCCGGGAAAGAATCATGTTAATTCAAAGATTTATCCGTCTTTTCGGAAAAGATTGTATTGGTTTTATTGTTGCTGACCGTGAGTTTGTCGGAGAAGAATGGATGGGTTATTTGAATAGAGAAAATTTGAGATATCACATTCGAATACGCAATAATTTTAAAGTTTATCTACCTCATAAAGATAAAGAAATTCCTGTTAAATGGTTGTTCTCAGGGTTAAAATATGGAGAGATGAAGCATTATCATAAGATTGTAAAGATCAATGGAGAATATTGTTATTTATCAGCCACATTAGGTCGAACAAGAGACAACGCACCTGAATACGTCATCATTATAAGTTATAGCAAAGACACACAAGCATTGGTAAATTATAAAGATAGATGGCAGATTGAAACGTGCTTCAAAGCTATGAAATCCAGTGGGTTTGATATCGAAAATACACATTTACAAGACATTGAAAGGATTGAAAAGCTAATTTGTCTTGTTATGATTGCCTTTTTATGGTGTTACAAAGTTGGTGATTACTTGAACAACGAAGTAAAGCCCATTATTATTAAAAAACACGGGCATAGAGCAAAATCTATCTTCAAATATGGATTAGAATATATCACAAATATTTTGTTAAACCCTCAAAAACAAGGCTTTGAAATTATTTTATCAAAAATTGTCATGTAGTGAATTATTGTATATAAACCCAGATTCAGCAATAGGAATTTTAGATGAGAATTTTTTATTCAAATTATTTTTATCCAACATAAAAGAACAAGATTGATTACAGAATTTTATGCTTTTCTGTAAGCAAATGCAGTAGCTCTCCCTACTCTTTCGTTATCACAAATAATGTTTCATCGTCCTTTTTGACGTAGTAATTTTCACGCGCAAACTTTTCCAAGGTCTTGTCATCCGTAAAAAGTTGTTCCTTTTCCTTTTTGACTTCCTCTAATTGTTTCTGAACAGCCTTCTTTTCTTTCTTCAAAGTTTGAACTTCAGACCACAGTTTATATTGAGAACGGATATTATTGTCGTCAAAGAAAAACATATAAATAAAGTACACTACCAAAATCAATAGGTATTTATTAGGAAGTTTATTCCATATCTGCTTCAACAGCGTTTGAGGTTTATTCTCAGACATTTGACTACTAAGTTATAACAAGTTTTTCAATTGCTCAACTCAGCTCTCAGAAAAATATCGAAGAGCTATCGCTATACGCTCCATCGTTTCCTTTTGACCTATCAATTCAGCTATTTCGTACAAAGGTGGTCCTCCGACCTCTCCCGTTAACATAATTCTAAAAGTACCCATGATTAATCCGGGGTTGATTTCATTATCTTCTATCAGTTGATGGATAGCGTTTTCTATATCTTCAGCTTTCCAAGATTTTAAAGATGTAAGCAAAGCCGGAATTCTTTCCAATATTTCAGGGACGCCTTCTTTTTGATATCGCTTGTTAAACTGCTTTTCGTTATATGCGTGGGGTCTTTCAAAGAGATAATATCCGGCACTTGAAAACTCACTCAAAAAGGTGACTCTATCTACAAACAGTCCTATATACTTTTCCAAAAAGGCATCATCTTTATCAATACCGTTTGCTTCAAATTCCGGACGCAACATCTCCAAAAGTGATTTCAAATCAGTGGTCTTGATATATTGCTGATTAAACCACTTTGCTTTTTCAAAATCAAATTTTGCTCCCGACTTACTCACTCGCTCTAATGAAAACGTATCTATTAATTCTTGCTTGTGAAAAATCTCTTGTGTTCCACCCGGATTCCATCCTAAAAAAGCAAGCATATTCATAAAAGCTTCCGGTAAAAAACCTCTTTCTTTAAAACCTAAGGACTCTTCACCTGTTGCAGGATTGTTCCAATTGAGAGGGAACACAGGGAAGCCTAATCTGTCACCATCTCTTTTGCTGAGCTTACCATTTCCATCAGGTTTTAAAATCAATGGTAAGTGGGCAAACTCCGGCATGGTATCTTCCCAATTTAAAAATCTGTACAGCAAAACGTGAATAGGTGTAGAAGACAACCATTCTTCACCACGGATAACATGAGAAATTTGCATCAAATGATCATCGACAATATTTGCCATGTGGTAAGTAGGCATACCGTCAGATTTAAAAATCACTTTATCATCTAACTGTTCGGTATGAAAAACTACCTCACCTCTGATTACATCGGTGAATTTGACTTCTTCATTTTCAGGTATTTTAATACGTACTACATAAGGTTCACCGGCTTCTATTTTTCTTTGAACTTCCTCAGCACTCAAAGAAATAGAGTTCTTCATTTCTTGACGTACATGATGATTGTAAGAGAGATTGTCAGCACCACGTTCTTTAAGCCTTTCACGCATTGCTTCTAACTCTTCTGCTGTATCAAATGCATAATAAGCATGTCCGTCATCTATAAGTTGATGCACATATTTTTCATATAGATGCTTTCTATCACTTTGTCTGTACGGGCCAAAATCACCACCTTCATGGATACCTTCATCTATCTCCATACCTATCCACTTCAAAGATTCCATGATATACTCTTCTGCACCTTGTACAAATCTTGTCTGGTCGGTATCTTCGATTCTCAAAATAAATTGACCTCCGGTCTTTCTTGCAAACAAATAATTATACAGTGCTGTCCTCACTCCTCCCAAATGTAAAGGGCCGGTAGGACTCGGGGCAAATCTCACGCGTACAGGTCTTTCCATAACAAACTATTCAAAGTCGTAAAGTTAAGGATATCTATATGGTTTTCATTTAAAATTCTGTTATTATAGTATTTCTTTACTTTTCATTCCTAATCATCATTTCAAACGAAATATAGCCACCAATAGTCTTTGTCCAGTCAGTCTTTAATAACAACAAACTATTTACCGAAGAACGGTGGACTGTCGGTATCTAACCTTTGAATCAATAGCTAATTAGCTAATTAGCTAATTTCCTCATTCTCTAATTAGCCATTTTTCCTTTACTTTGTATCTATGTATTTCGTCAGAATACCCAAAGCCATTACTTACTTTTTTCCGCATTACTTATGGAATGTAGGAGAAAGGCAGATAGCATTGACATTCGACGATAGTCCCAATACAGATTCTACGAGTCACCTGTTACACCTTTTAGCCGAAACTGATTGCAAAGTCACTTTCTTCCTCCTAGGTCAACAAGCTGAAAAGCATCCCGATTTAGTCTGTGAAATACAGCAGCAAGGTCATGCCGTCGGACATCATTCTTTTAACCATAAAAATGGCTGGAAGACAAGCAATGAAGAATATTTATCTGATGTTCAAAAGGCGTATCAAATCATTAAAACTCCTTTATTCAGACCTCCTTACGGGAAAATTACCCAAAAGAAATGGCAACTTATACAAAGTGAAAATCCTGATATGAAATGCTGTTTGTTTAACTTTATGCCGGGCGACTTTGATGAAAAGGTCAATTCCGAACTTTTACAAAAAAGGATGATTCAAGTACAAGGTGGCGATATCATCGTACTGCATGACAGAAAAGAATGTCTTGTCAAATACCAAGACTTTCTACCGCAATGGATCAAGGATATGAAAACCAAAGGTTACACATTTGTTACCCTATAAGACAACTATTTTTTATTGGTGACAGGTTTTAACAATTTATCATAATCTTTTCCCCTGATAGTCTCTAAAGCTTTGGTATAAATAGGGTCTAATTCATTGATAATCTGATAATATATTTTAGAATCAAACAAATTTTGACCTATCAAAGCTTTGAGTTGAAGTTTCATATTGTAAATGCTATTAGAATAATCTTTGTCTGACTTGATTTCTTTTTCCTCTACGGCTTTCAAGAAATCATCCCATAATTCTTCATTCACCACAAAATTTTTGATATAATCTACCTCGTTTTTATATTTCTCTTTTAATTCATGTCTATGTTCATTGACATATTTTAAAGTATATTTTGAAAAAATACCCGAACGCAAAATCTTACTGTAAAAATCTGTCCGCCAAGTTGTATCTACCGGCACATACACATCAGGAATGACACCTCCGCCACCATAAACAACACGATGTGCAGCGGTATAATAAGGCGTAGAATCTGAAAGATGCATTTTAGATTCATCAAACAATTCACCACTTTCAAATCGCTCGACAATATCTTCTTCATATTTATTTTTACCTAAATTATAAGGTTTTTGTATAGACCTTCCACTTGGAATATAATAGTGTGCCATCGTCAATCTGACAGCAGTAAAGTCTGGTAAGAAATAACTTTTTTGCACCAAACCTTTTCCAAATGTCCTTCTACCCACCAAAACTCCTCTATCCCAATCTTGAATAGCTCCTGAAACAATTTCACTTGCACTGGCACTCGAACCATCCACCATAACGACCAATTTTCCTTGTTCAAAATCACCTTCATCAGTAGATTTAAAATCTTGTCTCGGCTGGGCTTTCCCTTCGGTATAAACTATCACTTTATCTCCTTTTAGAAACAAATCTGCTAATCCTTGTGCCTGATTTAAGTAGCCTCCACCATTACCTGTCAAATCAAGTATCAGGCTTTTCATTCCCAAATCTTTTAAGGAATCTATGGCGACAGAAACCTCTTCCGTTGCAGTAGCAGAGAAACGAGACAGCTTGATATAACCTATTTTATCGGGCGTGATATACGCCGCATCCAAAGCATACAATGGAATTTTATCTCTTACTATCAGAAAATCCAATACCTCTTTCTCACCTGCTCTTTTAATACCGACAGTAACCTCCGTTCCTTTTGTACCACGCAAGAGTTTTATTACTTTATCATTGGTGATTCCCACTCCTGCAACAGTATCTCCATCAACAGTGACAATTTTATCCCCATCTTCAATTCCCACTTTTTGAGAAGGACCTCCGATGATCACATGGACGACATTGATTGTATCATCCAAAATATTAAATTGTATGCCCACCCCTTCAAAATTACCCTCCAAAGGTTCATTAGCCTTTTTGAGTTCTTCTTTGTCCAAATAAACAGAATGCGGGTCTAAGTTGTCCAAAATACTTCTGATACCAATTTCTACAAGACTATCCAAATTCACATCTTCTACATAGTTAGAATTTAGCAATCTCAAAAAATAGTTCATTTTTTGCGTGGCATCTTGCGCCATAGTGGGTGAAACTATTAAAAATGAAAATAGCAACGTGAGTAGTGATAAATTTATTTTTTTCATCTCCTTTTATATAAATTTCTTCGAGTTAAATATAAAGATTTGTCATGAGTAAATTCCAATACTCATTCAAATTCAAAATATACTTACATATTTCGTGCCTTTTTCTTTTAGTAATGAGATTTCTTGTAATGAGTATTGAGACTTAGTGCATCACTGTACTCAAATTCACTTTCAACTTGATTGAAAGTCTTTTAATATTAATAACATGCTATATAAATTTGTGGTTAGCAATTGTCATTTCAGACCTTACTCTCGATCAATCCCCTGATAAGCCAGGTCATTGTAATAATTAAAGAGTGTCCATTCACCCTTATTATACTCTAATGCCGTCAAGTTTTCTATCCAGTCTCCCGAATTCAAATAGGTAACAGAACCTTTTTCTGTTTCGATATGTCTAATTTGTGGTTTGTGAATATGTCCACAGATAACATAGTCATATCCATGCTCAATGGCATGCTCTATGGCAAGTTCTTCAAAATCTGCAACTTTCTTTTTGACAAAACTTTTGATACTGTCCTTTATACTTTTTGAAAGCATAATTCTATCGTAACCTAATTTGAATCGGATAAAATTAATCCACCTATTTAAACGAATCAAATAATCGTAACTTTTACCACCTAATTTTGCCAACCATCGGGCATTGTTGCTAACCGATAAGTCAAAAATATCTCCATGAAAAATCCAGTGGGTTTTACCGTCTAATTCCAAAAACAGCTCATTTCTCAACTCAAAAATATCCAATTTGATATCCAAAAACCTTCTTGCTATATCATCGTGATTTCCCGGTATATAATAAACGGGAATACCATTTTTCAGAAAATCAAAAATAATAGATAGATTTTCAGTATGTTCTGACTTCCAATAATTTGAACCGAAATTCCAAATATCTAACCAGTCCCCATTGATAATCAGCATACCCGGATCTATACTCCTCAGATAACGATTGAGTTCGGTAGCACAACTACCATAAGTTCCAAGATGAATATCGGAAATTATACAAACCTCAACGTGTCTTTTTGATTCCAAAACGGATTTTTGATTCTAAATTAAACAATAGATGTTAAGAAACTCATTTTTCCCTTTAATATATAGGAAAGTAGTAAAGTTAAAAAAAAAATTGGCATAGCAATTGATTTTAGAACTTGTAAATTGAATAATATGAAAAAGGTTCTTACACTCAGCTTAATGCTTTTCATTGGTATTGCTACTTACGCAGCCGGTACAGAAGCACGTTTTGATGGAAGAAATAATACTTCTAAGTCCTCCATGACTAAGACCAATAAATCTTCTTCTCAAAATAAAAATTCAAACTCTAACAAGTCCAATAATTCAAATAATTGGAGTTCTAACAATAACAACTATACTAATGGGCACTCCAATACAAAACCTACGTCTCACGTAAAAACCCAAGTGGTAAAACCTGTGGTACGACCTGTCGTCACAACGGTTGTCAGACCGGTAGTAAGACCTATCGTCAGACCGGTAGTCGTCACACAACCTGTCATCAGAACAAGACCACTCATCAATATCAATGTAAACAGACCGGTTTATACTACGCCTGTCAGAACTACAACTACCTTAAACTATCCTGCATTTAGTTTTAATGATTTGATATACAGTCTTGAAAATCAGAGATATGAGTCAGACAGACTTTCCGTCGCAAGACAAGCCATTGCAGAAAACAGATTAGATACTTATCAAATTCTACAAATAATGACTTTATTCGATTATGAAGAAAGTAGGCTTACTATCGCAAAAGATGCATACTATGCGTGTCTTGACAGGGAAAACTATTACAGAGTGAATGATATGCTTAAATTCTCCTCCAGCGTCCGTGATTTGGAAGATTATATTTGGAGTGTGAGATAATAAATATTGATTGTTTTTTGATTCAAGAGCTGTCCGCAATGGGCAGCTTTTCTGTTTGAAAGAACCAAGAGTCATGTCCTTCCCTAAATAGGGTTGACCGTTTTGGCTCTTGTTGTCTTGGTTCTTGGTTCTTGGCTTCAACCGTATTACTTCAAAATAATATCGAAGTCCACCAAATTGACTAATATTTGCACTCTTTCGTTGAGTTCTTCTATGGTTAAGGTTTTTAGCCGGGAAGGTCCGAAAGCTTCCACACAAAAGGAGGCTGCCGCCGTGCCATAAATGACTGCACGTTTCATATTTTCAAAAGACAAATCTTTAGAACGTGCTAAATGTCCCATAAATCCACCTGCAAATGTATCACCTGCACCGGTAGGGTCAAAAACTTCATCCAATGGTAATGCAGGTGCAAAAAACACTTTGTCTTCGTAAAATAACAAAGCACCATGTTCTCCTTTTTTTATCACCAAATATTTAGGACCGTGTTCTTTGATAAAAGCTGCCGCCTTCACCAATGAACTCATACCACTGAGTTGACGAGCTTCTTCATCATTGATAATTAGCACATCCACCATTTCTAATACTTCATCCAAAGCGTTGGGCGTGTTGTCCATCCAAAAATTCATAGTGTCCATTGCTATCAACTTAGGACGAGACTCTAATTGCTGAATCACTTTTATTTGTAAGTTAGGATCTATATTTCCCAATATCACCATATCCGGATTTTTATAGGAATCGGGAAGAATCGGATCAAAGTCAGCCAAAACATTCAAATCCGTAGCAAGCGTATCTCTGGAATTCATATCCATGCGATATCTACCAGACCAAAAAAATGATTTTTCACCTTTTTTTATCTGCAAGCCTTCCAAGCTGACTCCTTTGGAGGACAAAAACTCCAATTCGTTTTGGTCAAAATCATCACCCACCACAGCGACAAGATCCACATCATCTACAAACAATGAAGCAGAATGACATATATAATTACCTGACCCTCCGGCAATTTTATCTACTTTATCAAATGGTGTCTCGATGGCATCATACGCAACTGTTCCTACAACTAACAAACTCATAAATTTATTTTTGTACAAATTTGCAAAATTAAATTCAAACATCTACATTTGCATTCGCTTTTGAGCATTCCTCAGTAGCTCAGTCGGTTAGAGCATCTGACTGTTAATCAGAGGGTCACTGGTTCGAGCCCAGTCTGAGGAGCTGAAAATCAAACGCTTACGGTGCAAATCGTAAGCGTTTTTTTTATTTAATCATCTAAATACTTATCATCTTAAACCTTGTTAGAGTTCCGCACATGCGGAATTAATCAGAGTTCCGAATTCTCGGAATGCAGGTCACTGGTTCGAGCCCAGTCTGAGGAGCTGAAAATCAAACGCTTACAGAGTAAATTTGTAGGTGCTTTTTTTATTTGCACTATATATTTTGCACTGTCTTCATCAATCATAGGTTATATAAAACTAATATCTGCTAAGTTCTTTTGAATACAGTCTGTGTAAAGATACTTAAATGTCCAAAATGGAAAACCAAAAGATACTCATCAATTTAATAAATGGCAATCATAGAACACCCCTCAGCACTATCCAATGCAAAATTTATACCTTATATACCGATATCTACCATTGAGTCATATACGCTTAGTAACATTTATTCATAATAAACATTTGGATATTTCATTTTTATTCAAAATAAAATAACAATTATGAAATAGACGTAAGACTCAAAAAAAGGACATAACATTAAATTTGTAACATAAATCAAATTTTTATGAAAAATACCATCAGTCTCTATCTGAAAAAAAAAGAAGATTGGATTCCATTGCTATTATTAGGCCTTTTCGCCATAATAGGAATTTTCATTAATCCTGAAGCCTTAGTAGAGTCTAAGAATATCAACGCTGCAGATTTAGCTTGGCTGATTGTTGCCAGTTGTTTAGTATTCTTAATGACACCGGGACTCTCTTTTTTTTACGGTGGTATGGTCAACAGAAAAAACGTCATTTCTACAATATTGCAAAGTTTCATAGCCACGGGACTGATAAGTATCGTATGGATTATCGTGGGCTTTAGTTTGGCATTTGGACCTTCATTTCATGGTTTGATTGGAGATCCAACAAAATATTTCTTTTTCAAAAATGTAACAGAAAATCAGCCGTGGGATTTAGCGCCCGGTATCCCGCTCCTATTATTTGCCCTTTTTCAGTTAAAGTTTGCCATGATAGCTCCGGCACTTGTCGTGGGTGCAGTAGCAGAAAGAATCAATTTTAAAGCTTATCTATTGTTCATGTTACTTTTCACACTTTTTATATATGCACCAATAGCGCATTGGACTTGGAATCCAGAAGGTATTCTTTATAAACTCGGAGTATTAGACTTTGCCGGCGGTATGGTTGTACATATTCCGGCCGGCTGTGCGGCATTAGTCGGAGCCTTATTTCTGAAACAAAGAAAATCTCGTTTATATAAAAAAATGACACATCCTGCCAATATACCTTTTGTCCTTTTAGGCACCAGCTTATTATGGTTCGGATGGTTTGGCTTTAATGCAGGTTCCTCTTTCGGTGCAAATAAATTGGCCGTTTATGCATTTGCCACAACCAATACTGCAATAGCTGTAGCGGGATTAACTTGGATTTTTTTCGACAGTATTTGTGGTCGCAAGCCATCGGCTGTTGGTTTCTGTGTCGGGGCAGTTGTGGGAATGGTCGCCATCACACCGGCAGCAGGCTATGTAGGGATACCTCAAAGTTTTTTCATAGGATTTATTAGTGCTATCATTTCTAATTTGGCTGTTTATTGGAAAAATAAATCATCAGTTGATGATACGCTAGATGTATTTCCATGTCACGGCATTGGCGCAATCACAGGAATGCTATTGACAGGTGTATTTGCATCTACCAATATCAATGCCGCAGGTGAAAATGGGCTGGCGTATGGAAGTTACTTTCTATTTATACACCAAATATTGGGATTGTTCCTAGTATTAATTTATAGTATAGTTATGAGTTTAATTATTTTCAAAGTCGTCAATTGGGCGTATCCGATGAGAGTCAGTGAAAAAGATGAAGAGATTGGTTTAGATATCAGTCAGCACAACGAAATATATCAACCGCTTGACATCCCTCACCATATAAATATGTTTAAAACAGAATCTTTGAAAGAATCTTAAAAGATTACGAATCTCTATCCTAATTCTATGCATGAGTACATTCATCATTATGAAAGTTTAAGAAATATATAGCTTATGCATTGACGATCTATCAGACAATTCAATATTGTTGTGTTTTGGGTTTTTTCCCACTATCTATATGAAAGGTATAATATCTGATTACATCAAACAATTGGAAATAATAGAATAAATTGAATTGTTTTATCTTAAATCCAAATGAAGTATTAGCTCATTTTTTGTATCATTTCGTTTCGCTTAAATTCCTAATACTGAATCTGGACTAGCACCGAAATACGGGTCTCTATATAGTGGGATTGACAGATATTTGTTTACACAGTAACTATTCCTACAAACAAATTGCTTCTCGGTTTATCCGAAAGTAAAACCCGAAAAAATCTCACCTTTAAATCTTTAATTTTTAAAAACATCTGCACAAAATACTTTTGGAAAGAAAAAAACTTATTACCTTTGCACACACTTATCAAAAAGCAAGGCCGCGTAGCTCAGGGGATAGAGCAACTGCCTTCTAAGCAGTCGGTCGTACGTTCGATTCGTACCGCGGTCACTACAAAGAAAAGAGGCTGTCTAAAACTTTTTGGACAGCCTCTTTTTTATTGACCTTGTCCTCTAAAACTTGGGGTTCATTTAAATTTTAACTTCTCATTAAAAGATATGCTTACATAGGATTATATTTGCCGTGTGTCTTTAGAATACATATATAGATTAAAATCACTCTATAAGCTTCTGCTTATATATATTTTGCTACTAAAAGGCAGTGTATTATATGCAACAAGTGAAAATAAGATTCCCGATAAAATCTTGTTTGTCAATGCCCAAATAAATGAGCAGGCAGATGATATTTACCAGAAAATCCTTCAAGGAGCATACAGAGATACTGTCCGGCCCATACCTATTCCGGTGGGAACAGCGATATGGTATTATATTCCTCAAAAGTTCATGGAAAAAAATCTGCCAAAAAACTACATTCTGACCGGATTTTTCAATAATAGTTATCTATTTCAGTTGAAAGGTAAACGATGGGGGAAAATTTCTGAAAACAGCGTGTATTTAGCAAAAAGCAAACAAGATGAGACTGTTGACAGATATTCTATACGGCTATATTCCGATAGCTCTTTTCCCACAACTGCCTATTTGATACAAAGTATCAGAAACAATGATTACGTGATAGGCATACCGGAAGCAAAACTGATGACACAAGTCGAAAAAATAGCGTGGTTTAATAAGTATAAGAAGTCAAAGGAGTTTTTAGACAGATTATATATAGTGTTATGGGGCATCTTGATTGTTTGTATCGTCGTTTTCGTGACGAAGTTTATTTTGTCCAAAGATAAGACCAATCTATTTTTTGCCATCAGCAATCTTTTCTTTCTACTTCATTTTGTCAGTCAATATTATCTATCAAGATCCAATATGGATAAATATCCATTTGACTCTTTTGATTTTATCCTATCTGTTAATCTGCCCATTGCAATAATAGGTATCGCTTTTTTCTTTTTATCATACCGCTTTTTCTATATAAAAAAATACCGGAAATCTTTTGTTTTAGCCAAAACAAACAAATATCTGACCGGATTTATTATAATCGTTTCCATCATCATCTTTTTGTCTAATATCAAATTTCCCTCCTATAAATATATTGCCAATCGCTTATTTTATGTTTCACTCGTCATTTTGCTGGTTCTCACAATTTGGATTATAGAAAAAAACAATAAAAAGGTCCATCATACAGAAGCCGATGTACCTTTTTTAATCTTTAGAAAAGGAATCATTTTTCTATGTGCTTTTGTCATTTTTGCTTTTGTTTTAGCCTTTGCTTTTCAAAACAATCCCTTTTACTTGGATAAATTTTATTTACTGACATTCCCTATTCTCTTAGGCGTCTGCTCCTATAATATTTTTGCCATCACTGCTTCAACTGAAAGAGATTATATGACGACATTAACTGTCAATCAATTACAACTTGAAGTCATCGAAAAAGAAAGTCAAGTATTACAGAGTGCACTGAGTCCTGATTTCATTTTACACAGCTTAAAAAATATAGATAACGCTATCCGTAGTCTCAATTATGATTTAGCTCAAAACAGGTTGTACAAATTCAGTGATTTATTGCGTTCAATTTTAAATCAAAGTTCAAAAAGATATGTTACTTGGTCTGCCGAAATAAACATCTTAAAGCTCTATTTGGAAATTGAAAACCAAAGATCTGAGAATTTTGAAAGTTTTATTTTTGTTGATGAAGATTTAGATTTAGAAAAGACAAAAGTCATTCCGTTTCTCATTCAATCCAATATCGAAAATCTATTACAACTGTATAAATTAGATGAACAAGACAGTGAAAATATTACCGTTCAAATAGTGAAATCTGAGGAGCAAGTGATTACAACCATCACACATACCGTCAAATTATATAGCAAAAGAAGTTTTCATGAAAATAAAAAGTTCCTCGTCCGTAAAAACAAAATCTATCAAGACATAGAGATTAATCAAAGGAGATTATCCTATTTAAGTGAAAATTGTACAATCGAAGTAGAAAAGGACAGCAATTTTGAAATAAAAATAGTTTTAAAGACATTTATAAACTATTCGTAAATAGAAATAGAACAATGGATAAATCGACAAGCATTAGATATCATTGCCTTCACATTCTTCGAGATAAGAAGAATGTGAAGGCATTCCAACTTGTGTTTGTCTTTTTCGTTTTTTGTTTATGGCAAGCAAAAACAAGTTGTGTACTTTCCAAAGCAACTTCTCTACCTGATCAGATGATTTTTCTCTATCAGCAAGCATTGAATGAAGATCAGCCCGAAAAAATAATCCAAAAAATGAAAGACGGATTGGCTGTCGATACAATTTATAAAGGTCAAACGACTTACGGTAAATCAGCATGGATATACATACCTAAACGCCTCTTACTTGAAGATATTTCTAAAAACTACATTCTGACCGGATTTTATGATTATACTCATCTGTATCAGCTTAAAAACAATCAATGGGAAGATGTGGCAGCCGGTGGTTATTATATGAAGTATAGCGATGAATCCAAAATTGCCGATCGTACATCTTTCAGGCTTTTTACGGATAAAAATGATATCGCAGATGCTTATTTGGTGGCATGTCGAAGATTTAATAACTACTCTCCAAGTATCATGGAAGGGAAGTTGATGACTGCACATCAGATCCACGAATGGGAATATAATATCAATGCAAGTAAACACTGGCTCAATACCATACTCACTCTCCTAATGGGTATGATGGTTTTGTCGATTATCATCTTCGGGGTACGATTTCTCCTTACAAAAGAAATAGCTTATCTCAGTTTTATGATTGGAAGTGTATTGATTACGCTCAACTTTTTTATAGTATATATAGTAGAACCTTCCATCATTCGGTTTTATATAGGAAACGACCCTTTGCTTGCCGTTGCATTTTCAGATGCAACCATCATATCGGGGATGGGTTTTTACATACTCTCATTCAAACATTTTTATAAAAAAGGAGATTTCATCAGAGTTTCTAACCAAATTACCAATATCGCATTTTTCTTATGCATTCTCGTATCCGTCTTTCTAATTGGATTTGAATATTTTTTCAAGCTCTTTTATTTAGCCAATATCATCACAGGGGCTTTTTTATTTATTTTAATCCTTTCGATATACGGATATCTCATTTATTACAAAGATGTTTTTAAAGGGAAAACGATTAAAGATTCTTTCTTCATCATTGCTTTCGGTAGTATTTTTATAGTGTTAGCTTCAATTGTTGGTTTCACACTCAGTATTTTATTTCAAAACAATACAAATTATATAGGCGGAGCTTACTTATTGACGATTCCAATGGCTGTGGGAGTCACTATTTACAACATTATTACCCTGACGGCTTTTACCACAAGAGATTTAGAGGTCGCCACTGAAAGAGACTTCATAAAAAGACAACTTTCAGAATTGGAAACGCAGGTATTACAAAACAGCTTAAATCCGCACTTTATTTTTAACAGTCTCAATCTGATTGATTATTTCCTCTATAAAAAAGATTTTGCAAAAGCTCGAGATACGCTCTTCAAATTTGGAGATCTTTTGAGAAATGTGATTGATAGAAGTCAGGACAAACTCATTTCTATTCAAGATGAAGTGACGTTATTGAATTTGTATTTAAGCCTTCAAAAGACCAGAAAAGAGGATCTTTTCACTTACCACATCCAAATCAGTGAAAAAGTCAATAAAGAATATATGCATATTCCTGTTTTAATCACCCAACCTATCGTAGAAAATGCTTTGAAACATGGAATCATGAATCTGGAAAATGAAAAAGACGGGCAGATAGATATTGACTTCTTCATCCACAACAACTCGTTGTTTATCACCATTCGTGACAATGGAATCGGATTGCAAAAATCAAAAGAATTAAAAAAGCTAAACATCGACAATGATGATAGAAAACATATCGGTATAGATTTGACAAAAAGGCGGCTGGCCCTTCTTTCAGAAGACAGTCAGATAACGATGGAAAGTCCGCCGGGAGGAGGCACTTTAGTAACTATTAAGATTCCAATCATTTATAAAAGTCTTATTGAGAAAAGAAACAATGAAAGCCTCAACCAATAATATCATGTCCCGAAAAAGCTTTTCATTGGGAAAATATCTCTCACGCAGGTTATTATTGGGATGGGTGATTATAGTATTACCTTTGATAAATGCTTTCTCGTCCACTCTCCCCAATGAGATTGTGTATCTAAATGGTCTTCCCTCATCCAATAATGACCCTAACACGATAGAACAAGCTATCAGCCAAGGTAATTTTGAACATGAACGCAATCCTCACCCGATTAAAGAGGGGACATCCTCATGGTTTTATATCCCCGGTAGTTTATTAAAAGAACACATAGACAAAAACTATCTACATATTGGATTTTTTGACAGATACACAGTCTATTGTAAGATTCTAAATAAATGGGAAAAGAAAAGTACCGGCGGACTACATGCCAACAAAAATAATATAGTTCATGTCATAGATTTCAGTTCTTGCCGGCTATTTTCCGATTCTACCGATATCGCCGAAGCCTATTTGGTCAAATGTGACAGATATGATGATTATACAATAGGTGTAGTAGAGGCTAAAATGATGTCAGTCCAGGATAAATTTAAATGGGAAAATCATTTCTTGGCAAGTCGGAAAACTTCTAATAGGTTTCCACTTCCTTTTTGGGGAATGTTGATTTTTACCATTATTATATTGGGTATCAGATTTTTTCTGACTAAAGACATCGCTTATTTGGTTTTTTCAATAGGTGATTTGTTTTTGCTGTTATGTTTCGTCTTTCTTTATTATTCCCTCCCCTCCAATTTAATCAGATATCCTTTTGACAATACGGCTCTTACTTTCATTCTTCCCGGACCTTTCCTAATAATGAGTATTTCATTATTCATTTTATCTTTTATTTATTTCTTTGTAGAAAACACCGTAGCTATTAGATTTTCAAGGAAAGCCGCAATAGGGATTAGCATCTTTTTGGTATTTTTTGCTTTTCTCGTCTTGTTAAGTTTGATTTTTATGCCGACTAAGATCGGCCTGATTAACAGAGTACTTTTCTATGTGATTTTCGGCATCATCAGTTTAATCTATTTATATTTTAACCGGCAAAATGAAATACTTAGAAAGGCAAAAAAGGGTGTTCCTTATCTTATCATCGTCAACGGTGGATTGTTTATCTATGTAGGGGTCATTTTAGGAGCCTTTTTATCAAGATTTTATGAACCTGCCGGTGCAAACTACATCGGTAATTATCATTTTGTGTATTATCCTCTTTTGATCGGAGCAGCTATTTTCAACATTTTTGTCATCCTTGCTTTTCTCAGAAGAGACTATCTCATTAAAGAGGAAGCATTGGAATTAAAAATGATATCTGCCAAATACGATGGATTGATTATTCAAAATATGCTCAATCCGCATTTTATCTTTAATAGTTTGAATCTGATTAGTTTTCATATTTATAAAAAAAATTATCAGCAAGCCAGAAATTCATTACAAGAATTTAGCGATTTGATTAGATTGGTCATAGATAAAAGTACAACGAGATTGATTTCTTTAAGGGACGAGTTAAAGATTTTGGGCTTATACTTTTCACTTATTATCTCCAGAAAGAAAGATTTTTTTACCTACCAATTTATTGTAGATGAGGACTTGAATATAGATACGATACAAATACCAATTTTATTATTACAACCTATTGCCGAAAATGCCATCAAGCATGGAATTTTCAATCTGAATGACCGGATAGGAAAAATCATAGTATCCTGTAAAAAAGAAAATAATTTGTTAGTCATAAAGATTAGCGACAATGGAGTGGGAATAAATCATACCATCAGTGACAACGGCCACAAAGAAGTTGAAGAAAAGCACTTTGGTTTAGAATTAACGAGAAAACGTTTACTTTTAATTTCAAAAAAGGCTAACTTGGAGATAAAAAGTGGAGCTGTCAATGGTACAGATATTGTAATGAAGATACCGATTTTATGAAAACCGTATTTATTGTAGATGATGAAGAGCATGCAGTAGAGTTGCTGAAAGAGAAATTATTGTCCGTCACCAATTACTTTGACGAGATAATAACTTTTACGAATTCTATGTTAGCAATGAATGCTATTTTGGAGGTAAAACCGGATTTAATCTTTTCAGATATAGAAATGCCGGCTATTTCAGGTCTCGTCTTGCATAAAAAAATCAGAGAATTGGATATCCCATTGATTTATGTGACTGCATATTCCACTTATGCCATAGATGCGGTTAGACTTCAGGCTTTTGATTATTTGTTAAAGCCCGTCAAAGAGTCCGAATTACAACATTCTATTGAAAGATTTATAGAAAACTGTTCAAAAGTTAAATCCAAAGACATCACTATGCCATTTGACACTTTTGCTTCCAAACAAAAAAATAAGATAGCCATCAGTACCAGTGAAGCCACGTATTTCTTAATCATTGAAGACATCCTGAAAGTAGAAGCGGAAAGCAATTATTCCAAAATATATTTGACAGGAGACAAACAAATCTTGGTTTCAAAAACGCTCAAATATTTTGAAGATCAATTAGGAGGTGTCGGATTTATGAGGGTGCATCGTTCTTTTTTAATCAACATCAATCATCTTGAAAGTATTATCAATACGGAGGGCGGTCAACTTTTGATGAAAGATGGTAGTAAGATTGATATTTCAAGAACCGTCATCACCGAACTTAGAAGTCTTTTCAGTTAAAAAGATACAACGTCACTATAAATTATCGCCTACTTCTCTGTCTCAACATTTCATACAATAAGACCGCAGCGGTATTGGATACATTGAGAGAGTCATTTTTACCCAACATGGGAAGTATGATATTTTGATTAGACAAACTCTCCCAGAGTGCATCCACTCCTACCGCCTCTGTCCCCAAAACAAAAGCAGAAGGCTTTTTAAAATCTACTTCTGTATAAACTTTTGAGGCTTTGAGCGATGTCACTAAGATTTGTATTTGATGTCGCCTCAACCATTGTATTGTTTCTTCTCGTGTAGCTACTGCAATAGGTACACTAAAAGAGCAACCTACACTTGAGCGTATCACATTGGGATTATATACATCTGTCGCTGTATCGCAACATATCACGGCATCCACATTTGTAGCATCTGCCGTGCGTATTATTGCTCCGAGGTTACCCGGCTTTTCCACTGCATCTAAAACTAAAATAACCGGATTGTGACCGAGACGTAAATCTGCAAGTTCATGTGTTTTAGATTCAGCGATAGCAATAGCTCCTGAAGAAACACCTCTATAAGTCAGTTTGTCAAATATTTCTTTAAAAACCAAGGCCGTTTCGGGTTGCTCCTCTTTCCAAATCTCGTTAATTTCCTTTTTATAAATAGCACCGTCTCTGACAAACAAGCTTCTGATATAATAACCTGCTTCTTTTGCCATGACGATTTCTTTCCACCCTTCTATTACAAACATACCCGTTTCTCTCCGCTCTTTGGATTTTTCCATAAGAAGTCTCAGTTCTTTTATCCATTTGTTTTGTAAACTGCTAATCGCAAAAGGCATGTTTCAGATTTTTTTAAAATAAAAGGTATCTTTAAACTCAATTCAAATATTGAATATAGGTACAAAAATAGGAGTATAGATGGAAAAAGAAAGATGTACTTGGTGTAAAGGTTTTGATATTTATAGAGATTACCATGATATTGAATGGGGAAATCCGGTTTTAGAAGACCAAAAACTGTTTGAATTTCTCATTTTAGAAGGCGCACAAGCAGGATTGAGCTGGATAACTATTTTGAAAAAGCGGGAAGCCTTCAGACAAGCTTTTGCAGGTTTTGATTATCAAAAAGTGGCGAAGTTTACTGAAAAAGAGGTGGAAAATTTAATGCAAGATACCGGCATTATCAGAAATAGGCTAAAGATTCATGCAGCTATCAATAATGCGCAAAGATTTATGGAAGTGCAAGAAGAATTTGGAACATTCTCCGAATATATTTGGAAATTTGTCCATCACCGACCCATTCAAAACAGTTGGAAAAGCTTATCAGAAGTTCCGGCAAATACTCTCTTATCAGATACCATCAGTAAAGATTTGAAAAAACGTGGATTTAAGTTTGTGGGGACAACTATTATTTATTCGTTTATGCAGGCTGTCGGTATGGTCAATGATCACATTATAAGCTGTTACAGATATAAAGAGTTAAAACAAGGCTAAATCTATTTTACAATAGCCACTTTCGCACTCGCTTTTTCTTTTTTATCCTTATTGACAGCTAAAATATAATACACACCCGAACTCACTTTTTTACCTTGGAAGTTTTTGCCATCCCAAACAAATTGAGTTCCGTTAGCAACTCCTTCCGCCACCAATCTGCCTGCCATATCCGTCACTTTGACATCTGCATTGTCGGGTAAATTTTTTATCGCAATAGGTCCTTCATAACCGGGTCTGACAGGATTGGGATAAGCATAGGCTTTAGACTTAGACTCTTTCTGTTCGATAGCATCTGCCCGATATGAGATAATACCTTTTTCAGTGAGTATATATACATCCCCATTTTCGGGATCTATACCCAAATTGGTAATACGGTTAGACAATAAAGGTGAGTTATCTTCACTAAAGTAATAGATATTGTCATACGCATCTTCGGATTTCAGAAACAATCCGTTAGTCGTGCCAAACCATTTTCTATTAGCGGCATCGACGGCAATAGATGTGATAGTTTCTGTCTCCAAAAGCGGATCACAGAAATCTGTACCGTCGTTTCTCGGAACACAAATTTGCTGTACTGTACATTCAAGTGAAAAAATACTGCCCGGACATGGGACATTAAAAGCACCTTGATTAGTCCCTATCCATATTTCACCTTTCTTATCGACCGCTATACTACTGATATCATTGGTGGCAAGCCCCCACTCACTATTTTGCGCATTAATATTGATAAAGTTATCATCAGACAAATCATCTAAAGTTCCTCCATAATCAAATACTACGACTCCGGCATCTGCCGTTCCCATCCAAATCTGCTGATAATCATCTATTGCAATACCTGTCAACAATCGGTTATTAATCATGGAAGATGAGAAGAAGATATATTCACCACCGGGTTTTCTACAAATTAAAGGTTGAGTACTATATGCATTAGTCATCCATACATTTCCAAACTTATCTTTAGTGGAATAAGTCAGTCGCATATTGGAAGTCGCATTGGGAAAATTTTGAATAAAATGCATATTTTTTGTCTCCGGATTAAATTCTATCAGTCCGACATTATGAGCACCTAAAATGACCAAGCTTTCATTCGGCACAGCCTGTACCATCGCAATATCATACTTCCCGGCAAGTTCGGGATAATTATATTTATCATAAGTATTCCAGAAATAATCTTTCGCAGTGTAAAAACCAAATTCATTAAAGGCAGGCTGAAAAAGACTGTTGATAGACGAAGAACCCACATACACCGTCCCATTCATAAAATCTATTCCTCTGCATGTCGATCGACTGGGACCATTTGGTTGGATGACACCTTGACGATCCTCAGAAAAATATTCCACGGTACTTCTATATCGGTCAGCATAAAATAATCTTCCATCATCTGTTTCCACTATCTGATAAGGTCTGGAAATATAATATTTCCCTGATACATTTTGGGGTGTTCCATTATCCGGGATAAAGCTCATCACCTCATCTTGTCCACAAATAAGTTGTTTTTTCCCTTTATACAAACTATAAACCTGAGATTTGGGCAGATTATAATAAGGTGTCCAAAAATCATCTTCAAACTTATAAATCGTTTTGCCTGATGTGGTAAAAACCTGATTGTCCCTTCCCGTGATTGTACTATAGCTTCCTAAAGGCAGTCCTTGGCTCCCACCAAAAAGTTCCCAGTTCTGAAAATTAACCAAATTCACCAAAGGATTTCTTTCACCCCGATATACTCCTTTTCCCGTAGCAGCATAGATATACTCATCATTGACCCAAATATCATTGACGGCAAAACTTCCCACACCATCCGTAAAAAAATATGCATCACCAATCTCCTGCTTATCCAACCTCACTTCCACCACTCCAAAACCTGTTGCTAACCATGCAGAACCATTGTGTGCAAAAATCTTAAACACTTCTTTTCCTCCACTGATATTTGTCTTCATCAAATAAGGAAGATTGGTCACTTTCCCATTTCTGAGAATATCAATATTAGAGTTTTCATACGCAATGATCAAAGAATTTGTCATTGTATCATAAGCCAAAGTAGAAATTCCGGCATCAGACAGACCTTCGGATTTGGTATAGGTTTTCAAACTTCCATCTTTCAGATTGTAAGCAAAAGCGGCATAGCTTGATGTAGAATACAAATAATTTTCACTTAGAGCGACTGCCGTTGTGTTTGCATAAGGCAAATGTGTCTGCCAATGTCCCAAAGGAACATTTTGCGCACAGACCATTATTACAACTCCTAAGAGTATAAAAAGAGAAAGAAATCTTTTAGGCATACAAATCCTTACTATTATTGTGATGTCTAAATTACAAAGAGAAAATAGATTTTTTGAATATTACAAAAGAGAAATTTCCCGAAAACCGTTTTTAATTCCTTTTTTGAAAGACATAATCTTTGTAATAGGCTTTTTTGTCCGTAAAAGAAGTAACTATTTCTAAACCGGCTTCATTTGCCAACCATTGTATGACATCATCGGTATATTTCTGTGAAATTTCAGTGTGAATGGTTTCCCATCGGTCAAAATGTATCGTCAAGTCAGCATCTTTCAGATATACATACATTTCTTCTTTGGCAACTAAAAAACTTTTGGTCGTACCGCTCTCAGGATTATAAGACGGCCAATGCATAAACTTTTTTACATCAAAATCTGCTCCTAACTCACGATTGATACGTTCCAAAATATTAAAATTGAATGCTTCTGTGATTTTTGTACTATCATTATAAGCTGCCAATATTTTGTCAGGACTTTTCTTTTGATCGAAACCCATCAAAAGAATATCTTCATCATTCATTGTATTTTTTAACTTATTCAAAAAAGAAATAGCTTGAGGATGTAAGAGATTGCCGATATTACTTCCCAACATCAAAATCACTTTTCTCCTTTGAGTATAATTTTTGAGTCGCTCTAAAACTCCAAAATACTCTCCTATTTCTGTTTTCACTCTTAAAGTAGGCAGTTTTTGATTCAAATCTTTTTCTAAAATTTCCAAAATATTGTGGCTGATATCTATAGGTTTATACACAAAGTCAACTTGTTTTTCCAACATGTATTTCAATAAAACCTTCGTCTTCTTTCCATCACCAGCTCCCAATTCTATTAGTTCAAACGGAGTATAATCACTTTCAAATAAACGGGAAATATCAGCCGTCTGTGTACTCAGGATTTCCATTTCACAATCTGTCAGATAATATTCCGGCATTGACATGATTTGTTGAAAGATTTCATCTCCTTTTTTGTCATAAAAGTATTTGGATAAAAGTCGTTTAGGGAAGCGGGTCAGCCCCTCGATTACATCTTCTTTAAATGTATTATTTTCCTGATTCTCTTTTGCTTGCTCCATGCAGTCATTCTATTTTGCTAATCTCAAACCTGTGTATTGCCAACGGAAATAAGGTTGAAAAAAGTTGCGGTAAGTCGTTCTCGCATGATGGAGTGGTGTAGCGACAGAAGCTCCTCTCAATACACGCTGATCCACCATAAACTTTCCATTGTATTCTCCTACTGCACCGGCAGCTTTTCTAAATCCGGGATAAGGTAAATAGGCACTTTCCGTCCACTCCCATCTTTGCCCCCAGTCAAACTTTTCTTGTGCGACTTCCCATTCAAATTCGGTAGGCAACCGACATCCTTTCCATTGTGCATAAGCAAAAGCTTCATAATAAGAAATATGGGTAACAGGTGTGATGTTTTCTACTTTTTGCAAACCTTGCATCGTATAATGCATCCATTCACCATCTACTTGTCGCCAATACAATGGATGCACTATTCCATTATTTTGCAACCAAGTCCAGCCATCAGAATGCCAAAAGTTAAAATTTTTGTACCCTCCATCATTGATAAATTCTATCCACTCTCCATTGCTTACTAACCGGTTAGAAATTTGATAGGCATCTAAATAGACCTTATGAGGATTGAGTTCATTATCATAACAAAAAGAGGCTGTATCTTGATGACCTATCTCATACAGTCCACTTTCTATTTCTATCCATTCTTGTGAAACCTTTTGCGTGAGATGTTCTTTAAAAGTTTCATTGTAAACCGGATACATCGGATTGCCTCCCAATATATATTTTATATCCGTATATAAAAGTTCCTGATGTTGTTTTTCATGATGAATACCGGTGATAATCAATTGCCGTATTTCGTCATTAAGCTTTTCGTTTAAAATAAAATCTTTTACAGACTGAGTGATAAAATGTCTGTAATCATAAATTTCATCCACGGTAGGTCTGGACAGTGTACCTCGTTTTGCCCGGAGGATACGCTTGCCCACATTTTCGTAATAACTATTGAAGATAAAAGGATATTTTTCATTGAAGGGTTGAAAATTTTTACCATAAGGTTTGAGGATTAGCTCTTCAAAAAACCAAGAAGTATGTCCCAAATGCCACTTTGGAGGAGAAACGTGTTCGACAGGTTGGATGACATAATCTTCAATTTCCAAAGGATTACAAATCGTTTCTGTTTGTGTTCTTGTTTCTTCAAAAAGCTGTAACAGTTCAGTATCTGTATGAATAGCGGAAGAAAGCAATATCGGATTTACCATGATGTTCCTTTTGTAATAATCTATAAAATGCAGAGTCTTTTCGACTCAAGGTCTCATCTATTAATAGATTTCAAAGTGTAAAAGTTTTAAATAAACCGAAAAATCATTCACGGCAAAGTCAAATTCCCTTATGGTATAATATTTGTCAGTAAAAATCTATATTTATCCTTTAATAGAATGTATCAAATGAAAAGACTATTTATCACCGCTTGTTCGCTTATCTTTGCGTTTTCAAATATTCATTTAAACGCACAAACTTTACAAAAAATGCAAAAGGTTTTTGAATCTGCAAGCAACAGAGACAGCACGATAGAAAAATATTTAACTGACAACCAACTTTTTACGGCACAAGTTTCTCCCGATGGAATTTACTATGTAGTCAATCAATTGGGTAAAAACGGAGAAGTCAATGCAGGTGATTACGTGTCAGTACATTATACAGGCAAGCTTTTGAATGGTCAGATTTTTGATTCTTCTATCGAAAGAGGTGAACCTATCTCTTTCCAAATCGGAATAGGGCGTGTGATTCAAGGCTGGGAAAAAGGCATTCCACTTTTTAAAAGTGGAGGGAAAGGGACTTTGTACATCCCATCCTCTTTGGCTTATGGCGAAAGAGGAGTCGGCGGAGTCATTCCACCTAATGCACCTTTAATTTTTGATGTGGAAGTAGTAGATGTCATGGATCAAAAAGGTTATGAAGAGAAACAAAATGCGGCACGTTTGAAAATGCAGGCAGAAGCACAAGCCAGATTTGAAAAACAAGTAGAAGCAGATAAAGCTGTCATTGCAAAATATGTGAAAGACAATCATCTCCAAGTAGAATATCTACCTTCAGGACTTGCTTACTACAAAACCAAAACGACGGACGGTCAGCAAATACAATCCGGCGACAATGTAGAAGTTCACTATACAGGGAGGCTATTAGACGGTACAAAATTTGATTCATCCAAGGACAGAAACCAACCTTTTGTCGTTCAAATCGGTGCTAACCGTGTCATTCAAGGTTGGGAACAAGGTATTCCTGTGTTTAAAGTAGGAGAAGAAGGCACTTTAATCATTCCGTCTTATTTGGCTTATGGAGAAAGAGGTGCAGGTGGTGTGATTGCTCCTAATTCTGTTTTGTTGTTTGACATTGAGGTTTTGAGTATTCAATAGGAGTTTGTTTTTAAGACAAACCTATATAATTTTTGAGCATTGTCGTTTACAGAATGGTGGAACGATTTTCAGCAAAACGGTCTAAAAAAGAAGGACCTCAAGTCCGAGGATAAGAAATTATTAAGTAAAGAGCAGAAACTTGTTAAATACGGTCTGTGCTTCTGCATTTTTTGCCCAAAGTATTTCAGTTTTTTGGAAAAGGTATTGACTGGACGACCGAAAACGAATCGTTTTTCGATGATAAATACATTCCTATCAAGCCGGCACAAGGCACATTGTTGTATATGCACGCAAGGGCTTTGAATGCCAAAAATATAGTAGAATATGGAATGTCTTTCGGTATCTCTACGATTTATCCGGCAAAAGCAGCAAAAGACAATGGCGGAAAAGTAATTACCACAGAAAGTTTAGCCCGGAAAATTAAGACAGCAAAACAAAACTTTGAATAGGAATTTTATGATATTCTTTTTAAATTTAGTGCGTAAAATATAAAGTGGATGAAGAAGTTTTTATGGATTTTTTTTCTGTATGTTATAGTTTTTAATGCTTATAGTAACTCAGTAAAAATTAACACTCAAAATACTCAAATAATAAGAGATAAGTATGGTGTTCCACATATTTACGCCCCCACAGATGAAGAAGTGGCTTATGGTTTAGCGTGGGCTACTTGCGAAGATGATATTTCATCCGTACAAGAAAATCTATTAACAGCAAGAGGTCGATTAGCAGAAGTAAAAGGGAAAGATGGAGCGATTATGGATTTTATAGCCAGCTTTGTAGGAGCAAGAGAAACTGTAGATAAATTATATGATAATAGCTTTTCTCCGAAATTTAAAAATATTTTGAATGCTTATGTTCAAGGAGTGAATCAGTACACCAAACAACATCCTGAAGAATTGTGGCTCAAAGATGTTTTTCCAATTACAGAAAAAGATGTTTTAGTAGGTTATGCAATTGGTATGGCTTTAATGACAAATGTTCCTTTTTCGGTAATGAAAATTGCTGATGGCAATATGTGGAAGTTTGAACAACTCAAACAAGTGAAAGGTTCGAATGCTTTTGCCGTAAATAGTAATAAAACTAAAGATGGAAATACTTATTTAGGAATTAACTCACATCAACCATTAGAGGGGCCATATTCTTGGTATGAAGCTCATCTTCATTCTGATGAGGGTTGGAATATTTTGGGTGGGACCTTTCCCGGAGGTGTTACAATTTTTCATGGGGCAACACCTAATTTAGCTTGGGCACACACTATTAGTTTTGCAGATTTAGATGATGTCTATAAATTGAGAATGCATCCTACTAAAAAATTGACTTATTATTATGATGGGAAATGGTTAAAATTGAAAGAGAAAGTTTGTAAGATGAAAGTCAAAATTTTTGGGTTTATCAAAATACCCGTCACGAAGAAGTTTTATGAAAGTGTTTATGGACCAACTTTGAAAAAAAATGACGTGTTTTATGCTCTTCGTTTTCCTGCAAGATTTGATATTAGAAGTGCAGAGCAATGGTATAAAATGAATAAATCAACAAATTTAGAGGAATTTAAAGACGCTTTAAAAATGCAATCTTTTGCGGGGTTGAATATTATTTATGCAGATAAGGACAATAATATTTATTATGTAGATAATGGACAATTTCCAAAACGAAATAAAAACTATGATTGGTGGCACGTTTTGCCGGGAGATACCTCCGCAACAATGTGGAAGGCTAATGATTATTATCCTTTTGATAGCTTGTTTCAAATTCAAAATCCTATTTGCGGATGGATTCACAGCAATAATCAAACACCGTTTTTTTGTACGATGAAAGGACAAAATATTGATAGAACAACACACCCTTTAAAAGATTTTTATTTCGCATTTAATAATAATCGTAGTTTGAGAACCAACTATTTGCTGAGTAATTCAGGCAAACTGTCTTATGATGAATTTAAAGCAATAAAATATGATGGCTATTTTATTAACATGATTGCATAATACCGATACATTTTGTATATTTGTGCATGGAAAAACTTGATTT
>JAMLHH010000022.1 GCA_023957215.1 Chitinophagales bacterium
AAAACAAGGCTTTGAAATTATTTTATCAAAAATTGTCATGTAGTGAAAATAACTTCTTATAAATAAATATTTATTTATCGAATGAAAACTATAACTCAGAGAGATGTGTATCTGTAAAAAAGACTGATTTTGTTTGGGATATTATACACTTTTGGGGGAGGATATCTTTTTGAGGTTTTCCCTACTCGGTTTTCAGGGCTTCATTTTTCATTTATTTTCGGCTCTTGTTCGCTTTTTTCGGTCTTTTTATCGCTTTGGCAGAGCCACACCATTTTCTCCGCCCCTTTTTTTGCTGCGAAGCAAGGAGAGAATGAAAAAGAAAAGATCCGAAAGTCGGGGCTTAGGTTTATTTCATTTCCCTATATCCTTTTCCCCATTGTTTGGTGTCTGAATAGTAGAATTTATGTTCTTCTGCTGAAATTGGAAATGAAATAGTATAGTGTGAACTATCTCTCTTGTAATAATACAGCACATTAAAACCGTCTTTTTCGGGAATACCAATTTCTTCTAATGAATTTGGTAATCTTTTGTTTTCGGCTTTGAATAATTCTACCTTTTTTACAAGAATGTTTCCTTCTTCCATTAGTTTGTTCTCTCTTGCTGTTCTAAAATAGAAAAACCAAAAAGCAAATAAAAATAACAGAACACCCAAAAACCATAATATGTATTTATACTTTTTCATAGCTCTTATGGGCTGTCTTTAGTATAAACAGGCTTTGTTGTATGATTGGTTCTTGACGGCTTTTTGTCAGGTTCAACATTGGGTAAAGAATTATAGTTTGGTGCATTTTTAGGGTCTGTTGCTCCCAAATTGTTTAGATAATTTTGCAACTGCTCCCCAAAAGTTAATTTACTATTAGGGTCAAAATAATTTGCCCCGAAATCAGCCCCAAAATAATCACTTGGCAAATCTTCATAACTATATGCAGAATGTTTTGCAAATGTCCTATCACTCATTTCTTGATGATAACCTTCCTGTATCGCTTCCCCAACAGGATCTTTTTTAGAAGCGTGCCATACAGGCGTAGGTATGTAATGTGATCCTGCTTTTTTATTTGTTTCTATTCGCTTTAATGCCTCCTCCTTTTTAACTTTTACATCATATGCTCTACCTGCATAAAACATAAAGTGAGCCATATCTATCCAACCGCCCTTTTCAGTATATATATACTTATCGCTAAAAGTATTAATCCGTTGAGTATTTACAGGCATAGGTCTGCCATTTTTGATATGAAATTCAGTTTTACCCAATCCTAACATTGCTGTATGTGCAGATAATCCTGTTTTCAGACCTAACTTTGTCCCTGTTGTATTGATAGTGTTTACAAATCCTGTTGCTGTTCCCGCTTGTGGTTTTATTGGCTCTCTGCCGTCAGGGTCATTAAAATAAATAGGACTGTTGTTAAACACCGCATAGCCCGAAATATATTCTTGCTCTATTGGGTCTAAATTCCAACGCCTTCCCGTTCTTGGATCATATCCATAATCCCCAAAAGACAAGTGATTTCCACTTCCTTTTATTTCGTCATTCTTTTCGTGTCCCCCGAACCCGAACCTATACCCCTCTCGCTCCGCATACTGCGCTCTATTCGGAGAAGTTTTCTGCTCCTCCCGACTTTCATACACCGTAAAGTCATCTATGAAATAATAGTTCCCTGATATTCTCGACTCCCCTATAATAACAATCGCCATCGATGACTCTCCTGCTAGAAAACGTAGCGAAAGATTATTCGAAATACCCAAACTATCTGCTATCCGATAGCCACTCGGGTCTAAAATTCCCATAGCAAACAAACTACCCGGTATCACCAATACCTGAACACGACGAAGTGGATTTGCACCCTCATAAAAACGAAAATTAAGCTCATAGTTCTTGTTGCGCAAAAGACCGGTCAAGTCTCTGCTCACAGCACCTATGTAGCTCACCACACCTGGCTCTCCGAAAGGATTCTCCACCATGTCCACTCGCATCCTCCCATACACCGTATCATGAGAGATGATGCCCGCCACTACGCTATCTAATGTACCGTTCTGCTCTGCTGACCATGCATGAAATGCATACAACTGTAGCAACAACAATACGACAGAACGAAAAAGTAGCATCTTTTCAAAAAAATTGAGATATATAAATATAATAACTTTTTGTAAATAAATATTCGTTTACTCAAATAAAAATCTTAGCTCAGGGGTGTTTCAGTTTATTTTTATTATCTGCTAATTGCGATTGAGACACATTACTTTATTTTATTCAATTCTTGCCAATGCACTTGATTTAGATTCTTATCAGCATTAGGATCATAATCTTGATAAGGAACTGCTAAATAATCACCGTCATTATTCATCCAATACCTATTATAGCCATACTCTACTTTATATTTTTGACCGGTCTCGTCACTTTGTACATTTTGTCTTTCATAGATATAATCTAAGAAGCGATCCTGTTCCCTGTCCATTCTTTCATTGTTAGACTTATAATTAGACATGATAGCATTATTGATAGCTTCATTTTTGTTAATTTGATTTCTTTGCCAAGATTCAAAAGCCCTTTGATTATCATTCATCTTTTGTCTGAAAGCATCCCAGCTTTGCCCTATTCTTCTCGCTTCAGCTTCATTATAAGCGATAATGGGCTCCATATTATAATGAATGTTTTCTAATGCAAATAAATATTGCTTTTTTGATTTTTCAAATACACTTTTATCAGACTGTAAAAGAGAATAAGTGTAGTACCAGTTTTGCATATCGTTAATTTGACCTACGGTTAGGTTTATTAATACAAAAGCCGGATCTCCATTGGGCTTTTTGAAATCCAAACCATAAGATTTTTCCACCGAAGCTTTTGGTCCTACACGATATAATTGTTCGGCATACCATTCATTAGGTTTGGCGACTTTAGGAAGCTCTTCATATCCGACGTAAGTAAGATTTTGCTGTCTAAAAAAAGGAACGATATCTTGTTGTATCAATTGTTCGATACCCGGAAAAGAACGTTGGGGAGTCTGGGTGTAAGGATTGAGACCATTTTGACCGTTAGCAGAAAAAAAGCTTTTTGCTTTGTAATCAATAATTTTCAAATCTCCCGGACCTGTGAGGACGCCATTTTTTGCATCTACCTTCCACGAAGCGGGAATAGGAGTACTTGCGACGAGTTCGCCGTTTTTATCTTTTATCTCATAATTGACTAACTCCTTCCAATAGTTTTTAGAAGATTTATCATCTTGTAGCGTATTGGTATTTGTAGCATTAGTTTTCTGTTGAGAATCAGCACCCGCATTTTGAGCATTACTATTGTCCATCGTACAAGCCGAAACAAATAGAAGAGTCCATATAAAAATACAAGCAGTTTTCATACAAAACATTTAGATTCTATATCGTAAAAACCATAAAAGGTCATCAGGAAAAATGATGAAATAAGTTTAAAATGGATTTGTTACTACTTTTTTTACTACGGGAAGAAGATTTGTAAAAACTATTTGATGACTTTTTTAAAATTTTTCGATATCAGGAATAAAGAACTTAACCATGAAAAAGTCATTATTTTTTTTGAGCGTTTTTACCCTTCTAATCATAGCATGTAAAAAAGATAAAAACAATTCCGATGATAGGTCGGTACTACAAGGTTCTGTTAGTGTACAGATTATTCTTCCAAAAGGCAGTCCGATAGATATTTCTAAAACTCAAATTTTTACCTTAGGAAAATCTTATAAAGTAGATTCCAAAGGTAAAGCAAACATAGATTTTTATGGAAATGGGGGTCAATTGGCCTCTTTATTTAATGAATCCGGTCAATTACTATTAGAAAGTTATATCACCACTGTCAGTAAGGAGATTTCAATCAAGACCACATCTCAAGCTTTACTATTTCAATCAATGCAGATGATTTTTTTACCTGACTCTGCAAAATTTCCTTTCCTATTAAAAACTACCGACTATCCACCTTTAACAGAATATTATTCACAAATGGAGAAAGCATTTATCGCCGATCCTTTGATACTTGAAAATAAAAACTTTAAGAGTATTTTAAGTCAGGCAATCACTCAAGTCAAGCAAAAAAATGTCAATGATATTTATGGGAGATTTATGGATGTTATCACTAATGAAGAAAAAAGTAAAATAGAGATAAATGAAATCGATGATGAGAATGTAAACATCATAAATCATTATTACAGACGGGCTTGGGCATACATTTATAAAACAGAATATGTGAAAAAAGAAAATCATGAGGTAGTCACTATTTGGGATAAAATACCAAAAGAAGCGGAAGCCAGAAAGGATACAAAAGTGGAGAAAGTAAAATTCGTAGGAAAGAAAATCGATCAAATGGGCGTAGTCAGTGGCGATATAAAAGCCACCACCGGACCGGTTAATCTTCCAATATTAGATGACGAAGCTGAAGTTACTTATAAAATCAGGGTGATAGGTCCGGGCAAAGAAGTAGGCGGAGGAGAATTAAGCGGTCTGACGCAGACAGAAGATATGAAGCTTTTGGGTACGCTGTACCAAGAATATTTTGCTTATGATATTTTAGCTCCTATGCTATTGGAAAATTTGGGTTATCGATCTCTATTACCTGAGTTGGATGAAGATAATTTAAGTTCATATTTTAACAAAGTAAATAGTTTGACACTTTCTAATGGAGACATTATTACGAATGTAAGAGAAGGAAAGGTTAGAGATGCCATTCAATTATTTTCTCAGGTAATGGATCAAAACAAAGTCAGTGTTTATGATATATATGAAGAGCTAATCAATGGATTTAGAGCCACCTATAAAAATATTTACAACACTTCGCAAGAAGATAAAAATGAAAATTTTGATAAAGCCAAAAAGGTTTATAATCTATTAGCTTATTTGAGTTTTGAGAATGCTGAGGCGGAAGATTTTATTATAGCATCACACAAATATTTTAATGAATTAGAAGAATTTGAAGTAAAAGTTTCTAATAATGAAGTGAGACTCTCTCCCAAAGAGGGTGTTACCTCTACTTTTACTGACTATCTATTAGTGGCAAGTGTAAATGTCGATACCTCCGGTGGCAATACCATCAAATATAAATGGACCACTACCGGAAAATATGGCGTGTTGAAAGAGGTAGGAGCAAGTAGCCAAGGTACTTGAAGTCGTCAATAACGGCAAAGTCAACTATTATGCAAATGTATCCGGACTACCTTGGGATAGTGATAATATAGAGGAAGTAGAAGTCACTGTCTATAAAGTAGTAAATGGAAAAGATATTGAATTAGGAAAAGGAAAGGCAAGTATCAATGTAAAACCCAATAGGTACGTCATGCAGCCAAGAGATGCCGAAATAGATATGGCTCACGGTGATTCGAGAAGTGTAAGACTCTATCTATTAAAGTCTGATGGGACTAACAATATTTATCCCGGTGGGGCTTTAGATTATAAAGTAGTCTGGGAGACTGAAGGTATTTATGGTCAATTTGAAAATAATTCCAACAATTTTACTACTCAAAACAACTCTGTTGTTTACACTGCATACGATGACGAAAATGTAACTGACGGCTCTACCGAAAACATTACCGCAAAAATTTATATGAAGGCCAAATCAAGCAGTAGTTGGATATTGTTGGATAATGTAAGCGGACAAGTAAGGCTCAGCAATGACAGCAAGCGGATGATTATATACAGATCTTCTGTCGGAATACATAAAGATTTAGATAACTGGTGTTATGCAGGATGTGTCATGGTCATTCCTAAGATAAAAGATGCAATTAGATACCAAGTATATTCGAGTGCTACCGGAGGAGATGGTGTCTCTTGGGTTGTCACGGGATCAGAACCCGGTCTTGTAGCCGGCGCTCCCGGTATCAAAGAAGAGGATGTACCGGCCGGCTCTTATTTATATGGCGACTACTATTCTTTTACATGGGGAGGTCCATTAGACCCCAATGTACCACACAGCGGCGATCACAACACTCCACCACCTTGTGGGGACACTTACAAGATTGTAATCACCTTAAAGCAATAACTAAATCTATCAAACAATTAAATATTAAGTGATGAAAAGGATAATAATAGCGTCGATAGTTTGTTTGTACTTTACGGCACAAGCGCAAAATCTCCAATGGGCATTTACGACCGGTCCTGTGCCTACCGGCTTAGTCAATAAGATACAGGCTTTTACCGTTACCAATGATGCCTCGGAGAATGTATTGATTGGAGGCTGTTTCAGAGGATTAGTAGATTTTGCACCCGGTGCTGACTCAGTAGGCATATACCCTGCCGGACAATATTCTACTGCATATATACTGAAATTGACTCCATCGGGAAAATACATAGATATGAAAATGTATGGACTTTCGGGAAACAGCTCCTCTATTACCTCTGCATTGAAATATGATCAGGCAGGCAATTTATATATTTCAGGATTTTTTGCCGGACAAAATCTTGATTTTGACCCGGATTCCAATTCCACACATTTTGTATCCGCAACCGGTAGTGGGAATAATGCATTTTTGATGAAATGGGATAAAGATGACCATTTTGTTTGGGTAAAGACTTGGCGTTATGGTGCAGATGCCGGAGGTAGAAATGGCACTCTTGAGGAAGGTCCCCGCATGAGTTTAGACAATACAGGTCATATCTATATGGCAGGTCATTTTACCGGCGAAATAGATCTTAATCCTGACATAGAAACATATATAATCAATGCCACACAAACGGATGGGTATATTAGTAAATTTGATACCGATGGAAATTATCTTTGGGGAAGACAGATTCAGTCTGCACCATCAAGCAATGTAACCAATAACTACGTGTTAGTACGCTCCGTGTCAGCAAATGACGATTACGTTTATGTATCAGGATTGTTTTTTGGCAAAGTAGATTTTAATCCTGATAGTACTAAAGAGAATTTTCTCAGATCCACTTCCCGGACAGGATTTATACTGAAATTAGATGCCAATGGAAATTTTGTCTCCGTCAAAAAATTAGGAATGGAAAATGGTCACTATCTCATTAACAACAATTCAATTAATGCTGTGCTGACAGACAATTCGGACAATGTCTATTTTAGTGGGGAGTTTTCTGACAGTCTAAATTTTGAAGGACAAAAATTAATATCGAAAGGAGGTACAGATATTGTGATAGGAAAGCTCAATAAGAATGGAGATTTAGAGTGGATAAAAACCGCCGGCACTTCTTATGGTCCGGAATATGGTTATCGCTTGGTTTTTGACGAATCAAATAATCTAATTGCCAGCGGAGTTTTTCACGGCACCGTATTTTGGGGCAATCATTCCATAACTTCAAATGGGGATTTAGATATTTTCATTACAAAAATCGATAAGAACGGGAATATTAAATGGTTGAAAAATATCGGTGGTCCGGATCGTTATGAGTTGATTTTGGGAATGTCGGCAAAAGGGAATAATCTCTATTCTGTAGGTAGAATGATTCGGAGTGTTAATTTTGATCCCAATGGATATTATTATTTAACGGCCGGTAGTGACAATACTTATTTCCCTTGGATTTTCATACAGAAAATGAGTACAGATCTTGCATCTTCATTTCGGGATGGGAATAAGTTAGAAAATGTATTTTTTTATCCTAATCCTGTACAAGATCAATTTACTGTGGATATTACAAAAACCGATATTCATCAAGCCACCATTTCAATTTATAATATTCAGGGTCAAAAGGTGATTGAAGAATTGGCAAAACAAAGTATTACCCACCTCAATACAGCTACTTTATCACCGGGCATCTACTTGGTCAAAGTTCAAGCGGGAGAGCGTTTCGCTATTCATAAAATGATAGTAAAGTAAAAAGTTGCAACCTGTCAACAGTTTAGCCTTTTGTAAACGAAAGCGGATAAAGATAGAGTCCCAATTATTAATACGATACATAAGCAAGGTAGCAACGGATTGTGTATATCTATCGTCTCAGTTTGCCCCATCAAAACCAAGCCTGCCCAATACGAAGGAGCTAATAATCGTCCGTCATTTTTACGCAAGTATTCTAATTTCGCCATTCTCAAAGCTTCATCATCCGGCAGACCTTTTTGTAAAAATTCAAGAAACTTCTCTGTGATTTCAGCACTGCTTTTTTCATCTATCTTCCACAGAGCGGTCAAAATGTTTTTACTTCCGGCATAATTAAATGCGTGCGCGAGAGATATCAAACCTTCACCATCAAAATTTCCGGGTCTGCCTGATTCGCATGCCGTCAATATCATCAGATTTGACTGTAAATCAGCATTGTAGATAGCATTCAAAGACAGAAAGTTTTCATTTGTACTATCTTTTGCAAAATACAGACCGGATTGTTCGGGGTGGATATTATCAAATTCAGCATGCGTAGCAAGATGTATAACTTTATGGTTTCCTGCATATTTGATGAAATTATTCAAAGTAGAAGCATCCGCAGTATAAGCTTCTCCATGAAACTTTTTTTGTACTTTCTTTGCAAGTTCTTGACTAAAGGGTTGAGGTAAGAGTTTTAAATATTTTTCATCAATATCAAAAGTATCTTTATAATCTCTCAGATATTTCTTTTTCATTTTATCAGAAAATCCGGGGGCATATACAATATAGTTTTCTTTAAATGTTTGAGACTTTGTCTTGTCATTCAACATAAAAACACTATAATGGGTAGAAAAGGTATATCGGGAAAGCAGGCTTTTTTGCACCAGCTCTTTCCATCTCTTAATAGGAGCAAAAGGCAACATATCCATACTCAGGTGATACAAAATACCATCAGGAATGACCATCACCTTTTTTGTTGAAATCTCATTTTCAAAAGGTTGCCAAAGCTGTCGGTACAATTGATATAAAGTATCAAGTTGTTCTTGTTCACCAAGCGTATTCCCTACAATAGAATTTATTTTTGTATTCAAATTTTCCGTAGAGAGTGAGAAAGCTTTTATTTCTTTTTTATTCATCAAGACGGCTATCCATGCGGTATCTAATTGATAATAACGTATGATACTTGTGTTTTCGGGAATCAGTTTCTGTATCGCCGGAAGTGTATAATAAAGTGTTGAATATCTCATCTTGTAATAAGTAGGATACAGGTTCTGTATATACAGCAAGTAGTCTTGCCATTTTTTATCAGCTTTCAAATATTCGTTTAAATCTTCATCCTTAGTAAGAATTGCTTCGACAGCATTTTGCAAATTATTTTTCAACCGGTTTTCCTTTTCAATAATTTCTTTCGGAATTTTGGAAAAAGCATTGGCATTTTCAGTATTCAGCCTATTTCTGATTTTATTGTACAAAGAACTCTCACATACATTGATAAAAGTTTCCAAATAGTTTTTTTGACCGGTTTTTCGGTACAACTCAAAGGCTATTTGAGCATAAAAATTAATCAGACTATGATATTCTGAAACAAGAAAACGGGAATTAGAAGAAGTATTGAGCATCGTCTTCTTTTTATCTAAAATATTTACCACATCTGTCAGTGTTTGAAAGATTTTCGTTAAAAAATCTATCGACTTATTTTTTTGTAAAACATAGCTCGATTGAATATACATCAAAGTGGCTATCGGTGTAAATCTTTCAGAAATAATCGAATCTATAAGGTTGAAGTCCGATTTATCTATCTCGGTCAGATTTAACGCCAACCGGCTGTTTTTCACCGCATCCCGATATTGACCTGCAAGCTCATATACCTGAGCCAAGTTGATATAGTATTGTATCTTTTGTATCTTATTTTCTTCATTGATAGACAATAGATATTTTTTTATTTTATCAACAGTAGATATTGCTTCTTCCAAGTGCCGGTTAGATGCTAAAAAGAGGGCTTTATTTCTCAGAAAATCAAGATAAGTATTATCATACGCACCTTCATAAGATTCCTCATATAATTCTTCAGCTTGCAAATATGCTTTTTCTGCCTGTGCAATTTGATGTGTATTTTGATAGACCAATGCCAGCTCATACATCGCATCCGCTTTCCAAAATGTATAGTTGTCTCCACTCTCATCAAGATGACGGAGACCTACATCTAAATATTTTTGGGCTGTCCCGTATTCTTTGATATCGTTATAATGTTGACCCAATAAAATCTCTGAGATAAAGACTCCCGGATTTTTAGTATTCCACTCTTTCTTTTTTTGACGGTATGAATACAACAATAAACTTTCTTTTTTATGATAGTTACCTATATCACCGTAGATACATGCCAAGTTGTCTATGGCAGCATACAGATCTTCTTTAGCATTTGTTTTTTTGGTATCACCACCTTTGGATTTTATAAATAGCTGTAAACTTTTTATCACCTCATAAGAAGTACGCAAGGCGAGCGGTATGTTTTCTTCTTCTCTATAAATACCTATCAGGTTGCTTTTTATCAATGCAGGTCGGTAATGTGCATTTACATTATTTTGTGGCAGATATTTGAGTTCGGCCAAAGCATGTTGGAAGTAAAGTTTGGATTCTTTATACATCAACTTATGCCAATAGACCATCCCCACACTATTATAAGTCAGGTATAAATCTTCGTGGGTGGTAGAAGGATTGTGAAGTTTAATTTCCAATGCTTTGAGGTAATGCTTTTCGGCAAGATGTATATCAGCCATCTTATAAGCGATCACTCCCAAATCATATTCTAACTTTGCAGTATAAAACTCTTTTTGTTTATCCAATTTGGGACATAGTTGTAGAGCTTTATCCGATAAAAGATATGCCTTTTTTAGTTCATAAATACTTTCAAGAAAAGATGAAACACTTCTATACATTTCTATCATCTGTAAAGTTGTAGGTTTTAATTCAGACAGACGATTGGTAAATTCGTCCATCTGTCTTACAGCTTCTCTCTGATTTGTTTTTTTTAAAGTAATTTCCGCTTTAAGTGGAATCACAGAAATCAAAGAATCAATGTTTTTCTCTTTCAAATAAAAAGTGATATAAATATCCATGAGGTGGACCGCTGCTTCTATTTTACCGTCATTTAGTGCCTGTTTGATTTCTATTCTTTGGACAAAAAAGCTATGTATTTGAGCCTGTCCGGGCATCAAAAAAATAAAGGGAATGAGTACAAAGTAAAAATACTTCATAACATTAAATTAAAGAGAGAAATTGATAATTTTCGTTAATTCTAAATTTATTGTCTTCTTCAAAATGATTTTTATCAAAATAGTGGATAGAAAGCGCTCATAAAACAAGGAGAGCAATAAATTTCACCTTATATTTAACTTGTGTTGAGCCGACTTTTCAAATGCTAAAAAACAATATAGACAATCTTGTAGGGACGAAAACTAAATCTTCGTATAAAATAAATGCTTTTGTTTTACTCATCTTTCTATATTTTTGTAGCAGCTTCGCATTTTCACAAACGACTTTGGATTTTGACCTATCAAAAACGGAAGGTTGCGCTCCTTTCACTTTGAAGATAACCAACACTTCCAATATCGACTATACAAAAGCTATCATTAGTTGGGATCTTGGCAATGGAAATACCTCCACCTTGCCCAAAGATGTAAAAGCGATATACAACTTGCCGGGTACTTATAAAATTACTTTAACAGTAGAACAAGACGGAGTCAAATCTACCGTATCCAAATCCATTCAGGCTTATGAAGCTCCCAAAGTTGACTTTGAAGCAGATGTCAAGTCAGGTTGTATTCCTTTATCGGTCAATTTTAAAGATTTATCCACTTCTCAAAATACCATTATTCAGTGGCTATGGAATTTTGGAGATGGTATGGGCAGTATAGATAGAAATCCTCATACCGTTTACAAATCTAATTCTGTCAATAATGTAACCCTATTTGCGATAGACAATAAAGGATGTACTGCTTTAAAAGTAAAAGATAATTATATTGTTTCCACCGACAAACCGGTAATAGACATCAATTATTCAGATACCAAAGCTTGTGCTTTACCAATAGATGTAAAATTTTCGGGTGTCTTTGCAAGTAATAATGTCAATACGCTTTGGGACTTTGGAAACGGAAAAACAAGTAACGTTAAATCACCGACTTTCAATTACGATAAAGTCGGCAAATATACAGTCAGCCTCACGGCAGAAAATGAATATTCATGTAAAAATACGATTACCAAAGATATTGAAATAGAAGCCGATCATTTTGTGGATATCCAATCTAATTCCATTTCGGGATGTGTACCTTTCAACTATACTTTTGACATCAACTCCGATTTGGTTTTAACAAGTTATCAATGGGCTATCGGTACATACACAAGCAATGAAAAAAGTGGCAAATATATATTTACCCAACCCGGTGAATACACGGTAAAACTTCACGCAGTAGGTGTCAACGGCTGTCAAATAAATCAGACTCAGAAAGTACAAGTATTTGAAAAACCCAATGCCGGCTTTACTTATGATAAAGAAGGGGCCTGTCTCCCACCCGTCAATATAAACTTTAAGTCCGAGAGCAAAGGCACTATCATCCATGATTGGAGTTTTGGCAATAAAATACCCAATTCCAATTCGGAAAATCCTTCCATACTTTTGACAGAAAAAGGCATTTACAAAGTAAGACATATAGTAACCAACGAGTATGGGTGTAAGGACACGTTACAAATAGATACTGCCATCATCGTGGGTTCGCCTATCGTCAATATTATCGCAAGCAAAAACGGCGGCTGCGCACCCTATACAACAGAATTATCACTCTATAAAAAAGGAGTCGGTGACATTACAGATATAGACTGGACTTTCCCTGACGGCAGCCAATATCACGGGCTTAATCCACCTGACTTTCGTGTAGTAGATAAAGGAGTAGGATATATAAATGCACACATAGAGTTTGATGGGGCTTGTCCATCAGTAGATATTTTTACAGAGATAAAAGCCGGTGAACTCAAAAAGTTTGACACTCAATTTAATCCCAATGAAGTTTGTGTCCAAGATGGTGTTTCCGGCAAAATAATCAATCCTCAAAATGATACAAAATATACTTGGTACTTTGGAGATGGTGGAAAAATGCAAGGCGAAAATGTATCATATCAATACGAGGACATTGGCGTTTTTACAGTGTATGTAGTACCCGATAATAATGGATGCAAAGATTCCATCAATATTACAAATGTAAAGGTCAACGAACCCAAGGCTATATTTTCTTCAAAAAAAGGATGTGATAGCAAAGAATTTCAATTTAACAACAGATCAATAGGAAGTACTAATTCTACTTGGGATTTCGGAGATGGAGCCACTCTAAACTCTAACGATGCAAGTATCACTCATACGTATGACAAAACAGGTACCTATAAAGTAAAACTATATGTCGAAAATAGTATAACTCATTGTAAAGATTCTGTCAGTCAAACTATAGAAATCACTGAGACCACTCCACCTATCACCATGAAAAAACAAAATGTCTGCACACCATTTTTATTACAACTTCAACTTTCACCCGATATATATTCCAAAGCTAATTGGGATTTAGGAAATAATATAGTGGATGGTTTGGCGATAGAACAACAATACAACGACCCCGGAGTATATACTATTTCTTTGACTGCTACAAAAAAGGATGGCTGTATAGAAACTTACCTATTTGAAAAAGTTTTAAACGTAACTTCAGTCATTGCCGATTTTGATTTCACTCCCGTTGGCGGTTGTGCACCTATACAAGTGCAGTTTAATGATAGCTCTACAGCACAAGCTTCAACGATAAAGTCTATGGCTTGGGATTTGGGAGGTATGATGACAACAGATGAAAAGAACCCTAGTTACACTTTTCTTCAAAATAAAGATGCCAAAATAGTTTTGACTGTTACCAATAACTTTAACTGTGTGGATAGCATGGTCAAAACGATTCCCATTTTTCAGCCCAAAGCACATTTTATCACCAAATTCAATACAATTTGTACCGACACGGAAATGGATTTTATCGATTCCTCCAAAGCAGTGGCACCCACTTATTATTGGGAATTTAGCGATGGAGATACCAGCACAAAACAACATCCCAAGAAAGTTTTTAATCAAGAGGGAAACTATTCGGTAAAGTTGACCGTCACCGATGCAAACAATTGTAAAGATTCTGTGGAAGCTTCATCTTATATAAAAGTGGAAAATATACATTATGATTTCGATGCAGCTCCAAGATTCAAATCTTGTCCACCATTGACGACTAATTTTGAAGTTATCCCTAAAAATATCGAATACAACAATCTGCAATGGGATTTCGGAGATTTCAATAAGAGCTTAGATACCAATAAGACACCTGTCAATATTTATTCAAAATCGGGTATTTTTGATGTCGCATTGTATTTGGAAGATTATAGAGGTTGTAAAGATACCATCGTAAAAAATGAGTTTGTAACTGTCAAAGGTCCGAGAGGTGATTTTAATTTTTCACCACAAAGTGGTTGCTATCCGCTTGATGTCACTTTCACTCCCGAAGTATATGAAACTTATTACATTTCGTGGGATTTTGGAGATGGGACTGTTATTATTGATACAAATGTGAATAAAGAATTTGAATATATTTATACTCAGCCGACCTTGGCAATACCCAAAGTACTAATAGAAGACAAGGATGGTTGCAAAGTTCAAATCCAAAACGATTCCGTAAAAATTTATGGAACAGATGTAGAGCTACTCTCCAATAAAGTAGGATTATGCGACCAAGATGAAATTACTTTTGCCGATATATCTACATACAATCCGATAGATCACATTATTTCAAGGCAATGGAAATTTGACAATGATATCGTCAGCACAGATTCTGCTTTCACACAAACTTTTACAGTCGATAAAAATGATACCATCACTACTTATTTATCAATCAAATCTGCACATGGATGTGAGGATATAGACAGTGCTCAATTTATCGTTTACAAGCCACCTACACTCATCCGACCTCCGCAATATACGATTTGTAAATACGATAGTATCATCCTCAATGTACAAGGTGCTGAGCATATAGAATGGTCTTCCCCAAGATACGCATTATCACCTGATGAAAGTCACCCTAAGGTAGCCCCCTTAGTGGATACTTGGTTCAAGATATTAGCATACGATACCATTGCTTGCAGCTCGGAAGATTCTCTTTTGGTAAAAGTGGTAGATATCTTTTCCGCTCATGCAGCACCCGATACGGTTATTTGTGAAGGAGGCAGTGTGCTATTAAGGTCTAATGTTTCGGAAATTAATTCCGGCGAATTTATTTACAACTGGTATCTCAACAACAAAGTAGTCAGTAAGGCTGACAGTTTTTGGGTGACACCTACCCAAAGCGGAACTTATATTTTAAATGTACAAAATGGTGCATGTAAAGAAAGAAATTTACCTGTATTTATCGAGGTATCATCTTTACCGGATATCTATGTCTATCAAGATACGGTCATAGCCAAAGGGCAAAGTGTAACAATCAGCGCAAGTTCCAATCAAAATTTGTATTATACATGGACACCCGATTATAATATTTCATGTACAAATTGTCCAAGTCCTACTGTTTTCCCATACCTGCCTACGGAATACAAGGTCATAGGAATCAACCAGTATGGATGTATGGCTGAAAGAGAAGTGATGATAGATGTTTTAGATTTGTGTTCATCATCCGAGATTAAAATTCCAAATGTCTTTACACCAAACAATGACGGACTAAATGATACTTTCAGACCGGTTTTTGATAGCGACTATGTCAAATTTAAGCACCTCAGAATCTATAATAGATTTGGAGAAATGATTTTCGAGACAGAAAATCCAAAAACAGCTTGGGATGGCACTTACAACAATACTTATGTCAACACCGGCGTGTATGTGTATTACCTTGAATATGATTGTTATGACGGCAATTCCAATATGCTAAAAGGGAATGTCACTTTATTGAGATAATTTTAACCTCAAAAATCATCTTGGATATATCTTTTCCACCATTTGTTAAACCCTTCTAAAAATCCTAAAATATTCATTGGGTCAATTTAAAAACTCTATTTTTGAAACTACTTCATTCAACAAATGACCGTCCGATTTGAATATAGAAAGCTCATTCAATATACCTTGGTATTTTGCACAATACTGATTCAAATCATCATTTTAATCTTTTTCTACAATGAATATTTCAATGAAAATAAACTCTCGGAAATTACACAACAGATAGAAAAAATACATAAGATTAGTACTCTCACCAATGAATCAAGGGTAGAGCTTTTACACGCCCACCACTATCTAAATGAATATCTGACACAAGGAAAAAAGTCTTCATTGGATGATTATTTTGGCTCTTTAAAGAATGTCATCAGTAAAATGGATAGTACAAAAATTTACGAGCATACACTTTCATCAGCATATTTACCTTTAGACAGCCCGAATCGACAAGATGAATTGATTTATCTGGAAAAATTGATAGACTCCGTTTACAAATTTTCACCTCAATTAAAGATAGATAAAAACTTAATACAAATAAAAGATTTTCATATAGATGAAATCTATCCACAAGTCGATACAGATGAAAAATATATAGGAGACAGTCTTCCAAAAAAGAATTTCTTTTCAAGATTAAAAGATGCTTTCAAAGGAAATACCAATGTAAAGACAGATACTGTTTACATTACTACAACATATAATAACACGATGGACACATCGAAAATAAAAAGTGAGATAGACAGCACGATGACCGAAGTAAAAGAGCACTATACCCAAGAGCTTATCAAATATCAAAACAAAGTCAAATCTATCCAGTCCAATAGTCAAAAGGTGTATGATGTCTATAATCATTTAATTTTATTGAGCAACGACTTGATAGATGTCTATAATCTCACCAGCAATGATTTGAGCAATAAATTAGAACAGCAATACAATGAGCAATATTCGACTATCAATAAAATCAGGCGTTATACCGTCTTTGGTTTGATGGTATTGCTTTTTATTGTACTCATCATTATGGCATATTTCACCAAGTTATCTTTTATCTATGAAAGTCAACTAAAAGAAGCCAATGACATGGTGCAAAAAAACTTAAAGTTTAAAAACAGGATTCTGGGTATGCTCAGCCACGAAATTCGTTCGCCACTCAAAATTGTCAACCTATTTTTAAATAAGATTCAGAAAAACACCACTAACATTAAGATCATTGATAGTCTAAAATCCATACGGTTTACAAATGATTCTCTACTCATACAGACCAGGCAGATTTTGGATTACACCAAAAATCAGGAAAAACAAATCACATTACATCCCACTCAATTCAATCTCAGAGATGAGATTGTAGCCATACTCGGTATTTTCAAGCCCTATATCGAATCTGTCGACAATCAACTTTTGGTTCGTAATGATATTCCAACTGAAACTATTGTTCTTGCTGACAAAGGTAAAATCCATCAAATATTTATCAACCTTTTAGGCAATGCCAATAAATTTACACAAAACGGGAATATTGCTATCAATCTATTTACAGACAAACTCAATGATTCAGAAATACGCTTCTCGGTAAATATATCTGATACCGGAATCGGAATTCCCGAAAACGATTTGCAAAAGATTTTTGCACCCTATTACAGAGGTGTTCTTTCAGAAGATGTAGAAAATTTGGGAGCGGGCTTAGGACTCAACTTGTGTAAAGAAATCATAGAACTTTTAGCAGGAAATATTTCTATTAAGAGTACATTAGGTAAAGGAACCAGTATAGATTTTGATATTAAATTAGCAACAGCGTGAGTACAAATGAATTAAAGTTTTTATTGGCAGATGATCATTTGATTGTAAGACAAGGAATGCAATTTGTCATTGAAGATTTGTATGAAGACACAATATTTTCTCACGTATCTAATATGAAACAACTTGTTGATATTTTACAACAAAACATGGTTGATATTTTGATTTTAGATGCACAATTCCCTGATGGAGTCAGCCTTTCAATTATTCCTGAAATAAAAAGAATACAACCCCAAATCAAGATTTTAATCTTTACTTCTTTCGAAGAAGAAAATTTTTCACTGAAGTTTATAGAAGCCGGCGTGAATGGCTTTCTAAGCAAACTGAGTGAAGAAGATGAAATCCGAAACGCCATTCAGAGTATGGTAGAAAAAGGTCATTACTTTTCACCTTTGACACAAAAACTCATAGAACTATCCAAGTACAATCCATTATTAACCAACCCTTTACTACAACTCTCCGAAAGAGAATTGGAAATTGCAAAAATGTATGCCAAAGGATACGGGAATCTCGAAATAGCCAACGAGCTTTCCCTCAAACAAAATACGGTCAGCACTTTCAAAAAACGCATCTTTGAAAAACTCAATATTAATTCTCTTATCGAGTTAGCTGATTTGGTAAAGATTCACTCTGACTCTTCCATGTAGATATATATCTACAAAAACATCGAAATACTTCTATACCCAAAATCCGAAAGTGGATTCATCCTTACTTTATTTTGCATAAATAATAAAAGAACATGGAAATCAATTTACACTGTGAAAGAAATGATTCTAAAAAAAGTTCATTTCTCTCATTTTTCAAAAGAAAAGTCAGAAAGAGAGATTTCAGTATTATCATTGGCACTCAAATATTAATGTTTAGCGCTATCTATGCATTTAATAACTTTCATCCTTACTTCCAAGAACTGCATTTTCAAAGGATGCAGACTGCTCCGGGTAGAGTACTGGCTTACTTCTTGTTGACGACACTCATTTTTCAGGTATCTTTCTTGATTTATATCGCTTATTTATACATAAAATACAAGCCTATAACATCTGTCACTGACGATGAATTACCTGTTTGTACGATCATCGTTCCTGCTTATAATGAGGGCAAATTAGTATATTCTACACTTTTAAGTATTGCACAAAGTGACTATCCTAAAGACAAAATGGAAATTTGGGCAATAGATGATGGCAGTACTGACGACACTTGGTCATGGATTAACAAGGCTGGGGAAAAGCTAAAAGATAGGGTTATCACATTCCAGCAACCTGAAAATATGGGTAAAAGACAAGCGCTTTACAAAGGATTTTTAGAAGGAAATGGAGAGGTTTTTATTACAATTGATAGTGACTCCATCGTAGAAAAAAATACTGTCAGAAACTTAGTCAGTCCATTTGTAAAAAGCGAAGATTGTGGAGCAGTAGCAGGAAATGTGAAAGTCTTGAACAAAAAGCAAGCTATTATTCCTAAGATGTTAAATGTAAGCTTTGTATTTAGTTTTGAATTTATCAGAGCCGCTCAAAGTTCATTAGGTTTTGTATTGTGTACGCCGGGCGCGCTTTCAGCGTATAGAAGAGAAGCGGTTTTAAACGTAGTAGAAAAATGGATACATCAAAAATTTGCCGGTAAGATTGCTACCATAGGAGAAGATAGAGCCATGACGAATCTCATCTTAGAACAAGGATATGAAGTAAAGTTTCAAAAAAACGCCAATGTTTTGACCAATACGCCGATTGGTTTTAAAACTTTGCACAAAATGTTTACACGTTGGGGAAGAAGTAATGTCAGAGAAACTTTAATGATGAATAAGTTTATCTTCAAAAACTTTAGAGATGGCAACAAATGGGGCGCACGTTTTATCTATTTTAATCAATGGATAAAAATACTTTTGGCAATTCCATTGGTGACACTGATGTTTTACTTCCTACTCACACATCCATTATTATACGTGAGTTCAGCATTGACAGGTACATTTATTTTTTCAAGCTTACAAATGCTATTTTTTACAAAACAGTATAATTTCACTGAATCATTATGGGCATACCCATACAGTATTTTTTACTTATTTGCATTGTTTTGGATAGCACCTTATGCCATCATGACGGTCAAAAATGGTGGTTGGTTGACGAGATAGAATGTAAAGTCGAAGTCATTTATGGATAAAAACAAATGAACTATCACAAACAAGCTTTATATTTGTAATAGTTCTTTGACCACAATTAGATACAGGGTCTCACCACCTGCAAAATATGGAATCAAGTTAAAATCTTGAGCTGTCGTGCAACTGTGATTTCTCTTTGAGAATAAGCCAGATACATATACATCTGATTTTGTTCAAGCACCACGAAAAGTGCTTTGACAGTACTTATTACCTCATTCCATACGTATAGTCATTTCACTTTTCAATTTTTTGATTTAAAAGCTAAAAGAAATGACAGAAAAAATTTCACTCCGATTTACAGTTTTGACAGGCTTAATCTTGGCTTGTGCATTCAGCCGTATGATTCCACATTTTCCAAACTTTTCACCACTTGGAGCGATAGGTTTGTTTGGAGTAGCTTCTTTTGCAAAGAAATGGCAAGCCTTCTTAATCCCCATTGTAGCGACGTGGCTCAGCGACCTATTTATCAACAATATTATTTACGCACAATATTTCGAAGGATTTGCATGGTTTTATTCGGGATTTTATTGGCAATATCTCAGCTATTTGCTCATTATAATTGCGGGAGTCTTTATTTTCAAGAAAGTTAATACACAAAGAGTACTAAGTGCATCACTTGTAGCTTCTCTTATCTTTTTCATAGTTTCTAACTTTGGAGTGTGGGCAGGTGGTTTACTGTATCCAAAAACCATGGAAGGTCTCGTAGCATGTTATGTTGCAGCTCTTCCTTATCTACAAGGTACTTTCATGGGAGATTTATTTTATACGACAGTGTTAATCGGTGGATTTGCTCTTTTACAAAACAGATATCCTATTTTACGTTGAGCATCGAAACTAAAATCTGTGAAAGATGCTCAAAATCTTTTGAGTGTAACACTGATAACATCAATGCATGCCAATGCAACATCTCTTTAACTCAAGAGACAAGCGCTTTTTTGTCTAAAACAAAATACGATTGCCTTTGTGCAGACTGTCTCAACTATTACAACGAACTCATTCAAAAATCAAAACTTTATACTTCCCCGACTAAAAAAGGTAAATATATCGAAGATGTACACTATTACATAGACCAAGGGAAATGGGTGTTTACGGACCTATATCATTTACAAAAAGGATATTGTTGTCAAAATGGATGCAGACACTGCGTATATGGATTTACAAAACAAATTTTCAATCAATAAACATGGAAGAACAACTTCAAAACAAGATAAATTTCAAAACATCTTCAAAATTCCGGTAGAACATCAAGAAGCTTTTGTTTTTAAATTAGGAGAGGAAAAATATTTGGATAAAATCATTCAAACAAGATAGTGATGATACGAAATGTAAACTTTTTGTAGTGAATGAGAGTTTTTCTTCTAATTAAAGTTTTTAACTCTATTGCTCAAGCTGAATTTATTAACTTTACTTTTTAGATGATTTCTCCAGAAACCATAGCCAAGATAATGGATACCGTCCGTATTGACGAAGTAGTAGGAGATTTTGTCAATTTAAAACGTGCCGGAGCTAATCTCAAAGGGCTTTGTCCTTTTCACAATGAAAAGACACCTTCCTTTTTAGTCTCACCGGCAAAAAATATTTACAAGTGTTTCGGTTGTGGTGAAGCCGGAGATTCTGTCAAGTTTGTCATGGAGCATGAGAAGATGAACTATCCGGAAGCTCTAAGATATCTGGCCGAAAAATATGGTATCGAAATAGAAGAAACACGAGAAGAACTTTCACCCGAACAAAAAGCAAATCAATCTTTTAAAGACAGCTTATTTATCGTGATGAAATATGCTGCCGGCTATTATCAAGAACAACTGACAAATACCGACGAAGGTAAATCTGTGGGTCTCTCTTATTTCAAACACAGAGGTTTTTTACAAAAAACGATAGATGATTTTCAATTGGGATATGCACCGGAAGGCTTTACCAAGTTTTCACAAGATGCCATCCAAGCAGGCTATCAAAAAGAAGTTTTAGAAGGTGCGGGATTGGTCAGATTGCGCGATGACGGTAGTCCTTATGACTTCTTTCGTGGCAGAGTGATGTTTCCCATTCATAACTTGAGCGGAAAGGTGGTGGCTTTCGGCGGTCGTATTATGACCAATGATAAAAAGCAAGCTAAATATATCAATACACCTGAGACAGAAATTTATACCAAAGGGAAATTGGTATACGGTATCTATCAGGCTAAAAATGAAATCAGACGTGAAGATGCTTGTATTCTGGTCGAAGGTTATACAGATGTTTTGAGTTTATACCAAGCCGGTATTCACAACGTGGTGGCCAGCTCAGGAACGGCCTTGACACCCGAACAAGTCAGACTGATCAGTCGATACTCGAAAAATGCAATCTTACTTTATGATGGCGATCAAGCAGGAATAAAAGCAGCATTGAGAGGAGTAGATATCATGCTCGATTTGGATATGGATGTTAAAATTGTCGTCCTACCCGAAGAGGAAGATCCGGATTCTTTTGTGAGAAAAAATGGTAGTGATTACACCACGAATTATATTCAAGAAAACAAAAAAGATTTTATCTTTTTTAAAGCGGATATCTTGCTGAAAGATGCCCAAAACGACCCTGTAAAAAAATCTGAAGTAGTCAGGGATATTGTAGAAAGTATCGCTTTTGTCAATGACAATATCAAACGCACTTTTTACCTGAAAGAATGTAGCAGACTTACCGAACTACCGGAAAATGTCTTGATACAAGAGCTGAATAAAGCTGTACTTAGAAAGTTAAAACAGCAGGAAAGAATCAGTGAGACCAATATCAGAGAGACTGAGAATTTAGTACAGCAACAAAGCAGAATTAAAAACGAGCAGGATAAAATTTCTTCTAATAAAAAGTCTGAAATCAGATTTCAAGAACGTGAAATCTTGAGAGTCATCTTAATGCACGGTCACAAAGATTGGGTAGCAGAGATGAATGAATCTGATTCAGCCCGGTTAAAAGTAATAGATTACATTTTCAGTCAAATCAAAGGAACTGTCTTTGATGAACCTCTCTATCAAAACCTTTGGACCATGATTATACAGGAATATGAAAACGGGGTAGAAATAGAACAACTTCAAGATGAAAATTATTACGAAGAACAAGAAATTAGAAGCTTTATCATCAGTAATAAAATCTCTCCTTACGAACTCAGTCCACATTGGGAAACCGACCACCGTATTATTGTAAAAACCTTAGATGATGTTTGGGAAAATGATGTCATTTCTGCCATCAACAGATATATTCTAAACAAAATAAAAATCGAATTAAAAAAAATTGATGAAGAGATAAAAAAATTAGATGAAGAGGAGACCGAAAAATTGTTTCATCTACTGCAAGTCAAAATGGATTTACAAGATCCGAAAAAGACTGTTGCCGAAAAGTTCGGAACGATTATTTACTAAGCTTCACTTGTTATAATTAAGACATAAGTAAAAGCGGATGAGTATATATGCTGGCATATCCCAAAAACTGACTTCTATTGTCCAAAGATTTATCTTTAGCAATATCTACATTTCATTAGGAGCGCTCTGCTTTGCAATTGTCAATACGATTTTATTAGATATACATACTACTGAAATTATTCCTATCTATATCATTATTTTCTGCTGCACACTTTTTATTTATCAGTTTAGCAGATGGATATTTTTTAGAAATTTGACACAGACACTCAGCAAAGACAAGTTGTATTACTGGATGGAAAGTCACGGGCAAATTATTGTTCCATCTATGATTATCAGTATTGTAGTGTGTATGATTTTGAGTTTTTGGATTTCCAAAGCTGCATTAGAACATCTATTTCTTTTGGGCTGTATATCATTCTTATACAACATAAAAGTACCTATCGGCAATAAATCTTACTTTACTTTAAGGGAAATTCCTTTTGCAAAAATTTTTCAAATTGCCTTGGTTTGGGCAACGATGGCAGTTATTCTACCATGGGTAGAAGTACACGGCTGGAACTTTAATATCGATGTTATTTCACTATTTGCCATACAGTTTTTATTCATTTTCATCATCACATTACCTTTTGATATTAACGATGTGGAAGTTGATAAAGAGACCGGTGTAAAAACAATACCTATTGTCATCGGAAAACGGAAGTCAAAAGTTTTACTAAGTGTTTTGTCACTGGCTTATCTTTTGGCTCTCTATGTATGGATGGATAAAAATTCAGACTTACACTCTCAAAATTTCCTATTTTTCATAGGAATATCCATTTTGATTTTTAGCCTGCTTTATAAAACCATTTTAAGAAGCGGAAGGGTAGAAAAATGGAAAATTATGCTTTGGTATGACGGCTCACTGATTTTGTATTTTTTGATTTGGAGCCTAAGTCAACTCTATACTTTTGTATAAAAGGTCGATTAATAATCCCACACGTTGACTTTCTCTTGGACATATTGCGTACCATTCCAGACCTGAATATCGATATATCCCACCCCTGCCAAACTGACCAAACCTTTAATGGCTTCTGTATCATCTTTCAGAGTCTCATAGTCAATCTTAAACTCTTTTAGTTGTTTCCATTGATTATTTTTAAATGCATAAATCGTCGCCTTACCACCTTCTTCGGTATTTTTCAGCACTGTAAAATCTTCTGCACCATCACCATCCAAATCTCTCTCGTTAAATACAATAATCGGAGATGTAGAAGAAATCTCTAAAGGCGGCAATTTATCGTTTGTAAAGAATAGACTACTGACACAGTGTGTACATCCCTGATTTTCATCTTGAAAGACAAACAGTGTATCAACTCCTACTCCGGTAAAATTACCCTTTACCAATTCTTGTGAAGGACTATACATACCACTTATCATCATTAGAGAATCTTTCATCCTCCTCTTAAATTTATCAGTCTCTTCATCACTTTCTGCCACAATTATCCAATGATTGGGGCTTAATTTTTTAAATACAATGTATGAGGGGATCGGCATAGTAGCCTGACCGACAGTTGCAAATTTTGTAAATTCTACTTTATACTCATCATTACCTTGCTTCTTAAAATTCAAACTCCCTATTATCTTCTGATGATAAGTAGGATACTTGCCAAAGACTTTTCGTTTGATGGAAAGTGCTTCCTGTTTACTCTTATTTTCACCATAAAAGAAAAAGTTATCACCATATAGATCTCCTAATTGGTCAATATACTTGGGACTGTGTGCTCCGTTCCAGATTTTCAACAGATGTTTGATTTGCATGGTATCATTCATCTTATCAAAAGGCAAAGTTTCACCCAAGTTTTCTTTAATAAGTTCTGCCGTTTCATCCACAATACCATCATTTTCTTGTTGGCGGTGGCGGCAACCAAGAAGTAAAGTCATTGAAAACAATGACAATAAAAACATTTTGACTAATTTGTCTGCTTTCATTTGAAACAAATATATAGTTTATTTAATTATCAAAATCCATTCCTTAACTTTAATAAGATACCAATAGTAAAAATGATAAAATATAATTTATTTTTCAGACAGCCCCAATTACATTATGTCGATATAGAGCTTGTTTTCAAGACAGATAAAAATAAAGAGATCGAACTATATATGCCTACTTGGACACCCGGCTCCTATATGATACGCGAATACTCAAAAAATATTACCCAACTCCATATTTATAACAAAGAGCAACATTTAATACCTTATACAAAAACATCAAAAAACACATGGTCTTTTTACGCAGACAGTGGCAGTACTTATTATATCAGATATCAAGTTTATTGTAATGAAATCAGCGTCCGAACCAATCACGTCGATGGCGAACACGCATTGTTAAATGGAGCTGCCACTTTTATAACTATCAAAGGATATGAAAATGAAAGACATGATATCTATATCAAACCTCATTCTGAATGGGATAAAATATCAAGCGCTCTACTTTCCACTGGAAACAAATGGGAACGACATGCAGTAAATTACGATGAGTTGGTTGATAGTCCAATTGAAATCGGTAATCAGGAAGTCATACACTTTGAAGTAAAAAACGTCTCTCACGAATTAGCAATTGTAGGTCGTTCTAATATCCCTACAGAAAAAGTAGTAGCAGATTTAAAGTTGATAATCGAAAAGGAACTTCTACTGATCGCCCAACCGCATCCGTGTAAAAGATATGTCTTTATATTGATACACACTGATCAAATTTATGGAGGTCTTGAACATAAAAACTCTTCCGTCAATATGGTGGACAGATGGAATTACACGACCCGTGAAAAATATTTACAAGTCATCAGTCTTTTAGCACATGAGTATTTTCACTTGTGGAATGTCAAGCATTTCAGACCTGTTGAGCTCGGACCTTTTAATTATCACGAAGAAAATTATACACGCCAGTTATGGTCAGTTGAAGGTGTCAATAGCTATTACGACGATTACTTTGTCTATTGGGCAGGAGTATGTAGCCGGAAAGAATATCTTGATATTGTCGCCAAAAATATCAATACAACCATCAATACAGCAGGAGATAAATTACAAAGCCTCACCGAATCGAGTTTTGATGCTTGGATAAAATATTACCACAAAAACGAAAATAGCAATAACACACAAGTCAACTATTATGTCAAAGGAGCAGCAGTTTCCACTGCATTAAACTTATTGATTTTAGACAAAACCCAAGGTGAAAAATCATTAGATGATGTCATCAGAGCTTTGTATAGCCTTTATCTCCAAAGACCCGAACGAGGTTATACCGAAGAAGAATTTCTCTCTATATGTGAAGAAGTGGGTTCCTGCCATCTGAAAGATTTTTTCAAACTTCACATCTATGGCACAACGCCCATAGACTATGCTTACTATTTATCACTTGCTGGTTTGAAGTTAATAGAAAACAAAGCAAATCCGGCTTTTTATTTGGGTTGGAAAATCGAGAACAAAGCCGGAAGGTTTATTTTGACACAAATAGAAAATGAATCTGATTCGGCAAAAGCAGGTCTCAATACTTTTGATGAAATATTATCCATAGACGGCTATAGGATGGAAAGTGATTGGGAAAAGTTTTTATCGAAAAAAAAAGAAAAAGATAGAGTAAAAATAATTGTTTCAAGATACGGAATTGTCAAAAATTTTGAATTGACACTTACGCACAATCAAAAGAAAAGTCATAGCATTGAAGAAATTGCTACACCTGATGAAAGACAATTAAAAATTAGAAATTGTTGGTTGAAAAAAGGATAATTATATTCCTTTGCCTTTGATAATAGTTATAAACGTATATAGTAAAATACGAAAATCTAATAAAAGAGAGAAATTATTGATATAAAACAAGTCGAAATCCACTCTTTCCACCATTTTTTCGAGATTATCAGCATAGCCGTGATAGACGACTCCCCATGATGTAGCACCTGGTCTTACTTTATAAATATATTTATAATCAGCCCTTCTATCAAGTATCTGCTTTGCATAAAACGCTCGTTCCGGTCTAGGTCCGACAAAAGACATATCTCCCCTGAAAATATTAACAAACTGTGGCAATTCGTCAATCCTATACTTTCGAATGATTCTACCCACTCCGGTAATGCGGCTATCTTCTTTAGCGGAAAGTTGAGGACCATGCTTTTCAGCATCAATATACATAGATCTAAACTTGTATATTTCAAAAGGAACTTCATTTTTACCTATTCTTTTTTGTTTGTATAGTATAGGTCCTTTTGAATTTATTTTTATGCAGATTGCAGTCAGAGCATAGATAGGTATTGCACATAATATTCCTATAAAAGAAACTACGATATCAAAAGTTCTTTTTACTATCTTTTGCCAAGGAGACATCACATCAACATTCACATTTAAGAGTACATTTCCGATTGGACTTTTTATTCTCTTATTAGAAGATAGAATATCGGCAAATACGGAAACCACCTTGATGTGTTTGATATAAGAATCCAACTCTATCGTATAATCTGAAATATTGTCCTTCTCTTCCTTGGTAAAAGCTAAGATGGCTAATGAATAGTTGTTCTTTTTTATTTCTTCCTTTATAGCCTTCAAATCCATCGGATAGACCGGTATATCAACAGATTCATTCTCTTTATTTTCTACATCCGTCCACAAAGACGAAATAGATATTCCTTGCAATGGTTTCAAGGATAATAATTCACGATATACCTTATAAATATCAGACCTATTACCCAGTAAAATCGTTTTAAATTCAACCTCGCCTGATTTGACTTTATTTTTGGCGATAAACAACAATGTCAATCTTATAAAAGAGGTAACTATGAAATGAATAGTAATCAAAAAGAAAATCAAATAGTAATAATCTCTATAAGAACGTATGACATCATCCAATAAAAAAAGCAGGAATAAAATAATCGAACCAATTATTGTCTGAATAAAAGTTTTAATTAGTTCATTTATTCTTGATTTTTCATAAACGCTATAATAGGTATTTGTCAGAGCATAAAAATACACCCAAAAGGCAGATAAAATAAGACCTCCTACAATAAAATTTTTATCGTAAATGTAGGAATTTAAGTCAAAATCCAGATGTTCGACATAAGTCTTTCTAACAATAAAAAATAAAAGCCAAGCAACAAAAGCAGCAATAAAATCACCTATGACGTAACTTTTAATGCTTCTTGAATTTTTATCATCCATACAATATATTCAGAATAAAGCTAAATTAAGCTCATTAACTTAAAAACAAAACTTTTTAGTCAGATATTACACCCGAACCTATCAACTCTTCTCCATTGTACCATGTGGCAAACTGTCCCGGAGCTATTCCTCTTTGCAAGTTATCAAATACAAGATAAAGCCCGTCCGGCTCTCTGTACAGACAAGCTACATCCAAAGGTTGACGATAGCGGATACGTACTTGATAGTTTCTTTTCTCCCCTATTGCGAGTTGCAAATCATTTCTAATCCAATGAATATCCTCATTTTTAATAAATAAGGCCGGTCTGTTTAATCCACGGTGTGCTTCGCCTTTTCCCACGTACACTACATTCTTTTGGGTGTCTATTCCGATAATTAAGAGAGGTTCATCATAGCCTCCTATTCCCAAACCTTTTCTTTGTCCTATGGTGTAAAACTGCGCTCCTTTGTGCTGACCGATTACTTTTCCCATCTCTTTTTGAAAATGGATGTGTATTGATAAAACTTTTAAAGCTTTTTCATCTACATCGTCAAACCGGTAATTTTTCAAATCCAAAATATCCAAGTTTGTATCAATTTCTACAACTTCGCCCTCTTTGGGAACAAGTTGTTGTTTTAAGAAATCGGGGAGTTTTACTTTCCCTACAAAACACAGCCCTTGCGAATCTTTCTTATTGGCCGTGGTCAGACCTATTTCGGAAGCAATTTTCCTCACTTCCGATTTTTGTAAGTTACCTATGGGGAATAAAGACCTACTCAATTGCTCCTGTGTCAACTGGCATAAAAAATAGCTTTGGTCTTTGTTTTTATCCTTTCCTGCAAGAAGTTTATAGACCGTTTTACCATCTATCATTTCCTCTTCTTTCCTACAATAGTGACCTGTCGCCACATAATCAGCTCCCAAGCTCAATGCGGTCTTTAAAAAGACATCAAACTTGATTTCACGATTACACAAGACGTCGGGATTAGGTGTACGACCTGCTTCATATTCTGCAAACATATAATCTACTATCCTTTCCTTATAGGTTTCGCTCAAATCTATGACTTGAAAAGGAATCCCCAATGGTTCTGCAACAATCAGAGCATCATTACTATCATCTACCCAAGGACATTCATTGTTGATAGTGACAGATTCATCATTCCAGTTTCGCATAAAAAGACCTATCACATCATATCCTTGCTTTTGTATCAGATATGCAGCTACACTGGAATCTACGCCACCGGATAAACCGACTACTACTTTTTTTGTCTGAGACATCAAGTGCAAATATCTTAAATATCATGCTCTTATTATCCTTAGTGATATTATTATTCTTATAAGAATTACAAAAACGAATCATGATAAAAAACAAAGTTTTTCTGTAACTATTTGACCGTAAGATGTATCTATATAATAAAATATAAAATTAGACTTTTAACAAAATCTATATTTAGATGTTAAGACCTTATCTGAAAGATTTAATTATTCAAAAACATAAATACAAAAAAATGAAAACTTTAAGCTTTACTTCATTTCTACTTGCGCTTTTTCTCATTACAAGTTGCAACTCCACCCCTCGTAATGAAGAGCCAAGTGGACCTAAAACTGTCACCATCACTATCGAGCAGATGAAGTTCACACCGGCAGATGTCACTATCAACAAAGGAGATACCCTATTATTTATCAATAAAGATATGTTTGCACATGATGTCACCGAAAAAGACAAAGCATGGCAATCACCAAGATTGGAAGCCACTGATAATTGGAAATTTGTCCCTGAAGAAAGTGCCGATTACTACTGTAGCTTACACTTGATTATGACCGGTCACTTTACAGTAAAATAGTTGATTCAGTATATAAAAAAACAGAGGCAATCCTGTAGGATTGCCTCTGTTTTTTTTGTGTGAAGTTGACTAAAGTGTAAAATCTAATCTGACTCCATAATTTCTCCATCCCTCTGTCAAACCGGGACGTAAAGAATATTCTTTGTTTAAGATATTGTCCACATTAAATGAGACTTTTACTTGATCATTGAATTTATAGGCTATTCTACCATGAAGTAGGAAATTGCCTTTCAATGCTCCCGGACCATTTTTATAATCATCCAAAGTTTTTCCTTTTTTCAATCTGGATTCCAAATATAACTCAGTATCAATTCCAGGTAATAAGCTGCTACCAAATAAAGCATCAAAGTTTTCAAATGCGCTCATATAAATGGCAGTTACTCCTAACTCTACACCTTTAAGATCTACATCCCAAGAACCTGTAAATGTGTGTCTGTATCTATATTTCAGAACATTATAACTTACATAAGAACCCGTCACATCAAAATCAGGGTCAAATTCTTTAAATTTTGGATCAATAAAAGTATAACCAATAGAAGCAGTGGTAGGAAACCCTAAGAATTTCCCTTCTCCCATCAAAGTAGTCTCCACACCCAAAATTCTTGTATCACCGATATTTCTTGATTGAAATGCCATTGTCACTCCGGCAGCTTGCGCATCCAAAGGATTGGCAGCACCAAACTCCATCATGTTTTGATAAGCATTATAAAATCCGGCAACATCCCAAAAAGCAGTGAATCCACCCAATTTGATACCTTGTTTGATACCCAATTCAGCGCTCAAACCCGTCTCAGATTTCAAATTATTATTACCGATGATACCCAAGGCATCGCTCAACTTAGTAGCGATAAATTTCTCAGCCACAGTCGGGAAGCGGTATCCTTGTCCCACGGATGCACGAAGAAAGGTATATTCTGCCGGTTGGTAGTTGACACCTGCACGGAAGACTGGTTTAGTTTCAGTGGCCGTTTCAGAGATTTTGAATATCTCCACACGCCCTCCCAAGGTCACATTTAGTTTATTCCAAAATTTTTGGTCCAATTGGACATAAGGAGCCACATTATAGCCTGTATATTTTTTATCTCCATACAATACAGCCGAAACTTGATTATAAGAACCTGCGATACCTGTCGTGATGACAGTGTTTGTTTTTGAGATATTTTTTTGATATTGGTATTCACCATAATAAAGCTCAGAAAAGTTAGATTGGTTATTGGTGTTGAAGTTTTGCACATCATAAAATCTACCTTGTACCTTGTGTTTATTTCCCTTGTCGTCTTGATACGTTAAGAATGGATCTACATTTAATTTCATACCTCGTGATTGTGTACCTCTACCGGTCAGACCATTTGGTAAATATTTATTTACGCCAAACGCACCGTTCCATAAGAAAAAGTTACCACTATTAGAAGTTTGCAAGGTCATATTGACCCCGACTGCTAATTTATCGTTGACACGATATCTGTTCATCATATTGATACGTCCTCTTTTCTCGGAGTTTTCAAACTGGATACCGGTATTATTTGTATAGAATGCTCCCACTACAAAATCATATTTCTTCTTAGCACCCAATTTTTGTCGGTGTGAAAAAGAGAAACCTGTTTCAATAGGGCGGCTTTGACCTGTCATGTCCAAAGTATCACCCCCTACGATGATATTGTCATATTTCCACCATTCTTTGCTTTTGCCGGAATAAAAATTACCATCCATATCTGTTTCGGAAGGTGGGTTGTCATATACTTTCACCCAAGCAGAAAACTTGGTATAAGGTTCATTGGTAGGATAAGCCGTTCTCAAGTTGATGATACCATTCATCGCAGAAGAGCCATATAATGCGGAAGCGGCACCTTTGATGATTTCTATCTGTCCGATATTTTCTACCGGTACACCTTTCCAACTTGGAAAACCTGCGTCTGCCTGCAAAATCGGAATATCATCTTGTAATAAAAGTACACGGCTACCGGCACCATAAGACCAGCCGGAACCACCACGAATATTTGCCTGACCATCCACTACGGATACACCGCTACTTCTTTTTAGCGCATCATCCGCAGAAGTGATATTTTGTGATTCCAGAGCCTGAGGTTTGATCACGTCTAAAGAAACGGTTTCTTCACCCAATTTCTTTTCAAATTTACTACCGGTAACAACTGTCATATCTAATACGGAAACTTCCTCGCCCATTACGATATCTTGTACAAGTGTTTGTCCCGTTTTGATACTGATTTTTTTCTCTTGTGTTTGATAAGAAAGATAAGAATAGGTGATGGTATATACACCCGGATCCAATTTTAATTGATAATTTCCATCAATGTCTGTTACTGTACCCTGTGTAGTGCCTTTCACACTGACATTGACTCCTATCATCTCCTCATGCATATCGGTATCTGTCACCTTTCCTTTTAAGGTACCGGTCTGTGCTAAAGCAGTAAAAGAAAAACTGAGGGTTAGAAATACTGTTAAGATTCTAAGCATTATTCCTTTTTTAGTTTATAATATTTTATACAAAAAAGAGACATGCAATAAGTTAATTAGCTTAGTCATGTCTCCTTCTATTTGATTAATTTGAATTATTACTGTCTTACAAATGGATCATTAGCAGCAGTTTTAATCTGGATATTCTTTAACGGATAACCTCCAATAACAGAAATATCGACAGTGCCATCTTGAACAGTCACTCCATTCAATGTAATACTCATTTTATTTCCATTTAATCTTGCTGTGCCACTTTTTACAGAAATACCATAAAACTCATCAGCACCCACTTGGATGCCCTCAGAATCGAAATCTTCAATCGTAGCTGTAGTACCACTAACAGTTGCTCCAAATGACATTCCTAATTTTTGGCTCGCAAAAGTCAAAGTACCGTCACCATTATCAGTAACAGTTACGGTATCAGGAACAACGATAAGACCCAATCCTGCAATATCGTGACTACCATAATATGTACCGGCAAATGCAGAGGTTTTACTTCCTCCATCATCGTCTTTGTCTTTGCTACAAGCTGTTGCAAATACTACTCCCAATGCCAAAAAAGCCATTGCAAAAAATCTTGATTTCATCATTTTCATGTTAATTACTTTTTAATGTTTTTAATTTTCATTTTAATTTAACTTACAAGGTGTGTCATCTTACTTCATTAAACAAGCACTTTGTAGGTCACAAGGTAAATTATTTTTATAAGTTTTCAACCTTTCAACAAAATTTTAAGATAATATTTAATTAAGACTACTTTAAAATAACTACTTCAAAGTGGTGAGAACGCTACACATTTTCAATGATATAGCTATCATTTACATCCCATTTGACAAATATCAAATTGATAAAAAGGAGACAAAACAGTCTCTTAATAAATAACTTTCGCTCTAAAGAACCGGCTTATTTTAATCAAACCAAAGGAGTCGGACTCACCAAGATTCCGTCCTCATCCACATAGACATAGTCACCCGGGCGGAAAGTGACATTGGCAAAATTGACTGTTTCATTGATAATTCCGGTATTTCTCTTGACGGTCTTGGTAGGATTGGTATTCAAAGCTCTGATACCGATTTGCATCTGATTAATATCGGTGCTATCTCTAATACAACCATATACAATCACACCTTCCCATTCATTTTTAATAGCAGCAGACGCAATTTTATCTCCTATGAGTGCACCGCGTAAAGAACCGCCACCGTCTATCACCAAAACTTTCCCCTTGCCATTGACACTTCTCAAAGTATCTCCCACCAAGGTATTGTCTTCATGGCATTTGATGGTATATATTTTACCTGAAAATTTACTTTTTTTGCCATAACTTTTAAATAATGGCAAGCAAACTTCTACTTTACCTATATTATCATCATACAAATCTGCTGTCTGAAAGCTCATGGTTTTACTTTTTAAGTTTTAAAATCGTTTTGATACCGGAAGAAAACACTGTATAGAGCAAGTTTAACATCGTTTTTGCCCTATACATCTGTATTCTGTCCTATCATTCCAAAAGTTTTTGAAATAATGAATAATAATTCTTGTGTAAGATTAGGCTTCTAAAAAGGCCGCTTCTAATTCAAATGGTGGCAAGTATTTTCCGTCTTTATAGACTCTCATATTTCCACCGGAAAGTTCATCTATTAATACGATACTGCCATCCGGTCTTTTGCCGTACTCAAATTTGATATCATACAAATCCAAACCTTTCTCTGCCAATGCACCTTTGATTTCTTTTGCAATTTTTTTTGTCAAATCTACTATCGTTTGATAGTCATCGGCTGTCAAAATATTTAATTGTTTCAAAGCATCTTTTGTGATAGGTGGATCTTCACGTCCATCATCTTTGATGGTAATTTCCACAAAAGCATCTAATTCCTGTCCTTCCGTACAGTACGCACCGTATCTTCTTAGAAAGCTGCCTACTGCCTTAAAGCGACAGATAATCTCTAAGCCGTTACCAAATACTTTGGCACGCAATACTTTCATAGTGACCTCATCAATATCCGCAGAAATAAAGTGTGTATTGATTCCTTTAGAATTGAGAAGTTGGAAAAGTGCTTGGCTCATTTTTAAATCTGAGCGACCGGCTCCTTCCACTGTCAAGCCCACGGTATTTGCGCCCGGATCAAATTGACCATCAGTACCGGTCATGTCATCTTTGAATTTTAGGAGTATATGATCTTCATCTATTTCATATACATCCTTTGTCTTTCCTTGATAAATTAATTTCATATAGTTTTGGATGTGAAAATTCTTTTTAAGCTAAAGCTTCTTTAACAAGTTGGGCTGCTTCTGACAACAAAATGGCAGATTTTACTCTCAAACCTGAGTTTTCTATCATCTCTTTTGCTAACTCGGCATTTGTACCTTGTAAACGGACGATGATAGGAATGTTGATATTTTTAATGTTTTTATAAGCATGAATAACACCTTCGGCCACTCTGTCACATCTGACAATACCACCGAAAATATTAATAAGAATAGCTTCTACTTTAGGGTCTTTCAATATAATTTTAAAAGCGGCTTCCACTCTTTCGGCATCTGCCGTACCACCCACATCCAAAAAATTGGCAGGATCACCACCTGATAGCTTGATAATATCCATCGTCGCCATTGCCAGACCGGCTCCATTGACCATACAACCGACGTTTCCCTCTAATTGCACATAATTCAAATCGTATTTACCGGCTTCCACTTCGGCAGGATCTTCTTCTGTAAGGTCTCTCATTTCGGCTATCTCTTTATGGCGGTAAAGTGCATTGTCATCAATATTAAATTTACAATCCACTGCCAGCATTTTGTCGTCAGATGTTTTGAGCAAAGGATTGATTTCTATCATGGAGGCATCAGACTCTTCATAAGCTTTGTAAAGCTTGAGTACCAAGCTTACCATATTTTTAAAGGCCACTCCTTTCAATCCCAAATGAAAGGCGATACGTCTTGCCTGAAATCCTTGTATGCCTATACTTGGATCTATCCATTCTTTGAATATTTTTTCAGGTGTATTTGCGGCGACCGTCTCTATATCCATCCCGCCTTCGGTAGAATACATGATGACATGTCTTTCTTTTGCCCTATCTAAAAGGATAGAAAAATAGTATTCCTTGATATCACTTTCTCCCGGATAATAAGCATCCTCACCTATAAAGACTTTATTGACTACTTTCCCTTGAGGCCCGGTTTGCTTTGTGACTAACTTGCCACCGATGATAGTAGCAGAAATTCTTTTGACGTCATCCAAAGTTTTTGCTAATGCCACACCGTGTTGCTCAGTCCCTTCAATGATACCTTTTCCTCTACCGCCGGCATGAATTTGTGATTTTACAACCCAAAGTCTCGTCCCTGTATCGTGGCTCAATCTTTTTGCAGCTTCGACGGCATCTGTTGCAGTTTCGGCAACATAACCTCTCTGAACTTTTACATTAAACTTCTCTAATATGGACTTACCTTGATATTCGTGAATATTCATATTACTATTTTTATTTTTCTCTTAATTTTAGTGCCTAAATATACTTATTTGAGTTTGTACTTTGTGTATTCAAACTTACTTAGTTTTACATTGTTAACGAAAATAAACGTAATATTGTTGATTTCTATTAAAAATTTATTTTCCTTTTTGATCAATGAAAGAGACGGGCAAAATATTAAACCTTGAATTGCATCCTAACTACTTCGTTTACGGCGTGTTAGATACAATGGCACAGACTTTTCTGTCAGTGGATATTCAATACAATCATTCTAACAGTTCTAACGAGATAGATTTGAATCTTCTTAGTGAATGGCTGAAAGGTCATCAGAAAATTTGGAGTACACATTATCAAAAAGTGTCAATAGCTGTTTTTTGTTGTCCGACTACTCTTACACCAGATACGGGCGGGGGTATCACTGCACTTAAAAGCTTGACACCGCACGATTCAGACAGTATCGCATATAAGCAGATTCGTCTGAATGAGGACACCGTTTTCACTTTTGGCATTCCCAACGAAATCAGTCATCTTTTAAACAGTTATTTTGTCAATACGGTCATTCTTCCCAATGCTTTAGGTATTTTAAAAAATGCTTTAGAAATGAATACCGGCAATTCTTTATATCTGCATATTACTCCTTTGGAAGTCAGTTTTTTTCAACTCAATCATAAAAAGCTCTGCTATTACAATACTTTCCGATATAACAATCAAGACGATTTATTGTATTATACCTTATTGGTTTTTAAAATGCTCCAACTTTCTACAGAAGAAGACAAAATGAATATATCAGGCTTCATTGAACAAGAATCCGAGATATATAAACTTCTATATCAATACATTAGAAACATAGAAATCAGTGACTATTCTATACAAATAGATAAGAAAATCAATCTGACCGATACTTTACACCCCAATTACTTGTCAAATATCTTATATTTGAGCTTGTGAGAATTATATCCGGCACTTTAGGAGGCAGAAGATTTTATCCGCCGAGGAATATTCCGGCCCGACCGACTACTGATGTAGCCAAGACGGCTCTTTTCAATATTTTAAACAACATCATTGATTACGAAGAGACCCAATATCTCGATTTATTTTCGGGTACGGGTGCTATTTCTTTTGAGATGTATTCACGAGGATGTAGAAATATCACAATGGTGGACATGTCTTCTATCAGTGTGGGTTTTCAAAAAAAACTTGCCGGGGACTTAAAAGTAGATCAGACGGTTTTTAAGATTTTGAAAGGAGATGCTTTGCAGTATATCAACGCTTCTACACAGACATACCGGCTCATTTTTGCCGGACCGCCTTATGCACTTGAAGTCATAGATGATATTCCTGATATGATTATTCAACACCCGAAACTTTTGGCAGAAGATGGTATTTTTATTTTGGAAACATCCGACAGGCACAATTTTAGACAACATCCCTATTTGAATCAAGTCCGCCATTACGGACAAACGCATTTTTGGTTTTTCTCACACGAAAAAAATTTAAAAGATGAATAAGATAGCAATTTTTCCGGGTTCTTTTGATCCTATTACCAATGGTCATGTGGATATCATCAAGAGGACTTTACCACTTTTTGACAAGATAATAGTAGCCATCGGTGTCAATACTCAAAAAAAGTATCTTTTCTCGTTGGAAGATAGAAAAGCTTGGATAAAAGAGGTTTTTAAAGACGAACCCAAAGTAGAAATAGACAGTTACAATGGGCTGACCATCAATTACTGTAAAAAAGCACAGGCAAGTTACATCATCAGAGGTATCAGAAGTGCTTTGGATTTTGAATACGAAAAGACCATCGCCCACTTAAATAGTACAATGCAGCCGGATATTGAAACGGTTTTGATACTTTCAAAAGCGGAGCTGTCGTCTATTTCATCTACTATTGTACGGGAAATTATTATTGGAAATGGTGATATTGGTAAATTTATACCGCACTCTATTTCTGATTCTATTACAAAAGATAAAATACATCGTCAGTAGTTTTTTAAAATCTGCGTGATATCATCTTTGGGGTCAACTAAAATAGTCTGAATACCCAATTGTTTCGCACCTGCGATATTGTCGGCTCTATCATCCAAGAATAAAGTTTTTGTCGGAAATAAATTTTGCTGTTTTAATACATGAGTATAAATCTCCGTATCCGGTTTCAGCATTTTTATTTCGTAAGAATAATAACAATGTTCAAATATTTCATTCATGATATTTTTGCCATACAAGGTATTTACTTTATCCAAAAAGTATTCAATGTGTAGTGAATTGGTATTGCTCAATAAAAATAGCCTGTATCTTTTTTTGAGTTTCAAAAGAAAGTTGACCCGATGTACAGGCAATTCCTTTAAGACAAAATTCCAAGTCTCAAGGATATGTTTCTTCGTAACATGGATATTTGCATGGTTTTCTATTGTACTGATAAAAAAATCAGAATCAAACAATCCCGCTTCAAATTGAAGAAAAAACTTCTTACCCACCAAATAGTCGTATTGATTTTTATATTCAAATAAATCTCTGACCTTGTCGTGCCAAACATTCATATCCTCAAGAGGAAGTACGACATTTCCTAAATCAAAAACAATCGCTTCAATTTCCTGCATACTTGCAAGATAATGAGTTAATGTGAGAATTTGAAAATTAGAAAATTTGAGGATTTGAAAATTGGGGAGTATCTCTTTATTTATCGACAGTAGTGGTACAACAGCCTTCCATATAATGTGTATGTTGATTCATCATAGGGCTGAGATAAGGAATACCGAGATTCATTCCCCTTAAAATCAAGATGATGGCAAGTGCCGTTATCCATATCGGAACAATCTTTTTGAAAAGATGTCTTGTTGAAGTTTTTATCCATTTACCAGAAATCATCAAAAGTGCCATCAGCGGCAAAGTTCCTATGCCAAAGAAAAACATCAATGCACTACTTTTCCATACCGAGCCGGTAGCAAATGCGGCGACCAATGCCATATAGACCAAACCACAGGGAAGCAATCCATTGATCAACCCGATAACCAGAAAGGTGGAATAAGTCTTTTCTTTCTGCATTTGAATTCCCATGAGTGAAGAGATTTTAACACCTATTTTTCCCGAATCTAACCAATGTGGTCTAAAAAAATAAATTGCTGCAAAAAGCAACATCAAGATGCCGGCAGTAATAGATAAAGCCTGTTGGAGTCCAAAGAATTGAAAGCTCTGTCCCAATAGTCCGGGTATCATCCCCAAGACGGCATAAGTGATAGCCCTGCCAAAATTGTAAAGGAAAATACTAAGATATTTCTCCATTGTCTGAAGCCGGTGTACCGGCAATGATAATGCGATGGGACCACACATACCCACACAATGCAATCCGCCTAATAACCCTAAGCTGAGACCTGTCAGTATAAATGAGAGTTCCATTTGTCCACCCTATTACAGTACTTGAAAATTGTTGTCGTCATAGTACATTTGTCCGTCATTCTCCCATTTGACACGGATTTTATAGACACCTTTTACTAAGTTTTGCTTATCAATATAGTAAGCACCATTTTCATCAGGTTCTAATTTAAATTGAACATCCAAACTTTGATTGTCTGGTTTTAGAAATTCAATTTGTCCATTTTGTATATGCTGAAAACTATTTTTTGGGAGCTGTACAATCACTTGAGATTGACTTTGATCTACCAAAGCTTGTGTACGTATTTTTTGAAGTGCTATTTCTGCATCTATTAACTTTTGATATTCTTGTTCACGAACGTAATAATTATCGTCTAATGTTTCATTGGTTTGTTGCATAGATATGTACAGCATGCCGAGCATCATCGTGACAAATAAAACCAGTGTAATTAATATTTTATAACCGAAGTTCATATCTTTTATTTAAAAGGTCCCATAAAGTTTGATTTGACTGTTTGTATCAATGCTCCATCGTGGTATAAGCCTACTTTTATATGTGAAGTATGGCTTTCCAAATCTTCTGTGGGTCTATCTACGAAGAAAGTAATTTTATTCATAGACTCCTTTTTAAGCACTGCACCTTCGTTATTACCTATCATTCTAATATCACCATCCACATCCATCAATCGGAGCTCTACCGGAATATCTCTACTCGTCTTGTTGAGTACTTTGGCATCAAATAGATTGCTGACCGTATGTTTATCCTCTGACATTTGATAAGTCTGTCCTTTTACTCTAAAGATTTTAGCATCCACATTTTTTCTACTGACTATCAGTGCGACCAAGAAAGTCAGCATAATGATTACAACACCTGTATAAGCTTTTGCTTTGAGAGTCATTGGTGATTTTTTGCCTGATTTGATTTCGTTTTCTGAAGCATAACGTATCAAACCTCTTGGTAGGTCTAGCTTGTCCATGACATCGTCACACTCATCTATACAGGCAGTACATCCTACACACTCCATCTGCACGCCGTTCCTGATATCTATACCAGTAGGACAGACAGTCACACATCTAAAACAATCTATACAATCCCCTAAATTTAATTCGGCTTTTTGTTTAAACTTTCCTCTTGGTTCACCACGTTTGTAATCGTAGCTTACTTGCATAGTGTCATTGTCATACATGGTACTTTGAAGACGGCCATAAGGGCAAATAGTAGTACAAACAATCTCTCTCACATAAGCAAATACGAAATAAAACATACCTGTAAAGACAAGTACACCGAATAGCATTCCAAAATTATCTATCGGATGAGTCATCTTTTGGAACAGCACTTTTGAACCTATAATATAGGAAAGAAAAGCATTGGCTATCAATAGAGAGAAACCTAAGAACAAAGTATGTTTCAGTCCTTTTTTTAATATTTTCTCCAAATTCCAAGGCGTAGCATTCAACTTTTTTTGCTGTGTCGGCGTACCTTCTATCCACCATTCTATTTTTCTAAAAACAAACTCCATGAAAATAGTCTGCGGACAAATCCACCCACAAAAGATACGTCCATAGACTGCTGTAAATAGTGCAATCAGCACAATAGCCGTAATGGCAGCTATGGCAAAAATGAAGAAATCGTTGGGCCAAAATATCTTGCCGAAGACAGAGAACCTACCTTCAATAAAGTTAAACTGTAGAAATTGTGTACCATTGATATAAATCAAAGGCATGGCAAAGAAAATACCGAGATAAAAATAAGCCAAATAAGATCTCCACTTGTAAAATCTCCCTGAAGGTTTAGTGGCATAAATCCAGTTTCTCTTTCCTTCTTCCGTTACTGTACTTACTCTTTCCCTAAACTGACTTGTATCAATTCTCTTCTTTGCCATCTCACTTATTTTTATTCATTGGTCTCATCTACTGACGCAACACTACCATTCTCATCACTTGTTGCTTTATGTAACTCACCTTCCGGCGCTTTTCCACCTTCAGGATGACTACCTTGAAGTGAAATGATAAATGCCACTGTCTCTTGTATTTGTTTGGGAGACAAGTCGTCTTTCCATGCGACCATCCCTTTGTCTAAGACTCCATACTTGATAGTTTTAAAGACATCTTTTACATCACCACCATGCAACCAGTATTCATCCGTCAAATTAGGCCCTATGCTACCACCGCCATCTGCCTTATGACATACGGCACAGTTTGCTGAAAATATTTTAGCTCCATTTTGGATACTTGCATTATCGGTTAAAAGTGTTACATTGTTTTCATCCACCATACCACCTTGTTTTTCAAGAAACTTGGCATGTTCCACTTCTGCAATCGTCATCTCATTATTAAACTCTTGAATCTGATTGGGCAAAGATTTACTGACATGGTAAATCCAAAAGTAAACAATCGCAAAAATGATAGTACCGGCGAAACCAAAGGTAAACCAAGGTGGTGTAACGTTGTCTAATTCTTTTATACCGTCGTAAACATGATCCAATTCGATTTCGGCTTCATCTTCAATCGGTCTGAATTTATTGATTTTTTCCCACCATGAAGCTGCAAGTCCTACTTTCTTCTTTTTCTCTTGGGATTCGACAGACTTTTTAGGTACGAAACTATCTAAGAGCCTGAGACCTTGACCGACTAAGATGATAATCAATACAAACTCCGTCAATACGATTCCCAATAAAGTCCAAGTGATATAGGTAAAACCATTAAACGCAGAGGCATGGATAGAGTGAGAACTCCAAATCGTCATTAGAGCTAGAATAATAGTTGCTTTCGTTCCTTTTTTCAATTTATAATCTACGCCAAATACAAATACCTTGATCAATAGATAAATCGGTATTAATAAGAGAACTGCCAATCCGAGTAGTAACAAATCTGTGCTATTGTCAAATATACCCGGCTCTAGTGTTGCATCTTGTGCATAGACTCCTACGGATAAAAACGTTAGGAGCATAGAACTAAAAAGTTTTTTATTTTTCAAAATTAATTTCATGGTTATTTTTTTATTCGTCATCTAATGGAAGTCTCTCAATATGTTTCACCGATTGATCGCTCATTCTAAATACACGTAATGTCACGATTACAAAGAATATCACAAAAATCAAAAGTGAAATGATAGGATAGATAGAGACTCCTTCTATGTTTGATAAATAGTGCGCTAATTTCATCTTATTTATTTTGAGCGGTTTCGGCTTTGATATCAGTACCCAATCTTTGCAGATAAGCAATCAAAGCAATAATTTCTTTTGACTCACTAATTTCTATATCAGCTGACTTTAAGCTCTTTACAATTTTCTTAGCTTGATCTATCAAGTCATCGTTAGCTGTAGCTTCGTAACCTTTCTCATAAGGTACACCGACTTTACGCATAGCATGAATTTTAGATCTTGTCGTAGCGATATTTACATCATCAGTAAATAAATGTGGATACGGTGGCATAATAGATTTTTCTACTACATCACTTGGTTTGAGCATGTGATAAAAATGCCAACTATCCGGATACTTACCGCCAATTCTAGCCAAGTCAGGTCCAGTACGTTTACTTCCCCACTGATACGGGTGATCGTAAACAGATTCTCCAGCTTTAGAATATTCACCATAACGCGCTACCTCATATCTAAATGGTCTAACTTGCTGTGAATGACAATTATAACATCCTTCTCTGATATAGATATCTCTTCCTTGTAGTTCCAAAGGTGTATAAGGTTTTACACTTGCAATCGTTGGGATATTAGATTTTACCAAATAGGTAGGGATGATTTCGACCATACCTCCGATAGAAACTACAATTAAACTCAGCACTAATAACAAGATAGGTTTACGCTCGATGACACTGTGCCAAAATGAATTTTTAGGTGCCTGATAATTCGGCGCAAGTGGAGCTGCTTCAGCTTCTTCTTTTTCGACAAACTCACCAGATTTACAAGTTTTGTACATGTTGTAAACCATCAAACCAAAACCTGCTAAGTACAATCCACCTCCCAACGCTCTCATCACGTAGTATGGAAGTACTGCACTCACGATATCCATAAATTGATATTCTAACTGCCCTTCCGGTGTAAAAGACTTCATCATGAAGTATGATCTAAACGCACCTACATAAAGCGGAATAGCGTATAGAATAATACCTAAAGTACCTATCCAGAAGTGTGTGTTGACCAATCTTTGTGAGTATATCTTTGCATTGTATAATTTAGGTATCAACCAATACAACATTCCAAAGGTCATAAAACCATTCCAACCCAATGCACCAATGTGTACGTGAGCAACCGTCCAATCTGAGTAGTGAGAAATGGCATTTACATTTTTCAATGACAACATCGGACCTTCAAAAGTAGCCATCCCATAAGAGGTGACACCTACTACAAAGAATTTCAATAGTGGTGTTTCTCTTACCTTATCCCAAGCTCCTCTCAAAGTAAACAAACCGTTGAGCATACCACCCCAAGATGGTAACAAAAGCATGATAGAAAACACAGTACCCAAAGATTGTGCCCATTCAGGGATAGAAGTATATAATAAGTGGTGAGGGCCTGCCCAGATATATAAGAAAATCAAAGACCAAAAGTGTACAATACTCAATCTATATGAATAGACCGGACGCTCTGCTGCTTTAGGTAAAAAATAATACATCAGACCCAAATAAGGAGTCGTCAAGAAAAAAGCCACTGCATTGTGACCGTACCACCACTGTACCAAAGCATCTTGCACTCCAGCATACATCGAGTAACTTTTAAACAAATTAACCGGCATTGCCATTGAATTGACAATGTGCAACATCGCTACCGTCACCCATGAGCCTAAATAAAACCAGATAGCCACATATAAATGTCGCTCTCTTCTGTTTAAAATGGTACCGAGCATATTAATACCAAATGCTACCCAGACGACTGCAATAGCAATATCAATAGGCCATTCCAATTCGGCGTATTCTTTTGCCTGAGTAAATCCCATCATCAAGGTAATGGCTGCTGCTACAATAATCAACTGCCAACCCCAAAAGTGAAACTTTCCTAACTTTTCACTCCACATGGAAGTTTTTAAAAGTCGTGGTAATGAATAATAAACTGCGGTAAAAAAGCCATTGCCTACAAAGGCGAAGATGACCGCATTGGTATGTACCGGTCTCAATCTGCCGAATGCAGCATAAGGAAAGAAATCGCTGAGGTTGACAATAGGGAAAGCTAATTGCAAGGCTGCAATCAATCCTATCAGCATACCTGTCACGCCCCAAAAGATGGTGGCAAAGGCAAAAAGCTTGGAAAGCTTGTTGTCATAAGTGAATTTTTCTAATTGCATAAATATTGAATTGGTTTTCTAATCTTTTTTATCTTTTGATTTTACTGTTGAATCGAACAAGGCTCTATGAGCAGGTGAATAATTATCATCAAACTGTCCATTTTTTGCACTCCACAAAAAAGCTATCAAGAAGCCTCCGGCTATCATCAGACTGACGAATAATAAAAGTATCATTACACTCATCTTTCTATCCTTTTACCGGATAAGTAAGTAGTGCGCAAACCTCTGTGTTTGGCAAGCCAATTACTCATCCCATAGGTTAACAATACGATACTGATGGAGCTGGATGGCATTAAAATAGCAGCTATCAAAGGTGATAAGATACCTTGTACAGCAAAATAAACACCTATCACATTATAGATGACAGAAACGGCAAAGCTCACCATCACTATCCTTCTCCCATCTTTTATATATTCTAAATATTTGTCTAAGCCCGAAAGCATATCTGCATGAATAATACCGTCAGATGCCGGGGTAAAAGTGTTGTTGCTATCAGTGACAGCAATTCCTACATCACTTTGTCCCAAAGCTCCTGCATCGTTCAGGCCATCACCTATCATCATTACTTGTGCAGTAGGTTCTTTTTGCAGATGGGCGATATAGGCTAATTTATCATCCGGCTTTTGGTTAAAAAACAAAGTCTCGTCTTCTTTGAAGTATTGTGATAAAACTTTTGCTTCGGTATCGTTGTCTCCTGAAATCAATGACAAGTGATATTTGTCTTTTAATTTTTTCACCAAGTCAAAAATTCCAAATCTATAAACATTAGAGATGTAAAAAATACCTTTGAGTTGCCCATTGATAGAGATATTTACTTCAGAGCCTTTGGTATCAGATTTTTCCACGCCGACAAATTCTGCCGAACCGATTTTATAATAACAGTCATCGACCCAAGCCTCTACACCTTTGCCTTTCGTCAATTTAAAATGGTCAACCTTCCCTTGTGGCATCATTTCCAAATAATCTAAAATTGCACTTGTCGCAGGATGATAGGATTGGGAAAGTATCTCTACTATATGTGTCTGTTCTTCTTGGGTTAAAAGCTCCCCCTGATAAGAAACCTTGCTTTTTCTGTGTTGGGTGAGAGTCCCGGTTTTGTCAAAAACGATATGTGAAATTTTAGAGATTTTCTCTATTAGGTTGGGTGATTTCAGGTAAAACTGATTAAAACCAAGTATGCGTAAGATATTCCCATTGGTAAAATTACTACTCAAAAGCAAAGCACATGGGCAAGCCACTATCAAAATAGTAGTCAAAGCATTCCACATCAAATAGCTTTCTCCCTGTAAATACCAATAAGATGCAGCTAAAAAGGCAATGGTAAAAACAATGTAGGTAAAATAGGTGCTAATGGTATCTATGACAGAGTGGTGTTTTTCTTTTTGATAAGTTTTGTTGGAATTTTTATTCCATAAATTGGTGAGATAGCTTTGAGCGACCTCTTTGACGACTATCAATTCTATTTTACCACCGATTTGCTTTCCTCCGGCATATAATAATTCACCTTTTGCAATATTGACCGGTGCACTTTCCCCACTGACAAAACTATAATCTATTACAGCTTGCCCTTTGGATAAAATGGCATCGACAGGAATCAGTTCCTGACTGTGAATCTGTATCACATCTTCTGCTTTCAATTGATCAACAGTGACAGGTCGGGATTTCCCGTCCTTTATCAAGTTGACGGCTATCGGGAAGAATGATTTAAAATCCCGGTCGAAAGAAATAGATTGGTAAGTGCGGTCTTGTAACCATCTCCCTACCAACATAAAAAATACGATTCCGGCCAGACTGTCAAAATATCCACTCCCCGTACCGCTAAAAACTTCATACAGACTTCTTGCATAAGTCACTATCAAAGCCAGTGCAATAGGTGCATCAATATTGAGATATTTACTTTTTAGTCCATTCCATGCCCCGATAAAAAATTCACTTGCACTATAAAACAACAAAGGAATAGACAATGCAATAATTAATACTTTGATTGTCAAAGAGATATCAGACTCTAATTCTGCACCTTTCCCTAAAAGGTATTCGGGGACACTCATCATCATAATATTTCCAAAAGCAAAACCTGCGACACCTATTTTGTATAGTCTGGAACGATTAGGTATTTTTAGGTCTTTGGAATCCAAATGATTGAGACTAATATGTGGCTCGTAACCGATATTGGCCAAAGTTTCCACTACTTTCCGCAGAGTGGTTTCCTGAGGGTTGTAAATCACAAACAATTCCTTTTTACCAAAGTTGACTATTGAGGAGACAACGCCATTTTCTAGTTTGTACAAATTTTCAAGTAGCCAAAGACAACTACTACAATGTATTTGTGGCAGGTAAAAGGTGACATGTACTTGTTGGGTATCTGAAAACTGTATCAATTTGGTTTGCACTTCCGGCAGATCTAAAAAGGCGAATTTATCCTTGCGATATGCACCTGATTTTTGTGAGATGCCGGGAGTTTCATTCAAATCGTAATAAGAACAAAGTTCACTCTTGTTCAATATAGAATAAACTGTCTTGCAACCATCACAACAGAATGGCTTTTCATTAAACACAATAGGATGACCCAAACAGTCATCTCCACAGTGATAGCATTTCAGTTTATTGTCTATATTTTGACTACCCATAACCTTAAAATCGTCCATGATTTCATGGAAAATTCATAAAGGCAAACATAGAAATGTAGGCGTTACAAAACTGTGACAAAAATTACACTTTATATTAAGAGATGGTTAGGGCGGGGATTTTTAGCACTAAAGTTAAATCGAAGAACGAAAGTTGAACCTTGCACAAATGCCCAATCGAAGCCGTTCAGCCCCACTTTTGCC
>JAMLHH010000023.1 GCA_023957215.1 Chitinophagales bacterium
AAAATTTCCCCCAATCTGGGTAAGGGATTTTATGCTTAAAAGCCACGGTTTCAGCATATAAAATCCGAAAAAGGCATTCCGTTACTGTATTTTTGAGTTGTAAAGGGAAATTGTATCCTTAATGTTGCCGTTGCGATTATTGGGTATTCCGTTACTGTATTTTTGAGTTGTAAAGGAAAATTGTATCCTTAATGTTGCCGTTGCGATTATTGGAATATATCACAAATATTTTGTTAAACCCTCAAAAACAAGGGTTTGAAATTATTTTGTCAAAAATTGTCATGTAGTGAAAATTCCTATCTAAAATATGGAGATTATTGATTATTTCTGAAATCTAAAAACAAATTTCAATTGTTAAAAAAATGTGTTTGTAAAAGCGATAAACTGAAATTTGGAGGATTTTAAAAGTACTTATTACAGATGTAGAAATTGCGCTTATGACTTTCATCTATTACAATAAAAAACGCAACCAACTGATAAGCAGCTGATTGCGTTTTGCTTTTGCGGACCGGACGGGACTCGAACCCGCGACCTCCGCCGTGACAGGGCGGCATTCTAACCAACTGAACTACCGATCCTCGTGATTAGCGAGTGCAAATATAGAATGATTTTTACTTCTTCCAAACATTTTTGAACTTTTGGGATAAAAAAAATTAGAATTTTATTTTGCCTGCGGACTTATCCAATTATTGTTAACAAAAATGAGATTTAAAGTATAATTTATCAACTTGAAAATGAATTGAAAAGTCAAGTGCGTATCTTCGTGCTAATGAATGCGCATGAAATTTCACCTAATATAGAAGAATCTTGGAAAAGAGTACTTTGGGAAGAATTTCAAAAACCATACTTTAAAGAGCTGAGGTTTTTTTTATATACTGAAAAATCTGCGGGTAAAAAGATATTTCCTCAGGGGGCATTGATTTTTAATGCTTTTAATACGACTCCATTTAGCGAGGTGAAAGTGGTCATCTTGGGGCAAGATCCCTATCACGATGACGGACAAGCGCATGGATTGTCTTTTTCTGTGAGAGAAGGTGTGAAATTACCTCCATCATTGAAAAATATCTATAAAGAATTAGTAGAAGATGTGGGAATAAAAATGCCTGCATCGGGTGATTTGACACCTTGGGCTAAGCAAGGTGTACTCATGCTCAACTCGATTTTGACGGTAGAAGCACATCAGGCTGCATCACATAGGGGAAAAGGTTGGGAAACTTTTACGGATAGGGTTATCTATACGATTTCAGAACAGAGAGAAGGGGTGGTTTTTATACTTTGGGGTAGATATGCACAAGGTAAATCAGTTTTGATAGACAGAAATAAACATTTGGTTTTAGAATCAGCACATCCATCCCCTTTCTCTGCAACTAAATTTTTTGGTTGTAAACATTTTTCAAAAACAAATCAATATTTAATTCAAAAAGGCAAAATGCCTATCAATTGGAGTTTATAAGTAAATTATGGGAAGACTAATTATTGCAATTGCATCATTTTTTGGAGCTACGGCTGTTATGTTGGCAGCGTATGGTGCACATGGTTTGAGACTTAGTGTAGATTTATACAGTAGTCAGATTTTTGAAAAAGGTACAGACTATCAACTTAAACATGCTATTCTGTTACTTGTGATTGGTATTTTATCACTAAAATACTCTTCCAGATTGTTACAGCTTTCAGCCGGATTTATCATTACGGGAATCTTATTTTTCCCTGGTTCGCTATATTTATTGGCGACACAGTCGCTTTTTAACCTTCAATCTATTATTCCATTTTTAGTGCCTATCACACCGATGGGAGGAATGTGTTTTATTTTAGGTTGGATATTTTTAGGTATTTTCGCAATTAAAAATTTATAGATCATGTCATATCAAAAATATATAGAAACCAATCGCAAGATTGCAGATATAGGATATTCCATAGCACTTTTATCATGGGATCAAGAAGTGATGATGCCTGCAAAAGGTGCTGAAGCAAGAAGTAGTCAGATTTCTACTTTGAGTGTTATCGCACATGAGTGGAGTACAGATGAGCGTTATGGAGAATTATTACATGCGTTGGCAGAAGACAAGTCTCTTTCATGGGAGCAAAAAAGAAATGTGGAGCTTTCTCTAAGAGATTACGAAAAACAAAAGAAGTACAATTCTGATTTTGTCAAAAAGCTGAGTCAGACGATTTCAAAATCTTTTAATGCATGGCAAGCAGCAAGAAAAGCAAATGACTTTAAAGTGTTTGCACCTTTATTAAAGGAGATTGTTGCACTCAAGAGAGAAGAAGCTGAAATGCTCACTTACGAGACACATCCTTATAATGCTTTGATGGATGATTATGAACCGGGAGCAACTGTTGCACAAATCGATGAATTGTTTGCCGGAGTCAAAGTTTCACTTTCAGAAATGCTGGATAAAATCAATCAAAGCCCACAACCTAAGAATCTCTTTGCGGGTAAAAAATATGAAGCTGACAAACAATGGAAGATTACACAAGAGCTGTTGAAGAAAATGGGATATGATTTTGATGCCGGTCGTCAAGATTATGCACCACATCCTTTTTGTACAAGTTTCAGTGCAAAAGATGTCAGAGTAACTACCAGAGCGGATGAAAGTGATGTTTTTGACATGCTTTCAAGCAGTGTGCATGAAGGTGGTCACGCCTTATATGAACAAGGTCTTTTGGAAGAAAACTACGGCTTGCCGGCCGGCTCGGCTATTTCCTTGGGAATTCATGAGTCGCAATCTCGCTTATGGGAAAACTGTGTGGGTAGGAGTGAAGCGTTTTGGAAAAACAATTTTCAACTGCTTTCAGATGTGTTTCCTGAACAGACGAAAGGTCTGACCGCTCACGATGCATTTATTGCAGATAATATCATTCAACCATCATTAATTAGAGTTCAAGCAGATGAATTGACATATCACTTTCACATTATGATACGTTATGAATTGGAAAAGCGATTGGTCGAAGGTAGTTTGGAAGTGGAAGATTTGAAAGATGCGTGGAATGAGATGTATTTGAAATATCTAAAGGTAAAAGTTCCTTCTGATAACCAAGGTGTCTTGCAAGATATACACTGGTCACATGGTAGTTTGGGTTATTTTGCCACTTATTCTTTAGGTAGCTTTTATGCTGCTCAGTTTTTCAATAAAGCTTCTCAGGAAATTGCAGATTTGGATAAAATGATAGAGCGAGGAAATTATTTGCCGTTAAAAAATTGGCTCAACCAAAATATCCATCAATATGGCAGATTATTTGATGCAAGTGAGATTTGTGGGAAAGTGACCGGAGAAAAATTGAACTTTAAATATTTCAAAGAATACTTAGAGCCTAAGTTGGCAAAAGTATATCAATGGTAAATTTGTTGAAAAATAATTATGATTAGTATGATGCAAATGTTTATACATTTGCGTTTAGATAATTGAATTTTATAACTTATGAGTAGAAAACATTATTTCTTACTTTCTTTTTTAATGTTTGCTTTTTTGTGGGCAGGAGCGCAAGAAAATGCGGCTCAAAATATTACCACAAAATCGTATAAGCAGGGAGAAGAATTGTTTCAGAAAAAGAAGTACAATTTAGCATATCGCTATTTTGAGAAATATATTTCCAATATGTCTGTCCAAGAACAGGCAAAAATGACATCGGATTTGGCCAAGGCCTATTACTATCGCGCAGTGAGTGCCAAGTATTCAAATTCTCCTAAAGCAGAAGAATGGCTTTTGGATTATATCCGTGAATATAGCGGTACCGAAATGATATATGCCGCTTATTACCATGTCGGCGACTATTATTTCTCAAATAAAAACTATAAAGATGCGATTGTTTATTTTCAGAAATCTGACAAACAAGCTTTGACGGCAGATGAAGCAGAAGATATGACTTTCAAGTATGCTTTTTCCCAGTTTTCTCTGAGAAAGTTTAAAGAAGCAAAAGCAACATTTTCTCCGATTGTCAATCGTCCGGATTCAAAATATTATTATGATGCTGTCTATTACTCCGGTTTGAGTGCATACTATACACTGGATTACAAAAGTGCTTTGGATTTATTTCAAAGGTTAAATGCTTCTACCAAGTATAAAAACATCATGCCTTACTATATCGCTTCTATTCAGTTTGAAAACAAGCAATATGATGAAATGATACAGTATGTGGAAAATGCATTGCAGACCAATAAAAGTATCAGGTATGAGTATGAATTGAAAAAACTATTGGGAAATGCTTATTTTGAACAAAAGAATTATACAAAAGCAGAACAATATTTGTCAGAATCTTTGGGCAAATTAGCCAAAGCAAACCAAGAAGACTTTTATCAATTGGGATATGTTTTGTACAAAAATGGTCAATATGATAAAGCAATTGCCCAACTCAGTAAGTTGACAGCTCTAAAAAACGAAATGGCACAAAATGCTTTGTTTGTCTTGGGGCAAAGTTATTTACAAGTCGGTAAAAAAGACAATGCAAAACCGGCTTTCCAACAAGCTTCGCGTATGACGGATAATCCTGATGTAACGGAAGAATCTCTTTTTACGATAGCAAAAATCACCTACGAACAAAAGAATTATACCGAGGCATTGACACTTTTTAAAAGTTTTATCAATAAATATCCAAATTCAAAATTCAATACCGAAGCCCAAGAAATTTTGGCGGATGTACTCTTGAAAAATAAAGCTTATGATAAATCTTTGGCTTTGATAGAATCCATGAAAAATAAGTCTGACCAAATCAAATTGGCATATCAAAAGATGGCATTTTATAGAGCAATGGACTCTTATTCCAATAAAAATTTATTTCAGGCAAATGAATATTTGGAAAAAGCTTTGACCTACAAAATGGACAAAGGTTTGGAAGCTTTGACTTATTACTGGAAGGCCGATATCGCACACCAGCAAGGCAAATTTGACGAAAGTAACCAATGGCTGACCCGATTCAATGCTATTTCTTCTGCCGTCAATACGGCTGATTCCAAGATAAGTTCGGGAGTGGGAGATTATCTTCAAGCCTATAATAGTTATAAGAAAAAAGATTTTACTTCTTCACAGATTTTATTTACCAAAGCGGTCAACCAACTTCAAAATAATAAAGATATTGTTATCCAACAGACCATTTATCCCGATGCAATTTTGAGATTGGCAGATAGTTATTATATGCAGAAAAGATATGTAGAAGCTTTGACCCAATATCAAAAAGTCACTCAAATGAATGCCAAAGGCGCTGATTACGGTTGGTATCAAATGGGAATGTTGAGTGGCTTGCAAGGGAATGTTAACAGCAAAATAGAATATCTCAATAAAGTAAGTCAAAATTACAAAGGTTCACCTTATGCAGACGATGCCTTGTTTGAATTAGGAAATACCTATAGCAGTTTGGATAGAGGTCGTGAAGCAATCAATACTTATACGGATTTAATCAGATCTTATTCCAAAAGTGAATTTGTACCTTATGCATATAACCGTACTGCATTGATACAGTACAATATGAATGAGCCCAAAGCGGCTTTGGCAAGTTATAAATATGTGATACAAAATTATCCACGTACCAAAGCATCCGAAGAGGCTTTGATTGCCGTCAAAGATATTTATATCGAAAATGGAAATCCTGATGAGTATTTTCAATTGTTGAAACAATATCCGGGTGCGCAAATCAGTACTTCTGCCCAAGATTCTATCGTATATCAAGTAGCAGAAACCCAATATTTAAAAGGAAATTACGCCTTGGCTATTCAAGGTTTTGATGCCTATATCAACGGTTATCCCAATGGGGCGTTTATCTTGCCGGCTACTTTTTACCGTGCGGAGTCAAAATATTTTTCAGGTAATTTAGTGGGATCTTTACCCGATTATGAAAAAGTGATAAAATATCCTACCAATACATATACGGAGAGAGCTTTGAATCGTGCTTCTCTATTAGAAATGAATGCCAAAGAATACAAAATCGCATCACAATATTATCAATCTTTGTATGCCATCGCTAATACGGAAGATACACGAAATATGGCTGTCTTGGGTGCAATGAGAGCTTTCTATTTCGACCAAAATTATAGCAAAGCTTTGGAGTTTGCAGAGTTGGCAAGTGAAAATAGCGATTTTTCCGAAACTGAAAAAGTGGAAGCTACTTTTTACAAAGGAATGAGCAATTACTTCCAAAACAACAAAGAAAATGCTCGTGCCAATTTGACATCTGTCGTACAGCGAACAAGCAACGAATGGGCGGCGGAGGCTAAATATTACTTGGCAAAAATTGCTTACAACGAAAATAGTTTGGATAAGGCAGAAACTCTGAGTTTTGAACTGATTAGTAATTATCCGTCTTACACACAATGGATAGTGAAAACTTATATTTTGCTTTCTGATGTTTATGTGGCTAAAAAAGATTATTTCAAGGCGAGAGTAACTTTAGAAACGGTTTTGGAAAGCTATACACAAAACGATGATTTGTCAAATGAAGCCAAACAAAAATTGGCAAAAGTACAGCAGTTGGAACAAAGTGATTCCAAAGTTATTCAACCACGTCAGGCAAATGGATTTTCAGAATTTGAAAACTAATAAAATGAAAAAGTTACAATTAATTATATTATTTGCTCTTGTATTGGGTTTGCAGGCACAAGCTCAAAAAAAGGATTCTATCAAAGTGACTGAAATTAATATTATCAGGGCTTTTGAACCGGAAGTGAATCTTGTCTCTAAAGTAGATTTGCCTCCCGATATGCAAAAAGCAGAAGATAATAATCCTTCTTTGTTACAGAAATATACCTTTAACGATTATTTCAGTGCCATCAATTATACACCCGAAGATTTAAAACCTGTCATGTACAGACAACCCGTCATTACCAATGAATCTTTGGGATATTTACGTTTGGGAATGGGAAACTATCTGACACCGGTGGTAGATTTTCAGATAGAAAATAAATTACAAGAGAAATATCGCGCCGGTCTAAACTTAAACTTTATACATTCAAAAGCCAATAAAACGCCATTTAAAAAGTATTTTAATTTGGGCACAGATGCTTATGCAGAATATTACATGAATAAGATGACCATTGGCGCAAGATTTTCTTATGACATGGATCAATATTATCTGTATGGAATGGAGAAGGATAAAACTGAAACACTTGATAAAAAAGATGTCTCGAGAAAATATACCACTCCCGAATTTGAAATCTATTTTATCAATAATGCCAATCGCTTTGGTATAGATATTTCAGGTAGTCTTGGTGTGGAACTTGCTAATACTGATTTTGGAAACAAAGGTACAAATGTCAATTATTCATTACATGGTGCCAAACAACTTTTGGATAATAGTTATGAAATCGGTCTGAATATTGATGGTCAGCATAGCAACAGCAAGACAAGAACCGATAATTTTATTGGCAATGCACTTTCTTTAAAACCTTATGCAGCAGTACACAAAAGCATTTGGGATTTTGAATTGGGCTTGGTATTTATGTACAACTATGGCAAAGTGTATGTCTTGCCATCTATCAAAAACCAAATCAAGCTCAAAGATGATATCTTGGTGATGTACAATGAATGGAACAGCGGATTGAAATACAATAATTTAGTAGAAGTAGAAAAAGTCAATCCTTTTATCTCTAACGATGTTGTCTTTTCTAATTACCGTTTTCAAGAAAGAACTTTTATCGGCTTGCGTGGAAGCATGACCAATGGTATTCACTATGATGCCAGATTTAGCCAGTTAGTTTGGAATGATGCACCTTTGTTTGTAAATGACACCGGTGATTTTAAACAGTTTGTACAAGTGTATGATAAGAAAATTAAAGCACTCAATCCACATATAGAATTGGGCTATGGAAATAAAGGATTGTTTGATGTAAAATTGGGCTTTGATTATTTCAAATATTCTACCGAAAATGAAGTTGCTGCATGGCACAAGCCGGAGTTTCAGTTGACTTTGGCAGGTAAGTATTTTTGGAAAGATAAATTGACCGTTGGAGCGGAAATCGTTTCTATGGGCGGTATCAAAGTGAGAAATGCTGCCTTAGAAGTCGAAAAATTAAAGACACAATTTGATTTAAATTTTTCTGCAAGCTATCAAATTGTGAATAACTTTTCTGCTTTTGTGGAGTTGAATAATGCCTTAAACAATACTGCTGCAAGATGGAATATGTATGACAGATACGGTTTTCATGGTATCGGCGGTATCAAATTTGTATTTTAATGTGGAAAACTTTTTCTGTTGATGGTAAAAAGTTTTGTTCGCTTTAGATTAAAAATGTAACTTTGTAATATGACCACACAGTTGATATATGAGTTACTTTTGGAAAACGACTATGTCGTATTGCCGGGTTTTGGTGGATTTATATGTCAATATAATTCTGCAAAATTAGAAAAGGTACAATCTCGAATTTTACCGCCTTCAAGAACCATTGCTTTTAATAAAGCATTACAAAAAAATGATGGTTTGCTCATCCAATTTGTGATGTTGAAAGACAATTGTTCATACAAAGAAGCAGAAGCAAAAGTCAGTCGATTTGTCACACAGGTCAAAGACGACTTGCAAAAAAACGGAAGCTATCAGTTTCCGAAGATTGGAAGAGTGTATATTGACAAACAGACATCTAATACCTTATTTGTTGCTCATCATGAGTTTTTACCTTTAGATGAAAGTTTTGGTTTGACAGAGTTGACTTTACAGCCGGTTATCAGAAAGGGTGAAGAAACTGCGACAGGTAAGACCATACAGATTCCAGGTACGAAAGTAAAAGTGAGCGGTTATCAATGGCCTTATTGGGTAGCGGCAAGTGTTGCAATGATATTTTTGGTAGGTACATTTTGGCTCAATCTCAAAAATAGTAATATAGACAATGTCATTACTGCAAATCTATTGCCTGATTATTCCATTCATTATGTTGATACCCAATCTGCTCAGTCGTTTGTAGAAATTGATAATAGTTCTATCAAATCCGAATTTATTTCTGCATATAACGATATTAAGAGCCATGCGGTAAAAGATGAAGTCATAGAAGAGGAAGTAACTGCTGTACCGGCTAAAAATATCTATGCCATAGTAGTAGGAGCATTTAGAGGGCCAATTACGGCAGGTAAATATGTTGAGAACTTGAAAGAACAAGGTTATGATGCCGAGACCTTAAAAGGTACTTCTCCAAGTAAATTAATCAAAGTATTGGTCAACTATCCGGCTGACAATGCAGAAGATGCTTTGGCACATATCAGAACTACTGTTGAAGAAGACGCTTGGCTTTTAGACTAACTGCATCGTGATTTTTTGTGAACACATTTCTAAAAATTACGGTAAACTTCAAGTTTTAAAGGATGTCAGTATTGAGATACCTGAAGCACAGGTTGTCTGTATTACCGGACCTTCCGGTGCAGGGAAAAGTACCTTGTTGCACATTTTAGGTACTTTGGATATGCCCGATGCAGGTATCGTCAAATATGATGATGAAAATGTCTTTTCGCTCAACGATAAAAAGTTGGCAAAATTTAGGAACCGAAATATCGGATTCGTCTTTCAATTTCATCACTTATTACCTGAGTTTACGGCACTCGAAAATGTATGTATTCCAGCTTATTTGGGCAATCAATCCGGTGATAAAGTGAAGAGCAAAGCGGTGGAGCTTTTGAGCTTAATGGGCTTAGAGGAACGTTTAAACCATTTGCCATCACAATTGTCCGGTGGTGAACAGCAAAGAGTTTCTGTTGCAAGAGCTTTGATTAATTCTCCCAAAGTCGTTTTGGCAGATGAGCCATCAGGGAATTTGGACTCTACAAAGGCCAACGAACTGCATCAATTGTTTTTTGATTTAAAGGAAAAACTCCAACAAACTTTTATTATAGTCACTCACAATGAAAATCTTGCCTCAATAGCGGACAAAGTTTTCAAAATGGAAGATGGAAGAATATTGAACGATTAAGAAAAATAGTAATTACTATTATTCTATTATCTTGTTGATGCCTAATGAGTTGTTGTCCCAAACTTGATTAAATTCATTGATGACACCCTTTACCTTTTTCTTTTTCCCATTACGTATGTATTCCAAATTAAAATCTAAAGGAATAGAAGAGTGACTGAGATAGTTTTTCAAATCTAAAATATTCATCACTTTGTTATCATTTATTTTTGTAATCACATCATTATTATGAAGACCTACGATTTCGGCTACGGAATGATTTAATACTCCTACTATTTTGACACCGCCATTCTTGGCTTTCAATTCTCTTCTTGCTACTTCATCAATATCAACAACTTTTACGCCTAATCTTGGAGTCGCTTTTTCCATGATGATTTTCTTACAAAAAGATTTAGACATTCCGCTTTTGCAACTGTCTATCTTTTCTTCTATTTTCTCTTGTATGACGGAACTTAGCCAATGATAATTGCGTTGTAAAGGAGATAATCTGATGGTTTTATCTATCAATTGGTTATCTCTTTGGATTTGTATTCTTATTGAATCACCACATTTCTTTTCACTGATAATCTCTATAATGTCTTCTAAATTAGTGATTTCATTAGAGTCAATATTAATGATAATATCATTTTCCTGAATGTCACTTAATGCGGCAGGAGAATTGTGTAATACACTTGTTACAATGGGATGCGTGCCGGCAATTCCTCCTTTATCGTCAACGATAATACCGAGATACACTTTGTCCGTATAATCTGAATCACTACGGAAGATGGTTTTAAATTTATCGGTAATGGTATTCCAAACGCTATCTTGATTGATAATATCTTTGGCAGTCTGAAAAATATTTTCCAATTCACCATGTATAACTATTTCGTCCTCGCTTTTACCTTTTGTTTTTTCACTTTTTTTTAAATTGAAAAAAGCTAAGAGGACAGGGCGGTCTTGAATCTTTTCATTTTGGATAGAATTGTTGACAGTATTGGATAAAATTACTTCTTTAGCACTTATTTCTCCCAAAAGAAAAGTACTGCTCAAAAATAATGCTGAAAGTTGTATGTAAAGATTTCTAATCATAGGTTTCTATCTATTCAAAAGTAATAAGCAATTTGAATTAAAGACGTTTTTGTCTTCTTAATGAATGTTAAAGGCTTAGGATTTAGAAAATACTAACAGATTAGACATGGATTTAGCAATCGTTATACCATTTTCATTCTCCAAATGTGCGACTGCATGGATATGTCTTTTCCCACTTTTCTCAATTTTTCCATAAACGAATAAGGTTTCACCTTCTCTTGCAGGATTGAAAAAAGTAGAGTTGAGATCAATGGTTGCATATCTAAAACCGGTGTTCAATGTGTAGCAACAAATACCCATGGCTTCGTCCATCAACGTGACCATGATACCACCGTGCATGATTTTAAGAGGATTGAGCCAAGTATCTTTTACGACGACTTTATATTTTACATATCCTTCTTTTATTTCTAATAATTCCATATTGAAAGATTTAGGGATAGGATAAGGCCAAAACTTAGGGTCTAAACCTATCATCAAAGCAGCCTTTTCTAAATTGGGATTGATATTTTTTTCTTCCATTCTAAAATTCTGAGGTATTGTGAAATTGTATTTCAGGATAATCTTGTTTTGTTAATTGCAATATCCATTCGGAAGTGGCTAAAAAGACAGGTTTGTCATCCTTATCTATTGCCATGTAATTTGTCTTAGTACGTATAAATTCTTTCAACTTAGCGGGATTATCGGATGATATCCAGACAGCTTTGTGAAACTGTATTGGCTTAAAAATACAAGAAGCGCCATATTCATGCAATAAACGATATTGGATGACTTCAAACTGTAATTCTCCCACTGTACCTACAATTTTGGTGTTGTTAGAAGTGACGGTAAAAAGCTGAGCCACACCTTCATCAGTCAACTGGCTAATCCCTTTTTCCAATTGCTTGGATTTCATGGGATCTTTATTGATAAGCTCTTTAAATATTTCGGGTGAGAAACTTGGAATACCGGTAAAGTGCAAATCTTCACCTTCTGTTAAAGTATCTCCAATTTTAAAATTACCTGTATCATATAACCCTACGACATCGCCGGAATAAGCTTCATCTACTATGTTTTTAGTAGAGGCCAAAAAAGTAACAGGACTGCTAAATCTTAATTTTTTATTGAGCCTTGTATGAAAATAAAATTTATTACGTTCAAAAACTCCCGAACAAACTCTTAAAAATGCAATTCTGTTTCTGTGATTGGGGTCAATATTGGCATGGATTTTAAAGACAAAGCCGGTTAATTTATCTTCATTGGGCATGACTTCCCTTGTCTCCGTCATTCTGGGTTGGGGAGATGGAGCAATACGGACAAAAGTATCTAAAAGTTCTTTCACTCCGAAGTTATTGATGGCACTGCCAAAAAACAAAGGTGCAATATCACCTTTCAGATAGCCGTCTGTCTCAAAACTACCATATACTTCATCTATGAGTTCGATATCATCACGTAATTGTGCCGCATCTTTACCGAGAAGTTTATCTACCTTTTCGTCATTCAAATCTTGGATAGAAATTAAATTTTCGTCTGTAGCCTGAGTTCCGGCCTGAAATAGGTTAAGATGATGGTCGTACAAATTATAAACACCTTTAAAGAATGGGCCTCTGTTGATGGGCCAGCTCAACGGGCGTAAATGAATACTCAATTTGTCTTCTATTTCATCCATTAAAATAAAAGGGTCTTGACCATCACGGTCTAATTTATTGATAAAAACAATCACAGGTGTCTTTCTCATACGGCAGACTTCCATCAATCGTTCGGTCTGTGTTTCTACACCTTTTACACTGTCCACCACTAAAATGACACTATCTACAGCAGTCAAGGTTCTATAAGTATCTTCAGAGAAGTCTTTGTGACCGGGAGTATCCAAGATGTTAATGAGTTTGCCTCCATATTCAAAAGTCATCACGGAAGTAGCGACAGAGATACCTCTTTGTTTTTCTATTTCCATGAAGTCGGAAGTAGCTGTTTTTTTGATTTTATTGGATTTTACAGCCCCGGCAGTATGGATGGCACCACCAAAAAGCAAGAGCTTTTCCGTCAAAGTGGTTTTGCCCGCATCGGGGTGGCTAATGATGGCAAAGGTTTTCCGTTTACTGATTTCTGACTGCACTATCTCAAGATATTTTCTTTAAAAAGTGCAAATGTAGTGACTAATCTGCTGAATTAAAAACTTGTCACCTCACTTCCTTTGAGTGTTTCGATTCTGACAACTTCTGCATCAGCTATTCTCGATTTGGTAATGTCTGTTAAAGAATCATATTTGACATCTCCGATAGCAAATACTGTGCTGCCTATGAGGCCGTCTATATTTTGATGGGTGTGTATAGCAACTTCTTTGATTTCGATATTTTTCCCGTTATTACAAGTAATAGAAACGGGTTTGTTCAATGAAATAATGGTGACTAAAACAGAGGCTCTCACATTATCAGTTAATACGACTCTATTTTTCTGTAACAAGATTCCGATTAATTCTACTCGGGAACTTTCACATGAAATTGTTTGCTCCACAGGTTGTTCATTATCATCTGTATGATTGACCTTCGCTTCTGACGAATTATCTAAATAAGAGAAATCATTGTTTTCAGGCTCTTGCTTTTGTGTGGTATTACAAGAGAAAAATACAAAAGAGATAAATAATAATACAAAAAAAGTAGAATTTTTCATTTCATTATGATTATTTTACTTAGTGAAACTAATTTAGTACAAAAATAATAATAATATTCAACAAAACTATTAAAAATCACTGTATGTAATTAGGTGGATATGATTAGAGCGACGAAGTGTATATTATTTTTTATACTGATGCTTTTCAATATAAATGCTTTTGCTACCCATTTGGTCGGCGGAGAAATGAACTATAAGTTTATAGAAAAAGGTGTTTATGAGATTTCGTTGACTGTATATAGAGATTGTTTTTTGGGAGTGCCTGATTTTGATTTGCCAGGTTATATTTTAGTGTATGAAGGGAATGGTAATTTTTTGGGTTATTATAGTATTCTTGGCAATCCCAAAATTAAGTTACCTGTTGAAATAAATGACGATTGTTTTGTCGTTCCTCCCAGTGTTTGTGTTGAAAAAAAGGAATATATTTTTGTAGGTGAAGGTCTTGACAGTAATAGCACCGGATATTATTTGTCTTATCAAAGATGTTGTCGCAATGAAAGTATAATGAATGCTTATGCTGATGAAACTGATTTTGCAGGAGATGCCGGGATGAATCTGTATGCTTATATTCCCCCTATTGGTGAACTTATCAATAGTAATCCTGTCTTTAAGAGTTTTCCCCCTATTGCCATTTGTGTAAATAAAAGGATTGATTTTGACCATAGTGCGACAGATATAGACGGAGATTCTTTATCGTACAAACTCTGTACACCGGCTGATGGATTAAATCCTACTTATCCTACTTTTACAGGCTTTAATTATGAGAAATTGCCATTTAGAAGTATTCGATGGCGAAACCCCTATACTCTTGACAATCTTTTGGGAGGCGATGATCCACTGACCATTGACAGTGTAACAGGAAGACTTACCGGAACTCCTGTTAAAGTAGGACAGTTTGTCGTCGGTGTCTGTGTAGATGAATATCGAAATGGTAAAAAAATAGGTGAGACAAGAAGAGATTTTCAATACAATGTAGCACCCTGTGAGAAATTTTCTACTTCTTCCTTTTTCGTGATGGACACGATTTGTAATAGTTTAGATGTCGTTTTTAAAAATGAATCAGATGGGGCGGTCAATTATTTTTGGGATTTTGGAGATGGTGTAGCTTCTACCGAAGTAAATCCTGTACACACTTTTCCCGATTTTGGAACTTATAAAATTTCTTTGATTGCTGCATCTGCATTGGGCTGTGCTGACACCATGTCCAAAAGTTTGTCTTTGGTGGTTGATAATTTAGACTATGATAAAAAAAATATCAGTGTGTGTAAAGGAGATAGTGCATGGCTTCAATTGGATATAAATGAGGGTAGTATAAAAGAAGTTTATTGGATGATAAATCCATCTGTTTACACTGCTGATGCTCAAATTCATTTTTTACCTGAAAAAGAAGGGTGGATATATTTTGATGTGTATAGTACAAAAGGTTGTGTATATAATGACAGTGTTTTTGTAGAATTATTTGATAAACCATTGGTAGATATTCGGGCAAATCCGGATCAAATCTTTTATCCGCAGGTAGTAAATTTATCGACAATAGAAGATAAAAATTATACTTACGAATGATAATCCGGTAGCTCAACGCTTCTCCAACCTAATTCCTCATCAACGGGCGTGGTGTGGTCAATTCAAATCAATGGATTAGTATTTGACCGTGACAGATAAAACGACAGGCTGTGCCAGCCGTGATTCTATATATCTTCAAATAGATACTTGTAACTATGAGGGTGAATTTTCGTTGGTGAAAACCATTGGCAAAACATGTGACAATGCAACAATTTTAATGAATTATCTAAATCAAATACCGATTTGACATATCAATGGTTATTCAATGATAGTACCTCTGAGGCTTCTAATCTCTCTTTCACAATCCCATTGAATCTTGACTTTCAGTATCAATTAATCATAGGTGAAAAAGGTCGTTGTTTTGATACGATTCCGATGACAGAAAATGTGAGAGGGGTTTCTCCTCTCAAGGATTTGTCACATTATACAATTTGTGATAGTGACGACACTACTCGACTTCTATTAGAGTTAAATATTGTATCTGATTCGGATTATGCAGTGACTTGGGGAAATTTTACAGACACTCTATATAACAATGATGTCATTCCGATAAGAAAAGAGGAAATTTTAAGACTGAATAATCGAATACCTGTTGCTATTTTATATGATGACAATTGTATATTGAGAGATACAGTAGTTGTTAATTTCAAACAAATTCAAGTCAATATTCAGGCTCAGCCTACGAAAGTTTACAAAGGGCAAGAAGTCGTTTTATCTACGATTCCTACCGATTTTAAGGAATACAAATGGTTTCCGCCTGATGTTTTAAATGCAGATGATATACCGATGGTCAATGCAATTATTGAGGAAACGACAGATTTTATCGTTTTGGTGAAGGATACAGACGGATGTGTGGCGACCGATACAATGAAAGTGGAAGTTTTGACGGAATGTAGTTTGAAACGTATCTTTATACCTACTGCATTTACTCCGAATGGCGATGGTGTCAATGATATCCTCCGAGTCAGGTCAGAAGCCAATATACAGATAGAGTATGTGGTATATAATCGTTGGGGAGAAAAAGTTTTCGAGACCAATGATTTGTCAAAAGGTTGGGATGGATATTATAAAGGAAAGCCAGCTGATAAGGGTGCTTATGCATACTATTTAAAGATTATATGCGAAGACAAATCCGAACTTTACAATCAAGGCAATATTACCTTGATTAGATAGTCTCACCCTTACAAAACAGTATTATGAGGTTTATGTATTTTATTAAATATACCTAAAATTGGTTACATATTTTTGGTTAGATGTAATTTAATTTATAATTTAGGTAAAGCATAATTACGTAAAGTACTAAAGAGCTTTTTATGTTAAAATTTTTTCTCTCTTTTGCGTTTTTGATTACTCTGTCTTTTGAAAACGTTGATGCCCAAAACAGGCAAATATTGACAGATAAGCAATCAAATGAAGATAGTCTGAAAATATTATCTTGGAATATCTATATGTTACCACCTTTAGTGAAATTTACCGGTAAGCGAAAAAGAGCGACTGCAATAGGAAAGGAATTAGCTAAAACAGATTATGATGTTTTGGTTTTAGAGGAAGCTTTTAATCCCGGTGCCAGAAAGAAGTTGAGAAAAGAATTGAAACATGTTTTTCCTTATGAGAAAGGACCGACCTTTGTACAGCCATTCTCGTTAAAGACATCTGATGGAATATGGATACTTTCAAAATATCCCGTTAAGAGGGTAGGGGCAACCCGGTTTGAAAGAAGCTCCGGTATTGACAACAGAATGGCAAGAAAAGGAGCTCTCATGGTGGAGATAAATAAAGACGGACAAAAGTTTCAAGTGATAGGTACCCATTTGAATAGCGGAGGAACACTCCAACTCAGAACCGGCCAGTTAAAACAAATCAAAGAAGAGCTTGTTGATAGATATCATCAAGACAATGTACCCGTTATTATCGCAGGTGATTTTAATATAGATAAATACGAAGATGGTGGCTTGGATAGTATGCTGACGGCACTCAATGTGGACGACTATGAATTAGAAGGCAAAATCAAACACACTTACGACCATACAAAAAATGATTTAGAACCAGGGAAAACTAAAGGTGTAATAGATTATATCTACTTGATATCAAGAGGTTATAAGATGAGAAATGTAAAAAGACAGATACCTATTATTGAGAGATCTTGGTCAAAAGGCAGAAAATCTCTTTCTGACCATAATCCAGTGGAGCTTTCCTTATTTTTCAATGTGGAGAAATAATCTGTTTGAAACTAAGGAGTCATCTACTCAAAACCTACCCAAGCTCATCTGACTTTGAAGATAATTGAAATAAAAAAGCAGGTTGCTATGCAACCTGCTCCAATCATCCACTCATGAAAAATACTACAAATGAGTATTAAAAACCTTCTTTCACTATATTTTCTTCTTTCACGCCTAATGATGCCAATCCTTTTTCTACCGCTGTCATCATTGGTGGTGGAGCACATAAATAAAAATATTGATGCCCCTCTTCAATTTGATTTTTTATAATATCAGGTGTCACAAAACCATGTGCATAGCCATCTATACTTTCATCAGAGAGTACATTAATGAAATTCTTGCCCAACAACGTGTTGAAATAAGCTTCTTTGATGATATCTCCTTTTGTTTTATTGGCAAAAATTAATTTGTTGTTGGCTAATTTTTTGTTCTTGTTGAGATGTTTCAGGATAGCCAAAAACGGAGTGATGCCAGCACCACCTGCAATAAATATTCCTTCACCTTTGTACTGAATATCGCCATAAGCATCACCAATTAAAAGTTCGTCACCATTTTTCAAAGTTTGAAGTTCATTAGTGACACCTTTTCTATCAGCATATACTTTGATATTGAGTTCTAATTCCGCATCATCTTCCAAAGAAACCGGTGTGAAAGATCTCCATCCTTCTTCCCATCCCGGTTTGTTGATAGCCACATCGACGGCTTGACCCGGATATAGAGTCAAACCTGCCGGTTTTTCCAATACGATTTGTAAAACATCGTGTGTCAGATGCCCTATCGATTTGATTCTTGTTGCTTGCGCCATGATAAATTATTTTTTATTGATGTAAGTTAAAAATTCCTGTTTAATATTCTCATTTTCAAATTGTCCGGAAAAACTTGCTGTGGTGGTCATGCTGTTGGTATCTCTAATACCTCTTGAGGCCACACACAAGTGATTCGCTTCTATAACAACAGCTACATCATTATGGTTTAAAATTTCTTTTAATCCTTCTATAATTTGGAGATTTAACCGCTCTTGTACCTGTGGACGGGAAGCATAATACTGCACAATTCTATTGATTTTTGAAAGTCCAATGACCTTATCATGTGGAATAGGTAAGCTACATGTACTTTTCCGATAATCGGTACAAAATGATGTTCGCAATGGGGAGTAGAGTGTGATATTTTTTTCTATCAACATTTTATCATAACCATACTTATTATCAAAAAGGCTGATACTCGGTTTGTTTTTAGGATGTAGTCCACTAAAAATTTCTTGAACATACATCTTAGCCACACGTCTAGGTGTATCATTTAGACTGTCATCACTCAAATCCAAGCCCAAAGTTCCTGATGATTTGGACTAAAGTGGCGAGCAATTTTTTCATTTTTTCTTCATCATCTAATGCAAACACTTTTTCAGTTAGCGGTGTGTTATACAAAGCGCTGTTTAATTTGGGATTGAGTACTCCTAACATGATTCCGTTCTTATAATCTGTTGATTAATTTCATTACTTTTTCTGTCATTGGATCACAATACAGTGCGTGATAATCAAATAATTCCGTAGTGGAATAGGATATTTCTAATTTGTTTCTGAGCATTTCTTTGGCTCTACTCAATCTTACTTTTACATTCGCCTCACTGATGTTTAACAACTCTGCCGTTTCTGCCACATTCATTTGATTGATTTCTCTCAATGAAAACACCATGCGATAATCATCGGGAATCTGCATCAACACCTCTTCGATGATACCATTTAATTCATTTCTTCTTACAATTCTCTCAGTAGATTGATGAACCACTGTTAAACATAGTTTCCTCATTGTCGTTTATTTCTCTCATCACTTCGTTTTTAAAACTTAATTTATTATTCTTTTTAAAACAATTGTTGAGCATGGATCCTATTGATCCAAGTTTTCAAGAAAACTTGTGAGCGACTCCTTCAAATTGTGCCAAACTTTTAAAACATTGATATAAAGCTTCTTGCATCAAGTCTTCTGTGTCATCGTGATTGTATTTGTACGAACGACCAATCTTATACAAATACGGATTATATCTGCGCACGATCAACTCAAATAAAACTCTCTCTCCATCCAAAATTCTTGCAATAATCTCTTGCTCTGAAAGTTGCAGGTTTTTATCTATTAAGGTTTCCATTTTGACGATTTGATTTAAAGTTAAGATTTATTCAGTTGTCTCTCTTATAGAGTCAACGAGAAAGTAAAAAGTTACAATATCCAAAAATTTTTAATTTGGGCGTGACGGCTGATAGTTTTGAAACTTCTAAAGAGCATAGCAATGAGCATTGGGATCTTTCCTCTTCATTTTTAGTTTGGTTAGAGAACTGTTAATAGTAATACTGTGCTTATCTCATTGCTCAAGGTTGGCAAACAAATCTAATGATCACTCGAAATGTACTAATTTACAACACTATCCAACTATCATTCCCAATCGTTTTAAATCTTCCCAAAATAAGGGATAGGATTTGCTGACGACATCAGGTTCGGCGATGAGAATTTCATTTGTTATAAGGGAGAGCGGAGCGATGGACATGGCCATCCTGTGATCTTCGTAAGTCGATATTTGTGGTAGGGGAAAGACATCCTTATTAAACGTTTCTGCTTGCAAAAACCAATGATTTTCAGCAACACTACCTTTAAGTCTGACACCATATTTACCTAATTCCGTATCTAATGCAGCGACTCTGTCCGTTTCCTTGATGAGCAAAGTCTTCAAACCTTTTAATTGGGTATTGATCTTCTTCGCTGCAAGGGCCACAATGACAGTTTGTGCGAGATCGGGACATTCGATAAAATCATATTCAAATGTATCCGGTAATGTATTCTCCCTTTTGCTCAGGAAAATACGATGGTCTTTGTATTCGGTTTTTACAAAAGGTGCAAAAATATCAGCAATAACAGCATCTCCTTGGGTACTTTCTTGTGAAAGTCCATTCAATTGGATTTGTGCTTCATCGGCAAGAAATACGATGGAATAATAATAAGAAGCAGCACTCCAATCTGCCTCCACGAAGAAATCTCTGGCTTGATATTCACTAGACCAGATTGTAATGATATTCTTTTCAAATAATGTAGAAATACCAAAGTATTTCATCAATTTGAGTGTCATTTGTATATAAGGTAGTGAAACAATTTCACCGACTAATTCAAGTTGTAACCCATTTTCTAATTGTGGTGCAATCAATAATAAAGCTGTAATAAACTGACTACTTGTACTGGCCGGAATTGATATTTTTCCACCTTCTAACTTTTTACCTTTTATTTTTAAAGGAGGATAGCCTTCTTCTTTTTCATAAGAAATGTCGGCACCTAATTCCCGTAACGCATCTACTAATACGCGAATAGGTCTTTTTTGCATTCTTTCCGAACCCGTCAAAATGACTTCTCTATTTTCCTGTGTAGCTAAATAAGCAGTGAGAAATCTATAAGTTGTCCCTCCGGCACCGGCATCTAAATAAGAGCTGTTACTATCCAATAAATTTTTTAGTGTGACGGTGTCATCCGCATTGGAAAGATTGTCTATATTGACATTGCCTTTGCACAAGGACTTGATAATAAGCACTCTGTTAGAAATACTTTTTGAGCCATTGAGAGTGACTTCCCCTTTTACAATTTTATCTTTTGGTGCTTTTATTTGATACACTTTCATGCTAAACTCCTATAATAATTGAATGCTTTTTGGAATAGCTCTTTTGTGATTTCTACATCTATATCCGGTTGACCTATTGCTTTGAGTACGACGGCTAAAATTTGCCGGTTTTGATTCTTTTTATCTAAAAGCATTGCTTCCCAGATAGTAGATTCACTACCTTCCGGTATATTATAATGTCCGTAATGAAGAGTCAGCACTTTGACAATTTCTTCCAAATCTTTTTGCGGGAATCCCGATGTGAGAGTGCCGATATAGGCTTCCATGATCATCCCCACAGCAATAGCTTCACCATGAAAAAGCGGATTTTCATCTTTTTGTAGTGAATTAGCTTCTATGGCGTGACCGATGGTATGACCAAAGTTTAGTATCTTTCTCCAACCTTTTTCGTAAGGATCGGTCTCCACGACTTGCTTTTTGACTAAAAGCGAATCGTATAAAACTTGCTCAAAATCGGTAGGTGGTAATTCGGTGGCTTCGCTAAGTATTTTCCATTGTATGGGTGATTGTATCAATGCGTGTTTGAAAATTTCTGCAAAGCCGTTTACAATTTGTCTCTTGTCCAAAGTCTCTAACCAGACCGTACTCATCAACACCAAAACAGGATTCTTAAAAACACCGATTAAGTTTTTGCCATATTTAAAATCGACACCTAATTTTCCACCTATGGAAGAGTCCACTTGTGAAAGCACTGTTGTAGGTACTTGGATAAAATCTATCCCGCGTTTGTAACAAGCGGCAGAAAATCCGCCCATATCGCCGATGACACCACCGCCAAGATTGATGAGTACTGCTTTTCTGTCTGCGTGTGCCTTTAACATTTTAGCCCAAATTTCTTGACAAGCATCTAAATTTTTGTTGCTTTCGCCGTCCGGTGTTTCTATCAGTATGGCAGACTTTAATTCGGGTAAAAGTTCTAAAAGTTTGGGATAACATAATTTGGCTGTATGACTGTCAGCCAAAATGAGTATCTGGCTGTATTTTTTTTCTTTTAGAAAAGCGCTTAAATAGGTAAGACTTTCATCAAAGATGATGTAATAATCGTCTAAACGTATTGATTGGGCTGTCTTCATTATTCTAAAACTGCAATTTTGTGGTTAGACCAAGCTTCGGGTTTACCGTCAAATTTTGTTTTGGCTTCTGACCAAAAACCTCTAAAAAAATCGGAATAGCGATATTTGTCAAGTGCGTTTTGATCCTCCCAATAACTATATGTGAAAACGATATTGGGCTGATTGATATCTTGTAAAAGTTCTAAATATTGACAACCTTCAAAAGACCTGATTTGCGGAGCCATTCTATCAAAAAAGGTTTTAAATTCTTCGACTACCTCTTGATTGAGTATCAATTTTACTATTCTAACTATCATAAAAAAATATTTTAACAATATTGCCGAATTTTATTCCGAAAAGTTTATCTGCCGGTCCTTCATTCATCGCTATTTCCAAATAACCTGAATCGTTGATTCTACATAACTTTTCTCCTCTATCTACTTCGTGAAAGTGATTGGAAAATTCCTTGATGACAAAATTTTCGCTGTATTTCAAATCAAAGGCATTAAAACGGTCAAAATACGGCATTAAATCCGATATATGTATATTGGTGATGATATTGCCAAATTTATCTACATAAGCGACATGTCCTTCTATGATAGAATCTTGGGTAGAAACTTTCCATTTCGCCTTTTTTATGATATTCTCTTTTTCAAAAGAAATATTTTCAAGAGTGTTATTGAGGATAGATTTGAGAGTCACGGCATAAATCTCATCAGATTTGAAGGCATCTACTTTTTTGAAATCTATCGCTCTTACCCAGTCATACTTATTTTCACTTATCAAAGAAAGTAAGCCATTGTCAGGGGTCAAAAACAAATGATGACGGTATTGCGCTAATAGCAGACCTTGTGCTTCAAGACCGGTCTCATTTACCCGTACAATATGAATGCTTCCTTTGGGAAAACTGTAAAAAGAGTTTTTGATGTTGAATGCGCCATCAATAATGTCAAAGTTTCTTACTTGATGGGTGATATCAACTAGTTGGATAGACTCATTATGAGATAGCAAATATCCCTTGAATCTGCCGACATAAAAGTCTTTATTCCCAAAATCAGTAGTTAAAGTGACAAAAGGCATATTAAAATCTAAAAAAAGTCTATATTGATTTGCAAAAATAAATATAATTGAGCGAAATCAAGATAAATATAGAGACTGTTCATCCAATAGAATTTTTGGGTAACAATCATTCTCGTTTAAAAATCATCAAAGAAGCTTTTCCGACGTTAAGAATTGCGATGAGAGGTGACAAAATTATTGCTCTTGGAGATGACGAACATCTGCAAGTTTTTGAACAGAAAATAATGAATATCATTGAGTTGTATGAGCAGTTGGGAAGTATTTCGGATAGGCAGGTAGAGGAGATGATGAAAGGCGAAACTTCTATTTCATCGGAAGTCTCCATCAAAAAAAGTGATATATTGGTCTATGGTAATTATGGAAAAAATATTAAAGCCAAAACCAAAAATCAAAAAAAGTTGGTGGAATTGTCGGAAAAGAACGATATTTTGTTTGCCATCGGACCTGCCGGAACAGGAAAAACTTATACTGCTGTGGCTTTAGCCGTGAGAGCTTTAAAAAACAAATGGGTGAATAAAATTATTTTGGCTCGCCCCGCCGTTGAAGCAGGTGAAAGTCTGGGCTTTTTACCAGGAGATTTGAAAGAAAAAGTAGATCCTTATTTACGACCTTTGTACGATGCCTTGGATGATATGATACGACCTGAAAAATTAGCATATTATATGACCAATCGAATCATTGAGATTGCACCTTTGGCATATATGAGAGGGCGGACTTTGGACAATGCATTTATTATCTTAGATGAAGCTCAAAATACGACCATGCCGCAATTGAAAATGTTTCTGACCCGGATTGGTGCCAATGCCAGATGTATCATCACGGGCGATTTGACACAAATAGATTTGCCCAAAAATCAACAATCAGGTCTTTTTAAGACGACTGAGATTTTAAAAAACATAAAAGGTATAAAAACTGTTCAATTGGATAAAAATGATGTGGCCAGACACAGACTTGTGAAAGATATCATCGAAGCTTTTGAAAAAGAGGGTAAAAAAGAAGAAAAGTAGAAAGAAGTAAGAAATACATTGGGAATACGAAAAGACATAAAATCTTTGATTAAAAATGTGAAAGTAAAGCCGTTTGTAGATTTGGCTGTACAAGAGTGGAGTTCTTTTAGGGAAAAATGGAAAGAGACGACTGAACTTGAAACAGAAACTTCTTCCAAATCATCCAAAGTGCTAAAAGCCGAAAAACATAAGATAGAAGAAAATATCAAAGATATTTTTGCCGGTATTCCTGCAAGGCGTATTTCGTTCCAGCCCAAAGAGAGAAAACTGACGGCAATAGGTGAAAACCATTCATTGGAAAATATCTTTAAAGGTGAATATACGGTGCCGGATCTTGTCATCCATCCTATCAATAGCAAGGAAATCTTGGAGGTTTTTATTCAAGCGGGAAGAAGCAAGGTGCAGTTGTTTCCTTTTATCACGGATAGCGTTCTCTATCAAAAAAATGAATCTGAAGAGAAGACGGTCTGTATGCTTAAAATGGATTTATTGAATAAAATATTGGAATTTTCGCCGGAACATCATTTTATCAGACTTCAAACAGGAATCCGTATCAAAGAGGTGGATATATTCCTGAATGCAAAAGGTTTTGAATTGAGCCAAGATGTGACAGGTAAAGAAGATTTGACTGTTTTGGACTTGCTTCATCAAAGCAATCTATTGTATCCCAAAATTATTCGTGCAGAAGTTCTGACACCTCTGGGAGCAGTAGAAATCAATAAGGAAGATGCTTTGAAATCCTTATTTTTACAAACTAATCAAAACTTAGGCATTTTCTCCAATATCTCATTGAGCATTAGGCAATTACCTATACATGAGAGGAAAATGAGTGCATACACCGAAAATTTGGAAACAGTTTCTGTACTGATAAAAAGATTGCACGAAAGCGGATTGGGTTTTGACAAAATAAGAATATCAAATTGCCGGTCGGACGAAGTCTTTTTGAATGCTACATTTTGGAACAATGAAACTCTGCAAGAAGATATTGTAAAAATACTTTTTGCAGATAGGGAGAATAAGGTAGAAGAAAAAGTTTTACTTCATCTTAGTTTTGCCGAATATGAACACAGTCTTTCCTCTACTATTCTAAAAACTAAACAGACGATACAAAAACTCAACGGACACATACTTTCTAAACAGCACGATAATTCTTTGGGGAATTATGTTGAAAACTTTGTATTGTTAAAAGAAAAAATAGACCCAAAAGAGATTTTTCATTTTTCCTTTTCTAAAACGATTCTTGTTGAGAAAATGAGTGAAGAAGAGCAAAATATTTCAAGAGTAATAAAAAGAGCAACTGTTTCTACAAAAAATAAATTAAAGTATCATATTCAATTCTCAAAACTCAATTATCCTTACATTGAAGTGGAAGTTTTTGTTTTAGGAAGAATAAAGAATGAAAAGGATAGCGATATTTATCTCACTACATATAAATATTTACATCGCTCTATGAAAGACAATCATAATAAATCTTCCGGAATCCACGAAGAGATTTTGGCTTTTGTGAAAGAAAAGACCGACGTGGACAAGGTGTTGAAAATGAGAGAGTGAGGCACTTTGTCCCTGATTAAATAAGTTTTTAAATAATTTCTATTATACCTTTTTTACTCTTCTTTTCCCGCCAAAAGAGAAAGAAGCATAGAGATTGATTCCTGTATATTTATTTTTGATGATGGATGAAATGATATTAGATGAACCTAAAGAAAACTGGTTAAATCTGATACCTGCACCGCCCGTAAATTCGTTGTATCTATCCCAAGATATAGGTACATAAACGCTGATAAGTTTGGTCTCAAACCTTGGAACAAGTGTAAATTGATTAGGTAAATTTGCCAAACCGACACGTTTCTTGAAATCGTAGGGATTGATTTGGATTCCACCATACACATAAAATTTAGGTAAAACTCGGAGATCGATATAAGTGTGCAAAGTAGAAGGTAAAACGATATTGTTTTTGCCACCGGTAAAAGTCCGTGTACCCAAAGAGTCTAAAGTTTTTCCTATGTTTTCAAAACTGACTTCGTCTATATCTATGTCATTGAGTGGCACATATTGGTTGTTTCCTTTAAAATAAAAGCTGTTAGAACCATTGATTTGTTTTAGTGTGCCAAAATCATTGAGTGCCACGCCTACCTTGAATGAATAACCTTTTGTCAGCCTTGAAGCTTTGTATGTATATTCCACACCTGCATCAATAGCCCAGCCGTCAGGAGACCAATCGTGTTTTAACTTTCTACCATGTAGATCATCAGAAATGATAAAATCTAATTCTGAATGATGGACATTCACCGAGCGATGAGTAATACTTTCTATCTTGTCTAAATTGATTTTTCTACCATCTATTGTTGAATAAAGGATTTTGTCTAAAAGTTTAAAATTAATACCGGCGGAAAGTTGGTGCTTTTCTCCATTGATAATTTTTCTGGCAAAGGCAATGTTGTACTCCGCATAAGCATTGATAGAAACTGAAAATCTTTCATTTTTTAAATCGGGATAAGACAAAAAATCATCATAATAATTAAAAAGTGCATAAGCCAAGTCTTCATTCAAATCGTTGATACTGGAAACTTCTTTGATACGTGAACCGACAGCTATACTGTTTTTTCCAAAATTGATTAAAAAACTCGGACCTCGAATATCAGAATGCAGATTGAGATATTTTCGCTCGCCATCCATATTGATTTTAAAGAAACTCCAAGGATTAAATTCCTTAAAAATACCTTTTAAACTGGCAGTTTTTACCATGTTATTCCCGACAGTAAAATCTGTACTCAGGATATTGATTTGCCATCTCAAATCGCTATTCGTCAAAGCTCCGGGATTAAAATAAGTCACTTTTAGCGGATCGTATTGGGATAGGTGAGGCCCCATAAAAGCTTGTGCCTGCATATTTTGGTGAAAAAGCAGAATGACGATACTTGATAGGGAAAATAATTTGAAAATATATTTAAAGGTTTTATCTATAATCATCATAAGATTGTTTTATACAACTAAAGATAGTGTTTTGAATGCATAGAATAGGTATATTGATTCAGATATAAACTTTAAGTTGTAAAATCTTTATAATTTCTCTTGCATTTCATCCAAAAAATGACGAATATTTTTTAATGAATTGACTATTTCGGCTTTGATTTTCAATTCGTCCTTATCAGCACTTTTTAACTCATTGCGAGCGCCTTCTAATGTAAATCCTCTTTCCTTTACCAAGTGATATATCAGTTTGAGATTCTCAATATCTTTTTGGGTAAAAAGACGATTCCCTTTGCTGTTTTTTCTTGGTTTTAAGATATCAAACTCTGTTTCCCAAAACCGTATCAAGGAGTTGGCTACATCAAACATTTCAGCTACTTCACCTATGGAATAATATACCTTTTCTATTTTAAAATCTTTGTACGGCATGGCATTTTATTTTTTTAATCTAAAGATTGATTGGCTTCTTGTGCTAATTTAAGAACTTCATCATATTGTTGAGGATTCAAATCGTTGAAAAAGAAATTGACAGGATCTATTTTTACTTCATTTTTTATTACTTCATAATGTATATGCGAGCCTGTTGATTTTCCGGTACTTCCTACGAGTGCAATTTTCTGACCTCGTACTACTTTTTGCCCTTTTCTTACCAAGAGCTTACTATTGTGACCATACAATGTTTGAAACCCAAACCCGTGGCTGATAATAATCTTATTGCCATATCCGTCTGACTGGTTTCCTGCATATTCCACTATTCCGTTTCCCGTTGCATAAACCTTTGTCCCGGTGGGTGCAGAAAAATCTATTCCACTGTGTACTTTTACGGTTTTATAGATGGGGTCAATTCGTGTTCCAAAGCCGGAAGCTATTCTTTTTAAATCTTTATTGGAAACAGGTTGAATCGCGGGAACCGCTTCGAGATACTTACTTTTGTTTTTGTACATATCTTCAAGTTGGCTGTAAGAGATAGATTGTACATAGAGTTTCCGTTCGAGCTCTTTCAGTTTTTCAGTTGTACTCTGAATCAATGCTTTTTCGGAACTTTTAGACAACTTTTCACCTTCTTTTTCATTTCTCCGTATATCTTTGGGTAAAGGTGGTGCATCAAAAATGACTCTGTAAATATTATCGTCCCTATCCTCCATTTCAGAAACGACCCTGGAGATTTGCTCCAATCTTTTATTGACAAAAATGTAATTATTGTCCAATTCTTTCAGAGACTCCTCGATATTTGCTTGTGCCGGTGGTGTAATAAAGGTATATCCCAAAGTCAAAATAATAAATGCAAAAAACAATGAAGTGAAAATAAAACCGAGAACCAACCATATACGTTGCCCTAAGGTCCTTTTCACCTTCTCATATTTGAGTGTATTCGGATTATAATAATAGGTTTCCTTTTGCATAGGTATCTTAATAAAAATCTTATTTTTGCACTGCAATAAGTTTACTTATTCTACAAATCTAATAAAAAATAAAAAATTAACGAACAGCATACATGACTAATAAGAGCGCCGGCGAAATTAGAAGTGCATTTTTAAACTTCTTTCGTGAAAAAAATCACTTGATAGTACCTTCCTCTCCAGTGGTAGTTAAAAATGACCCGACATTGATGTTTACCAATGCAGGTATGAACCAATTCAAGGATTATTTTTTGGGCAATAAAAAAGCACCTGCTCCAAGAATCGCCGATACGCAAAAATGTTTGAGAGTCAGTGGGAAGCACAACGATTTGGAAGAAGTCGGTGTGGATACTTATCACCATACACTTTTTGAAATGTTGGGCAATTGGAGTTTTGGCGATTACTTCAAAGAAGAAGCAATTGATTGGGCGTGGGAATTTCTGACCGAAGTGCTGACGGTAGATAAAGAAAGATTGTATGCCACCGTTTTTGAAGGAGATGCCACAGACGGCACAGAAAAAGATAATGAAGCTTTAGCGTTTTGGAAAAAACATTTACCCGAAGACAGAATCCTTTTTGGTAATAAAAAGGATAATTTTTGGGAAATGGGAGATACCGGACCTTGTGGACCTTGTACGGAACTACACATAGATTCTAGACCTGATGAGGAAAGGGAACAAATATTGGGAAGAGATTTGGTCAATCAAGACCACGACCAAGTAATTGAAATTTGGAACATTGTCTTTATCCAATTTGACAGAAAAAAAGATGGTAGTTTACAACTGCTCAAAAATAAACACGTGGACACCGGAATGGGTTTTGAACGATTAGTCAGAGTCATCCAACAAAAAACTTCTAACTATGATACCGATGTTTTTACACCTACTATACAAGCGATCGAAAAGATAACCGGTACAAAATATGACGGCTCAAATTCAAAAGAAGCGATTGCTATTCGAGTTTTATCTGACCATATCAGAGCAGTGAGCTTTGCGATTGCAGACGGACAATTGCCTTCCAATACCGGTGCAGGATATGTCATCAGAAGAATTTTGAGAAGAGCAGTGAGATATTATTTCTCAAGTCTGAATCAAAAACAACCGATGTTGCATCAATTGGTAGATGTCATCTCTGAACAATTTAAAGAGGTTTTTCCAGAACTTAAAAAACAGGAAATTTTTGTCAAAAAAGTGATTTTAGAAGAAGAATCTAATTTCTTGCACACCTTAGAAGCTGGTTTGAGACGAATGGATGTCATCATCAAAGAGACATCCGGTCAAACGATTTCAGGATATGCCGCTTTTGAATTATTTGATACTTATGGTTTTCCATTGGACTTGACAAGATTAGTTGCCGCAGAACGTCAATTGGATATTGATGAAAAAGGTTTTGAAGAGGAAATGGAGCAACAAAAAGCGAGAAGCCGTGCTGCAACAGAAGTGGATATGTCTGATTGGGTGATATTGGACACAGGACGAACCACCTTTAAAGGTTATACCACTTTGCAGACTGAAAGCAAGCTTTTGAGATATAGAAAAGTAAAGACAAAAGGAAAAGAACTTTACCAATTGGTTTTGGATCAGACTCCTTTTTATGCGGAATCAGGTGGACAGGTAGGAGATAGAGGTATTTTATACTTCGGTGATGAAGCGATAGAAGTCGTAGATACCAAGAAAGATTTGGATTTGATTGTTCATTTTACAAAGAAATTTCCTTCTCTTCCTGATGATATTATTCATGCTAAAGTGGATATCCGGCTTAGAAAAGAAACTACTTTACACCACTCGGTCACACACTTGATGCATGCTGCATTGAGAACGGTCTTGGGTAAACATGTGGAACAAAGGGGGTCTCTCAACGATGAAGAACATTTGAGATTTGACTTTTCACATTTTGCAAAAATGACTGCCGAAGAAATCTTACAAGTTGAAAATATCGTCAACGATAAGATATTGGAAAATGTACCTGTGGTCATCAAAGAATTGCCTAAAGAAGAGGCTTTAAAACTCGGTGCAATGGCTCTTTTTGGTGAAAAATATGGTGATATAGTACGTGTGGTCATTATGGATCCCAATTTTTCTATTGAGCTTTGTGGAGGTACACATGTTGCCAATACCGGTGAAATAGGTATGTTTAAAATTATTTCTGAATCTGCAACAGCCGCCGGAATTAGAAGAATAGAAGCCGTGGCCGGTCATAGCGCTTTGGCTTATTTTAGAAATAAAGAAGCTCAATTAGAGAGTATAGCTGAAATGCTTAAAAATCCACAAGATATTCAAAAGGCACTTCAACAAATTTTATCTGAAAATGATGCTTTGAAAAAAGAAGTTGGTACATTCCAAAATGAAAGACAAAATCAAACCAAACAATCTATCAAAACCAATATCTCTAATATAAATGGTGTGAATTATTGGATAGGAGAGCTGGAAGGTTGGGATGTAAATGCTTCTAAAAATATTGCCACGGAACTTAGAAAAGAGACCAATACTTCTTTCTTTGTGATTGTGGGTCAAAGTGAAAGTAAACCTTTTATTACAGTTGCCATTAGTGATGATTTGGTAGCAGATAAAAAATTAAATGCAGGTCAACTCGTAAGAGAATGGGCAAAAGCTATCCAAGGCGGCGGCGGTGGTCAGGCATTTATTGCAACTGCCGGCGGTAAGAATCCTGATGGTATTCAACAAGTTATCTCTACAGCAAAAAACTTTATTAAAGATTTAAAATAATAGGATTAAAAAATGAGCGATTCGATTTATGATAAATATGAATTAATTGTTGGTTTAGAAGTACATACACAACTTCTAACTAAAAGTAAATCGTTTTGTACTAGTGTTAAGTTAATTATGTTATGACGTATTTTTATTGTATCTTTGTAAAAAAAGGAATGATACGTTATACAGTAAAATTAACCAAAGAAGAAGTGGAAGAACTTCAAGCCATAATTAATAAAGGCAGTCACACTTCACAAACCTTTCGTACAGCCTACATTTTATTAAATTGTGATGAGGGGGCATATTCAGAAAAAGTAGTCAATGAACAAATAAGCAAAGTTCTTAAAGTTGGAATGCGAACCATAGACAGAGTAAAGAAGAAGTTTATCGAAGAAGGATTTGAAAAAGTTTTGGAACGCAGAGCTACTACTCGTAAATATGAAGTAAAAATAGATGGGGATGTAGAAGCAAAATTGATTTCACTTTGTTGTAGTGAGCCGCCGACCGGTTATGCCAAATGGTCGCTTCGTTTATTGGCAGACAAAATGGTGGAACTCCAATATGTGGACAGCATCTCTTATGTATCAGTTGGTAATGTTTTAAAAAAAACGAACTTAAGCCTTGGAAAGTAAGGATGGGTAATACCACCTGAGAAAAGCAGTGAATTTGTAGCACATATAGAAAATGTTTTGGACGTGTATAAAAGGCCATATAACGAGCAGCACCCTGTAATTTGCATGGATGAATCACCTAAACAGTTGATTGAGGAAGGCAAAACACCCACTCCCATGAGTCCGGGCTGTGAAAAGCGGGAAGACTATGAATATATCAGACATGGAGTGGTCAATATATTTATGGCAAATGAACCACTGAAAGGCAAACGGCTTGTAGAAGTGACCCAAACGAAAACCAAAAAGGATTGGGCGATGTTTATCAAGAGAATATCAGAGGAAATGTGTCCCAATGCAGAAAAAATAACACTGGTGATGGATAATTTTAAAACACACACGTCGGCAGCACTATACGAAGTATTTGAACCACAAGAAGCGAAACGGATTTGGGATAGATTTGAATTTGTATTTACCCCTAAACATGGGAGTTGGTTGAATATGGCGGGAATAGAATTACATGTGTTAAATCATCAGTGTTTAAACCGACATATCAGCAAAGAAGAAAAAATTAAAGATGAGGTAGATGCTTGGTAAAAAGACAGAAACAACAAATGCTTGAAAAGTAGTGATATATAGAATCGGGTCGGTCTATTCGCTCATAGTCCTCGCTCGTACCTCACTGTGGGCTATCCACTTCTATCCCTCACGCATATAGCACTCACTTGAGCATTGAGCAACGCTTGTCTATTCAGTTTTTACTTGATTTTATCGGACTTGTTTTTCTTCCCCCATGCATACCCCAAGATAAAGTCAATTCTTAGGTATGGTCTTCCTGTCTTATAGTTTAGGCTGCGATTGATATACTCGTATTCGTATTCGATAGGGTCTAATTCTTTGTAATAGTAACCTATATCTTGTCTTGTTCCTTTCATTATTTTATATCCTGCAGAAAAATAAGTGTCGAATGTTATTTGATCCATCTGTGATTGAAAACCTATTGTTAATCCTGAATGCATGTTCCTTATTTTTTCTGTAAATATCCCTTCACTTTTTAGATGAGCACCTCTTTTATCTACATTGGGTATTTTATAATAGTTGATAGAGTAAGAAAGATAAGGAGATATATAAAATCCTTCAAAGGCATTGCCTCCTGTGTAAAATCGTGGAGCAATTGAAAAATAAGGACCAATGCTTGATTTGCGATATTGGTAGTTGTGATAATCTTCGGGTTCATCGTATTCATAAGCTCCTGTCCAATTGTCCACTCCATAGTCAGAGCTATAGACTAAACTCTGATCATTAAATTGTATTTTATAGTCTATGTCCGCATAAAAACTTCGTACAGTCAAACCTGCACCAATTTGTAATGTAAAAAAATCTCTTATATATCTTTCATAATACAAAGGAATCTCTCCATAAATAAAACTGAGTAAGCCCATTTTGATTTGATTCTTCCGCTTTTTTTTGAGATAGCTTGGAATCTTCTTTTGAGTGGTAGGTGCATCCTTATCAATATGATCTAACTTTAATATGATGACATCATCCTCTCTGTCTTGAGCTTTCAAAAGAAAGAAGCAGCTCTGCACGAGTAGAGCTATTAAAACAACTATGACTTTTCCATTCAACAAGTAGTGTTTATTTATTTTGTAAATGTAAGTTTACCAATTACATAATTACCTTTTCGTTTAAATGGAAGGAAAACAGTATTATTATCAACTTGTCTGACAGCGTAAGACATTAGTATATTCTCATCGATATCTTTTTTCCCAAATATTTGATCTCTTACCCATGATGATCCATCGTGATAGACTATCACAGCAGTCATATTTTTGAAAGTTGTAGTAGCTCCTCTCAATTTATCACTTTCATCTTTATCTACATTTTGTTTGTGGTCATTAAAGATAAAGTAGGGTTGGTCGTTATGAATAATAAGTTTATATCCAAAATAGGTGTCAGAATGGCCTCTTTGATATTTAGCTATTAAATGTATTTGTTTTAAATTTAATGCTTTGTCTAATTCAAAATATAAGATATCGTTCCTATAATAAGTAATTTCAATCCCGCCATCCTTCCTAGTGCGGCTAACGATTGCAAAATATTCTGCCGATATATGTACAGATTCACCAACTTCAGAAATATAGTTAATAACAAAATTATTCGAAATTTCATCGTCTTTATATTTATAAACGGAATTATTTCTTGTAATATCTTCGCTTGAAATCTTATTGATGTGAAACTGAGCTTCATCGGAATCAGTCCCTAATTTTTGAGTAAAGAACCCAACAAATTTGCCACTTACTTGCTCAGACAAAAATCCCGCACAATATACATTACCGCTGTTGGATACAACCAAATTTGGGCTTTTGCAAAAATAGTCTTTAGTATCAATTGCATGTTTTTTTGAGGATGTCCCTTTGTTGGTGATTGTATATATATAAAGTTTATAGTTGGCATCTCCTGACTTTTTCTCCTTTTTCCCTTTGATATATTGTTTTATCAGTAAGAAAACATCTCCTTTGTTATTTATATTAAAATCTTCTATAGATATTTTATCGCAATCGGCAGAGGCATCTATAATGATTTCCTTTTTGAAAAATAAATCTCCATTTTCGTCAACCACACCTAATTTCATGCTATTTGGTTTAAAAACCACAGCCGATTCGCCATAATAACTCAATTGATAATTTCCTGTACTGTTTTTATTATTAAATAGGGCTATGTTCAATATCTTACTATGATCAGGAGATTGAGCTGTATTAAATACGTACCAAGGCGCTCTCAGATAAAGAGCTGATCCCGATACATTGTTTATCAAGGTTGATTTTGTCACGTGTCCATTTTTATCTACTGCTCGATAGTATGATTCTATTTCTTTCTTATCCTTATTATACGAAGCATCAATGTAGCAAAGTTGATTATTATTGCTATAGCTATTCAGATATTTGGCTCCTGGGACTTTTTCCTGAAGATTTATTGACTTAGAAAATGTAATTCCTTTGTAAAGGTTGAATTTTGTATCTTTTACATTGGCCCCAAATGCATTCATAAAACCTGAGCCCATGGTCGTAACCATGCATATATTATCATTACCATAGTTAAAAATCTTGTCAGAAAAAGATTTTTTTTTGAAGTATTATATCTTTACTGGAAGAGACTGTATAAGGTTTTTGTGCAAAAACAATCCACGTAACAGAGAGGGCAGTCAGCAGAGTATATAGTTTTTTCATGACTTTTAGTGCTTATTTTTTCAAACATATAAACATTCTTTAGAAATACATAACTTATTTTAATTAATTTGTTAAATTAAAACAAAATTAACATTTCTAACAATTTTTAAAGTCTATGGTATTCAACAAGTTATCTCTGTAGCTAAAGATTTTATTACTTCCTTATAACATAAGTATTTGCCAATCTATCATGTAATGCACGCTTTTGTTCATCAAAGCCTGCCATGATATAACCTATAAAAATGATGATAGCCGAAATTATTTTTCCTATATATCGTATGATAGAATCTTTGGCAGTCAGTTTGCTCCCATCTTGTTTGATGACTTTTAAGTCAAAAATATATTTACCGATAGTAGCTTGTTTTTCTCCCGTTTCAAAATAAACAAAATATAAAACGGTTAAAAAGAGACCTATAATACTACCCGGTTCGTGTATGGATTCAAAATTAGCTCCAATATTAGAACCTGTGATATAAGATAAAATAGTAAACGAAACGGATAAAATAATACCATCTATTAGATAAGCCAAAAATCGTATCCAAAATCCTGCGTATTTGTAATCATTCACGATTTCCATAATTATTGTTTTTCAGGTTTAAAGGTAAGTGAAACAGAATTGATACAATATCTCAGACCGGTTTTATCCAAAGGCCCGTCGTCAAAAACATGTCCTAAATGACTGTCACAGTTAGCGCATCTTGTTTCTATACGTCTCATACCGTGAGAATTATCTTCTATATATTTGATAGCTCCTTTTTGCACGTCATAAAAAGATGGCCATCCACAACTGGAATGAAACTTTTGATCGGATGAAAACAGATAAGCACCACATGCCTTACAGTAATATTTGCCACCATCAAAGAAGTTGTAGTATTTTCCTGTATGAGGCATTTCTGTACCAGCTTGTCTCAATACATAATAAGATTCGGGGTCGAGCTGCGCTTTCCACTCTTCATCACTTTTTACAACTTGGGGTGTTTTAGAAGAATCATTCATAAATTTAGAAGATTTTGTTTTAACATTAGAAGATGTTTCGCAACTTATGCAAATAAATATACACAAAATAGCCAAGTACTTCATACTCTTATGATAACAAAATGACAAGTTAGAAGTTTATTTTAAAAACAAGAAGGATGGTGAGTATTGTTTGCAAGAGAGGATGGCATAGATTTTCGTATAAACTTATTATATTGTAGAAAGTATTTTGAGAATGATGATGTTGACGCTTTTTAGAATTGTAACCGGCTTGCTATTTCTTATTCCTTTTTGTCTGAAAGCACAGGTCATGAATAATAAAGTTTTTGTAGATAATATAAAAACAGTCCGACTTTATCCCGATAAAAATGAAGTCGGTATGCCACTTATCGAACTTTCTTCCAACGATAAATTGCTTTTTAGTTTTGATGAATTGGGTTTGGACAGTAAAACATATTACTATACCGTTGTTCAATGCAACTATGATTGGACAGTAAACGATCAAGATACTTATACTTATATTGATGGTTTTTCAAGAGCAACCATTGACGATTATGATTATAGTTTTAATACACTGACCCATTACGTACACTATAAATTAGAATTTCCTAATTTGGATATGAAACCTAAACAATCGGGAAACTATGCGTTGGTCGTCTATGAAGATACTCCGGAAAACCCGGTTATCACTACCCGGTTTGTGGTAATTGAAAATATAGTAGCAGTGACTCCGAGAGTACAACTGCCCAACAATAGAATCAACTACCGAAATTATCAAGAAATTGATTATGACATTCAGTATAAAGGTCTAACTATACAGATGCCACAACAGGAAATTATGACCTCTGTCCTGCAAAACCAAAGATGGGACAATGCATTTATCGGTATCAAACCAAGATTTCAGCGACCGGGCTTATTAGAGTTTGATTATAATGGACAGATTGCTTTTGAAGCAGGGAGAGAATATCGACGTTTTGATACACGTTCTATACGGTTTTTAGGTTATGGTACAAGGGCTTTAGATGGGAATGATGTCTATCTTTTATATGATAAGACCAGAAAATATGATAAATACTTTATAGAGACAGATTACAATGGCCAATATTATACAGATGTTTTGGAATATCCCAATAGGGACTTGGAAGCAGATTATGCCAATGTGCATTTTAATTATATCACGGATGGACCGGTGGTGAATGCAAAACTATATGTAGGTGGTATTTTCAATAATTATGATGCAACACAGGAGAATCAATTAAAATGGAATCCCAACGATGGTATTTACGAAACAACTATTCAGCTCAAACAGGGTTTTTATGATTATCTGTATTATACCGTAAATGATAAAGATGATTCAAAATCAATAAGTGAAACTGAAGGAAATGATTATGATGCCGAGAATCAATATGATATCTTCGTTTATTATAGATCTTTTGGTGAAAGGTATGATAGAGTGATAGGATATGTTTCTTTTAACAGTAAAACGCAATAAGTATGGAAATGATAAAGGTGAAAGCAGGAGATATTTTATTGGCAGAACCTTTTATGAATGATCCCAATTTTAAAAGGTCGGTCGTTTTGATTACTGAAAATGATGAAACAGGGACATTGGGATTGGTTATTAACAAAGCCTCACTTTTTAGGGTCAACGAGGTGTTGCCGGATTTTCCTAAAATACAGACACAAGTCTTTATGGGAGGACTCATTGGTCTGGATAAACTCAATTATTTACATTCCTATCCCGAATTGATACCGGAGAGTATAAAAATTACTGACAACCTTTATTGGAATGGTAATTTTGAGTCCTTGAAAAAAGGGATAAAAGACAGGGAAATCCTTCCTCATAATATTAAGTTCTTTATCGGCTATAGTGGATGGGGAATAGGGCAATTGGAAGATGAGTTGAAAGAAAATTCTTGGATAGTCAAAAAGGATTACCACGGAATCTTTAAGGACAGCCGCTATATGTGGAAAGATATCTTGGAAGGTATGGGGGGCGAATATAAGTTAATGGCAAATTATCCTGAGAATCCAAGTTTGAACTAAGTGTGTAGTTTAAACTAACCGCAAAAAGAAAGGAGGCTGTCCAAATTTTGGACAGCCTCCTTTCTTTTTTATAAAGTACTTTTAGAGTTTAATCACATTTACTGAACCGACTCTGCCGGCGATATCAACACTCAAAATATAGCTACCTTGAGGTAAGTTTTTCCAACCATCGATACTGATAGTAGATTTACCGTTAGCTGATGATTCTTGATGTAATATTTGTTTTCCTGTAATATCAGTGACAACCAAATTAGCTTTAATCAATGATGGATTGACAAAAGATAGATTAAGAAACTCACTGCTTGGATTTGGATATACATTCATCTCATACAGACTGGCATAATTTTCTTTGATACCTGTAGGAGTATTATCTTCTTCATAAGGTTTGTGTATGGAAAATTTATCCAAGATTTCACCATGTTTGTTAATATATCTTGAAACGATAGTACTGCCTTTTACTTCTAAAACGACAGAGCCGGTCACTTCATTTCCTGCATCTCTTATATAGAAAACAGGATGTATTCTGTTAGGTAATTTATCTTCGTTTGTGTAGTTCCCACTATTACCACAAACAATATAAACGGTACCTTTTTCTCCAATTTTTTTCTCATAAGTTTCACCCAAGTCAGGATTGCCACTTCTTCCATCAATCAAATTTACATTTGGATCATATTGTGGTGAGTTTTTGTATAAACCATTGATCATGTAAGAACGTTCATAGACGTGTGAGTGACCACCATATAGCATATCAATCCCTGCTTCTTCAAGAATCGGCACGATGAATTGTCTCATATTTTTAATGGCAATCTCATAAAAATCATCCGAATTGTGAGAGCCTGAAGTATAAGGCGGAGAGTGCAAGTAGGCAATAGTCCAATGTTGCTGATTAGCTTCCAAATCTTTTTTTAACCATGTCTTAAATGGTGATGCACTTCCGACTGTCCAGCTATAAAGCTCTGAGTTGATATTGATAAAGTGCATATTGCCGTAGTCGTAAGAATAGTATAATTCAGTACCGGAAGGAAATCCACCGGCTTCACCCATCGTTGGCAACTCATGGTTGTCAAAATAAGGTCCTTGGTCTAATTCCGGATTGACCCATTCAAAAATATTATCTCCTCTGATGATATTATAATCGTGGTTGCCCGGTGTAGGATAGTAATGTAAGAATCTAAAGATGGAGTCATAGATATCATAGACTTTTTCCTGATATTCAAAATCTTCACCATTTTGATAGGCATTATCACCTAAAGTAATCATAAAATCAACAGGATGCTGCTTATTGTATTGATAAAAAGCATCTCTTGCCATTCTTTGGGCATCATTTGCTTTTCCCATATCACCTATCATCCACAGAGAAAAACCGCTGGTATCACCTGCAACTTGGTTGGTGGTAATATAATGGTCAATACCGGTAGATAGTGTTACATCATCGTAACCGATGGCATAATAGTAACGTGTGTATGGCTCTAAGCCATCTACTAGGACGATGTGATTGATAGTAGAAGAACTTTCTGTAAAAGTTTTATCCAACTTGTCGGGTGTATCGCCTACTTTGACCCAGCCCACTGTAGGAACTGAGGTTCTCCACATGATTTTCATGGATGTTGTGGTCCCGTCCTGCTGGTACGGTCCTCGTAGCAAGTCTTGGGCATTTGTTGTATATGAGCCTAAAGCACATATTATTAAAAATGCCATTAAAGTTTGTAGTGTTTTATTCATAATTGAAACTGAATTGATGATATGTATGCAAAGTTACAAAAAGTAGATTCAATATCAAATAAAATACTTTATTTATGAATATAAAAATTCCTTTTAGTTAAGTTAGTAACCAAGATAGGGTTAAAACTATTCTCTTTTTATTTGAAAAGTGTGTCCTTCGATGGCAAGTTCTGTATTTGGGAAAATACCTTTGCACTCATTCAACAGAGGTGTAAGGTCGGAATATTTTGAAGAGAAATGTCCTATAATCAGTTGTCCGACATTAGAATCCTTTGCGATGGTGGCAGCCTGAATAGTCGTGGAGTGATAGGTTTCTTCCGCCCTTTTTTCATATTCCTGTGAAAATGTGGCTTCATGATATAGCAAGGAAGCACCTTTTACATACTTGACAATCTCGGGTAAAAACTTTGTATCGGTACAAAAAATATAAGAACGGGGTGGTGTAGCAGGAAGTATTAAATCTTCATTTTTGTGAATTTTCCCATCCAAATCAGTGATGTCTAATCCGGCTTTTAGTTCATGAAAATTTTTATTGGAAAGAGATAATCCTTTAATTTTCTCCGGATCGATATTTTTCAAATTTGTTTTTTCTTGAAATAAAAAACCTGTACAAGGCACTCTGTGTTCCAAAGGAAAGGATTTTACGATACAGTCGTCCGTTTCATATACAATTTCTTCATGGGTGGCTTGTGTATGGATAAATTTTAGATTGTAACAGAGTTGGGATTCCGTTATGGCTAATTGTAATTCGACGATTTGTTGTAATTCGGGAGGAGCAATAATTGTCAAATCGTCAGGTCGTCTCAATAAATGGTAAGTACTGAGAATGGCCATGAGACCGAAATAGTGATCACCGTGTAAGTGACTGATAAAAATACATTCTATCTTAAAAGGTTTGCATTTGTATTTTTGAAGTTGCATCAAAGTTCCTTCACCGCAATCGATTAAAAAAGTGTGACTTTTGAGTTTTAAAAGCTGACTGGTGGGATGCCTTCCCTGAGAAGGTATAGCAGAATTGGAGCCTAATATCTGAACTTCAAAATCCAATTTTATCCTTTAATTTCTTTCCCAAGTTCTATCATTCTGATATACTCTTCTGCTTTTGAAACAGAGTCAAAAGTATTGAGTACATCTTCTAACTGTGAGATTTTAATCAAAGACTGCACTTTAGGGTTTATATGGCATAAGCACAAGATACCTTCTGCTTCTTCACACATGCGTTTAGCCATTAAGAGCGAACTCAGACCGGAGGAATCTACAAAATCTACTTTTTCCAAATCAATAATCAGATTTTTATATCCTTCAGCTCCAATGATGGCAAGTTCAGATTTAAGTTGAGGTGCATTAGATGACATCAATTTATCTGTCTGAATAGTAATGATTGCTAAAAATTCTCTTTTACTTATATCTAATCTCATTCTTTAAATATTTTCATCAAAGATAAAAGCATATTCTTATTTTTTGGTAATTCGTGAACGCTTGAAAGGGATTTTAAACTTATTTTGATAAAAAGTAGTTGATGAAAGTGAGATATTCATTATTTATCTTTACTTTGTAAAATATAAGTTGAATGCAATTCTGTCAGTGATATGGAATTGGTAGGTATTTTGATATAAAAAGAGTATGGAAGCAAAATTTTCACCAAAAGTTAAAGAAGTAATTTCTTATAGTCGTGAAGAAGCAGTAAGATTGAATCACAATCAAATAGGTATTGAGCATTTGATTTTGGGATTGATTTATGAAGGAGAAGGGTTGGCAATTAAAGTATTGAAATCTTTAGATGTGGATGTTAGTCTTTTAAAGAAAAAGATAGAAAATGCAATCAAAGACAAAGTGAGTGCTACACCTACTAATTCTACAAGTTTACCTCTTACCAAACAAGCCGAAAAAGTCTTGCGTATTACCATGTTTGAAGCGAGACAAATGCGGAGTAATACCATTGAAACGGAACATCTGATGTTGGCGATTTTAAAAAATACTGAAAATGTAGGTACTCAGATTATTCAGAAAATGGATGTTGATTACGAGATTTTTAAAGCAGAATTGAAATATATCGTTCAAGAAACAGAGCAAGATAAAATTTTTCCTGCCGAAATGTCATCAGACCAAAATCCTTTTGAAGAGAATGAAGACAGACCTTCAAGAGATCCACAAGCTTATGGTTCCAAAAGAGCGACAGTAAAATCTACTACACCGGTTTTGGATAACTTCGGTAGGGACATTACCCGTATGGCGGAAGAAAACAAATTGGATCCTATCGTCGGGAGAGAAGTAGAAATCGAAAGGGTTTCACAGATTTTGAGTAGAAGAAAAAAGAACAATCCTATCCTCATTGGTGAACCGGGTGTCGGGAAGACTGCAATTGTTGAAGGTTTGGCACTTAGAATTATCCAAAGAAAAGTGTCCAGAGTCCTCTTTGATAAAAGAATCGTGATGCTTGATTTAGCGGCTTTAGTGGCAGGTACCAAATACAGAGGTCAGTTTGAAGAGCGCATTAAAGCTATTATGAATGAACTCGAAAAAAACAGAGATGTTATTTTGTTCATTGACGAAATCCATACCATTGTTGGTGCAGGTGGAGCGACAGGCTCTTTAGATGCTTCTAATATTTTCAAACCGGCTTTGTCAAGAGGAGAGTTACAATGTATAGGTGCTTCTACATTAGATGAGTATCGTCAGCACATTGAGAAAGATGGGGCTTTGGACAGGAGATTTCAAAAAGTATTGGTAGATCCGCCATCTCAAGAAGAGACTATTGAAATACTGACGAATATCAGTCCTAAATATGAAGAATTTCATAATGTAGAATATAGTGAAGATGCTATCAAAGCTAGTGTTTTGATGAGTGATCGTTATATTTCTGATAGATTTTTACCTGATAAAGCGATTGATGTTATAGATGAAGTCGGAGCAAGAGTGCATCTCAAAAATATCTTTGTTCCGGAAAAAATTACAGATTTGGAAGCTGAAATTGAAGCTATCAATGAAGAGAAAAATAAAGTAGTCAAAAGCCAGCGATATGAAGATGCCGCTAAATTGAGAGATCAGGAGAAAAAACTTCAAGAGCAATTGCAAGAAGCAAAAAGACAGTGGGAAGAGGAAGTAAAAACGAAGAAGTTTCCGGTTACAGAAAATGATATAGCGGAAGTCATTGCTATGATGACAGGTATTCCGGTCAGTAAGGTTGCACAATCAGAGAGTAAGCGACTGGTCAATATGGTAGAAGATTTAAGAAAGCAAGTCATAGGCCAAGATGAAGCAACGATAAAAATAACAAGAGCTATCCAAAGAAATAGAGTAGGACTCAAAGATCCCAAAAAACCGATAGGCTCATTTATATTCTTAGGTCCGACAGGTGTAGGTAAAACCGAATTGGCAAAATCACTTGCCAGGTATATGTTTGATTCGGAAGATGCTTTGATACGTATTGATATGAGTGAATATATGGAGAAATTCAGTATTTCAAGATTGATAGGAGCGCCTCCGGGATATGTCGGTTATGAAGAAGGGGGACAATTAACTGAAAAAGTAAGAAGGAAACCTTATTCAGTCATACTTTTAGATGAAATAGAAAAAGCCCATCCTGATGTTTACAATATACTGCTTCAAGTATTAGATGACGGTATGTTGACAGACGGTCTGGGGAGAAAGATAGATTTCAAAAATACAGTTATTATTATGACTTCAAATATTGGAGTCAGACAGTTGAAAGATTTTGGAACAGGTGTCGGTTTTAACACTTCGGCCAGGGTATCTAATGAAGAAGAAAATACGAAAGCTGTCATCCAAAAGGCTTTATCTAAAACGTTCTCCCCTGAATTTTTAAATAGGATAGACGATATCATCATTTTCAATAGTTTGGACAAACCGCAGATTCATCAGATTATCGACATCATTTTGGTAAATGTCTTTAAACGTTTACAGGATTTAGGTTATAAAATAGAATTGAGTGAGAATGCAAAAGATTTCTTGGCCGAAAAGGGTTATGATCCTAAGTTTGGTGCAAGACCTTTACACCGAGCTATTCAAAAGCATTTGGAAGATCCGTTGGCTGAAGAGATTTTAAGTTCTAATGTCAAATCAGGTGATACTATTTTTGTAGATATTGATGAGACAAATACAGAAAAGCTCAAATTTGAAGTAAAAAGGAAAGCTGAAAAAGTAGTCTAAAAAGAAGGATATTAACACGGTATTAATATGCCCAAATTATTTCGTATATTTACCATCATCAATTCAGGTGTATTGATAACTCGACCTTTGGGGGAGGATTTATTTGTCACTTGATTGTTTATTCTACTTTCTTTTTAATTTTGATCTTAATAATTGACCAAATATCTTTTTCTTACCTAAATCTTCGTGAAACCACACTTCACCATTATTTCTGTATGCTTCATTTCCATTGACAAACACATGTTGCACGACCTTTCCACTTCTTTTGACTAATCTGTATGAACCGCCTAATGCAGGATGAAAATCTTCTACTGGCTTAGTATTCACTTCTGCTTCGATACGAGAAGGATCAATAATTACCAAATCGGCTCTTTTCCCTACGGAAATATCTCCGGCATCGATACCCAAAAAGTCAGCAGGCTCTTTTGTCGAGCGATAAATAGCTCTTTCTATTGACATTTGATCAGGATGTCTTAAAGCAGTTTTTAATAATTGCAAAGTCCCGTCATGGAAAGCCATGTTGACATTGTGTGCACCACTATCATTGAAACCAGGCATACAGTGTTCATAGTTTAACAGCTCTAGTCTGACGGCTTCTCTGTGATTAGAAGTATCACACCACCATCTCAAATCTGTATCATATTTAGCTAATAAGTCCATAAAATGCTCTACCGGCTCTACTTTAGCTTCTTGTGCAATCTGCTCAAAGTTTTTACCGATATGAGAAGCATCAGGAGATTTTTCCACCCACATTTCTTTCAACGCTCTAGGGAAAACAGAAGTCGCTTTGTGATTCCATTCTTTGACAAATTGTTTTCTAAACTCAGGATTTGTAAACATCTCTCTTCTATGCTCACGATCTGCGCTGATTGCAGCTATCATAGACGGGAACTCTTCAAACAATGGTGTAATCGGACCGTCTCCAAAGTTTTTAAACGGCTCTGCCAAGGTCTGGAATTTCATTTTGGCGCCTAAAATATCATTTCCTAAGAAGCCTAATACTTTTAATAGCTTATATATTCTTTCATTGGATTTTAAGTCTAGGGCTGCAACAATAGTCGTTCTGATACTTTCTTTGAAAAGTGTACCCCTGCTCAAATTCATGATTGTCATGAAAGAAGTTTTATCAATAGCATTCGGTGTAATTTGTAACACTCTGTCATATTTTCTCAATACATCAGCTAACTTGTAATACTCTGATTTAGCAGCTTGTTGTGAAGGAACAGAAACGCCTGTAAATTCTTTATTGAAAACTCCCGCCCATCTGTGGAATGGCAACATATCTACAGAGACACCCAAGAAACCTGCTTGCATAGCATCATCTACTATTTCTTGCATTTTTTGAATTTCTTCCGTAGTCGCTTTTTTCTCAGTAAAGCTTCTTTTCAAACCCATAGCTGCAATACGCACATTAGAGTGACCGATAAAACTTGCAATATTTGGACCTACCGGAACAGTTTCAAGATGCCCATAATATTCTTTTGGTGAGTTCCATTTGATATTACCGATGAGCCATTCTCCCAAAACTTTAGCAGGCATATTTTCTACTCGACAGAATAAATCTACGATATCTTCATCTTTCCCGATGGCGGCAGATAAAGAACAATTACCAATAATCACGGTCGTCACACCATGACGTAATGACTCGTCTAATGCAGGCATCACTTCTAACTCTGCATCGTAATGTGTATGTATGTCAATAAAGCCGGGCGTGACCCATTTATTCGTTGCATCAATTTCTTTTGCACCTTTGATTGTCGGAGCATTGTCCAATACATCCTGAATAAGACCATCTTGAATGACCACATCTTTTTTCAATCCTTTATTTCCCAAGCCATCAAAATAAAGCCCGTTTCTAATTATGGTAGTTGACATCTATATTATTT
>JAMLHH010000024.1 GCA_023957215.1 Chitinophagales bacterium
CACAATAAATATACGTCATATCATAATTAACTTAACGATAGTGGTCTCAATACTAACAAAAGACACGCCCAAATTATTATGTGACAAAAAACAATTCTTGAAATAAAGCTTAGATTTAATAATTTTTTCATTGTTTCTTAAAAAGTGTTATATTATATTTGTGTTGGTAGTACGAATTTTGTATATACAATAAAAATGAAAGCTGCCGTTTTACTTTGTAAACTTTTTGATGAAAGCAAGACCACTATATTTATTCATACTGTTAATATTTTTGAGTACTTCAAAATTGAGTTACGCTTTTTATCAAAAGTCCAGCCCCAAGATAGATAATAGCTTAGAGCAAAAGACAACGTTAACACCTTGTATCAAGGCTTTATTAGATGACAATCTTTTAAAACCGGGAAGCAATCTTGAAAAAAATGCACATGGTACTCTAACGGTCGAAGATTTCAATGAGTCGAAGATATTTTTTAATGTAATTTTAAAAACGAAAACAGGAAAGAAAAATGATCCTCCTATCTACTTGCGTTTTATCAAGGTAGAGCAGATTGATATCAGAAAGGTATTGGAATATGCCAAAAGTGGTGATGAAATTTTTATTGAGCAATATACCACCAGTAAAAGCCAACATCTGATTTGCGCACCTTCGAGTCTGACGGTCACATAGATTGTTACCGGTTTTCAAGTATAATTTTTTAGAGCTTTTACTTTAGCCATCACTTTATTTATCTTTGCAATCTATGAGCTGTACAAAACAAAACTCTCTGAAATTTTTACTTTTTGTTTTTTTTGTTAGTTGTTACTTTTTATCAATAGCACAAAAAAATGAGCTTGCAAATCGAGATGCATATCTTGAAAATACAAATCAAACTTATTTGGTAAAACTTCCTATTTGGGGAGCAGAAGTGACTTTTCCGGGTGAGGCATTTTACAATGAGACAAGTATTTATACTTCTAAAGGGGTAGGTACACAAAAATCTTACAATTGGTCTGATGAATCACAAAATCTACAACTTTCCGTATCTTATTACACACAGTCAGAAGTGATTTCTACCAAAAATGAGAAAGAGATTTTTGCAGACGCTGCGAAAAAAATTGCTGTCAGACACGATGGTATGCCGATGTTAGGGACTATCATTACCAATCTTCAAAATATCCGTGAATGCCGTTTGAAAATTGAAACTTTGAAAGGCGAGCAATACGAAGCGAAAATTTATGCAAAGTCTAATATCATTATGATAGTGGATGTCCTCGTTGTCAATAGGGACAAAAAGGCAGATGAAATAATCAATCAGTTTTTTAAGAATGTAGATTTTAAGCCTCTCAATAGAAATGTGACCACAAAAACCAATCAAGACGGAATTGCGGTGTGGGATTCTCTGTTTGTAGAAAATTTTTATTTGACCTTTCCCCAAGCACCTATCAGCAATCACAAATTGGTCACATCTTTGTACGGAGATAATAAGTATTACGAGTGGTATATGAGAGATCAAAACAACCTGAATACTTATGTCTTCTCTGTCATGCCGTTTTCAAATTTTAAAACTTTAAGTGCTACCCAGATTATCGACAAAAATATTGAGGAGACACTCAATAGTACAAAAGGAAAATTAGTACAAGAAAGAGATTTGGATTATTTTGAAGTGCCTGTGAAAGAAGTGATTTTCAAAACCAAGGATCAATATTTCAGGGCAAGAATTTTTTGCGATAAAAACAATCTATATCAGGTTTTGGTCAGCGGTTCAAAAGATCTTATCCTCGGAAAAGATGTCAATCGCTATTTGGATGGTTTAAAGTGGGTAGAATAAGATATGTCAATGAATTCTAAACAATTTTTGGAATCTTATGGCAATGATTCGAGGATAGGTCGTTTAGTGCAGTCTATCAAAAAAAATCAAAATACTGCTTTACTCAATGGCATAGGTTCTCAAACAGCGTTGTTTGCGGCAGCTACTTTGTCGCAAACCGCTTACACAGGTCTGTTTATTTTGCGTGACCCGGAAGAGACCGCTTATTTTCAAAACGACTTGCAACAAATTCTTCCCGATAAAAACATCCTTCTATTACCTTCTGCGTATAAAAAACAAGGCGATTTTAGTAAAACGGACGGACAGAAAATATTGATGCGTTCTAAAGTGATAGAAGCCTTGATGAGTAATGACAAAGCGCAGTATGTCATCGTTTCATATCCCGAAGCGGTGCAAGAAATGATAGTTGCACAAGAAGTGATTGCCGAAAATACACTCAAACTTCAGATAGGAGAAAAAGTGAGTGTCGATTTCATGTTAGACATCCTCTTAGAATATGCATTTGAGAGAGTGGATTTTGTGTATGAACCGGGGGAGTTCTCCATCAGAGGCGGTATCATCGATATTTTTTCTTTTGGTAATGACTATCCGTATAGAGTGGAACTTTTTGATGACGAAGTCGAAAGTATCAGGACTTTTGACCCGCAGGAGCAAACTTCCATCCGTAGGATTTCAAGTTTGAGAATCGTACCCAATATTCACCAACAATTTAAAAAGGAGAAACATTCGCCGATTTTTGATTTCTTGCCCGAAAAAAGTTTTGTTTGGATAGCCTATCCTGACGAAATTGAAGGTACTTGGCAAAATAATTATCACTTGGCAGTGCTTGCACATCAAGGAGCAGAAAATACCAAAGGTACGCATCCACTGAAAGGTGTGGACTTGGATAAACTTTTTATACCGGAAGATATTTTAAGTGAAAAGATAAAAGATTTTCCGACTGTTGTTACCGGAGTTTACAAAGCACCGGAGGGTTATCAAACCATAGATTTAAACGGTCAGTCGCAACCGACTTTTGATAGAAACTTTGACCTGATTATTTCCGATATCCGACAACTCAATGAAAATGGATACCGGACTTTTTTGCTTTCTGAGAGTCCCAAACAGTTGGAAAGACTTAAAAATATTTTTGAGGACTTACAAGCTACTCTTTCTTGGAGTGGAGTGGAGATTTCTTTGGAAAAAGGTTTTATAGATTCTACCTTGAAAATTGCGGTCTATACAGATCATCAGATATTCGGGCGGTTTCATAAATACAAAACAGAGCAAGGTTTTTCAAGAAATAAAGCGATTACGCTTAGAGAATTACAAGACTTAAATCCGGGTGATTACGTGACACACATTGATCACGGAGTCGGTATTTTTTCAGGTCTGCAACGTTTGGAAATCAATGACAAGGTGCAAGAGGTCGTTCGTATAAAATATGGTGGCACAGATACTTTATTTGTCAATATCCACTCATTGCACAAGCTTTCAAAATATTCAGGAAGAGAGGGAACGACGCCTAAGATTTATAAGTTGGGTTCAAATGCGTGGAGTAAACTGAAAGAGCGTACTAAGAGCAAAGTCAAAGATATAGCCAGAGATTTGATAAGGATTTATGCACAAAGAAAAATGGTCAAAGGTTTCAGCTTCTCAAAAGATACTTATTTGCAACATGAATTGGAAGCCTCTTTTATATATGAAGATACGCCCGATCAAGAAAAAGCCATCCAAGATGTAAAGGCAGATATGGAACAACCTTATCCGATGGATAGGTTGATATGCGGTGATGTGGGTTTTGGTAAAACGGAAGTGGCGATTAGAGCGGCATTTAAAGCCGTCAATGACAGTAAGCAAGTGGCGGTCTTAGTGCCGACGACTATTTTGGCTTGGCAACATTATAAGACTTTTTCTGAAAGGTTAAAAGGTTTTCCGGTCAAAATAGATTATATCAACCGATTTAAAACAACTAAAGAGAAAAACGATACGATCCAAAAGGTGAAAAGTGGAGAGACTGATATTATCATCGGTACACATGCACTATTGGGTAAGCAGATTTTATTTAAAGACTTGGGACTTTTGGTCGTAGATGAGGAACAAAAATTTGGCGTTTCAGCCAAAGAGAAATTAAAAGCGATGACTGCCAAAGTGGATGTTTTGACCTTGAGTGCGACACCGATTCCGAGAACATTAAAGTTTTCACTGATGGGGGCAAGAGATTTGTCAAATATTATGACACCGCCACCGAACAGACAGCCTATTCACACCGAACTGATTTCATTCAACAGGCAACAGATTACTGAAGCGATAGAAAATGAGATTGTCCGAGGCGGTCAGGTTTTTTTTATCCACAACAAAGTCTCAGATATTGCAGCTCTATGCGACAAGATACGGTCTATGGTTCCGGGTATTGAAGTAGAATACGCCCACGGACAGATGGAAGGTAAGGACTTGGAACAAAAGATGATGGATTTTATCGAAGGAAAATTTGATGTTTTGATCAGTACTAATATTATTGAGTCCGGTCTTGATATACCCAATGCAAATACGATTATCATCAACAATGCCCATCATTTTGGTTTGAGTGATTTACATCAGATGCGGGGAAGGGTAGGACGTTCTAACAAGAAGGCATATTGCTATCTCATCAGTCCGCCAATCAAACTTTTGACCAAAGAGGCAGGACGAAGAATACAGGCGGTCGAAGAGTTTTCGGATTTGGGCAGTGGTTTTCAAATTGCTATGCGAGATATGGACATCCGAGGTGCAGGGAATCTTTTGGGAAGTGAACAGAGTGGATTTATTGCCGATATCGGTTTTGATATGTATCACAAAATATTGGAAGAAGCTATACAGGAGCTTAAACAGACGGATTTCAAGGAGGTCTTCCAAGAACAGATTGACCAACAGACCGAATTTGTCAAAGATTGCACAATTGATACCGATAGCGAGATGTATATTCCGATGGAATATGTGAGTAGTACAGAAGAACGCTTAAAACTTTATACAGAATTGGAACACATTGTCAATGAAGAAGATTTGACAAAATATAAAGAAGTCTTAGAAGATAGGTTTGGCCCGATTCCCAAAGAAGTAGAAGAGCTTTTTGAAGGTTTACGAGTTCGCTGGAGTGCAAAAAAAGTCGGTTTTGAGCGGATTATACTAAAGGCAGGGAAAATGAGATGTTATTTTATCGAAAACCAAAATTCACCTTTTTTTGAGACGAATATTTTTCGTCAGATTCTCACCAATATCCAACAAAACAAACGTGCTTCCCTCAAGCAAAGTAGTCAATCCCTCATTCTTACTTTTGAAAGTATCTGGACGATGGAACAAGCTAAAAAGATGTTGGATAGTTTGATAGTGTGTGAAAGTGAATAAAAAAAGATTTTAAATGAATAACTCGTATCTTTTTCGGTCAGCTCCAATTTTCTCGCCGATTAAATTTGAGATATCAACAACGGCACCGTATTCAATAAAAATCTCGTAAAACTTACTTTGATGATTACCCCAATATATCATCGCACACGCCATTGGTGCACCTTTCCCCGTGTCTTGACCATTCACTAAAAAACGTAACCTTGTGTCGTATAAAAAGCAGATAGATTTTGCTTTTGTGAATACATACTTTTTCCAGTGTGTGGTGTTAGCGGCGACAGGCACTAAAGCCAAAACTTCTGAATTGTATTCTTCATAAGCATGGGCACATTTGGCAAGCCAGCTTTTAATGGTTGTTTTACGTTCTTTATCAATCCCATAAGGTGGGTTGACATATATAGTAGGATAATCCCATGTTTCTTTTAAGCCATCTTGTTTGGGCAGACAATATTCAGTTTGTGCATTTACAATAGAATATTCATTGGAACAAGGGTCTAATTCAATTATTCCTCCAAAAACCCGCTTAACCGCATCAACATATTTATGTGGAGTTCCCCAGCTTTGACTTAATGTATTTATACTTCTTCCGGCACTCATTTCAATATATTTTTCCAGTTCTTGTTTTTTAGTTCATTTAATTCTTCCATCAAGTTGGACAGACTTTTAGAACTTGGCGATATTACCTTAAACCAACTTTCAATAGTAGTGATATTTTCTCTAAAGTATTTGAGTAATAGATGGTCTGCTTCAATATTTATTTGAACCTTCGTAAATTGATTCTTCCTTTTCCCTTCGGTGTAGCTTGATAAAAAAGTATCTCTTAGAAGTTGATATTCTTCAGATGGATTAAATAATAATTTATCTATAAAATCAGAGAGTCCTTTATCAGTCAAAAATAGAAGCCAGTCATAGGATTGTGCCAAAACCATTAGTTCTTTTTGAAAAAATTCTTCACTAAAACTTAAATGACCATCTGAATTCTTTTTAATCCAATTACCATGATTACTAACAACTCCAATTGTTAAGATAAATTTTCTCAAGAGCTCTTTGTCGGAAGAAAGAATAATTTCTTCCATTAATGTTACGTAAGGTTTGATTATGAAAGTATCGTTACTTTTATAGATAACACCCTGCATTTCTCCACTTTCAGAACGAATTTTCTGAAGAGAAGAGGCTGTTCTGGCTACGTAGGCGCCTTGTTTAGCTTTTTCAATTGTTTGTGGACCTTTTGTCATTCCTTCTTCTACCCCGACACGCTTACACTCAAACATAGCATAAGGTTTTTTACTTTGCTCATAAACGTATAGTTCAAGTTTATCACCAAAATCTGACTTAATACTACATAGAAGAAATGAATTTTCTGAAACTGCAATTGTACAAGCGTTACGAAGTATATTGTTACTTAATAATTGATTGTTTTTCTTTTCAAAACCATCTAAATTAAAGCTTATTAAAGAGAGGGCTTTCAAAATTACATTGGATGTGATTGATTTTGTAGATTTTTCAATTGTTATGTTTGTATCTCGAATAATAGGGTGCATGGAATATTCAACATTATGAGTTATATCCGGATTACCATATTCAGCAAGACCACGTTCTATTGAAATTTGATTATCTAACCCCCATGTTTTTAAAAGATAAAATGTAATAAGTTCTACTAAAGTTCCTAAAGCTCTTCCCGATGCTTTTTTAGGATCTTTTGTATGAATAAAAACCTCTTTTGCAAGAACTTTTTGTAACTTATCTATTGATTCATAAGCCATAGTTTATATAAATTTAAGCATTTATTGTATTAAAAGATAGTTATCAAATTTCTTTTGAAAAGGACTTTATACATAAAATTATTTTATTGTCTATATAAAACATATAGTATAAAATACTTTTCCAAATATAAGAAATTTTACATCACGTTTCCAAAATACCGTCTGATACTTTATCAATAATTCACTACATCTTTTATTGTCAAATTTTCCTCATTATCTTCACTGACACAATTTTGATAAAATAATTAAAGTATTTAAGTACTTATTTGCTTTTAATCGAAAAATCTTTTTACTTTAGCAGTAGAATAAATTAAACGATATGCAAACAAAAGAAGAAAACATTATCAATGTCCCTTCTATCGAACCAAGATTGAAACATGCTACTATCTTTAAAGCATTTGAAGAGCTAAAGCCGGGAGAAAGCTTCATCATTCATAATGACCACGATCCCAAACCTTTATACTATCAGTTGTCTGATATCCACGGAGATACTTTTAAGTGGGAATACTTGCAACAAGGTCCAGAATGGTTTGACATAAGAGTCACTTTATTGAAAAATATTAGAGAAACAGAAGAATTAGTGATAGATGTTCCGTCTATCGAACCAAGATATAAACACGAAACCATCTTTGGAGCATTTGACAGTTTAGCGCCCGGAGAAAGTTTGATTATCCATAATGACCATGACCCCAAACCACTCTATTATCAATTACAAAATATGCACGGTGATATCTTCACTTGGGAATATATCAATGAAGGCCCTGAGTGGTGGGATATCAGAGTGACCATAAGAGATGATATCTATTATGATGACGATGATGTAGTCAAAGGGGCAAAAGAAGGTGAAAAAATCATCAATGTCCCTTCACTCGAACCCAAAATCAAACACGCCACTATTTTTAAATCAATAGAAGATTTACAACCGGGAGAAAGTTTGATTATCCACAACGATCACGATCCGAAGCCTCTCCAATATCACTTGATGGATCAATATGGCGGAGAGCAATTAGGATGGGAATACTTGAGACAAGGTCCTACTTGGTGGGATGTAAGAATTACTATCAAACCACAAGCCAATCAAAACAGAAAAGATTTGGTCATCAACGTACCTTCTATCGAACCAAGATTGAAACATCAAACTATCTTTAATGTATTTAAAAGTACAAAACCGGGAGAAAGCTTTGTCATCCACAATGACCATGACCCAAGACCAGTTTATTACCAATTAGCTCAAATCTATGGTGAAGAAGCCTTTACTTGGGAATATTTGCAACAAGGGCCTGATTGGTGGGATATCCGAGTGACTATCAAAGACCAGGAAGAAGAAAGCAACCAATTGCAAGGAGTGGCAAAAAATGCTGACGGTCATTTAGTGGTTACAGTGCCGTCTATCGAACCGAGATATAAACATCCGACTATTTTCAAAGTATTTGACATGTTGGGTGAAAATGAAAGCATGATTATCCATAATGACCACGATCCCAAACCTGTTTATTACCAATTGCAAAATGAACGTGGCGATGGTTTTACTTGGGAATATCTTCAAGAAGGTCCGGATTGGTGGGATATCAAAATCACTATCAAACCAAGGGATACCGGAGAAACCATCGGTGATATCGTGGCTAAAGATTTAGGTAAATCAGAAGTCTTTAAAAAATACGGTATAGATTTTTGTTGCAATGGTAAAAAAACAGTCAAGCAAGCTTGTGACAGCTTGAGTATTGATTACAGAATAGTAGAGCAAGAACTCAGACAAACCCAAAGTAGCGCGCAAGGAAGCTATACCAATTATAGCGAATGGAATATTGGCTTCTTAGCTGATTATGTCGTCAATACGCACCATGCATATTTGAGGAATAAACTACCTGAAATAAAAGGATATGCAGCCAAAGTAGCACAAGTACATGGAGCGCATCATCCCGAACTTCTTAAAATTAATGACTTATACCGAGAAGTACATGATGAATTTTTGGCACATATACAGGAAGAAGAAGGTATTATCTTCCCTAAGGTGAAAGATATTGCCAATGGACGGAAACCCAAAGGAGATCCATTTGCCGATTTGGTAAAAGATGCTGAAGCCGAACACCAAAGTGTAGGCGACAAATTGGACAGAATCCGTGAAATAAGTAATAATTTCGAAGTGCCGGCAGATGGATGTACCAGTTATAAATTGTTTTACAAAATGTTGGATGAATTAGAAGAAGATACACATATTCACATCCACTTGGAAAACAATATTATGTTCCCAAAAGCCGTTGAGATAGAAAAAACGCTATCCTAAAAATATAAGCTCTTTTTCCGTCCTGCAATTGCGTGGGGCGGTTTAAAGAGCCTTGAAGTGAACTAAAACCAAATGTCATGAAAAATGATAGAATATACAAAGGTGAAAATTTCAAGGTTTTGAAAATTGAAATCCAAAAGGGTGAATTTTTTCCGGTTCACAATTCCACAGAAGATGTGTTTATCTTTATCAATAAAGGGAAATGCAAGTTTAGCTTTGAGCAAAAAGAAAGCAGTACACTCTCCATAGGAGAATGCCTCATCATCAGAGCAAACGAACATCACCGTGTGGATGCCTTGGAAGACTCCGAAATTTCTATCGTTATCCAATCTGATGGAAAGATTGCATTTGCATAAAATGACATTGACATTATAATACATTTGACAAGGATTCGACAAATTTATCTAACTTGTACTCATCAAGCTACCATCAAAGTATTGACTGATGATGGTGGTATAAAAAAAGAGGTATGGTCATCAACGAAAAGACAAAAATTTCTAAACTCATCAAGCACAATCCCGATGCTTTGGAAGCCATTATTACCATAGCAGACGATTTTAAAAAATTGAGAAATCCTATTTTGAGAAAACTCATGGCTGGTCGTACAAGTATCGCTATGGCATCCAAAATAGGGAAATGTACACCTGAAGACTTTTACAATGTCCTCAGACCTTTGGGTTTTGAAACGGATGAGAATGCGCAAGTTGAAGAAGAAATGATAGAAAATAAACCACTTCCTACCTATTTGACTAATCTGCCTAAGGATAAAATCATCAACTTTGATGTAAGAGAAATGATGGCGGGTGGTGCTGACCCACTTAGACCAATACAGGAAAAAGTAAAAGCTTTACAGACCGGTCAAGCTCTCAATATCATTAACTCTTTTGAACCCGTACCTTTGATAAAATTGCTGGAAAAACAAGGTTTTCAATCCCATGTCAATCATGTTGCTGCGGATCAAATTGAAACTTATTTTTACAAAACAGACGAAAGTACACAGCTTGAAATGGATGATGAAATTTCTACTTCTGAAGATTGGGATGAGATACTGGCGCAGTCTAGAGACAGACTTGTAGAAATAGATGTCAGACACCTTGAGATGCCTTTACCGATGATTACGATTTTGGAAAAATTGGAAACGATGTCACCGGATGAAGTACTTTTTGTCAACCATAAAAAAATTCCTGTTTTCTTACTCAATGAACTCAAAGACAGAAAATATCAGTATCGTGTCAAAGATGTACAAGAGGGTGAAGTTTACTTACTAATTTTCAAATAGCACAATGGCAGTATCGTCTTTATCAGGACTTCAAGAAACTACATCATATAAGGTCGTTCTTCCCTTTTACGCCACAGGCGCATTGTCTTTAGTTATCGGAACTATCTACCTTTTGTTTCATACACATATCTTTTTTGAACATAATTTTCATCCACATACTTTGGCTTTGACACATATTATGGCTTTGGGATGGGGAACGATGTTGATTTTTGGTGCATCCTATCAGTTATTACCTGTCTTGATAGAAGGCAAGCTCAGCAGTGATTTTTTAGGTTATCTGACCTATATATTTACCTTGCTCGGTGTACCTGTTTTGGTATATGGATTTTATACCTTTAAGACGGGACTTCCTTTGCAAATCGGTGCGGTTTTGGTAAATATCGGCGTGTTGTGTTATTTGTTTAATGTATTTGAAAGTGCTGTTGAAAGTGAAAGAAGAGATGTTCATGCTTGGTATATAGTGACTGCCGCTTTATGGTTGTTTACCACTACTTTTTTCGGACTGCTATTGGTTTTCAATTTTACAAAAAGTATTTTACCGGATAACTCGGTCAGTTATTTGGCTCTACACGCCCATTTGGGATTGATTGGTTGGTTTTTAATGTTGGTCATCGGTGTAGGTTCCAGATTGATACCTATGTTTTTGATATCCAAATATAAAAACAATACGATATTGTGGATCATCTATGCTTTGGTCAATATGAGTCTGATTAGTTTTATATTGATTAAAACTTTACATCTTCCGGCAAATTTTGATTATTTATCTATTGCTTTGGCTTTGAGTGGAATTGTACTTTTTGCTTATCATTGTTGGGCGGCTTACAAAGTAAGAATACGGAAAGCCGTAGATGAACAGATGAAAATATCTTTGACCGCAGTCGGTCAAATGCTTTTACCTATTGTGACTTTACTGGTTATTTTGGCGATATTGCCTGTGGGCAAAGATAACCACATTGTGATTTTGTACGGATTCTGTATTTTCTTCGGATGGATCACTGCACTGATTTTCGGTATGACATTTAAGACCTTGCCTTTCATTGTTTTTAAAAAAGTATATAACCGAAAAAAACACAAAGGAAGACCGCCTATTCCAAAGGATTTATTTAATGACAAAGTCTTTAACTCGATGGCTATATCTTATCTCTCAGGATTTGTCATTACGGTAATAGGTATTATTTTACTCAATGAGATTATTTTAAAGATAGGTGTATTTGCGCTGATGCTTTCAGCTATTTTATACGCTCTAAACATAGGAATTATATTTACGCATAAACCCAAAGAAGCATGAATGAAGTAACTAATAACGAAAAGCTTTTATTAAAAGCATTAGCCGGATTGTACTATGTGGATGACCCGGAAGTCGGGTTGAATATTGTTGACTTAGGTTTGATTTATGAAATCAATTTTGATGAAGACAAAAAATTGATGAAAGTGATTATGACTTTGACCACACAATTTTGCCCGATGGGAGATGAAATCACTCAAAACACAATGGGCTCACTCACAGAAGATTTTCCGGAATGGGATATAGATTTGGAAATGACTTTTGACCCGCCTTGGGATCAATCTAAAATTTCACCTGAAGGTATCGAGTTTTTAACTCAGTAGGATGTTAAGTCAGACGAGTAAAATCGCTATCAAGGCCGTTATCTATCTTTGTGCGAAAAGCGAAGATGGTGAAATGATTAATGTCAAGGAAATTGCAGAATCCATCAATGCGAGCGAGCATACGGTGGGTAAAGCATTACAACTTTTGGCAAAAAGGGATATTATCAATAGCTATAAAGGACCGAATGGCGGTTTTTTTATAGATGTGAATCAACGTGAACAACCTATCTATGATATCGTGGAAACGATAGAAGGTACATCAGTCTTTTGCGGTTGTGGTCTCGGTTTGAGCCGGTGTTCTGCTACTCATCCTTGCCCTATCCACCACGATTATAAGGTCGTGAGAGAAATGATAGAAAAGATTTTCAGAGAGAAAAAAATTAAGGATTTATGCGAGGTCGTGACCAGCGGCTTCGCTTTTTTGGATGGATAGACGACACAACTCCCTGATCCCCATCTCTCAAAAACCACCACTATCAATTTCTTTATGACAGAGAGAAATCACTTTCTCAAAATAGTCACTTCCAACAATGAAAAGACCGGAATATGGTCAGATAAATCTTTGTCGTCACGTTGAAAAGTTTTTTGAGGTTTGTCATAACCCAAAAGTCTAAATTTTACATTGTCACTCGAACGGTAAAAGATTCTATCTACAGTCTCACAATCGCCGGAAGCAGGGTTTATACAGTCGTCCAACTTATCTGAACCCTTGACAGGTTTTACATTATTTAAAACGAGTTCAAGCCAAGTGTCTTGCAGGCCAAGCTGTTGGAATACTTCTAACGTATCTTCCACATTGGTATATCTACTGTTAAAATCACCCATAGCGATGACAGGGCGACCTTGTGAATGTTCTTCCATGTATTTATACATTTGCAATAGATTAGAACGTCGAGCATTGTTATCTGCTTTGGTTTGGTGTCCGGCATTGGAATGAATGTCGTATAAATCAATAGTAATGCCATCGACAATTTCTATCCTTTGAAAAGAAAATCCTTTGGGAGTCAGACAATCTGCACCATTGCATTTTTTCCATTTGATTCTTTCCAAATCAGAAATTTTGTATTGGGAAAGTACGTTTAATCCATCTCCGACAGGTACAGGCCCTGACCATTTCGTTTTGTAGGGATGTTGGGCAGTGCCATACAGAAAGTGATTGTAGTTAAAATCTTCTTGTACGGCGACTAAAGAATAATGATTCAGCCGGCGACCGATTTCGGAAGTATTATGAACAGGATCTCCACTTGAAAGTATTTCCGGCAAGCCGGCAACATTATAAGTCAAAACGGATAAGGTATCAGTATATGGAAATGTAATTTCCGAATCGGGATTTGGTGTGGTTTTCTTATCATCTTTGTCTTTCTTACAACCTAAAGTAGCTAAAAGAAGTGTGATACTGAAGATGGAAAAGAATATTCTTTGCATAGGTGTAGTATTTTGAATAGCAATATACTTATAAATATAATTTAAACAAAAGTGCTATTAAAAATTTCTACATTCAAGAGGCTCGCCTTAATCGTTTTGTTCGGCTAACCTGTCTTTGACATATTCTACTTCTGTCTTACCGTGTGCCAAAGGTTTTCCATTGACATCCAAACTGACCATGACGATTTTATCCACTGTAATGATAGGTTGCATAGTCATTTTATTTCTCACCTCACATCTCAAAGTCAGTGAAGAAGTACCAAACTTGACTACTTCCATACCTATTTCTACAATATCACCATCTTGCGCAGAATTCATAAAATTTATTTCTGACATAAATTTGGTGACTACATTCTTATTTTCTAACTGAATGATGGAATATAAAGCGGCTTCTTCATCTATCCATGCCAAAAGTCTTCCTCCAAACAAAGTCTTATTTGCATTAAGGTCTTCCGGTTTTACCCATTTTCTTGTGTGAAATCTCATGTTGTCTCTTTTACTACGAAGACGAAAATTACGGATTATAGTTTATTGATTTGTCCTCATTTGACACTAAGATAATACTTGTCAGATGAAAAACCGGTAAAAAAGAAAATCGCAAACAGTCATAACAACCATTTGCGATTTTGAGGTCGATGGCGGATTCGAACCGCCGTACAAGCTTTTGCAGAGCTCTGCCTAGCCACTCGGCCAACCGACCGTTTTTTGGAACAGCAAAGATATACAATTCCTATGATTAAAAAACCTTGCAACAAAAATTTATGCCTTTTTAGTAATGTTCTTTTAGATGGATCTATTTTGTGTGATGAGTCCTTAGAATTTGAAAATTTACACATTTGACAATAACAGAATAGTTTATCGTATTTAGTTTTAATACTTTTGTGAGAAGAACTTCTTAAAATGTACACAGCTCCTGTGATAATAGTAGGCATGCATAGGTCGGGAACTACCATGATTACCAAGATGTTGGAGAATTTGGGCTTGTTTGTCGGAGATAAAAAGGAAGTAAACAATGAAGCATTATTCTTTTGGGATATCAATAATTGGGTTTTTGACATTGCATATTGTAGGGCAGATTTACCTCACAATTACAGATATATGAATCCCACCACACGGGAAGTCCTGATAAGAGATTTGAATTTTTTTGTGGCTTCGGCTAAGAAAAAGCGTTTTTTGGGAAGTAAAAACAGTCAATACAAAAGCCTGAAAGAATTAGATTTTCCTTGGGGATGGAAAGATCCTAAAAATTCCTTTACCATAGATTTATGGAAAGAGGTTTTTCCTGATGCCAAAGTGATTCACATTTATAGAAATCCGATGGATTCCATTTTGAGCTTTATGAAAAGGGATTTGGAAATGAAAAATAAATTTCAGCTCAATTGGAAAAAGAAATTCAAAAGGAGGTTTTTAATCAGTCATAATTATAATAATAATTTCAGATTGCACGACCTTGAAGAAGGTTATCATCTTTGGGAAGAATATGTGAGCAGGTGTTTGGATTTAGAGCAGGTCTTTCCTCAAATGAAACAGGTGAGATATGAAGATTTTTTACAAAACCCGACACCTATTTTGACTGATTTGGCAGAATATTGTGGGTTAAATAGTACTAATGTCGATATAAAAAATCAGTTGGAAAAGGTGAAAAGTGATAGAAGTTTTGCATTTTTAAATAGTAATGGGGCTTTAGAGGTGTACCATAAGATAAAAAACCAACCTTTGATGAAACAGCTCGATTACGATAAAATTATTTAGTCTCTATGCAAATTCAAATAGATATCTTGTTGGGAACATATAATGGGGAAAAGTTTTTAGACGAACAGTTAGAGTCTATCTTTGAACAAGATTACCCCAATTTTAGAGTCATTATTCGCGATGATGGTTCTACAGATGAGACCTTAAATATCATTTCAAAATGGATAGGACTCAACCCCAAAAAAATAGAATTTATCGAAGACCAATTAGGTAATTTGGGGCCTTCTCAAAATTTTAATAGGTTGATGCAGTTTGCAACAGCACCTTATATATGCTTTTCAGATCAAGATGATAAGTGGCTTCCCCAAAAATTAAGCGAGCAGTTGAATGCCATTCAAAAGTTGGAAGAAAAAAATCCCGGTATGCCCATTATGGTATATAGTGATATGATGCTTTGTGATAAAGATATGAAAATCCAATGTCCGTCTTTGATGGAAAATGACAGGCTCAACACGTGGGAAAATAAACCCAATAGATTGTTGATTCAAAATGTACCTTATGCTTGCTCGACGATTATCAATAAAAAACTTTTAGACCTCGCTTCACCAATTGATAAAAGAGCATTGATGCATGACCATTGGTTGGCACTCGTTTCCTCTCTGATGGGTAAACTCTGGTTCTTGGACAAAGCTTTGTTGTATCACAGAATTCACGGTCTCAATGCCAGTCGGGATGGTAGCGAATACCGAAAAGAAGTCAGTGATAAAATTTCAGATAAACTCAACAACAGCAATTTTAATAATTACCTGAAAAAGCAGACTACACAGGCAGAAGCCATCTTGGAACAGTATGAAGCAAAATTAGATAAAGGTCAAATCAAGATGCTGAAAGATTTTATTGCTTTGAGTGCAACAAGTGGAATCAAAAGAAAATGGCTGATACTTAAAAACAGATTTTTTAAAAATACTTTTATCAATACGGCAAAACTAATAGCAAGAGCTTAAAAAATATGGATGCAAGAAAAAACGTACTCATTACCGGCGGAGCAGGATTTATAGGCTCTAACCTCACTGAAAAATTGTTGGAAAAAGGCTATCGGGTGACTATCTTAGACAACCTTTCACCACAAATTCATAAAGACGAAAAGGGAACGGAACTTTTTCAAAAATTGAGAGACAAAATCCATTTCATAAAAGGAGATGTTAGAAATAAAGAAGATTGGGAAAAAGCCTTGAACCATCAAAATATCATTGTCCATCTGGCAGCAGAGACCGGCACTGGACAATCCATGTATGAGATAGAAAAATACTCCGAGGTCAATGTCATCGGCACTTCTATCCTATTAGATATTTTGACCAATGGCAAACATCAGGTAGAGAAAGTCGTGGTCGCTTCTTCACGTGCGATTTATGGTGAAGGCAAATACTTTTCACCTGCTTTACACCAATATGTCTATCCCAACGAAAGAGATGAAAGGAATATGCAAAATGGCGATTTTGAAGTCAAATGTCCTATCACTGGTGAGAATGCACAATTAGAAAAAACGGATGAGCTGTCAAGAATACAACCCAATTCTATTTACGGATTGACCAAATACTTTCAGGAACAATCCGTCATGATAACTTGCAGAGCACTCAATATCCCGTCAGTAGCACTCAGATACCAAAATGTTTACGGACCGGGACAATCACTCAGCAATCCCTATACCGGTATTTTATCTATTTTTTCCACCCGTATCAAAAACAATAAAGACATACAAATTTTTGAAGATGGCACGGAAAGCAGAGATTTTGTATTTATCAGCGATGTGGTAGATGCTACCATTTTGGCAATAGAAAAAGCATCAGCCGACTATCAATCTTTTAATGTGGGGACGGGTGTCGGTACTTCCGTAACAGAGGTCGCCGAAGAATTGGTCAAAAACTATGGTATTGAAATACCCATTCGTGTGACAGGGCAATTTAGAAAAGGGGATATCAGGCACAATATAGCAGATACTCAAAAGATAAAAAAGCACTTGGGGTTTGAGGCAAAAATTGATTTCAAGGAAGGTATCAGACAGTTTGCAAATTGGGTCAACCGACAAGAAATTTCCGATGACAAATATGAAGCTTCACTCAAAGAAATGAGTGAAAAAGGACTTTTAAAATAAAGTAAAATGAATGGACAAAATCAGGAAAGTTTCCTACACTATATCTTTCAACCGATGCCTCTTATCAATATTCTCAGGGCTTTGATTTATATTTTTTTCGCTGTCTTTTTATTCAAAATACCGAATTTTCTTACTGATCTTCCACTTTATAAATACCTTTTTTGTGGTGGTGCATTATTGTACGGCTCTTATAGATTGTATAGAGTTTATGTAGATTACAAAAAAGAGAATAGATGAGTCAAAGATTTCTATTATTTTTATTTATTCTACCCATTTTATTTGGGTGTGAAAGATTCAAGGAAAAAGAAAGCCAGAGAAATATTAATTTTGATCTAGACAGAATCAATGTCGATACAGTAAAACTACACGCTGACAAAAACACTGAAATACTTGTCAGACAATTGGGTGATGTATATACTAGTTCTTTTCCGGAAGCCAAACTGGATATCACTTATGATAACGATCATGAAGTAAAGGAAGCTATTTATAACAATGATTCCCGTCTAGTCATCAGATTACAAGCTTTTGATACGGATGAAATGGAGTATATCCATTCTGTGTATAAAACAAAACCTATACAACACACTTTTGCCTATGATGCCATTGCACTGGTCAAAGACAAATCTGAAACAGATACACTGATCAAATATCCAGACTTGCAGCAAATCATACAGCAAGGAGAAGATAAATTTGTATCTACACAAGAACACATGGGCATGTTTGCCCAATTACTTACAAAATATGGAATTACAGAAGGGAAAAGAGTCCTAAAAACTGTAGAAAACATTGATGATTTACAGCGTTTCCTAAACTTACATCCCGAATATATCGGTTTATTACCTTTCTCTTTGGTCAGTAATCCTAGTAGCCAAAAAGCAGCTGATATCATTTCTAAATTTAACTGGGTGGCTATACAAGATACGCTCGGTCATATTATACATCCATCCCAATCCACAATTTATACCAAAGAATGGCCTTTCATCCTTCCATACACTGTTACTTATTGCAATCTGTCCTTGAAAAAGGGTGTGGGATTTGTGAAATTTATCCATTCACGTCCTGCCCAAAAACTGATACTCAAAGCCGGCTTAATACCTTATACCATGCCGGAGAGATTAGTGATTATCAAGGATATGGGGGATTAGAGCCAAGATATTTTGAAGTATGAAGTTAGAAGTACAAAATACGAGTTTCTTTGTTGTCAATTCGGAAATTGTCCATCCTTCATCGTCATTTTTGTGAGAGACATTATTTACACATTGGTATATTGGTAAATTAGTACATTAACATTCCTCTTGTAAAATTTATTCTCAACCCAATAATCGCAACGGCAACATTAAGGATACAATTTTCCTGTATTGTCCTGAAATAGGTTTACACATTTTGTAACAAAAAAACATGTAAAAAGATGAAAAAACGACAAGTGATTTCAGGACGGGACAGTCTTTTACATCCGGCTTTAACAATCCTAAATTCACACAAATACCTGCCAATAAGCTGTTTATGTTTTTGTTATAATTGATTTGATGCGTAGTGTTGTTTTCTGTAACAACTATTTTATTCGGTACTTTTAATTTCTGAAAAGCATATTCCACCGTATCATGAGAAGGAATTGAATCTTTCATGTTTTGTGCAATTTGTTCTTTTAGGTGCTTTAGATCCGAAACAAATTCACCGTTGCAAAGTGAATTTTTAAGTAGAGAAAGAATGATGTCCGAATACGCATATTTTTGCTCTATAATTGCGAAAACCCAATGTTCTGTCAATTAGACTATGAACATTACTTTGTTTCAACAAAGAATTGATGAAATTTAAACCTCCAAAAGGAGTGATGTTTTGAGAAGAATGCCTAATTTTATCCACGGTACATATTTTTAGTGTCGTAACTTTAAATATACACCTTTTAGGTGAAACCTAAAAACACTCATAGTCTTTTTTATTTTAAAGGGATTGCAGAGGTTTTTGTTTTTCTGTTGCGATTTTGGGGCATCGTTTAAATGAACTTAAAAAGCAGGCTAAAGAACTATTAATGAGTGAAAAAGGATTAAATCACCGAAGCAAGCGACCAGTTGAAGTCGAAGCAGTGTTTGGACAGTTAAAAAGTAATAATAGATTTAACAGGTTTACATTCAAAGTCTTAGAAAAGGTAGAAATAGAGTTTTTTACTAATGGCAATTGGTTATAATCTTCGAAAAATTGTAGCATAGAGATAGTGTTTTCTGTGTTTTTCTTAGAATTATATGTGCTACAACAATAAATGAAAATTCTTAAATCAAAAACAGACCATTCTCTTAGTTCAAAATGGAAAGTATAAGGACATAATTATATAAATAATAGATACTTGAAATATACATAAAAAAAGAGGCTACCCATTTCGGACAGCCTCTATAAAACAAAGTATTCATCCCTATCCAAACACTTTTAACCTTATTTCGTTTTATAAGAAATAGATATTGAGTATGAGTTGGCAAGAAAAAGATAATAAACTGACCAAAACGTTTGAATTTAAAGATTTTACAGAAGCTTTTGTATTTATGACACGAGTGGCTTTTATAGCAGAAAAAGCAGATCATCATCCGGAATGGAGTAATGTTTACAATAAAGTGAAAATCGAACTTTGCACGCATGATGCAGGTAGTAAAATTACCGACAAGGATAGAAAGATGGCAGCGGAAATAGATAATATCTAAAAACCTTATATTATACACTTGCCCACATTGTAAAAACTTATAAACAATAGTGTTAGGAAATCGTGGGTAAAGCAAAGTCTCAAAACAAAGAGAATAGACTATAATTGTGTATTTTGTGAGCTGATTTATTTTTATAGATGTCAGAAGTGATACAATTATTACCAGATGTAATAGCGAATCAAATAGCTGCGGGGGAAGTCGTGCAAAGACCAGCCTCAGTGGTAAAAGAATTACTTGAAAATGCAATAGATGCCGGTGCTACAGATATACAACTTATTCTAAATGAGTCAGGTCGGACATTGATACAAGTAGTGGATGACGGAAGTGGAATGTCTATGACGGATGCCCGTATGAGTTTTGAAAGACACGCCACATCCAAAATCAGAAAGATTGAAGATATCTTTGAAATTTATACAATGGGCTTTCGCGGTGAAGCGTTGGCTTCTATTGCGGCGGTGGCACAAGTAGAACTCAGAACCAAGCAAGCAGATGACACATTAGGGACTTATATCAGAATCGAAGGCTCAAAAGTTATCATGCAAGAGCCTTGTAATCACGCCATAGGTACGAATATATCCGTAAAAAACTTGTTTTATAATGTTCCTGCAAGAAGAAACTTTTTAAAATCTAACCAAGTGGAACTCAAACATGTGATGGATGAGTTTGTCAGAATAGCTCTTTCCAACCCGCAATTGTCATTGAGTTTTCACAATAATAATATGGAATTGTATCACCTCAACAGTGGCAATCTCAAACAACGTATCATTCATCTTTTTGGTAAGTCGCTAAATGATAAGTTGGTTCCTGTGGAAGAAAATACGGAATATATTAGTGTCAGTGGATATATAGGCAAACCTGAAGCAGCCAAAAAGACGAGAGGAGAGCAGTATTTTTTTGTCAACAATAGATTTATAAAGAGTCATACGCTCAATTTTGCAGTACAAAAAGCTTTTGAGAATTTAATTCCCGAAAAGAGTTATCCTTTTTATGTACTTTTTATAGAAATCAGTCCGGCAGCAATAGATATCAATGTACACCCGACCAAACAAGAGATTAAGTTTGAAGATGAAAGGAGTGTTTTTATGATTATCCAAGCTGCTGTCAAACACGGTCTGGCGCAATATAGCGTGACACCTACTTTGGATTTTGACCAAAATGCCGAGTTTAGCAATTTGGAAGCTTTTAGAAAAACACCCAAAATGAATGAAAATATCATGGGTAAATTTAGCGGCGGACATGGTATTGCTTCTTCTTCCGGTCGCCAGCACCCACTGATGACACCTTCCACGCCGACTTGGCAAAGCATTTTACCCCAAACGGCAAAAGAGGCCTCGGATATCATCACTTTGAGGAGCAAAATGGATGAAAATGAAGATGATTTTTCATTGACACCCACACTTTTTGATACACTTGAAAATGATTACCTGACTTTTACTCCGGTACAAATACATCAAAAATATCTTTTGGCACAAATCAGTTCGGGAGTCGTTTTTGTCCATATCAAAGAGCGCGAAGAATTTTGATGGAGAAATATATTAGAGCTTTAGACAAGCAAGCGATTCTACCAGCAATCTCTTTTCCCTACGACTTTGGAGTTTTCACCACAAGATAGTATCATTTTAGAAGAATTATTGGTACAGCTAAAACCTCTTGGCTTTGATATTCAGTCTTTTGGAAAAAATACCTTTGTGGTACACGGATTGCCGATAGAATATGAGGGAAACAATATACAGTCTGTGATAGAAACGATGTTGCATCATTTTAAAGAAAGTAGCACTTCAAATTTTGACAGTAAAATACAATTGGCAGCATCTTTGGTGAAAGGTATAAGTATGGACACTAACAATAATTTGGATATTGCAGAAATAAAAGTATTGATTGATGAACTTTTTGCATGTGAAAACCCTAATTATACCATAGACGGGAAAAAGATTTATATTACTTTCTCATTAGACGATTTAGAACAACAATTTTCGTAATAAATTTTATATATGTTCGGATTTAGACAATTACCTGAGGTTACAAAAAATCTTATCATTATCAATGTGATCGTGCTTTTGGCATTGATGACATATCCCTCGCTCACCAATAAAGTAGCACTTTATTATTTCTCAAACTCTAATTTCAGACCTTGGCAGTTGATTACACACATGTTTGCCCACGGAGGATTTGGACATTTGTTTTTCAATATGTTTACCCTGTTTATGTTTGGTTCTGTATTGGAAAGGGTTATCGGTTCTAAAAGATTTTTCAACTTTTATTTGTTGACAGGCTTGGGGGGGGCATTTCTACATCTTTTTGTGATTGTGTTACAGGTTTATCATTTGTCGGGTAAAGTTTGGATAACTCCGGATATTTTGCAAAACTTGGCAATTTCTTATCAAGATAAAGTGGAAGTAATGCAACTTATCTCTATTCCTATGGTAGGAGCTTCCGGAGCTATATTTGGCGTGTTAATAGGATTTGCATATCTGTTTCCCGATACTCAATTAATGCTAATTTTTCCACCGATTCCCATGAAAGCTAAAACTTTGGTTTTCTTATTGATTATATTTGAATTGTATATGGGTTACGAGCAAGCCGGGAATATTGCACATTTTGCCCATTTGGGTGGAGCTTTATTTGGCTATCTGATTTTGAAATTTTGGAAACAAAAAGGTATATTGAGATAACAAATTATGTATAACGATAACTCTATATGGCAAGAAATAAAATATAAGTACCAATACGGTGGTGCACATGTGAAATTGATTATGATCAATGTCGTAGTTTTTGTCGTATTGAATATATTGTTGTTTTTCGCCAATCCTATTTTTCATGAAGCCGGAAGACAATTTGTGATGGACTTATTCATGGGAAGTTCTAATTCTAAGGAGATTCTATTGCGACCTTGGACGGTTTTTACAAATATTTTTACACATGTAGGATTTTTTCACCTATTGTTTAATATGCTCTTTCTATATGTTTTTGGTAACATTGTCAGAGATTTAATAGGAAATTCCAAATTGGTTCCCATCTATTTTTTGTCAGGCCTATTTGGATATGCCTTATTTGTTTTGGCTTATAATCTTTTCCCTTTTTATAAAACAATAGGCGGTTCGCATATTCTTGGCGCATCGGGTGCAATTATGGGAATTACCTTTGCGGCGGTCGCCGTAGCACCTAATTATGAAGTTCGTTTGCTGTTACTTGGAAATGTGAAAATCAAATGGATTGCCTTGTTTTACTTATTTTGGGATACTTTGTCCTTACAGGGTAGCAATGCGGGTGGAAGTATCGCCCATTTGGGTGGTGCATTGATAGGTTTTATGTATATCAAGCAATTGCAAAGAGGTGTAGATTGGGCGAGACCTTTTTATTGGTTGGAAGATTGGTGGACAAATTTGAGAAAATCTAAAAAGAAAAAAGTAAGGGTTGTCTTTAGAAAATTTGATACGAAAGGAGAAAGAGTGCATGTCGAGAAAAAAGCAATGAATAAAGAAAAGGTCACAACTTATACAACCCGAAGCCAAAATAAGCAGGAGAAATTAGATGACATCTTAGATAAAATCAATGTGTCCGGCTATGATAGTTTGAGTGATGAAGAAAAAACCTTTCTTTTCAAAATCAGTCAAGAAGACTAATGAAGTTTTTACACCAACTATTATCATTAACATCTCGGACAGCAAATATTGTTTTCTTAACACTCCTTTTAATCTCAGGACTGTCTTCCAAAATCAATCCTTCTAACTTTTCTGTCTTTGGTTTTATGGGACTGATTTATCCCTATCTCGCTGTTGTCAATATCTTGTTTATTTTTTCATGGATATTGAGGAAACGACTATTTTTTATTTATTCTCTTATTGGCTTACTTTTTACTTTTTCCCAACTGAAATCACAAATAGCTTTACCTTTCCTACAAAAGGATACAAATTTATCCACAGATTTTACAGTGATGAGCTATAATGTCAGAAATTTTGATTTGTATAATTGGTCAAAAAATTTGCATTCAAGACAAGTAATGATGGATACCATTCAAAAATATAATCCCGACGTGTTATTGTTTCAGGAATATTATACTGAGACAAAAAAATTAAATAATACGCACTATTTGGATTCCATCGGTTATAAATATCATAAAATATCGACTGAGCTGATTAAAAGAAAGGATAATATTTGGGGAGTGGCAATTTTTAGCAAACTGCCCATTTCAAAAAGTGGTGAATTACTCAAAAAGTCGGTAAATAATTCTGTCGGAGGTAGCTATAGTCGCGGAGCATTTGCCGATATTAAGGTGAAAGGTCAGACTTTCAGATTTGTCAATGTACACTTGCAATCTCTTTATTTTAACAATGATGAATATGAAACTATTCAAGAGATTACAGAAAAAAAACTTCCTGCCTATAAGAGAGTGATAGATTTGTTGAAAAAAATTAACCAAGCTTTTATTTATAGAGGAAAGCAAGTCAATGAATTGAAATCTTTTATCTCCGATTCACCTCATCCTATTATTTTAGGAGGTGATTTTAATGATACGCCCGGCTCTTATTCATATCAACAGCTTACTAAAACCTTAGAAGATTCCTTTATCCGGAAAGGAAAAGGAATAGGTTCTACTTATAGCGGTAATATTCCCTTATTGAGGATTGATTACATCTTAAAAGATAAAAGTCTGACAACAACAAAGTTTAATAAACCGAAAAATAAAATTTCAGACCATTATCCTATTGTTGTAGAATTTGCCGTAAATCCGGAATAGAATAATATTTCATAAAATGATTTGCATTCACATTTTCAAACTATCTTTGCGCAATGAGTTCTCATAAGCTATATATATATAATTCATACACAAGAAAAAAAGAACTTTTTGAACCGATACATGCGCCTTTTGTAGGTTTGTACGTTTGCGGCCCTACGGTCTATAATGATGTTCATCTCGGCAATGTCAGGACATTTTTGACTTTTGATATTGTTTTCAGATTCTTAAAATACTTAGGTTATCAGGTAAGATATGTCAGAAATATTACTGATGTCGGTCACTTGGTAGATGATGCTGATGAGGGAGAAGACAAGGTAGAAAAGATGGCAAGACTCCAAAAAATAGAGCCGATGGAAGTCGTACAAAAATATACCATCGGCTTTCACAATGTCATGCGGCTTTTTAAAATTTTGCCACCAAGTATAGAACCTTCAGCCAGTGGACACATCATCGAACAGATTGAAATGATAGAAGATATTTTGAAGAACGGCTACGCTTATGAGGTAAATGGAAATATCTATTTTGATGTAGTCAAATTTAATGAAAAATATCCTTACGGTGAATTGTCGGGAAGAGTTTTAGAAGAATTGTTAGAAACTACTCGCGATTTAGACGGGCAAGATGATAAAAGAAATAAAGCTGATTTCGCACTTTGGAAAAAAGCCGAAAAAGGTCATATTATGAAGTGGAATTCCCCTTGGGGAGAAGGGATTCCGGGATGGCATTTGGAATGCTCGGTCATGAGTACCAAATATTTGGGTCATGAATTTGATATTCACGGAGGTGGAATGGATTTGAAGTTTCCTCATCATGAATCTGAAATTGCACAAAATATAGGAGCTTGTGGTCATGCTCCTGTTAGATATTGGATGCACAGCAATATGCTCAATTTTAACGGTAAGAAAATGAGCAAGTCAGAAGGAAACTCGATTTTACCTATGCAAATGTTGAGTGGAAATCATCCATTACTGGACAAAGGCTACAGCCCGATGACTGTAAGATTTTTGTTTTTACAATCACATTATAGCAGTGAATTAGATATTTCGATAAAGTCTCTTCATGATGCCGAAATCGGTTTGAAAAAACTTGTTAATGCGGCAAAGTACCTTTCAGAACTTACTTGGATTGATAAAGGTTCTTACTTGGATGATGAAGTTAATAAATCCATCGATCAAGTAATCAACGACTTGTGTGATGATTTTAATACAGCTAAGGCAGTTGCTAGTCTTTACGCACTAACAACACATATCAATACTTGGTATAATGATAAAAAAATTGTTGCCGGAATAAGTAAAATTACCTTTGAAAGGCTACAAAAAGAATTTGCGATTATCATTCAAGATGTTTTTGGGTTGGAGGAAGAAACAGCCAATGATAATACAGCATTGGAGGCGGCGATGAATCTTATCTTGGATTTAAGAAAACAAGCTCGTGCTGATAAAAATTGGGCACTTTCAGATAAAATCAGAGATGAGCTGAAAGCCGCAGGAATCATTATTAAAGACGGTAAAGATGGACAAGCATCTTATGAATTGGAAAACTAAAATCGCTCTTTTTGTATTTGGTTTGATATTGCTTTCTTGTAATAACAAGAATAATCAGATGACAATCGAAGAGCCTCAGGATGTCGCCAAGGTGGTGGAAAGACCTGCTTTCTCTGCTGACTCAGCTTATGCTTATATTGAAAAACAGGTGAGCTTTGGTTCCAGAGTACCGGGAACGGACGAGCATTATCAATGTTCATTGTGGTTGATAGAAACCCTTGAAAGATTGGGAGCTAAAGTACAAGTACAATCTACCCAATTTACTACTTCTGACGGGAAAATACTACCTTGCTATAATATCATAGGTAGTTTTAACGAAGAAGTAAAAGAACGAAAACTACTGGCATCACATTGGGATTCCCGACCTTGGGCAGATCAAGATACTGCCAATCAAGATTTACCTATCTTGGGAGCAAATGATGGAGCGAGTGGAGTAGGTGTGATTTTAGAGATTGCCAGACAAATACAAGCATCTGCGACAAAGGATCAAGGATTGGATATTATATTTTTTGATGTAGAGGATTATGGCATTTCTAATGTAACAGATTCTTATTGTTTAGGTTCTCAATATTGGAGCAAGCATCCTCACCGACCCAATTATTTTGCATACAAAGCAATTTTATTGGATATGGTAGGTGCTAAAAATGCCGTATTTGCAAAAGAAAACAATTCGATAATTATCAATTCGGCTCTGATTAGCGAAATGTGGAACACAGCTAAACAATTAGGATATGGAAAATATTTTGTCAATAAAAAAGGCGGTTCTATTTTAGACGATCATGTTTATGTGTATAAATATACCAGAATTCCTATGATAGATATTATCCATTATGATCCTACCACACTTTCCGGATTTGGAGACTTTTGGCATACCCATGCTGACAATATGGATATCATAGATAAGAATACTTTACAGGCAGTAGGTGAAACTGTTTTTGCTACGATATTAAAAGATTAGACTAAGTGGAGATTTGTAGGGAGATAAGTTCTTTCTGATTTTACAAAATATGATTCTGAAAGGTTTAATTTTGGCACAATTAATAAACCCATTCTTCATTAAGATTTATTTATGTAACTTAGTCTCTTTAAGATTTGATAAATAAATGATTCTATAATTTTAAGATAAAATAGCTATGAAACTGAGGTTATATTCTACTTTATTTTTAGGCATATTATTGTTTTCTCATTGCAAGAAAGAAGAAGGTTATGGCGGTCTTGCATCTATTGAGGGAAGGGTTTATGCCGTTGATTATAATAAAGATGGTGAGTTTGTGGATGAAGGTTATGTCGGAGATAGGGAAGTCTATATAGGTTCACTTTCTGTGAAAAAGAATACAAATGGTGATGAAGTCGAAACAAGCAAGGTCATAGATAGAATCAGAACCTCTTATGATGGCTTTTATATCTTTGAAGGTTTGAGAAAAGGTACTTATGATGTGTGGGTATATAGCTTGTGTAGCAAATGTGTAGATGATGTCACACCTATTGTACGACGGGTCGAAGTCAAAGGTAAAAAGTCAAGGATAGTATTAGAAGATTTTAAGATAGATCTTTAAAATAGATGACTGAAATAGAAAAACATATTGTAGCTTTCCGAGCTATTTCTCTCAAAGGACTTTCCCCTGTAAAATTAGCCAAGAGAATAGATACCAAATATGTATTGAATACAAATCAGCTATATAATATTCTTGACAGCATCAACAATGACTATCAAATTCTTCAAATAGAAGATAAAAGGATGTTTCAGTACGAAACCGTTTACTTTGATACTTTTGATTACCAGTTTTATTTAGATCATCACAATGGTTATATCCATAGAATGAAGGTCAGGGAAAGAGAATATGTGGATTCGGGTTTGAAGTTTTACGAAGTAAAAAGAAAAACCTCATTGGGTGAAACGGATAAAACAAGAGTAGCGATAGATGTAATGGATGACGAATTGACCCAAGAACAATATGCTTTAATCAAAAATTATCAGAGGTTGAGACAAAGAACCTTAGAAAAAAAACTTGTCAATAAGTTTCAGAGAATCACTCTTGCAAATGTGGCACTTCAAGAGCGTATTACTATTGATATGGATATTCAATTTATAGTTGATGATGAGGTGAAATTACTCAAAGATATAGTCATTATTGAACTCAAGCAACAACAATTTAATGTGTTGAGCCCTATGGTAAAAATGCTCAAAAAACTTTATATCCACCCCGATGGGTTCAGTAAATATGCAATGGGTGTGGCATTAATGGATCTACATAAAAAGAAAAATGAATTTAAACCTCAAATATTAAAAATTAAGAAATTACAGGCTAACTAAAAAATTACAACTTATTTTATGGATTTACAAGTACTTGGTATCAGGCTTTTGATTAATATCATTTCATCTTTCATTTTGATAGGATTGATATATTATAATACACATAAAAATAAAGATTATCTTTTTACTTTCGGATTGTTTAATCTGCTGATATTTTTAATCTGTTCTTTATTGAGTACCGCTACGATAGAGATGGGATTTGCCTTTGGGCTTTTCGCCATTTTTAGCTTTATCAGATATCGAACTGTCACTGTGCCTATTCGTGAGATGGGATATCTCTTTGCAGCTCTTACGACAGGTATTGTGAATGCTTTAGCATCATCAGAAATGATGTATGGTATCATTATCTTTTGCAACCTGATTATCATTGGAACTATCTTGCTTTTAGATAAGATTGTACATCTTTCCCATGAAAACATACAAATAGTTACCTATGAGAGAATAGATTTGATCACACCGGATAAACGGGAAGAAATGATACAGGATCTAAGAGATAGATTAGGACTTCCTATTCATCGAGTAGAAATTAATAGAGTTAACTTTTTAAAAGATACAGCCAGTGTATCCGCTTTTTATTATGCCAATAAAAATGAAAACGAATCGGTATTGGTGACAAGAGATTTTGAATGAAAAAAAGACTTTTATTACATTGGATCTTGGCAATTTTTGTGTTGATAAGCACAAATAGCACAGCTTTTTCAAAATTAGAAGATACACAATCAAGAACAGAAGTCAATATCCAATACAGTCCTATCAAAAAGTTAGAGATATCGGGAATGTACCGTTTAGATTTGGAAGAAAATTTATCTCAGTTCAAAAAAAATAATTTTGAATTAGGTCTTTCTTACGATGTTTTAAAATCCTTAGAAATTTCTACTTATTACAGATTCAGTACCTCGTATAAAAACGATGCACACAGATTCTATTTGGGACTTTCTACTAAAAAATCCCTCTTCAATAAAATACTTAAATTCAAGTTGAGTAGCGGTATTCAATTTGATTCCGATTATTTGGATGCCGAATATTGGAGGCTAAATGATCCTTCATTTAGATGGGTCAGTAAAGTCTCTGCAACGTATAATATCAATAAAAAATGGGATATTTCAGCCTATATAAAACCTTATTTTTCACTGAATGGTCATAAAAACTTTTTACAAAAAGTGAGATATGGTGCTGAGATCAATTATTCTATCGACAAAAGAAATAGTTTGAGCCTTGGATATTTTTATGAACAAAAACCTCATTCAAAAAAAGTTTCAGATATACAGACTTTTTCGTTGGGATATAAATTGGATTTAAAAGCCCAAAAAAAGAAAACAAAGAAATAGTATCTTTATTGAAAAATCAAAATGTTCTTACTTTTGGAACGGTTTTTTCATAGTACTATTTCAGTCAATATATAAAGATGAATATCGTAAAAAAAATATTTTCACTTGTGGTATTTTCGATTCTTGCCTATTCCGGAGTGATGGCTCAAGAGGAATACGGAATCGGACTTCCGGCACCTGACATTATTGCTCCATCTCCCAATGGAGATACTATAAAGTTATCTGACCTAAAAGGGAATTATGTCTTATTGGATTTTTGGGCTTCATGGTGTATGCCGTGCAGACGAAATAATCCTCAATTAGTGGCATTTTATAATAAGTATAAAGATGTAAAATTAGATGGAGGGAAACACGGATTTACGATATATAGCTATTCCTTAGACCGCACGAAGGATTCATGGGTAAGAGCAATTGCGACCGATCAATTAGCATGGGAAAATCATACAAGCGACTTGCAAGGATGGGGTTCTCAAGGCAGTAGCCAATATGGTGTCAATAGTATTCCCAAAACATTCTTGATAGACTGGCAAGGGAAATTGATTATGGAGAACCCAAGTTTTGAATTTTTGGACCGGCTTTTTCAGTCAAAAATTTTCAAATAAACATCGAAAAGTGCCAAAATGTCAATTTTCTTGGCTTGGCAAGACATTTGTCTATACAGAAGCATAAATTAAAACTGCCATGAGTAAGAAAAAGATGACAGATAATCATACTGATACTGAGACGAAAAAGGAAACAGAATTAGAGCCAGATAAGCCAAATAAAAATATGGAAGAAACAGTAACAGAGCAAGAAGATATTGACGAATCTAAAACCGATGAGTTGGAAAAAATAAAGGAAGAATTTAACCTGCTAAATGATAAATATCTCAGATTGGTTGCGGAGTTTGATAATTTTAGAAAACGGGCTGCAAAAGAAAAAGTTGAGACTCGTCTCACCGCCGGTACTGATATTTTACAAGATTTGCTACCGGTCTTAGATGATTTGGATAGGGCAGAAGAGTCTATTAAGAAGGCAACGGAAGTAGAAAGTATCAAGGAAGGTATTTTTCTTATAAAAGATAAGTTGTTGAGAAATTTGGAGGCAAAAGGCTTAAAAGCGATGTCGGTACATGGTGAAGAGTTTGATCCGGAAAAACATGAAGCGATTGCAGAATTTCCTGCGGCATCAGATGATTTAAAAAATAAGATTTTGGATGTGGCACAAAAAGGTTATGTGCTGAATGATAGAATAATTCGTTATCCCAAAGTCGTTGTAAACAAATAATATGGCTAAAAAAGATTTTTATGAAGTGCTTGGAGTTAGTAAAACTGCTACTGCGGATGAACTGAAAAAAGCGTATAGAAAATTAGCAATGAAATATCATCCCGATAGAAATCCGGATGATAAAGAAGCAGAAGAAAAATTTAAGGAAGCTGCCGAAGCGTATGAGGTATTGAGTGATGAGCAAAAAAGAGCTCAATATGATAAATTTGGTCATGCAGGAATGGGTGGTGCAGGTGGATTCAGCGGAGGCTCTATGAATATGGAGGATATTTTCTCTCAATTTGGAGACATATTTGGAGAAGGTAGTCCCTTTGGCAGCTTTTTTGGCGGGGGCAGACGCTCTGAAAGGGGTGTAGGGCAGAGAGGATCTAATTTAAGGGTCAAAGTCAAATTAGATTTGGAAGAAATTGCAAACGGTACCAATAAAAAAATAAAAGTAAAAAAACATATCGTTTGCGATAGCTGTCACGGTACCGGTGCAAAAGACGGTAATAGTTATCAAACCTGTCAAACTTGTCACGGGCAGGGTACAGTGAGAAAAGTGGCACAGACTTTCTTGGGTCAGATGGCTACTACACAAGTTTGTCCTACCTGTCAAGGTGAAGGCAAGATTATCACAGCTAAATGTGTGAAATGTAGAGGAGAGGGGAGAGTTTATGGTGAAGAAGTGATATCAATAGACATACCGGCCGGAGTTTCCGAGGGTATACAATTGTCTATGAATGGGAAAGGAAATGCCGGTTTGAGAGGCGGTCGTGCCGGAGATTTGATTATCAATATTAGTGAGATTCCGCATCCGGAATTGAGACGGGATGGTATGGATGTCATACACGAACTCTATCTTAATTTTGCTGATGCAGCTTTAGGAACATCTGCAGAAGTCCCTACCATTTCCGGAAAGGTAAAAATCAAAGTACCAAGAGGTACTCAAAGTGGTAAATTATTTAGATTACAGGGTAAAGGGATTCCAAATCTGAATGGTTATGGTCGAGGTGATGAAATCGTTGAAGTTCAAATCTTTACACCTACAGATATGACAAGTGAAGAAGAAGCATTACTTGAAAAATTGAGAAATTCTGCCAACTTTAATCCAAGTGAAGTAAAAGAAAAGAAAGGACATGGATTCTTTAATTTCTTTAAGTAGATAAATCAGTCGGCTGTCGCTTAGTTGATAGTTGTTGCATTAACACATTAACACATTTGCTAATTTGCTAATTATCTTTCTCCCAATTCATCGTGCGTTTGACAGCCTTTTTCCAGCCTTTGAGTAAAAGATTCCTTTTATCAATTTTCATTTTGGGTGTGAAAATTGTATCAATGTTCTCGCCTTTTAAGATATCTTCTTTAGAATAAAACCCTACTGCAAAACCGGCCAAATAGGCAGCGCCGAGTGCTGTTGTTTCTATAACGGAAGGTCTTAGAACCTCTGATTGTATGATATCTGACTGAAACTGCATCAAGAGATTGTTAGCTGAAGCACCACCATCTACTTTTAGGATTTTTAATACTATCTGTGCATCCTGCTCCATGGCGTGTAACAAATCAAAAGTCTGGTACGCCAAAGATTCCAAAGTCGCTCTAATGAGATGAGATTTGGTAGTGCCGCGTGTCAATCCGAAAATAGCTCCACGAGCATACATGTCCCAATATGGCGCACCCAAACCGGCAAATGCAGGAACGACATATACACCATCGGTATCAGGTACCTTTAATGCGAAAAACTCAGAATCTTGAGCAGAATCCAATAATCTCAATCCGTCTCTCAACCATTGTATGGCTGCACCTGCGACAAAGACACTGCCTTCTAAAGCATATTCTATTTTACCGCCGATACCCCAAGCAATAGTTGTCAACAACCCATTTTGTGATAAGACAGGCTTTTCTCCGGTATTCATCAACATGAAACAACCTGTGCCATAAGTATTTTTGACCATGCCAGGCTCGTAACATGCTTGTCCAAAAAGTGCACTTTGTTGGTCGCCTGCAATACCGGCTATTGGAATGGCAGAGTCAAAAAAGACATCCGTATCAGTCATCCCTATCACTCCAGAAGAGGAAACTACCTCCGGTAAAATAGATGAAGGGACATCTAATATTTCTAACAGTTTCTCATCCCATTTTAATTCCATGATATTATACATCATGGTCCGGGAAGCGTTACTATAATCGGTTGCGTGCACTTTTCCTTGGGTTAGATTCCATATTAACCATGTGTCAATGGTGCCAAAGCACAGCTTCCCCTGATGGGCTTTCTCTCTGGCTCCTTCCACATTGTTTAGAATCCAATTGACTTTTGTTCCCGAGAAATAAGAATCCACTACCAAACCCGTCTTTTCTTTGATAGTTTGTTCGTGTCCCGCCATCTTAATTTGATCGCAAAAGTCCGAAGTTCTTTTATCCTGCCAGACAATAGCATTGTATATAGGTTTCCCTGTCTCTTTTTCCCAAATAACGGTCGTTTCTCTTTGATTGGTGATACCGATTGCGGCTACTTGATCAGGTCTGATATTGGATTTGACGACCACTTCTCTTGCAACCTCTATTTGAGTTTTCCATATTTCTGTTGCATCGTGTTCTACCCAACCCGGGAATGGAAAAAATTGTGTAAATTCTTTTTGAGCAGTAGCAAAAATTTGTCCATCTTTATCAAATAAAATTGCTCTTGAACTTGTAGTACCTTGATCCAAAGCTAAAATATATTGTGTTGCCATCTTTTTATATTGAAAACCATAAATTTATAAAACTCATCTTGAATGCACATACTTAAAAGAACGATAAATAATAAATATCTTGTTTTATCTGCAAGTTTGTTCTTCATCACTTTGTGTATTTTTATCTTTTTACCGCCGGCATGGAATGAAAAGATATTTGGAGAACATATCTATCCACTTGTGAGAGCAGTTTTAAACCGTATCGACTCATGGTTGCCTTTTCCACTTTTTTACATAGCCCTTCCGATGATGTTATTAGATATATCTTCCATCTCTATTTATTACTTCATCAAAAAGCAAAATGCGAATGCTTTCAAGTATATTTTTAGCTACTTACTCAGTATAGCTATACTTTTCTTTTGGATGTGGGGATTTTTTTATCATTCACCCATTTTGGTAAAACAGCCATCTATCAATCAGATAAAAATGAGAAAGGAGACGGTTTTAAAAACTTTTAAAAGAGCTGAAAAGTATAGAAATCTTTTGCAAACCGATAGTATCTCTCCATATCGCTCTAAAGAAATTGTAAAACTGATGAAAGATTCAAGTGAAGTATGGTTACAAAAAACAATGAAGTTAATGGGGAAAAAATCGCGACCTATCGCAAATGACATCAAGTTTTGGCCACGTGGTTTTTTGATGAGAAACGGCATCGTCGGAATGTATTTCCCTTTTACCGGCGAATCTACGGTGGACGGAGCCATCCATGCTTTGAGATTTCCAAGTACTGCTTTACATGAATTGTCACACAGTATGGGATTTACCAATGAAGGAGATTGTAACCTATTAGCATATCTGGCAGCACAATTTAGCAAAAATCCGTTTGTTCGTTATTCGGCAGAACTCGAACGAGTCAATGAAGGGCTGTACTTTGTCGCCATGCAGGATACTGTTCTTTATAAGGAGATAAAAGATTCTCTTCCTCAAATTGTGGCTGAGGATTTACAAAATATTAGAAACTTTCATTCTAAGTATTATGGAAGAATGTCTGAAATGGGCAATTGGGCAAATGACCGGTATCTGAAAACTTTGAGTGGTGAAAATGGTATCAACGAATATTGGATGTGGGTGCTGAAATTACAAATTTTGGAGGACGAGGGGAAATTATGACCTTATAGAATTTTCGACCTCCTAATAATGCTGAAAGTATTTTGATAAATACCAATATGTGCAGAATATAAAAACAAGAGGCTATTCTTTTTAAACAGCCTCTTGTTAGAGGGAGACTGATGGGTTTCGAACCCACGACCTTCGGAACCACAATCCGACGCTCTAACCAGCTGAGCTACAATCTCCATTTGAGCGAGTGCAAAGATATGATTTTTTCATTATAAGCAATAGATATTTATAATTTTTTCTATGATACAAATCAATTATCACTATATTTGCATACTTGATTGAAGACTTTTAGAAATACACTTTCTAAAAGTCTTCAATCAAGTAATAAAAACTATATGAAGCCAGAAGAAATCAAAACGAAGTTCCCGGGGTTAACATTACCGAAGAACTATCATTCAAGTTTGGATGCCCTACACACAGCACATGCTTTTCAACAAATTAGAAGCTTCATTCACCTCAATCTCGAAACGGAATTGGATTTGCATAGAGTAAGTGCACCTCTTTTTGTCGAACAAGGGACCGGTATCAATGATGATTTGAATGGAGTTGAAAAACCAGTTGCATTTGGAATAAAGGAGTTGGGGACGACGAGAGCCGAAGTCGTTCAGTCTTTGGCAAAATGGAAACGTCTCGCTCTTAAAAAATATGACATTCCAATAGGTGAAGGTATCTATACGGATATGCATGCCATACGACCCGATGAAACACCGGATAGCATACATTCCATTTTTGTGGATCAGTGGGATTGGGAACAAAGAATTTCAGAGGATCAAAGAAATTTAGAATTTTTAAAAGATACTGTCAAAAAGCTATACTATATACTTTTACGTGTGGAAAAACTTATCCATAAACAATATGGTATAGACAGAAAACTACCCAATAAAATTCACTTTATACATTCGGAAGAATTACTTCAGCTTTATCCGAATTTGACACCAAAAGAACGTGAATTTGAAATCACTAAAAAATACGGCGCAGTCTTTATTATAGGTATCGGTTACGAACTATCAAATGGAGAGCCGCACGACGGTCGTTCTCCGGATTATGATGATTGGAGTACTGTCAACAGTGAGGGTTATTTTGGTCTCAACGGAGATATTTTGGTTTGGCATCCGATTTTGGAATGTGCTTTTGAAATATCCTCTATGGGTGTTCGCGTGGATAAAAATTCTCTTCATAACCAACTTGTCATCAAGGATAAAACTGAAAGAGAAAAATTAATATATCACCGTCAGTTGTTAAATGATCAATTGCCTCTGTGTATTGGAGGCGGAATTGGACAATCTAGAGTAGGAGTGTTTTTTCTTAACAAAGCCCATATCGGTGAAATAAGTGTTGGTATTTGGTCTGAAGAAATGCGGGAAATCTGTAACGAAAATGGTATCTACCTATTGTAATTACAGCAAAGTGCCTTTTAGTATAATAGCGGCGATAGTAAAATAAATAATCAATCCCGTTACGTCCACAAGTGTTGCTACAAAAGGGGCAGATGAGGTGGCAGGGTCAATTTTTATTTTTTTCAGTATCATAGGAATTAAAGAGCCCATCAAGGTTCCCCAAAGGACAATTCCTATCAATGATGAGAAAATAGTCAAGGCGATTAATAGCCAATGTTCTCCATAATCATACCAGCCCATCTGTTGCCAAATAGTGATTCTTACAAACCCGATAAATCCCAATATAATACCCAGCACCAAACCGGATAAAAATTCTCTTCTAATGACAAACCACCAGTCTTTTAAAGAAATCTCCTTTAGAGCTAAAGCTCTGATAATCAACGTGGCTGCTTGCGAGCCACTATTTCCGCCACTTGATATAATCAAAGGTACAAATAAGGCCAATACAACTGCCGTAGCAATCTCATCTTCAAAATAGCCCATGGCAGTGGCGGTCAGCATCTCACTTATAAATAAGATAATCAACCAAGTTGCCCGTTTTTCGGTTAGTGTAAAAAAGTTCGTTTTTACGTATGGATAATCCAATTTCTCCACCCCCCCAAATTTTTGTATGCCTTCTGTTTCGATATCCTCGGCTGCATCCATGATATCATCCACTGTCACGACTCCTATCAGTTCCATTTCTTCATTGACGACCGGCATCACCACTCTGTCATATTCTTTAAACTTATGGATTGCTTTTTCAATCGTGTCATTCACAATGAGATAGACAAAATCGCCATCCATCAATTCTTTGATATTCGTATCAGGCTCGTTCAAGACTAACCGCCTTACCTGTATGTCATCTATCAATTTATTGTCCTCATCAACGACATAAATAACATTGACCGCCACCGAATCCTTGAAATTTCTTCTCAAATACTCTCCGGCTTCTTCTATTGTCATGTTTTCATGTACTGTAGCAAAGTCGGTATCTATTAATCTTGCCACGCTATCTTCCGGGAATCCCAAAAAATCTTGTGTTTCTAATTTATTGCTATAGCTAAGATAATTTAGGTATTTACTTCGTTCAAAATCATTGAGTCCCGTGAAAAAAGATGTCCTGTCATCACTACTCAACTGGTTTAATATAAAAGATGCCGTATGTTTAGGCAAGTTTTTAATCAACTTATACTGAATCAAAAAATCGAAATACGAAAACACACTAATCTGCGTATCCTTCGGGAGCTGCTTATACGTTTCCAACGCATTCTCATAAGGAATCACATCTAATACTTGGGCAATTTCTGCCGGGTGTACATTTTCCTTCTTCTTATCAAAGAGTGAAAAAATATCAAAGCCTTTTTCCCAGTCTATATCTTTTATTTGCTCTTGAATATTATTCATCATTCCCTTTTAAGCAGCCATCAAAAACATTTCTATTCCATACCGTTGCTCACGTTGTTAAAACTTTGCAAAGGTACAAACATCTGACCTTTAATAAAACACTACCTAATCATATTTACAAATATGGTAATTGATTTAGGTGTGACCCTGGTGGGTCGTCTTTTTGTCTATCCATCTTGAGCCGATATCTAATATTGCATAGGCATATTGTAAATCGTTGAACTAAGCCTTTTCTCTCGTCTCAAACAATTGGTTTAAGGTTGAAACCTTGGAATATCCACTCCTTAATTCTTTTTTAATGCAATTTGTTTGTTTCAAATTTAACATAGTACTTTACTTAAGTAAATTTCCTTTAGCAAGTGTCCATTAAGCCTAATTTCTTTATATGTGATTTTATTATCACTCTTTAATAAAATGAGGACTCTTAATTTTAGTGAACTATTATAATTAGTAGTCAATTGTTTTGAGTGATTAAGCTCTTTCATACTCTCTTGAATGATAATTCTACGTTGCATTCCCATGCATTCAAAATACAATTAAGATAGGTAGAGTAAAAGTTAAAATGGCATGATAAGCCTAAAGAACCTTTCATTTTACTAACGAAAACAATATTTTGTGAGGACATAAAAACTTTTAAACAGTAAAAGTATATAATATGAAAAAAGTCATGTGGATTGTCACAATTTTGGTGATACTTATTTCGGTAGGTATTTTCAGCTTTTATTATTTTGGCTATTACCAAAAATCAGAGCTGACCGGTATAGTGATTGCTTTTGCCGAAAAAGGTACTTTTTACAAAACTTATGAAGGCGAGGTGAAAATAAAATCCTTTGAAAAGGTGGAAGACCAGTCCTCAAAAACAGAACTGTTTAAGTTTTCGGTGGAAAAAAAAGACGAGGATGTGATAAATATGCTGAAAGAAGTGATGTTGAGCGGAGATGAAGTCCGGATGGAATTTATACAGCGACATGCCAAGTTTTTTTGGCGCGGAGATACCGAATTTTTTATCAAAAGGGTCAGTATAATGCCCAAAGTGGAAGAAAAATCAGATGATAATGATGTTCAAGAAGATAGTATCCCCGATGAAATCTATTCACCTGATGAAGAAATGATAATATAGTATCGAATTGCTTATTTTATTTGTAGAAAGTAGTATTTTGCCGACTAATCTATGCGATTAACAAACGTTGAGTTAAAAGGATTTAAGAGCTTTGCTGATAGGACGATTATTAATTTTAATCAAAATGTCACAGGTATCGTCGGTCCTAACGGATGTGGGAAATCGAATGTGGTAGATGCTATCCGTTGGGTGCTTGGAGAGCAAAAATCCAAAACTTTGCGTTTGGAAAAAATGGATAATATCATTTTTAACGGTACCAAAGACAGACACCCGGCTAATATTGCTTCGGTCTCTATGACCTTGGAAAATACCAAAAATATCTTGCCCACAGAATATGGAAGTATCACCGTCACACGAACCATCAGTCGTGACGGCAAAAGTGAATATCTACTTAATGGAGTGGCATGTCGTCTGAAAGATATCAAAGATTTGTTTTTGGATACCGGTATCAGTACAGATACCTATGCGATTATCGAGTTAAAAATGATAGACGACATCCTCAATAACGTGGACAAAGCACGTCGGGGACTGTTAGAGCAGGCAGCAGGAATTTCTAAATATAAAACAAGAAAAAAAGAGACCTTATCTAAGTTGAATAATACAGAAAGTGACTTGACGAGAGTGGAAGATTTACTGTATGAAATCAATAAAAGTTTAAAAGGTCTCGAGTCACAAGCTCGTCGAGCAAAAAGGTATAAGGTTCTCAAAGAGGAGTATAAAGAGCTGACTTTACAGTTGAGTTCGTTTGAACTGATGGATATCAATGAGACAACACAAAAACAACTCAAAGAAATTCAAAATAAGCAGGATGAAATTGTCAGAATAGAAACAGCGATTACTTTATTGGAAGCAGATTTGCAAAAGAATAAATTGCTGATTGAAGAAAAGGAAAAATTACTTTCTGACGAACAAAAAGCTTTGAACCGGTTGATGAATATCATTCAGGAAACCGAAAAAAGTATAGAGCTTTTCAAGCAAAAAGAGCAATTCCAAAAGGATAGAAAGTTTCAATTAGGAAGAAATGTCGATGACCTGAAATCAAAGATGACTTTTGTACAGCACGAAATCAAAGATATCTCACAAGAAACTGAAAAAATACAGGCTGAAAACTTGCCACTCAAAGAAAAATTAGAACAGGAAAAACAACTCATAGAAGAAAGACGCAATAGCAATTTACAACTTCGTGAACAGTTGCAAAATGCAGAATCGCAGTATCGGAATATCGAGCAAAAGATTTTCCAAATGGAAAAGACTTTAGCAGTCAAGCAGTCTGAATTGGAAAACCAACTGAGATACCAAAAGCAATCTCATTCTGAAAATGAAGAAAGAGAGAGGCAGCTTGAAAAAATCATAGAAGAAGTCGGCACTTTTGAGTCAAAAATTCAAAAACAGACACAACTTCTGACAGATATTGAGCAAAAGGAAGCGGATAATATCCTACAGATAGAAAGTTTGGAAAAAGACTTGGAGCTGAAAAGGGAAAAGTTAACGGAAATCAACCGTTCTTTGGATGCGAAGAAAAACGAACACAAACTGACTAAAAATATGGTGGATAGTTTGGAAGGTTTTCCGGAAGCCATCAAATACTTGAAAAAGAGTGCAGAGTGGTTAAAAAACAGCCTTTTACTTTCTGATATTATTTATTCCGAAGAACAATATCGAGCAGCCATCGAAACAGTCTTGCAACCCTATTTAAACAGCTTCGTTGTAGATACCTTTGATGATGCGATGCGCGGTATTCATTTATTGCAAAGTGTCGGAAAAGGCAAGGCGGCATTTTTGGTTTTGGAGATGTATAATCAAGACCAAAAGACACACAAGAATCAACTTCCGGAAGGAATGATACCTTTATCCGAAGTGGTAGAATCTGATGATTTATACAAACGTCTGATTCAGCAATTATTAAACGGTATCTATATTGCAAAAAATGATTTCGATTTAGAACAATGGGAAATACCGTCTGATTTTTCAGGACAAATCGTTTCTTCTAACGGTCATTTGCTCAAATCTCCATTACAAATTTCGGGTGGTTCGGTAGGATTGTTTGAAGGAAAACGTTTAGGTCGTCTGAAAAACTTGGAAAAGCTTGGAAAAGAAATCGAAAGCTTGGAGAAAGAAGTTTTGGAACATAAAAAAACAGTCCAAGACATTCAGGTACAATTGACTTCGCTGAGAAATCAATCTTATAAAAAAACGATAGAAAGAGAACGTCGCGAAGTAGTGGAAATGGAAAAATCTTTGGCTTCTAAAAAATCACGTATCGAAAGTTTTAAGGAAATCGTACAAAAGAATCGTGACAGACAGAATGAAGTGCAAGCGAATGTGAAACGCATAGAAGCTGAACTTTTACCACTCAAAGAACAAATCGCAGACTCAAGTTCTGAATTGCAAAAGATGAAGGAAAATACTTCTTCTATCGATAAGGTTTTTAGAGATGCATCAGATGGTTTTAGTCAAATGCAACAAGCTTATAATCAGCAGCATATTTTTTATATCCAACAAGAAAATAAAGCTAAATCTCTAATCGAAAAACAAAGCTTTAAAACCAATCAGTATGAAGACTTTGTCAAGCAGACAGCACTTTACACTGAAGAGATAGAATCTATAGAGAAAAGCAATCTTGAGTTAGTAGATAAGATAAAGAAACAGGAAGAAGCTCTTTTAGAATTATTTTCAAAAAGAGAAACATTGGCCTCTGCACTCAATAAAAAAGAAGAAGGTTTTTTTGTGTTGAGAAAAGGTGTGCAAACGATAGAAAACAACATCAGAGAAAATGAAAAACTCAGAAGAGTAGAAGAGGAGCGTATTCAAAAAATCAAAGATGATTACAATCAGCAAAAAGTACGTCTCAATGTCCTGAAAGAAAAACTTTCTTACGAGTTTAATATTGATTTGGATGACTTTTTAGAAGAACTAAAAGAACCTGAAACAGATAAGGAAACTTTAAACGCTCGTTTGGACAAAGCGAAAAAACAACTTTCTCAGTTTGGAGAAGTCAACCCGATGGCAGAGGAAGCTTACGATGAAATGAAAGAGCGTTTTGAATTTATCACGGCTCAAAAACAAGATCTTGAAGATGCAAAAGTCAGTTTGCTCAAAACAATTCATGAAGTAGATACTGCTGCAAAAGGGCAGTTTTTGGAAACTTTTGCCGAGGTGAGAGAAAACTTTATCAAGGTGTTTAGAAGTATGTTTACCAAAGATGACAATTGTGATTTAATTATCGTCGATCCGGAAGATATTTTGGAGTCAGATATAGAAATTACTGCAAAACCTAAAGGGAAACGGCCTCAAAGTGTCAATCAGTTGTCCGGTGGTGAAAAAACTTTGACAGCACTTTCATTGCTTTTTGCACTGTACTTGTATAAACCTGCACCTTTCTGTATTTTGGATGAAGTGGATGCACCCTTGGATGATAACAATGTCGGGAAATTCAATAATGCCATTCGAGAGTTTTCACAAAACTCGCAGTTTATCGTAGTCACTCACAATAAATCTACAATGGCAGAGGTAGATACCATTTATGGTGTGACGATGGCAAAACAAGGTATCTCAAAAGTGGTCCCTGTGGATTTTAGCCATCTCAATTAACGGTTTTTTTCTAAAGCCAAGTACATTTCGATGGTTTCCTTGGCTTCTTTTACATCGTGTACACGCAAGATATTAGCGCCTTTTGAAAGTGCATGCATATTGAGAGCAATAGTTCCGGTCAAGGCTTCCTGTGGTGAAGATTGGAGTGTTTTCCAAATCAAAGATTTTCTTGAAACACCTATTAAAATAGGATGAGAAAGAACGCTTAAAACTTCCAAGTTTTGCAATAATTCAAAATTTTGTTCAGTCGTTTTACCAAAACCAATACCCGGATCTATAATGATATCTTTTATACCGTAACTGATTGCTTTGTCACACTGTCTTTTTAGTTGCTGGATGACTTCTTGCATCAAGTTGTTGTAGTGTGGTTGGATTTGCATGGTTTCGGGCGTGCCTTGAATATGCATTAAAATATAAGGTGCACGATAACGTGCTGTCACTTCAAAAATCTTTTCATCTATCGTTCCTCCACTGATATCATTGATGATATCTGCTCCTTTTTCCAAACAAGCTTCTGTCACTTGACTGTGATAAGTATCTATGGAAATGAGTGTTTGTGGAAACGATTTTTTGATGGCTTCTATGACCGGAATTAACTTTTTGATTTCGTCATCAGGATGACTAACCGGTGTCCCCGATCGGGTCGTTGTCGCACCTAAATCAATGATAGCTGCACCATCATGTACATCTTTTTCTACTTGTAAAAGTGCTTTTTCAAAATCAAAATATTGTCCACCGTCGAAAAAGGAATCTTGTGTCAAATTGACTACACCCATGACCATCGGAGTACGGAGTGAAATCAAGTTCCCTTTGCAATTGATACTAAATTCCTTATAACAAAGGTCTTGATTTTGCATGATATATCAAAAGTACGGTTTTAATTGACTTGGTAAAAATAGATCATGGTACTTGATAGTAAAAGATAGTTAAGATAAATTTTTATTATAAAGAAAATATATCTATATTTGATTTAATGCAGATTCATCTTTAATATCTAAATATATGGCTATGAAAAAACTAATACTTTTAATTTTAATATCAATCGTTTATTTAGCAAACGATAATGTTTTTGCTCAGAATATCTATATTCCTGATGTGAATTTTAAAAACGCTTTAATTGGAGCCAGAGTTGATAAGAACGGTGATGGAGAAATACAAGAAAGCGAGGCACTGGAAGTGACAAAGATAAATATTGGATCAGGTAGCATTTTGAGTGTTGAGGGACTACAGTATTTTACAAATCTCGTTGAACTGTCCATAACAGGAAATAGATTACAAACTATTGATTTGACCAATTTGACCAAACTGGAATATCTCAATTTAAACCGAAATAACCTGTCCAACTTAGATGTAAACAGTTTGAAAAACCTTGTTTCCTTAACTTGCGGACGAAATAATATGACGACACTCGACATCAACAATTTGAGTAAGTTAGCTACTATTTATACGGATGAAAGCTACAACTTATTAGAAGTGAACCTGAGTAATTTGCCAAGCTTAAAAACATTTAGTGCCAGATTCGGAAAAAAACTCAGCAGTCTCAATTTCAACAATACAAAAAATATAGAGCAATTAGGTTTAGACCAAAATAGTCTATCTCATATAGGTCTCAGTGATTTGATTCATCTTGAGAACTTATCCGTAAGCCGTAATGGTTTGACAGAATTAGATTTAAGAAATGCAACAAAATTAAATCAACTCACCTGTGAAGAGAATCAAATCAAAAATTTAAACCTAAGCAATCTTCAAAATCTTACTTACCTCTCTTGTTTTAATAATTTACTAACGACCTTAGACTTGAGTAGTAGCCCAGCTTTAGAAGAAATTCTTGCATTTAATAATCCATTGGTAT
>JAMLHH010000025.1 GCA_023957215.1 Chitinophagales bacterium
AATGGCAAGGTCAGCCGGACATCCTATTATTGGTGTTACATATAGGAAAGCTCCCGAAGATCCCTTTCCTGCTGCATTAGAAGATGCCAAAACCGTCTATCAACAACTATTAGACGATGGCTATAAGAATATCATCGTTTCAGGTGACTCGGCCGGCGGTGGCTTATCTTTGGCTTTAACGATGGAATTGATACGTGAAAAGAAACCATTGCCTCATGCTTTGGTACTTTTGTCACCTTGGACAGATTTGACCAGTTCGGGAGATAGTGTAAAAAGAAAAGCTGCTGTTGATCCACTTATCGGACCTGAGCTTTTGGAAGTTTTTGCAGAAAAGTATGCAGCCGGGCAAGCCTTAGATAACCCGTTGATTTCACCACTTTTTGGAGATTTTCATAATTTTCCACCTACATTGATTCAAGTAGGAACAGATGAAGTGCTTTTGGATGACTCTGTCAGATTAGCCAAAAAAATGAAAGATCGAGGTGTCAGCGTAGAATTAGAAATTTGGGAAAATATGATGCACGTCTTTCAATGGTTGGCAGGATTGACACCTGAAGCCAATAATGCCATTAAAGATATTGGAGAGTTTGTCAATAAACAAGAAGTTCTATCTACCAACAAAGAATCCTTACACAAAGAAATTTATTAGAATGGTGTACAGATTTTTGAGTGTTTGCATCACGTTTTTTTTTCTTATTAATATTTCTGCCCAATCTATCGAGTTGGTTTCTAAATTTGATACCAGATTAATGAAATACTACAAAGTAGATACTTGCAGAATGTATGAAACTGTCAAAAGTGGAAATGTAAAAACCAAATATCTGACAAAGATTTATCTTTTTAATTCGGAAGGAAATATCTCTAAGGAAGTAGAATTTGATATCCGTACACACGATATCATACAAACCATCCTTTACAGCTATAATGGAGATCAAAATATTGTGCGAAAGGAAATCAGACAGTCCGGACGTGAATCTGTCATTTTTGATTATCAATATTATGGTGGGAAATGGGTCGGAATGACGACTACTTATCCTTATTATAAAGAATATGAAGTACAAAGTACTGAGTCAGGATTGATCTTGGGTATCATCGGGAAAGCACAAACGCAAGAATTAGATCCTATCACTTATGAACCAACCGGAAAAGAAGTATTGGGTAAAATAGAAGAGTATGAATATCGGTATAATAGGTATAATAAAATCGTGAAAGAAAACTATTATTATATGGACAGACCTATATCCACTTCTATTTATCAATTTCCTCCTAATGGATACGGTGCTCCACTCAGTAAAAAATTTTTCAAAGTACAAGGAACAGACATGGTATTAGATTCGCTCAAGACACCTTTGACCTACACGACTTATTCCTATAATGGCACAGGCTTTTTAGAAGAAGAATCTACGAAGGATGCCGAAGAAGGCACAAGCTATACTTTGAGTTATGAGTATGCTTTTTCGTATGATTCTCCTATCAATCAATACAAGCCCAAACAAAAAGTAAAGGAGAAATTTTGGTTAGGTAAAAATAAAGGCCAAGAGTAAAACTTTTCCCGTTTTAACTATCAATAATGGCGCTTTCAATTTTATATGAAGATAATCACCTAATTGTTGTCAACAAACCAAGTGGGGTTTTGGTACAAGGAGATAAAACAGGAGATGTACCTATTTCTGATGATATCAAAGCTTATATCAAAGAAAAATACAACAAACAGGGTGAAGTCTTTTTGGGTACTATACACAGATTAGACCGCCCTGTATCAGGTATTGTAGTCTTTGCCAAAACAAGCAAAGCACTCAGTAGAATGAATGAACTGTTTAAGGCAAATGAAGTAAAAAAGACTTATTGGGCTGTCGTTCAAAATCCTCCTCAGCCAGAGATAGGGAAAATTATTTCTTACTCTCTAAAAGACAGTGAAAAACTCAAAGCAAAGGTTTTTAAAGAAGCCGTTCCTGACAGTAAAATGTGTTCGTTAGATTATAAAACTTTGCAAAAATCTGAAAAGTATTATTTATTGGAAGTGCATTTACATACCGGCAGATATCATCAAATCCGAAGTCAACTTGCTTTTATCGGTTGTCCTATCAAAGGTGATATCAAGTACGGTTATCCACGAACCAATCCCAATGCAGGAATACATTTACATGCCAGAAAATTAGAGTTTGTGCATCCGATTAGGAAAGTACCTATAACAGTTATAGCACCGACTCCACAAGATGATATTTTATGGAAGACTTTTGAGGAAAACAGCTAATTTCTATTCAGTACATCGGTATATCGGTACATTGGTTAATTCTCCACTCTTCTGACATTCATTTTATCGTCATACTCGTAAGTGATAGGTTGACCGGTAGCAATCTCGCGACTCAAAATTTCATCCGGTGTCAAGTTTTCAAGATTCATAATCAAAGCTCTCAAGCTATTACCATGTGCTACAACCAAGATATTTTTACCTTTTTCTAATTCCGGTAAAATTTTCGATTGAAAATAAGGCATGACCCTGTCTTCCGTATCTTTCAAACTTTCTCCGCCCGGAGGTTGGATATCATAAGATCTACGCCAAATATGTACTTGCTCTATTCCTACTTTTTCGGCTAATTCTTTCTTATTTAATCCTGTAATATCACCGTAATCTCTTTCATTAAGAGCCTGATTTTTGGCGACGGGAATATTTGTATGGTTGGTTTCTTCCAAAATAATTTGCAAAGTATGCTGTGCACGTATTAATGCAGAAGTAAAAGCTTCATCAATAACTTCATTTTTTAATAGATCGCCGACTTTTCTTGCTTCTTCCTGACCTTTTTCAGTAATATCAATATCTTTCCAACCGGTAAATCGGTTTTCCAAATTCCATTGTGATTGACCGTGACGTACTAAGAATAATTTTGCCATTTTGTACTATTTTCTTGAAATGTGCCACAAAGATAAAAATCTATTGTCGATTTTATCCAAAATTTATTTCAAGACCACTTTCGATACATAAGATTTGAGTTGATTATCTTGTACATATATAAGATAAGTAGATTTCGGTAAATTTTTTAAACTAAGCCCTTGACCAACGGAATTGACATTTTGTTCCAAAACCTGCTGACCTTTTGAGTCAAAAATTGAAATTTGGAGCGGATATATCAGATTTTTATTTTTAGAAAAGAAAACTGATTCACTTGTCGGATTTGGATAAATCTGTATTGAGTTTAAATCATTTTTATTCATAATTTGAGTAGGTACAGACTCGTCTTCCTTTTGGCACAAAGTATAGACTCCCGATTCATATCTCGTTTGGGCAGGATTTGTTCCTGTATTTATTTTATTCGGCAAGCCTATTTCAGGCAAATCATTGGTCTGATAAAAAGTAGAGTTTTCATCTAAATAGTAAGTGATATCATTGAGTTCATTCGTACCGGATGGCTTGATACTTCCTCTGATATTATCAGCATATTGAAAATGATTTTTACCTGTAATGGTATATAAACCTTTCAAAACTCCGCTATTTGTAATTTCATTCCCGACAAAATTTTGCTCATCCGTGGCAGGATTGTTGTTCATAAAAATTCCGTACAATTCAGCTCTATTTCTAAATAGGGTATTAAAAGGACCATTTTTCCCGTGACTGTCATCAATGACAATATTTTGTACAATATTACCTTCAAAAAGATTGGCATAAACATAATTTCCATGTAAAACGATATCTCCTGCTGCATCTTTGGGTGATATAATAGTTCCTGTCCAAAAAGCTTCTCTCGAATAATTATAACCAAAAACATTTGCATTTGCTCCAGCTTGTAAAAGCATAGAATGTCTTAAATGCTTAAATATGTTGTTTTCTATTTTACATTCATTAGTAGTTATTTGGCAAACTACACCATAACCTTGTCCATCACCGCCATAAGCTTGTGCATCCTGAAAATAAGAATCTCGTACAGTTATATTTGTACATCTTTCTAGACAAATATGTGAAAAGTTGGCATCAAAACTGGATATTCCTTTTATCCACGATTGGGCGACATTGATAAAGTTGATATTTTTAATCTGAACACTACCTGCCTGAACTTTATTGACAATAGAAATACATTCAATCCCGATATTTTCAAGCATATTTAATTTCAATATAAAAGGACTTCTATCCAAAGTATAATCTAATCTCAAAGGGCGATTGAGTCTCAACAGGTTTCCTTTTATGGCTACAATTTGTACAATTTGCCCGACAGTCCCTACAGCCCAATCGGAGACTACCCAATCAGCATCATTCATTTTCAATTGCATATAATCTCCTACCGAAAACTCACTTGCATCTTCCACTTCTATCTCTTGGACTCCTTTATTTGCGGTCGAAACCAAAGATGTCTGAATCTTGGTATTCGTTCCCGAAGCTCTGATACAATCTCTATTATTAACTGTCATATCGAAAACAAACTTGGTACTATCTGCTCCTGCACCCCTGATAATCAGATTAGAACGCAAAGTCAATATTTTTTCAAAGAGGTATTCTCCGGCCGGAAAATAAATGACAGTAGGTTCACCATTTAAGAGTGCTAAAGCTGCCGTAAAAGCGTTATCGTTAGGTGAGACACCTGTATTGTCACCTCCAAAGTCAAGTATATTGATAAATCTGTCAAATTCCGGTGTCTCTCCATGATAACCGGCCGATGTCCAATCGACAGTCCTTTCTTCCGGAATGATACCGGCATTTAAACCTGTTAATGGGAAAGCTAAAATTAAAAAAGCAATTAGATAGTGTTTCATAGTGACTAAATTAATATATAATTTATTATTTTACAAAATATTACCTATTCATTTTTTGAAAATAAATGAAAACAGTCTGAGCTATCAAATAATTTTCACTTTGTCTGTTTTAATGTAAATAACTCAATTTAGATCAAATGAATATGCGAAAGATAGTCGACGAGCCGGACATTCAAGCTTTACTTGCTAAAGATGAGATTCTAAAAGCAGTTTTTGAGCAGTACGGTACACTGTTCGTCGTCAGCGGTCTGCGATCTGTCACCTTACATTCCGTGCATACGGAAATGGTCGTTACGAAGTAACATTCATTTCCACATTTTCAAATTTGCTAATTAACTTTGCGCTTCCTTTGTGTTCTTTGTGGTTAAAAGGGAAAGCGACATTCTCGAATTATCTAATTTGCTAATTAACCACGATGATCCGTTGTCTATCGTCTATCGTCTATCGTCTGTCATCTATATTACCTCACCTGCCCTTTCCCTCTACAAATCCATTTTTCGGTCGTTAGTTTTTCCAAAGCAAAAGGACCTCTTGCATGCAACTTTTGTGTAGAGATACCGATTTCTGCACCCAAACCGAAGACTCCGCCGTCAGTGAAGCGGGTAGAAGCGTTGACATATACAGCGGCAGCATCTACATCATTGAGAAACTGTTCGCCTAATTGCTCGTTAGAAGTGACTATCGCCTCAGAGTGTTTGGAAGAATATTTCTGAATGTGATCTAAAGCCTCATCGATATTGTCCACCACTTTGACAGAGCATTTCTGGCTCAAGTATTCCATACCGAAGTTTTCTTCTGTAGCTTTTTGTAGATGCGTATATCCGGCTTGATTGAGTACCCGGTATGCATCCTCATCAGCAAAAACTTCTACATCGAAATCGTTGAAACCCGGGATAAGTTTGGGTAGAAATTCTAAAGCGACTTTTTTATCTACCAAAACAGTATCTAATGAATTACAAACGCTTGGACGTTGAGTCTTGGCATTGACGACTATTTTGGCAGCCTTGTCCAAATCAGCAGTAGATTCCACATACGTGTGGCAAACACCTGCCCCGGTTTCTATGGTCGGAACTTTAGAGTGTTCTCTTACAAAATTGATTAATTGTTGTGAACCTCTCGGAATGATGATATCCACATATCTATCTGCTTCTAAAAGCTCTTTCACAAACTTTCTATCTACCGGTAAAAGTTGTACGATATCCTTTGATAAGCCTTTCTTATCGAGAACTTTATGTATCAAGTTGACTAAAACGATATTGGTAAATTCAGCATCGGAACCGCCTCTCAAAACAACAGCATTCCCGGAACGTAAACAAAGTGACGCTACATCTATTGTAACATTCGGGCGGGCTTCATAAATCACACCTACTACACCGAGTGAAACAGCTACCTTTTGAATATTCAAACCTTGATTGGTTGTATATTCGGAAATCAATTTTCCGGTAGGGTCGGGGAGTAGAGCGACAGCATTTAAGCCGTCTATCAGTCCCTGTATCCTATCGTGATTGAGCATTAATCTATCTTTCTTTGGATTGCTGTCATCCATGCGATTCAAGTCTTTTTGATTTTCAGAAAGGATGTATTTTTTATTCATTTCCAAGACTTTTGCCAAATCTAAAAGCAAATCTTTTCTATTTTGATCCGATAAAGATTTTAGTTGTAAAGAAGCTTTTTTCGTTGCTTTCAAAAGGTGAATGATACTGTCCATATTTAATTGTTTCTTATATTTTTTAGTTGATTCAACTATCTTTATCCAATATTTTAAAAATAGATGAAACGAATTGTAAAAATTACTTCAATTCTTATTGCCATCATCTTCATAGCAATAGGTGTAAAGATAGCAACTTTAGGTGAAAAAATAGATTTTTCGCTTCTTAGTAAATTTGTATATCACGATGATTTAAAGAATGAAAAAAGTGTCAATCTGAAATACTTTGGCACTTCATGCTTTGCCTTTACTTATAATGGAGAAACGTATTTGACAGATCCATTTTACAGCAACCCCAATATAGGTCAATTGCTCACAGGGAAATATGATGATAGGAGTGATTTGATAGAAAAGTTCCTTGGAGAGTTAGATGATGTCAGTCTGCTCAGCATTTCGCACGGACATTATGACCATTGTTTGGATTTTAGCTCTTTTGTGACCAAATATGATGATAGTCTGAAAATAGTAACCAGTCAGAGTACTTTAAATGAACTCAATCCCGAAATAAAAAAACATCCGACTTGGCAAAAAGTACCAATCAACGACAATAAAAATGAGCATTGGATATATAGTAAGAAAAAGAATTTCAGAATTTTCCCTGTAGAAGGTTTTCATCAACCTCATTTTGCAAATTTCGTTTTAGCTTCCGGTACTTATAATCAACCATTGGGAAAAATGCCTGCTCAAGTATGGCAGTGGGAAGAGGGCGGAACGAATAGTTTTGTCTTGGATATTATGAATAGAGATGAAATATATGTCCGGTATTTTATTTTTTCAGGCGGATTGAAAGAGCAGGGGAAAGCAAAGTTGATAGAGTTGGCGAAAGAGCATCCGGTAGATATACTTTTTGCAGCTTATTTTGACGAGCGACATACTGATCATCCTTTGGATGAGTTATTTCAATTACTTCAACCCAAAGAAATCATCATGCATCATTGGAATGATTTTTTCAGCAGTCCTTATAAAGAGGTAAGAAAACTTAGAAATTCTAAAATAGAAAAAGTATTGATAGAAAAGAGTGAAAAGAAATATCCCGTATCGGTGATGATGCCATTTACGGAAATAAATCTTTAAAAATCTTCATCGTCAGCATCCGAAGAATGTTGACCGGGTTTCATGACGACATGGTTGAGCTTTTTATTAGAACATATGTAAACAGTTCCGGGAAATTGATCTATCAATTGCAAATTATGTGTCGCCATTAACACAGGAGTGCCAAGTTCTTTATGAACGTCAAAAAGAAGATGCATAATATCTTCAGTGGTTTTAGGATCGAGATTTCCTGTAGGCTCGTCGGCTAAGATGATTTCGGGATTATTGAGTAAGGCACGCGCTATAACGACACGTTGTTGTTCGCCGCCGCTCATTTGGTGTGGCATGCTGTTGAGCTTATGACTGAGTCCTACTAATTCAAGTGCTTCTTTGATTTTGTTGTTAATTAACACTTTGTCTTCCCAACCGGTTGCTTGTAAAACAAACTTTAGATTTTGCTCTACATTTCTATCAGTGAGCAACTGAAAATCTTGAAATATGATACCTATCTTTCGTCTGAAAAAAGGTATTTGAGACGATTTGATGTTTTTTAAATCATAGCCTGCTACTTCTACTGTGCCAGCACTCTTGATTCTTAAATCACCATACATTGTTTTTAAGAAAGAACTTTTACCGCTTCCGGTTTTTCCTACGATATAGATAAAATCACCTTTGCAAATTTCAATATTAATATTGGATAAAATCTCTGAATCTTCCTGATAGACCTGAAGATTTTTGATATTGGCGACAGCTTGCTGGTTACTCATTTTACTCGATGGCTAATTTTTGTTTTCTATAAATTCTTTTGCGGTAGAGACAAAGTTAATGTAAAATTTGAGCTTTACAATCTCACTAAATTAATAATTGTAAAATATGGGAATAAAATAAATTTCTTATTTTTGACGCTCCTTTTAGGCTTTATAGTATAATGGATATTACGCAGGTTTCCGGAGCCTGAGATTCAGGTTCGATTCCTGATGAGGCCACTCTTGGTATTGAAGATACTGTCTGAGAAACAATTCCCATCGGGAATTTGTCACCCATCTTTTGTTTTCCGATGTTTAAATCTTATTTCTTTCTCGCTAAAATGGCGACGGCATTTAGATTTTTATCATGTGCTTTAAAGGTTTTGCGCATAGCTAAAACTCTTTTTCTAGCTTTCGGCATAGTGAGTACGTTGTAGCCGATTTTTAGAGTTTGTAAAATACCTTCATCTGCAACAATTCTAGAAGGGTCTAAAACTTTGAGTGGACGACGTTGGATGTCAATGACTTCAAAGCCTTCATCTTCTAGTAGTTTGCTCCACTCTTCTATGGTTTGAGGACGAGCATTGACATGAGATACCAATGCTAAATCTCTTTGGATTTTAACTTGTTTTTCTTCTGATTCTCCTGCAAGATTTAGTTCTAATTCATGAATCGCATACAATCCTCCTGGTTTTAATATTCTTGCAGCTTCCTTGATAATACGCATTTTTCTTTGGTTGGCGTGCATGCTCAACATTGCTTCTCCAAATATTTTATCGGTAGAGTTATCTGCCAAACCTGTTTTCTCTGCATCTCCGATTATCACTTCGATATGTGTGCCATCTATAGGTTTTATTTTACTTTTTAAAAGGTTGACATGATCTTCATCTAAGTCAATTCCGATATATGAAGCAGGATGATTTTCCAAAACCATATTGGTACTGTAGCCTTGACCGGGAGCAAACTCCACAACATGGTCTTTAGGATTGATATTCAGACTTTTGATTAATTCTATAGTCAGTTCTTTACCGCCCGGGCGTAAAACTTTTTTGCCTATGGCGGCTAATAGATAGTGACTGGCTACATGTTCTATATCTTCAATCTCCTTCTTCATCTGATAAGTTTTTACAAAGATACTTTTAAGAAGTATCATAGACAAGCTATCAACTTATAAGAATAGGTCTTCAAATTCCTTCGGGCAGGAATGATAAGCGGGGGGATGACTAGCCAGCGGGTAAAAGGAACGCCACAAGGCAGTCCGTTATCCCCGTTACTATCTAATATCATTCTAGATGAATTGGACAAGGAATTAGAGCGAAGAGGACATCGTTTTGTGCGATACGCCGATGACATCATTATAATGGTTGGAAGCGAACTGGCATCAGAACGAGTGATGAAAAGCGTTTCAGAATTTATCGAAACCCGAATGCGGTTAAAGATAAATCAAGAAAAGAGCCCAATCATCTGTTCTTATCAGCTTAACTTTCTTGGACATAGTATTCTAAATAACGGAAGTTTAGGTTTAAGCCGAAAGAGCGAACAACGCTTTAAGGCAAAACTTAAACAACTTACCAAACGCAACAGAGGCATTAGCTTTGAGCAATTGATAAGTGAACTGAATCCCATTCTGCGAGGCTGGCTGAACTACTTCAAATATGCAAAAATGAGAAGTCATTTAAGCAAAATAGAAGCTTGGTTACGCCGAAGATTAAGGTGCTACCGTTTGAAACAATGTAAACGAGCGTTGGGCATTGCAAGGTTTTTGACAAAATTGGGAGTTCCATGGAATCGAAGCTGGACGACAGCAGGGAGTTCAAAGGGCTGGTTTCGATTATCATTGACCCATGCATCTCACGAGGGAATGAATCTTAAATGGTTCAAAGAAAAGGGATTATACAGTTTAACAGCGAATTACGGTTAAACATTGAAGAGACCGCCTAATACGAGAGACGTACGTTGGGTGGTGTGAGAGGACAGCAAAGTCAGGAGTAATTATCTACCTTTGCTTCCTACTCGATTTACAACCCGATTTATAATTTGGTGTTTATAAGATGAGGGTAGATTTGCTGAATAAGCGTACTTTTTCCTATCAACATACTACGGTTTCGTCAACCAATAATTTTGGCTTTACTCATTGATGAAAATAATATTACGGGTTAAAAGTGATTACAGACGATCACTGACTTCGTCTAACATCTTTTCGATCTCCAACTCTTGTTTCCATGCTTCTTTAACTGCCTCTGCTACACCATCAGCCACTTTCATATTGAGAGAGGATGGAATGATGTTGTCTCTATTGATTTCACCGACTTCTGCTGCAATTGCATAAGCGGCGGCTAATTTCATTCGGGGAGTAATCCTGCTGGCTCTACAAGCGAGAGCTCCTTTAAAGATACCGGGGAATGCTAATACGTTGTTTACTTGATTAGGCAAGTCACTTCTGCCTGTCCCCACAACTGCGGCTCCACCTTCATAAGCTTCGTCCGGATTGATTTCAGGATTGGGATTTGCCATTGCAAAGATGATAGGATCTTTCGCCATCGCCATGACATCTGCTTTGTGCAAGACGTTCTCAACACTCACTCCTACAAACACATCTGCTCCAACGACAGCATCTTTGACAGTTCCTTTTAAATTATTGGGATTTGTGAATGTCAGTAGCGATTTTTTAAGATTAGTCAAATCTCTTCTTTCTTTGTGTATGATACCTTTGGTGTCACAAATAATAATTTCTTTGACAGGTGTAAATACATCGTCTCCCAAATCTTTTCCATTGAGCAAATTAGCAATAGCGACCCCGGCCGCTCCGGCTCCATTGATGACTACTCTCAAGTCTTTCATCTCTTTTCCTACCAACTTACATGCATTGATAAGTCCGGCTAAAGTGACGATAGCGGTACCGTGTTGGTCATCGTGAAAAACAGGGATTCCTATATCTTGTAATCTTTCTTCTATTTCAAAACATCTCGGTGACGATATGTCTTCCAAGTTGACACCACCGAAAGTGGGTGACAAAAGTCTGACTATTCTGATAATTTCTTCTGTATCTTGAGTGTCCAAACAAATAGGAAATGCATTGACTTCACCAAAACGCTTAAACAACATTGCTTTTCCTTCCATGACCGGCATGGCTGCCGCCGGACCGATATTTCCAAGACCCAAAACTGATGAACCATCCGTCACAATAGCGACCAAATTTCCTTTGGAGGTCAGTGACCACGCTTTCTCAGGATCATTGGCAATTTGCATGCAAGGCTCAGCCACACCGGGAGAATAACAAAGTGTCATATCTTCTTTGGTGTTGAGTTCGGTAGTTAGTTCTACACTAATTTTACCTTTTAACTTTTCATGTAGTTTTAAGGATTCTCTGGAATAATCTTTCATCTGGTCAAAACGATTAAACTACTAAATTAGCTAAATATATTCCGCATTTTAACTAATTGCAGATAAAAAAATTATTCTTTAATATTAACTTAAAGCCGATAATTTCAATAGGATATAAAAACTGAGGATTTGTCAAATGCAATTAGTAGAATGTATTCCCAATTTTTCTGAAGGGAGAAACCCAATCATCGTGAATGCCATAGCAGAAAGCATCAAGAAGACACCCAATGTATGGTTGCTCAATATTGATTCAGGATATGATGCTAATCGGACGGTTTATACTTTTGTTGGAGATATTGATACTATCACTGAGGCTGCATTTTCTGCTGTGATGACTGCTTCTGAATTAATTGATATGAGTGTTCATCAAGGTGAACATCCACGAATAGGTGCTTGTGATGTTTTTCCCTTTGTAGCTTTGGACGATACTGATGAAAGTATTTTGTTGCAAAAAGTCAAAGTATTGGCTGAGAGATTGGGAGATAATGGAATCCCTGTTTACCTATATGAGAAATCGGCTTTGCGTTCTGATAGAAAAAATTTAGCCACCATTAGAAAAGGTGAGTACGAATCTCTACCGGAAAAGCTCAAACTCGAAGGTGGTCAACCTGATTTCGGTCCGAAAACCTTCAATGAAAAATTTGGAGCAATGGTCATGGGTGTGAGAGATTTTTTGTTGGCATATAACATTAATTTGGAGTCAAAAGATATAGGACTTGCCAAGAAAATAGCTGCCAGAGTTCGTGAAAGTGGAAATCCCGGTTTACTAAAAGGTGTGAAAGCAATAGGCTGGTGGATGGAAGAATATCAATGCACGCAGGTTTCCATGAATATTGTAGATGTGAAAAATGTAGATTTAAAATTTGTATTTGATACAGTAAAAAAAGAAGCTGCAAAAGAAGGAATAGAGGTACAAACCTCCGAATTGATAGGTTTGATACCGCAGCAAATGATAAAGAGAGCAGGGAATCAAATCTTGCCCGGTGAAAGAGATATTCAAAAACTATATTGGGCTGTCTTCAATTATTTGGGTTTGAATATGAAAAATGATATTAGAATCATAGAATGGAAAATCAGCGAAGCAATGAAAAATGCATCATTTTAATTTCGATCCTATCTTATAAATAATTTAAATATTTTTTTAATGACAATATTACATTGCTATGAAAACTAATGTATAATCAGTAATTGTGTTGAATATTTCTTTCTTATAGACCCCAAAAATCCACTAACCGTTTGAGAGGATATTCATAACGTAAAGGCAATGAAATTACAGACTTTAAAGGTATTTGTATATACAAACAAATTGTTTTTAATGCACAGTTTATGGATGCTTTCTCATATAAATGCTTTATTATTAACATCCTATCCACTTATTTATCCACTATTTATTTCGTTTTTCTACATGAAATGCACGATTTTTATTAAGTTTTCCACGAAATTTTATTTGTATTTATTCTAAAAAATTGTATATTTCTACTATTCAATTATTTATAATGAGAGAATAATTTTATGTATTTATACACATTCAAAAGTGGAGTGTTTTATTGTGTTCACTATTGCTTAAATACTATCTTAGACACGTCTTTTAAACTGCGTATCAATTAAGGAATAAATGGAATCTATCGACATATTAAAAAAGGGCAGGACTTATGCCAAAACCACTTCTCAAGACTTTTCATCTATCATGTATGGAAAGTTGCCTCCACAGGCGCGAGAATTGGAAGAAGCAGTTATTGGTGCTTTATTGATAGATAAAGAAGCTTTGAATGAAGTAATAGATATTTTAAAATCTGAAGTATTTTATGTGGAAGCACATAAAATTATTTTTAATGCCATCAACCAGTTATTTGACAAATCCGAACCGATAGATTTATTGACGGTTGCCCAACAATTGAGAAAAAATGGAGAACTTGACTTGATAGGTGGAGCGTATTATCTTTCCGAATTGACGAATAAAGTAGCATCTGCCGCCAATATAGAATATCATAGTAGAATAGTCATTCAAAAACACATTCAAAGAAAATTGATTGAAATATCCAATACCATTATCAAGGATGCTTATGAAGACACCACGGATGTTTTAGAGTTGTTAGACAAAGCGGAAAAAAATATCTTTTCCGTTGCGGAACAAAACCTGAAACGGGGTTCTAATAATATGAAAGGTTTGCTTTCAGAAACTTTAGAAGAAATCAATGAAATCAGAAATAAAGAAAGTGGGTTAGTGGGAGTACCCTCCGGTTTTACACATTTGGATGCGGTCACTGGTGGCTGGCAAAAATCGGATTTAGTGATTATCGCAGCGCGTCCTGCTATGGGTAAAACGGCCTTCGTTTTGAATATTGCCCGTACAGCGGCAGTGGATTACAATATACCTGTTGCAGTTTTCTCTTTAGAAATGAGTGCCACTCAATTGGTGAAAAGATTGATGTCCACCGAAACTGAGATTGAGGCTCACAAAATTCATCAAGGCAAACTTTCCGATCAAGAATGGGATGTATTGAGTAGAAGGTCTGAAAAATTAGCTAATGCTCCAATTTATATCAATGACACTCCGGGCTTGAACATTTTTGAATTTAGAGCGCAATGTCGAAGATTAAAAAGTGCACATGATATACAAATGGTTATCATTGACTATTTACAATTGATGAGTGGAAATTCAGATGGTAAAGGTTCTACAAGAGAGCAGGAAATCAGTAGTATTTCCCGCGCACTTAAAGGTATTGCTAAAGAATTAAATATTCCGGTGTTGGCACTTTCCCAGTTGAGTCGTGCCGTTGAATCCCGTACCGGAGAAAAACGACCACAATTATCCGACTTGCGTGAATCCGGAGCCATAGAGCAAGATGCAGATATGGTATTAGGTTTGTACCGACCTGAATACTATGGTTTTACCGAGGATGCCAATAAAGAATCTACCCAAGGATTGACAGAGATTATTATTATGAAAAACCGACATGGTTCGGTGGAAACGATAAAATTGGAATTTGTAAAAGAATACACCAAGTTTAAAGAATGGAATCAGTATGGCTATCAGTTAGCAAATGCCAACTATGAAACTTCAAATTATGCCTCAAATAGTTTTGGTGGCGGGTCTGATAGTCTAAGCAGTTTTCAAACAATGCCTTCTAAAATGAATGAAAGGATGGATGATGGCGATGACACTGAAGAGTACCATGACCATGATGGTAGAGATACTCCATTTTAACTGTTAAAGAAGCCCTACCTATTATTTCTGATTGAAACAGCTTCTTTGACTTTTGTAATATCTTTTATTCCCGGTTCTGATTCAAGCCGGCTATTCATATCCAAAGCATAGATGAAAGGATATTCTTTCTCCAAAAGTTCTTGCATGTTTTCGATACCTATTCCTCCTCCTATGAAAATGGGAACTTGATAAGGATATTTTTCCAAAATATTCCAGTCAAAAGTGTTGCCGCTACCGCCATAACCGGAAGTTTTCGTATCGAGTAAAAAATAATCCACTACTTTTAAATAAGCTTGCATTACACCAAAATCAAAATTTTCATCAACAGCAAAAACTTTGATAATCCGGTAGTCTAATTCTGATAACTGCCGGCAAATTTCAGGGCTTTCATTTCCATGCAATTGTATAAAATCAAGTTGATATAAACGAACATACTTTTTGACGAAATCTATATCAGCGTTGACAAAAACACCTATTTTTTCTACTTCGTCGGGTAAACACCATATATCTTCAGGATAAAGTGTATCAATAACATATCTTGGTGACTTTTCGTAGAAAATCATTCCTACAAAATCGACTCCGGCATTGACTACATCAAAGAGATTATTTTTGAACTTCAGTCCGCAAACCTTCAGCTTTATTTTTTGCTTGCTCATATTTGGCGATAGCACTCTTTTCTGTTTTCTTTTTGTATTTACTGATTAAAAACCTTTTGAAACGATTGTTCTTTTTATCGTAAGGTTTCCCATTTCTGATATTATCAAAGAAAAACTTAGTTCCCACCACAGCAAATAAAGCACAATCGTCATGGTTAAAAACATTGCTAAAGTTTTTCGTCATTAGCTTTTTAGCTCCATGTTCTTTCATATAGTTGTAAGCAACGACTGAGTTTTCACCCGAAACTTGATCGTCAGAGGCACAGTAGCACAAGAAAGTAGGAGCTTTAGGTATCCATTCGTAGATATTATTTTCTTCGATTAACTTTTTAATCGGATAATCGGGATTGTCGATAAATTCTTTCACGTATTCAGGTTTCAAAATATCGGCAGGCACTTCAGGTATGGCTTTGTTGAAGTCTTCATAATAGTGTTTTCCATCCAAAAATACATGAGATATCGAATCATAGGGTTTCTTGAAAATTTCAAAAATATCTCCATTCCAATAGTTGTATGCCGTCTGATAACTTACTAATAAATAGGGTAAATAAAATGGCTGTGGATACTTTTGAAACATTACCTTAGCTTGCGCTCCACTCATATCATAGGCGCCGGACATAGGTGCAGAAGCGACGACATGAAATCTCGGATCATTCAATTCTTCCAAATATTTTTGTGCAGCCATTGTGGCATGTCCTCCTTGAGAATAACCGGTCAGATAAACATCGGAACTTGCTTGTATGCCCAATTCTTTATTGACTTCATCTATTGCATATAGCATATAAATCGTACTCATTGCTTCTGACCAAGCATGTTGGTACAGATGTGTTTTATCACCTAAGCCCAAGCCATAGTAATCCGGTACCAAAGAAATATAACCATCGGTAGTTAATCCTAAAGCAATACCATATTGAGGATTTTTGAAAATATCACCTCTGTCAATATTGAGAGTAGTACCGTGATGGTAAACAGCAATGGGGTATTGGGGTCTTTTCCCTTTTTCATTCTGTGGCACATAGTAAAGACCACTTGCTTTTATCATTGTGCCATCTACCCAAGGAGCATTATATACTATTTCGTAAATATCTACGCCGTGAGTAACGGGAAGTATGATTTTAGGAATCTTATTTTCTTTCCAATAAGTTAAGACCTCGTCTTTGGTCATTGAGTATTTTAGCTTGTAGCTGATGAGATATTTATTTTCAGCATGAAGTTGTGAATGACCTATGATCAGGCAGGCAATAAAAAGAGAGAGTGTATATTTAATATTTTTCATATTGATTTGATAAAATTTTCACATGCTAAACCCGGATTATCAGACTTCATAAAGTTTTCACCTATCAAAAAACCATCAAACCCGACACCTCTAAAATAGCTAATTGTTTTTGGTGATTCTATACCGCTTTCTGCAATTTTGACATATTTAACATTAAGTTCATTTGCCATCTTAGCAGAGCGTTCTACATCCACTTCAAAGGTTCTTAAATCTCGGTTATTAATGCCTACCATATCAATATTTTCATAGACGTGTCCCATCTCTTCTTCACAATGCAGCTCTAATAAAACCTCTAAACCTAACTCATGTGCCAAATCGGTAAAAGTTTTAACTTCTTTGGGAGTTAAAATGGCTGCAATCAATAAAACGGCATCTGCTCCATGCGCTTTAGCTTCGTAAAATTGATATTCGTCTATCATAAAATCTTTGCGTAATAGCGATAGATTGACATTTTCACGTACTCTCTTTAAGTCTTCTAACGAGCCTTTGAAAAAATCTTTATCTGTCAAAACAGAACTTGCGACGGCACCTGCTTTTTCATACGCTTGTACCACTTTGACAGGGTCAGCATTTTTATTGATCCACTTTTTAGAAGGTGAATGACGTTTAAATTCGGCTATGATTCCCGTACTTCCCCCTGCTTTAATTCTTGCTGACATGGAAATGGTCTTTCTTCTGAAAAACGGCATTGCTTTTAGCTCCTCTATGCTGATGGTCGTTTTCGCTTCAGCTACTTCTATTTTTTTTCTTTTTACGATGGTGTCTAAGATGGTCATGATTTTTAGTTAATCAGTTGTTTTTCTTACAGATTAAAATTATACCCCATTTGTACTATCAATCTATGATACGGTATTCTTGTATAATTTTGTAGTCTGTATTGTAAACCTGCGGAAAATACGAAATGTTTTGAAATAGATTTCTTAAAACCCATTTTAAAACGTTGGTCTAAGCTTGTATTTCTTTCTTTGCCATAAAAAATTAAAGCTTCTGTACCCAGCACAAAATAAAAGGGACGATTATTATTTTCACTTTTTACAAAAGGTATATCAGCATTTATCTCATATCTGTTGCTAAAGAAACTTTCGTGTTGAAAACGTGGTTCAAACTTAAAAATACCTTCTAATTTTGTTTTTCTTATCGTATAGACATTTCTATAATACACAAGAATTCTTTTTTCATCCAATTTGTCTTCGTAAAAAGTATGGATAAACCGGTGTTGATATCCTAAAGAAATCTTTCTGGTTTTATCGAATATATAAGATCCCAATCCACCTATTTCCCAATAACCGACTTCAAAGGTTTTTTCTCGATTGATATAGACGATATCTTGATTAGTAGTGTATATTTTCGTTTCCCATTTTTCTTGAATAGGAAAAGTGAATCCTATATTAGGATGAAGTGTTAAGTCAAAATTAGATTTTGCGTATATATTACAAATATATAAAGATGACAATACGATGAAAAGGGGATATTTTAATTTCATTGTAAACTTACTTTTTCTCTTATTTACTGATTTTAATACTATAATCATTTGTAACGTCAACTGATAGAATATTTCCACCGGCTACTTTTTTGATACGGATATTTGAAATATTGTCACCTTCAACTTTTGGTGTATTCCCGTACAAGTCCGGCATCCAAATTTCTGTAGTACCGGCTTTTTCTGCTTTTGCAGAAAGGCTAAATTCTCCCGTTTCAGAATCTGAAACCAACTTAATGGACTTGCCGACAATAGCAATAGGTTTGGCTCTGCCGAGTACCTTCAGAAAAACCTCATTCTTTTGACCGGTATAGTGTCCTTTTGCATCCAATTCTACCAAGTGTAAAGAAGTGTTGTCATAAGTATTTCCATCCCAACTGATACTGTGTGGATCGCCGGGTGCTTGTACCCATTGCCAATAGGTTGAACCCATTTTATACATATCTTCTTGCTTGGCAAAACGCTTTACTTTTTCGACTCCGATAGATGGTTCTGAATACACGCCCCACTCTCCGATAAAACAAGTCGTTTGGTATGCATCTGCCAACATTTTATACAAACTAAAACCTTGTTCGATGGTCAAGAAGTCTGAAATGACTTCAAAATAATTGTGTGGAGCAAAAACAATATTTTTATCCTTGGTGAAATTATTTCCTGCCACAGAAGGTATTTCTTCTCCATTAAAAGTGACAGCGGGTTCAAAAAAGACCATCTTTTGTGTCTGACCATTTTGAACTTCCGTTTTTCTGATAGCTGAAGTGAGATTTCCGTAAAAACGGGCAAGCTTGCCTTGCTGATCGGGTAGTGACGAATATCCCAAACTTGGTTCGTTGATTAGATTGTAGGCAATGACATTTTCATTGTTGCCTATTTTTTTTATTAAATGCGCCCATGCTTGGATGAAAGCAGTCTGGATATTATCAGTGTTATCCCAAAGATTTTGCCATGCATGGACAACCGCGTCACAGTTTTCACGACTACCGGTATTACTACAAGTGGAAGCTTCATCCGTCAAGCAAGCCCATTGTGGTGCGCCATCCCAACCTTTTTGAGGATATTGACATTTATCTTCTGCTGAGCTGAAAATAAATTTAGAATAGGCATCTTGGTGCATGTCTATAATGACATACAAATTGTTGTGTGTAGCATCATCTATAACTTGTTGGACTTCGGAGATATACTCAGAATCATATTGTCCTCGTTGTGGTTCTATTCGACTCCAAGAGATTAATAATCTGATACAGTTAAAACCATAAGAAGACATGAGCTTAAATTGGTTTTCATCGTGTTGAGCTGTTGTAGGTATTGTAGGATTGGCTTGCCAGTAGTCACCCAAGACATTGTAATTGACACCTCTTAAAATGATTCGTCTTCCTTGCTGGTCGTATATGCCGGGATTTTGCCCTCTTTGTGCATATAAGACTCCATAATTGGTCTGTTCGTAAATGGCTTTATTTTCTTCTTTCTTACAAGATATCAATAAACCCAATAAAGTGATAGTCAGTATAAAACAGATATTTTTAGTTGCTAACATTGTATTGATGGTTTTTCTCCAATACAAATGAAAGAAAAATTTTTGTCAAAGAAGTGATAGTAAATATATTGATGAGCAGATTGCGCTGAATCTGTCTTTTTCTTTCTATTCTAATAGAGTGGCTTATACATTTAAAAGCTCAATTAATCTTTCTAAGTCTGCTGCCGAATAAAATGGAATGACAATTTCTCCTTTATCGTCTTTTCCTTTTTTTAGTTTAACTTTTGTTTCCAAAGAGTTGGTCAACCGTTTTTGGATATCTAAATAGGCAGTAGGTAATTTTTTATCCGTCTTGGCTTTAGAAGATTCGTTTTTGGCGGATATCAAAGCTCTGGCCAAATCTTCTGTTTTTCTGACAGAGAGACCTTTCGCCACGACTTCTTTAAATGCATAAAGTTGTTTGTCTATTTCGGGTATGGCGATTAAGGCTCTTGCGTGTCCCATAGATATACTTCTACTTTTAAGTGCTTGCTGTATATCGGGTGGCAACTTTAAAAGTCTGAGATAGTTTGTAACTGTTGAGCGGTCTTTCCCCAATCTTTCCCCAAGAGATTCATGTGTCAAATCGCATTCGTCAATAAGGCGTTGATAGTTGAGAGAAATTTCCATCGCATTGAGATCTTCTCTTTGAATGTTTTCTATCAAAGCAATTTCCAAAGATTCCTGATCGTTGATATCTCTGACATAAGCCGGGATATCATTTTGACCTGCCATTTTGGAAGCTCTTAACCTCCTTTCACCTGCTACGAGTTGGTATTTTTTAGCACCGATATGACGGACGGTAATCGGTTGGATGACACCATGTATTTTTATAGAATTGGCTAAATCTTCTAATGCTGACTCGTCGAAATCTACACGTGGCTGAAATGGATTGACTTCAATTCTGTCCAAAGGGATTTTAGAGACAGTATTGATAATCGAATCCTCATCATCTTGGTTGATTTTTGTGATATCGTTTTCATCATCAATATCGGATAACAAAGCCCTGATGCCACTACCTACAAACTTTTTCTTTGCCATATTTAATTCAATTCTGCTTTTTGTTTTATGATGGGTTCTAAGCTATTGGATTGTATAATTTCTCTTGCCAAATTGAGATAGTTGATAGCTCCTTTACAATCTGCATCATATAGTAAAACCGGCATACGCATACTTTGAGCCTCACCCAATCGGGTATTTCTGTGAATAATAGTTTTGAAAACACTGTCGCCAAACCTCCTTTTTACTTCTTGGACTACTTGGTTAGACAGGTTGAGCCGGGAGTCATACATGGTTAATAAAATACCTTCAATGTCTAATTCAGGATTGAGCCTGCTTTGTACTATCTTGATGGTATTGAGTAGTTTGCCAAGACCTTCTAATGCGAAAAATTCACATTGTACCGGAACGATTAGAGAATCTGATGCAGTCAGGGCATTGACAGTAATCAGTCCTAAGGATGGGGAGCAATCTATTATGATGAAGTCAAAATCATTCCTGACCGGCTCTAAAATACTTTTTAGAATATTCTCTCTATTGGGATGGTTGATAAGTTCGATTTCTGCGCCGACTAAATCCAAATGAGATGGAACCAAGAATAGGTGGGGAGTTTCAGTTTCTAAAACGATGTCTTTGACCGATTTTTCTTCAATCAGACATTCGTAAAGGCTGACTTTGATACTCTTGGGATTGAAGCCACATCCACTGGTGCTATTAGCCTGTGGGTCAGCATCCACTAAAAGTGTTTTATACTCCATCACAGCAAGACTTGCGGCTAAATTTATTGCAGTGGTCGTTTTTCCTACTCCTCCTTTCTGGTTGGCAATACTGATAATTTTCCCCATGATTTATATTTGAATAGTTTGACCTATTTCAGGTAGTAAAAGTTGAATGCCTTTGTCTTGAAAAGCATCTAACGCTTCTTGATGATTAATTTTGATAAAACCAAAAGTATCGTAGTGCATACCTACAACGGTTTTTGCCTGTACGAAATTTGCAGCCATCACCGCATCTTGTATATCCATTGTAAAATTGTCTCCAATAGGGAGAATGGCAAAATCAAGTTGTACCCATCCCGGAATAAGTTGCATATCCATCGTGAGAGCAGTATCTCCGGCATAGTAGAAATTTCCGGCGGTACTTGTCAATAAGAAACCCATAGGATTACCGCCATAAGATCCATCAGGCAGACCGGATGAATGTTGGGCGACAACACATTTTACCGTACCAAAGTCAAAATTCCACTTACCTCCTGTATTCATCGGATGAAGATTAGTAAGACCTTGTTTTCCTAACCACTCTATTATTTCAAAGGAGGAAACACAAGTAGCATTCGTCCTTTTGGCAATCTCAACTACATCAGCAACATGATCAGAATGTCCGTGTGAAATAAAGATGTAATCACATTCTATTTGATTGATATCTACTTTTCCCTTTGCTAATTCATTAGGAGTGATAAATGGATCAAAAAGAATTTTCTTGCCATTCACTTCAATTGCCAAACAGGCATGTCCATAATAAGTAAGTTGCATCTTCAAATGATATTACTTGTCAAATATACAAGCTTTATTCATGCTATTCTTGAAACGAAGAGCTTATTTGCCCACATAAAGATGTGGATAAAAGGTGGAAATGTCTGTGGACAGTATGTTGAAAAACTTATTATATCTTATATTTGTTGAGTTCGTATGATAACATTGATTTCCGGTACAAACAGAACGAATAGTTGGACAGGTAAGGTCGTGGATGTGTATAAAAGCCGTCTCAGACTAAAAGGTGTGAAATTTGAATCCTTGGATTTAAGAGACTTGCCTTTGGATATTATGAAGATAGATATGTATAAGAAACGTTCGGATAAATTTTTGGCTGTGGAAAACGAGTTTCTGATACCTGCAAAAAAATTTATTTTTATCATGCCTGAGTACAATGGTAGCTATCCGGGTATCTTAAAACTCATGTTGGATATCAGTGATATTGAAAAGTGTTATTTTTATAAAAAGGCTGTTTTGGTAGGTGTATCAAGTGGTAGAGCCGGAAATGTCAGAGGAATGGATGACTTGACCAATGTGTTAAACTATTTGCGTATAGATGTATCTTACCTTAAAATTCCCATCTCAAGGGTGAGTGAACAGTTTGATGAAAAAGGTGAATTTATTTCCGATGAAACAATTTTGCTTTTCGACCAACAGATTAATTTACTTGTCAACATGTAGGATAAAAAAATGAGACAGATTTTTCTCATATTTATACTCGGCCTGCTCGTTTTGTCTTCATGTAGAAATGATGAAAATCAAAGTGATAAGAAGATTTTTAGAATGAATATGTCTGCCGGTTTGAGTTCGTTGGATCCGGCGTTCTCTAAAGACCAATCCACCATGTGGATGTGTAACCAGTTGTACGATGGACTGCTTCAATTAGACAGTCAACTGAATATTTTACCTTCCATCGCCAAATCTTACTCGGTTTCAGAAGATGGTTTGACCTATATTTTTACTTTAAGAGACGATGTATATTTTCATCAAAACGAATTTTTCAAAAATGGGAAGACAAGACAAGTTGTTGCCGACGACTTTGTATATAGTTTTGGAAGGCTTTTAGATTCCAAAGTAGCATCGCCGGGTGCTTGGTTATTCAATGGTAAAGTGAGAGATAGTTTGCCGTTTGAGGCAGTGAATGATACTACCTTTGTCTTACATCTCAAAGTAGCATTTAGACCGATGTTAAGTTTACTGACTTTGCCTTATTGTTCGGTCGTCCCACACGAAATTGTGGAGCATTACGGTAAAGATTTTAGGACGGTTGCAATCGGTACCGGTCCATTTAAATTGAAGAAATGGCAAGAGCAAGCTACTTTAATTTTAGAGAAGAACGAACAGTATTTTGAAAGAGATAAGCAGGGAAATGCTTTGCCATATATTGATGGAGTCAGGGTGGATTTCTTGACGGATAGGAGTGTGGAGTTTTTGCAATTTTTGCAAGGAAATTTAGATATGGTTTCCGGTATAGATAGATCTTTTAGAGACAAGGCACTCAGTTACAGAGGAGGGCTTTTAGATGAGTTGAAGGGGAAAGTTACATTGCAAAGGAAACCTTATATGAACACTGAGTATCTTGGTTTTTCTATGAAAAAATTGCACAATGAAGCTTTGCGAGATGTAAAAGTGAGAAAGGCAATCAACTATGCCATTGATAGGAAAAAGATGTTGGTATATTTGAGAAACGGTATCGGTATTCCGGCTCAATACGGAATTATTCCGGAGGGTGTCAAAGGCTTTAACCCATCTGTCAAGGGTTATTATTATGATTTGGGATTAGCGAGGCAGTTATTAAAAGAAGCTGGATATCCGAATGGAAAGGGTGTGGGCGTCATTGTTCTCAATTCCAATCCGATTTATCAAGATTTGACGGAATATATTGCTAAATCTCTCAGTGAAATAGGTTTGCAAATAGAAGTACAATTAAATCCGGGTAGTTTTTTAAGAGAGTCTATGGCTAAAAACAGGGTGGATTTTTTTAGGGCATCTTGGATAGGAGATTATCCTGATGCGGAAAACTTTTTGGCTTTATTTTATGGGGGAAATAGTGCACCACCTAATTATACTTTTTTCAGAAATGAAAAATACGATGAAATATATAGAAAGGCTATTGTGGCAAAAAGTGATGAAGACGCCGGACGGCTTTATACCCAATTAGAGCAAATCATGCTTGATAATGCACCAATCGTACCGCTCTTTTATGACGAACTTATACGTTTTTTAGGAAAGAGGGTGAAATCACTTCCTACCAACTCTATGAATATGTTGATGCTTAAAACCGCACAGTTAGATTAGTTTTTGGGCATAACGATATAAGCGGGATAAGCATCTAAAATCCTATCTGTAAAAGCAATTTTCTCTAATTGTCTTTTTTGATTAAACTTATAAGCATCGTAGTTCTTTATCATGTCTTTTGTCGAGGTTAATACCAATGGTGTAAAATCACCGGATATGGATAGGGTAGCGGTTGCAATTCTATTTTGTGTGATTTTGTATAAAGTATTTACAGGAAGATTAATTTTCCATTCTTCATTATTTTCCAAAAACTTTTGTACAAAAAAGTCATTGTTTTCTCCTTCTATACTAATGATTGTTTTAGAATCTTTTAGGGTATAAATAGGCTTGATTGTTATACTATTTGATTTGTTAAATAGAAAAAAACATGCATCATTTTTGATAGGTAGTTCAAAATATTGAAGTGATTTTATACTCTGTTGATTTTTTACAAATAGATTTTCTATATCTTCTTTAATCAAAAAATCAACTTTTATAGGTGGATATTTTGTTTTATTTTTTTCAAAAGTCTTATCTATTTCTTTATCGTTGGTATATTTTATCCAGTTCTTATCTTTGGAGTTGTTATACTGGTATCTACTTTTTAAAGCTACATCGTCTTTAAAATATTTTTCAAAATACTGGGTTAAAGCCCTAACATTGACGATATTTCTATTAGAGGTATTGTAAAGGAAATCAAAATAAGTCTTTATTAGATTTGTATTGTTTTTGTCTTTGCTGAAATCTTCATAGACTACTAAATAATTCACGTAGGCTTTTAAATCTCTGATTCTTTGTTGTTCGTTGTAATCTTTTGCGTTTGAAAAAGCTTCATCAATATCATAAATACTATAGTTGATTTCATTTCCTCCATTTGCCCAAGAGCCGTTGAACCATCTTTTGAAAAGTCTGTCCATGGATACTTTGGTATTAGGAAAACAGTCATTTAAGAATTTTGTATATATTTCATTCCATGAAAGGGTAGGATTCTTTAATAATTTACTAATTAACGATGCAAAGAGAACCGTATTGATATTTGTACCTGATTCATAAATAACAAATTTAGAATCTATTTTAAGGGGTAATTTTATTTCTTTTAAAAAACCTTTTGACCCTAATCTTGGCTGTTCACTTGCCCATTGTGGAATATTCAAATAACTATATAGACCAAGCTCTTTATGCTTTTTATGCCAGGCATCAAATAAGCCTAGCGGACGATTATATATGGTTTGAAATCCACTGGGTGCTAAGGCGACAAAAACATTTTTTTCTAAATCAAAGGTAGGCACTTCTGCGTGTGTATAATATGCTAATAAACCTACATATTTATTGGGATATTCTTTTTTTATACCTTTTGCAACAATATTCGCTAAATAGAAAACTTGGTTACTCACATTACCAATTTTTGTGCATTTTTCACAAGTGCAAAAACCTGCTCCATCTGATGGTTCTACACTGAAAATATCTAAGCCCGGATTCTTTAAGATTCTATCTTTTGTGTATTGTATATACAACTTTTGCATATTGACATTGCTGACACATAGCTTTGTTGTTTTGCCATATCCTAATCTTCTCCCGTCTATCTCTGCTAAATATTCGGGATGTTGTTGAAATATATCTTTATAAGTGTTTACAAACCCTTGCCAATTATGTGTGGTTGGGTTATTTAATTTTGTAAACTTATTCATGCCTTTCCACACGTTCCATCCTTCCGACTCTACCTGATTTGTATTAGGATCAATATAAGATGAAAAACCATAATCAGGCGAAAAGTTAATATGTTGTACATTGGGTTTTGCTACTTCAAAAGTGTCTGTCTCTATTCTCCACCAAGGATTGGGGTGGTACCAAACTTCATTTCGATTCAGTAGTTGTCTCGCTGTCGTACTTTCTATTGCTTGGGATGTCGGATTTTGACTGATAAGTCCGGCATCCGTTACAGAGTCATTGTAATCCTCTTCAAAAACACGAGTATATACAGTATCTTCTAAATTCTTTTTTTCTCGATTTTCCCGTATAATCTGGCAGGCACTTAAAAGTGAGATTATCAATAAACAGGTAGAAATTTTTTTGTAACTCATAAATAAATCTTGTTGATATAAGTTTTATGCAAAAATAGAAATTATAAAGTGCTTTATAGAGTTTAAGAATAAACATATTAAATAGGTAGAAATCTAATTTTTTTGTATTTTTATTTTAATAATAGATAAACCTATGTTATATCATACCGATAAGACCGTTTTGTTTTTTAATGGGAAATTTAAAAATGTCAATGAATTTAAAATTAGCCCTTTTAATCAAACTTTACACTATGGTTATGGTGTGTTTGATGGCATAAAAGCTTATAAAACAGCACAAGGAACACATCTATTTAAAGTGAGAAGACATTTTGAAAGATTGGTTGCATCTGCCGAAAAATTGGGCATTCAAGTTCCATATACCAGTCAAGAATTGATTAATTATGCTTATGAATTGATTGAAAAAAATAACTTAAATGAAGCTTATGTTCGCCCCTTGGTGATGATGGATAAAAATATGACTTTGAGACCATCTGACTCGGATCATCCCAATATTTTAATGACCTGCTGGAAGTGGTCAAAATACTATGATAATAATTTCCTTAATATTAAAGTATCGTCTTGGAGACGGGTTCATCCTCGTACAACTTATATTGATATCAAAATTGTCGGTCATTTTGCCAATGATATTTTGGCTACAAAAGAAGCACGGGATGAAGGTTATGATGATGCACTGATGCTTGATGCAGAAGGTTATGTAGCTCAAGGCCCGGGCTGTTCATTCTTTTATGAAAAGGGTGGTAGATTATTTACGCCACCATCAGAAAAAGTTTATCCGAGTATTACGAGATATACGCTAATAGAAATTGCCAAGCAAATGGGTATTGAGGTGATTGAAAAGGAATTTGGAGTGGAAGATGTTATTCATGCGGATGGTGCTTTTTTCGTAGGCACTGCCGCTGAAGTTGCCGGTATCAAGACTATTAATGACAACGAACTCAGACTCAAATGGGAAGATACGATAGGTCATCTTTTGCACAATAGATACAAAAGAATCGCCTCCGGTAAGGATACCAATTTTTTAGAATATTTTTAATTGACGGATTTGTCTAAAACGCCGTATAAATCAAATTCGGTAGCATCTACAATTTTAATAGGAGCGAAGTCACCGACTCTCAAATAGCAATCCTCAATAGAAATCAGTACTTCATTGTCCACCTCCGGCGAATCAAATTCAGTTCTGCCGATATAATAGCCATTTTCTTCTCTATCTATCAAAACCTTGTAAGTGTGTCCAACCTTCAATGAATTTTTAGCGTAAGAAATTTCTTGTTGGATTTCCATGAGTTTTTGAGCACGCTGTTGCTTGACTTCTGTCGGAATGTTGTCCTCTAATTGATAGGCTGTTGTATCTTCTTCATGTGAATAGGTGAAAACGCCCAATCTGTCAAAATTAGATTTTCTGACAAAATCACAAAGCTCTTCAAATTCTTCTTCTGTCTCTCCGGGAAATCCCACTATCATAGTTGTTCTTAGTGCGGCTTGAGGTAATTTCTCCCGTATATGCTGAATTAAAACCTCTTGTTCTTCCCGCGTGACTTGTCTATGCATTCTTTCTAAAACGGAGTTGGAACCATGTTGGAAAGGAACATCCAAATATTTACATACTTTGTCGCAATCTTTGATGGCATCTAATAATTCGAGAGGAAATTTGGATGGATAACAATAGTGCAATCTAATCCATTCTATACCATCTACTTCATTCAATGCATAGACCAAATCTGCCAAGGCTCTTCGTTTATAAACGTCTAATCCGTAGTAGGTGAGTTCTTGTGAAATCAAGATAATTTCTTTTACACCTTGCTTAGCAAGATTTTTTGCTTCTTGTATCAGCGATTCTATTGTACGAGAAGTATGTTTTCCTCTCATCAAAGGAATGGCACAAAAAGCACAAGTCCGATTACAGCCTTCGGCAATTTTTAAATAAGCAAATTGTTGGGGTGTACTGATTAATCGTTCTCCTACTAACTCATGTTTATAATCTACTTTGAAACGCGCCAAAATTTTTTTCATATCTCTTGTTCCAAAATAAGCATCCACGGCAGGAATTTCCTTCTCTAAATCATCTTTATACCGCTGGGAAAGACAACCCATTACATATAGTTTATCAATTTCTCCTTTCTCTCTTTTTTCGGCATATTCTAATATCGTATTGATGGATTCCTCTTTTGCCAAATCAATAAAACCACAAGTATTGATCACTATGATATTCGCATCCGAATTACCTTCGCTGTGATTGACATTGAGCTGGTTGTGTTTAAGCTGTGTCCTGAGTACTTCGGAATCTACTAAGTTTTTGGAACAACCTAAAGTGATAATATCTATTTTATCTCTACGTAAAGTTTTAGTCTTCAAATTGAATCTTTTGAAATTGTGTGGCAAAGATAATGATTTTTGAACTTATGATAGGAGTAATGCTCTTCTATTCAAGAAAGCTTATTTGTTAAACTCTATGTTTATCATAGTGAAAATTTGTATTTTCACTTTTTGAATATTGCATTTATCGACTTTGAAAGAAATGAAACTCGATGCAAAAACTTTTTAATCTATAAAATATGAAATTAAAAACACCGCAGGATTCTATAAATATACACACCGAATTGATCATGCCCGGACAAACAAATCCTTTGGGTAATCTGATGGGTGGGAATCTTTTGAGTTGGATGGATGTGTGCTGTGGAATTAGTGCTTTGAAGCACTGTGGAACAATCTGTGTCACTGCAAGTGTGGACAACGTTTCCTTTCGTCTGCCTATCAAGGTAGGAGATGTAGTGGTACTCAAATCTTTTGCAACGAGAGCTTTTAACACCTCGCTTGAAATATGTTGTGAAGTCTATATTCACAATCCTCGGACGGGTGAAGATACTCTATCACATACAGCATTTTTCACCTTTGTCTCTATTGATGGTAATGGAAATAGATTGAAAGTGCCGACACTCTCACCACTGACAAATAGGGATAAAGAGTTGTTTGAGTCAGCTATGCGAAGACGTGAATTTAGATTATTCTTAGCAGGTAAATTAAAAGCTAATGAAATTAAAGGTTTTAAGTTCCCTATGGAATTTTAGGTTAAAGTGTAAAGAACATAAACAAAAGACCACTCGATTTCGAGTGGTCTTTTGTTTATGTTTAAAGTTATATTAAATTATTTTACTTTATCGACGATAGCTTTGAAAGCTTCTGGATTATTCATTGCAAGATCGGCTAAAGTTTTTCTGTTGATTTCGATTCCTGCTTTATGAATTTTGTCCATCAAGGTAGAATAAGTGAGATCGTGTTCACGGGCAGCAGCATTGATACGGACTATCCACATGCTTCTGTAATCTCTTTTCTTGATTTTTCTACCTGTATATGCGTAAACTAATCCTTTTTCTACTGCGTTTTTGGCAACAGTCCAGACGTTTTTACGACGACCAAAATAACCTTTGGCTAATTTTAATACTTTCTTTTTTCTTGCTTTTGATGCTACGGCATTTACTGATCTAGGCATGGCTTATACTTTTCTTGATGATTAACTTAATACAAGTAATTTTTTTACATTACTCATTTCAGTCGATTTGATGACTGTCGTTTTTCCCAAACGTCTTTTACGTTTTTTTGATTTTTTGGTAAGAATGTGACTTTTATAAGCACCTGCTCTCATTACCTTACCTGTACCGGTAATTTTAAATCTTTTTTTTGCGCTCGAATTAGTTTTTTGTTTTGGCATTACTACCTATGATTTTGAGTTTGCAAAGATACGCTTTTTTAATATAAAAACAATTATATGAGGAGATTTTATCCACATTGTTTGATGCTTAACAAAAAAATTACTTCTTTTTCTTTGGAGCGATAAACGCAATCATCCTTTTTCCTTCCAAATTGGGCATTCCTTCCAATGCGCCATATTCTTCCAAACTTTTGGCAAATTGCAATAATAGCAGTTCACCTCTTTCTTTAAAAACGATTGCTCGACCTCTAAAATGTACATAAATCTTCACTTTTGCGCCCTCCGACAAAAACTTGATGGCATGATTTCTTTTAAACTCTAAATCATGTTCATCCGTATTGGGTGAAAAACGAATTTCTTTAATTTCTGTCTTGTGGGCATTGGCTTTGATTTCCTTTTCTTTCTTTTTTCTTTCGTAAAGAAATTTCTTGTAATCCAATATCTTACAGACAGGCGGTTTTGCATTTGGCGAAATCTCTACCAAATCCAAGCCTTTCTCTTCAGCGAGATGAAGTGCTTTCTCTATGTTGAGAATGACAGGTTCTGCATCATCGCCTACTAATCGTACTTCAGGAGCATCAATCTCCTCATTAATTCTGTGTGGATTGACCTTTTCAGCCGGTCTATAGCCTCGTCTTTTTGGAATCAAATTATTTTATATTTGGTGCAAAAGTATTAAAATTATCTAAAGTTTTCATCAGTTAAGATATTCATAAACTCATTTATGTTCATTTTACCCATATCTCCTTCACTGTGTTTCCTGATAGATATCACTTCATTTTCTACCTCACTATTTCCGATGATGACCATATAAGGTATTTTACCTATTTCTGCATCCCGAATTTTTCTTCCTATTTTTTCGACACGGGTATCAATATAGGCTCTGACTCCCGAATATAACAGATTGTTTAAAACGTTTTCTGCATACTCTTGAAATTTATCACTGATAGGTAAAATGACCACTTGTTTGGGGGCTAACCACAAAGGAAAATTACCTGCACAATGTTCTGTCAAAATGGCAATAAATCTCTCTAAAGAACCAAATGGTGCCCTGTGTATCATTACCGGGCGGTGCTTTTCATTATCAGCTCCTACATATTCCAAATCAAATCTTTCTGGTAAGTTGTAATCCACTTGTATGGTACCTAATTGCCATGAACGACCGATGGCATCTTTGACCATAAAGTCCAATTTGGGACCGTAAAAGGCTGCTTCTCCGTATTCTACAACTGTTTCAAGATCCATTTCTTCTGTGGCTTCTATGATGGCAGTTTCTGCTTTGTGCCAATTTTCTTCTGTACCGATGTATTTAGATCTGTCTTCTTTATCTCTGAGTGATATCTGAGTGACAAAGTGTTCAAATCCCAATCTGGTAAAAACATATTTAATCAAAGAAATCACTTCTTTAAACTCGTCTTTTAGCTGATCGGGTGTACAGAAAATATGCGCATCATCTTGGGTAAAACCTCTTACTCTCGTCAATCCGTGGAGTTCTCCACTTTGTTCGTATCGATATACTGTTCCAAATTCTGCCACTCTATACGGAAGTTCCTTGTATGATTTGGGAGCGAAACGATAAATTTCACAGTGATGGGGACAGTTCATCGGTTTGAGATAAAACTCTTCATTTTCATCCGGTGTCAAAATAGGTTTAAAAGCGTCTTTACCATATTTTTCGTAATGACCGGAAGTGACGTATAAATCTTTTTTGCCGATGTGTGGAGTGACAACCGGCTTGTAACCTCTTTTTAACTGTTCGTTTTTCAAGAAATCTACTAACTTATCTCTGATAAGTGTACCGTTTGGAAGCCATAAAGGCAATCCCATTCCTACTTTTTCAGAAAAGGTGAAAAGTTCTAACTCGCGACCTATTTTCCTATGGTCTCTTTTTAAAGCTTCCTCTATTAATATATTGTAGTCGTCTAAATCTTTTTGTTTAGGAAATGTAATGCCATAAATTCTTGTCATTTGTGGTCTTTTTTCATCACCTCTCCAATAAGCACCTGCCACCTTGGTCAGCTTGATAGCTTTGATTAGCCCTGTATTGGGAATATGCGGACCACGACATAAGTCCGTGAAATTACCTTGTGTGTAAAAGGTGATTTTTCCGTCTTCCAAATCGTCTATCAATTCCAATTTATACGGATCTCCTTTTTCTTCAAAATACTGTATGGCATCTGCTTTGGAGACATTTTTTCTGACATACTTACTTTTATTTTGAGCCAATTCCTGCATCTTTTTCTCCAATGCCTCAAAATCATTAGATGAAAAAGTATTGTTGCCCATGTCCACATCATAATAGAAACCATTTTCTATTGGCGGACCTATCCCAAATCTTACTCCTTCATAAAGTGATTCCAAGGCTTCTGCCATCAAGTGGGCGGAAGAATGCCAAAAAGTGGACTTGCCGTCAGCATCGTCCCATGTCAATAATTGTAAGGTACTATCTTCTTCTATCGGACGACTTGCATCCCACACTACACCATTTACTTTGGCAGACAAGACTTTTTTTGCTAATGAATGGCTTAAATCTTGCGCAATTTCCATCGCACTAATACCTTGTGGATACTCGCGTACAGTGCCATCAGGGGAAGTAATTTTTATCTGATTCATAAGAGATTGCAAATTTAAGTAAAGTATTACAGTTGTATGTAGTTTTTAAAATTAAATAATGTACCGATGTACCGATGTACCGATGTACCAATGTACCAATGTATCAATGTATCAATGTATCAATGTATCAATGTATCAATGTATCAATGTATCAATGTATCAATGTATCAATGTATCAATGTATCAATGTTATAATTGAGATGTCATGGTGTAAGCATCTATGTGTTATACAGTAAAGAATGAAAGATGACAAGTGAATGTACAAATGTTGACATTATTATAATACTGTCCATCGAACTGACAAAGAGCTAAATCTTCAAAGCATTGTGAGTCAAGATATGTTATGTATATCAGCGATTACTCACTTCTTTTTCAGCCAACCTATAATATGTGGATTTTTGATTTCCCATCTATCACCTTTTTTAACGAGCCGAAAAGTTTCTTTTGACTTTGTAGCAAGACCGGAATTTTGGTGTTTTAATTTCAGAACTTTTATGATACTCTCTTTTTGTATTAAATGCTGTTACAAAGTACCAACTAAATTTCAATCTCGTACTTCTGACTTCTAAATTTGTATTTCTAATGCTTACTTTCTCAACTTATAGCTATCTGATTGATTGTGCTTTTAGTGGAAAAATATGTTATAAAGTTAGATAAGATCACTATGCGACACCCAAATTGATGCCGCATAGCTTGTTATTAGTAATATAACAAAACAGATAAAAAGAGTGATAAAGTCGGTATCTCAACTTTTGAAGAAACTTCTAAAAAACGGACACAACCGATTCTATTGAATGATTTTTTAATCAATTTTTAACTATCTTCGAACTAAAGATGAAAGTATAATCACTATATCTCCTCGAATATCAACTTACATATTTAAAAGTATTCCTCTATAGTTATATAGTTAGCTAAAGTCAACTGATTAAAAGGGATTAAACTACCCCTTGATCAATCATTGCTTCTGCGACTTTCACAAAGCCACCAATATTGGCACCTCTTTCATAATTGACATAGCCGTCTGCTTCTGTACCATATTTTACACAGGTATTGTAGATTTCCATCATAATTCCTTTTAATCTTTGATCTACTTTCTCTTTAGACCATGAGTAACGTAAAGAATTTTGAGTCATTTCTAAACCTGAGACGGCAACTCCTCCGGCATTTGCTGCTTTACCTGGTGCAAAAGGTATTTTTTTACTCTTAAATACGGTAGCAGCTTCAGCAGTACAAGGCATGTTTGCTCCTTCACCCACAAACTTGCAACCATTTGCGATTAATAATTTAGCATCATTTTCATCTAATTCATTTTGAGTGGCACAAGGGAGTGCAATATCACACTTAATATCCCATGGTTTCTTCCCCTCGAAATATTTAGCTTCCGGATATTTTTCAATATACTCTTTAATTCTCCCTCTCTTCACATCTTTTAATTCTGTAACAAAAGCCAGCTTTTCCGTAGTAATTCCTGATTCATCATAAATATATCCATTGGAATCTGAAAGCGTTACTACTTTGGCTCCATACTGGATTGCCTTTTCTACTGCAAACTGAGCTACGTTACCAGAACCTGAAATGGTAATTACTTTATTTTCAAAGCTTGAATTATTACTTTTTAAGATCGCTTCCATAAAGTAAATTAATCCATATCCGGTAGCTTCAGGACGAATTAAGCTACCTCCCCACTCATTTCCTTTGCCGGTCAAAACTCCGGTAAATTCGTTTTTCAGTCTTTTATATTGACCGAATAAAAAGCCTATTTCTCTTTTCCCTACCCCTATATCTCCTGCTGGAATGTCTAAGTTATGCCCGATATGGCGATATAATTCTGTCATAAAGCTTTGGCAAAAACGCATTACCTCGCTATCTGATTTTCCCTTAGGGTCAAAATCAGATCCACCTTTACCGCCACCCATTGGAAGTCCGGTGAGACTATTCTTCAATACCTGCTCGAAAGCTAGAAACTTTAAGACACTTAAGGTTACAGTAGGGTGCAATCGCAAGCCTCCTTTGTAAGGTCCGATAGCTGAGTTTAACTGAACTCTGAAGCCTCTGTTAATCTGAATTTCGCCTTTATCATCTACCCAAGGTACCTTAAACATGATTACTCGCTCCGGTTCCGCCATCCTTTCAAATATCTTAAATTGCTTATATTTTGGATTTTGTTCTATGAAGGGCAAAACATACTCTGCAACTTCACTCACTGCTTGGCAAAATTCGGGTTCTCCCGGATTCTTTGCCTTAATAACGTCTAATGTGTTCAAATGATTTAAATTTAAATTGTTTATAAATAAGGTTTCTAAATAATTTCGATATAGATACTTCTGAGAAGTAGATATTGTTAGAGAGTTTGGAAGGTAAGACCCTTATTTTTTTATGATAAGAATGTGTATGAAAGAAGGCTAATAATACTTTCGACAATTTCATCTAATTAAGAGTGAATAAGAATTCATGCCACTAATTTAGTCAAAAAAAAATCTCAGCATTACAGACTTTTCTAAAAAATAATAAATTCATCTAAAAAAAAGTTAACTTTAGCTCAAGACGATTTTAAATATTTAGTCTCTATTAAAATTTTTATTTAGAGGACTATCTTTTACATTCACACACCAATAAATACCGTGGAAATACATTTTTCGCAAGTTGGGAGTACCCACTTAGTTTGTGGACAAATTACTACATCGGTAGATTATCACATTGCCTTTAACTGTACTTTTGCAATAGCAAACATCTTTTTTTGTATCAACTCAAAAGGTTGATTGTTAATCGTTTCACCGATGTAATCTTTGGGGACTTTGAGATAAATGATAGGATCTATCAAAAGATTTTCTCTCAGTGACACGTCGATATTGACTCCACGAAGAGCAATCTTAGTGATTTCAGAACCGGCAAAGAAATGCCCTTTTGTACCTAATATTCCGAAAGGTCCCGAACTACAATTGTGGTATAAAATGCTTTGATGTTTGGGAATAGAAATCGTTTGAGCACGACTGATGATTTCCTGACTTCTTACATCGAAATAAATACCTTCAGAAAGCTTATACAATTTATCTTGATCGGAAGTATTGATAAAAGCAGTGTAACGTCTGTCATCTATCTGAAACAAAATTCGATATAGTCCACCGCTATGTTCCACTTTGATTTCTTTTTGCCTGACCAAAGGGAAGATAGAGCGATATAGCTGCATGGTATCTTCATCATAATCGCCGATATTGTCAGAGGTGAAAATCAAATCACCGAAGATGAGATTAGTGAGTAGCAAAGTAAATTGTTCTTCTTTAGAAAGTTTTTGTTTTTTACTTCTTAAAATCATTACATCCGGATCATTCAAAAAAGCATAACCATTGAGTTGTCGCCTGTTGATAGAATTGTTAATAGCAAGATAAGTAGAAAGTCTTTCACGATGATTCAGCCATTTTAAAGGTTTCATTTCCCATGATAAATGAATGTCCTGACCAACACGGCAAAAGTCCATTTTCCCACTTGCACTGCCCAACGGAACACCACAGCCTAAAGTCATTTTCTCTTCACCGATAGCATTGCGAACCAAATCCAAGGCATCTGACATCATTTGAGCATGTGTCTTTCCATTTCTCGCTATCAAGCAGACGGCATACAAAAAGTCCAATTTTAGCAAGTCGTAATTCCATTCTTCAGTGAAAACTTTTAAAACTTTTTGTAGATAGACTCTGACCTCAGGATGATAAATATCCAAAGCATAAAAAGCATTGCTCCACAGCGGATTAATACCCACTCTTAAAGGTTTGTCGTTTTCATATTTGAGTAGCCAGTCTGGGTGATTTTTTACCAGTTCTGATTTCTTTTCTGCTATAAAAGGTGCCAACCAAATACCTGCTTTATAACCTGCTGCTTTAATTTTTTGGGCAATCGCTTTCATGCCCGAAGGAAACTTTTCATTGACACTCAACCAATCGCCGACTTTGGTTTGATAGCCATCGTCAATTTGAAAAATGTCGATAGGTAAAGCTTGTTTCTGATAGTTGTTTAAGTTCTCTAAAACAATTTCTTCCGAAATTTTAGTGTAATAATGATACCAGCTTGTCCAACCTATACTTGGTTTTACCTTTGGTTCGGGATATTCACAAAGCATGAAATAATGTTGGAAAGCACTTCGTTCTAAGTTTTCACATTGAAAAACATCTAAAACTGTTCTTTCACCTTGAATTTCCCAACCGTTTACATCCCGGATGATATGTAGTTTGTTTTCTTGCGTTTTATGTACAAAATTGGTAAAAGCATTTTTTTCATCTACCGAACCGATGAACTGTATCTTTTTTAAAGGCAAAGTGTAATAGGTATAATTCCAACTGTGCAATTCGCCTTTCTTTCCGGTGTATTCGTAATAAGTATAATCACCATAAGGATCTAAAATAGAGCGTGTTATCTTTTTTAGTGGTTTTATCTTGTCTTCCGGTGAGTAAATTCCGGTAGATGACCACGATTGAAATCCGTTGATAAGTATAGATTTCGTAGCAGAATAATCGGTACTCAAAATGAGCTCTAAACGTTCTAAGATTATCGCTTTTTTTGTTTGAATTTCTGCTTTTATTCTTTCACCTGAAAGAGTTTCTTCTACTGATATTGCAAAAGAAAAATCATCACTTTGAAAATCAAGAGAACCTGACTTTGGTGTCACTTTTTTAGACTTGCCATCTTCTGCATATTGTAAAAAAACACTTTCTACTATGTACATCAAATCTCTTTTATATTATAAAACAATAGACGGATATCCGCTTTGTCTTTCCCCTTCGTGGGGAACTTCCATTCACCTTTGTAATGAATACTTTTGGGAAAAAGCTTGTTACCTATTTCATGCATGTCGATATCGATAAAAATATCTGCTGCTACAAATAAGCCCGGATAATACACTTCATACGTTCTCGAAATAATCGCCAAATCGCTCGACCTAAAAGTAGTTTTCATCTTTTTGATAATAACCGACTTTTCCGAATGGGGATATTTGACACTGTCCACCACTATATTGAAATCAAATACAGAAAGTGTATCGTTGATATGTCTGAAGTCCACATTGAACTTATAATAGTCAGAAGTCGGCGGTTCAAAAATATTGGTTTTCATTTTATTACCTATAATCGGTACATCCACGCGGATGGTTTGGGGTGCAAAAATAAATCGCTTGATAAATTCTCTTTGCTGGTTTTTATCATTGGGTTTATCTAAAACGACGATACCTTTTGGAGTCGGTTCATAGACTTTGCCACATACTTTTTTAGGAGTGGTAAAAAACTTTTTCATCAGGTCAAAAGTTTCTGAAATCGGTTGACCTTTTTTATTGAAAAATGAACCACTACTATCCAAAGTGATATAAGTTTCAAAACGACAATCATTTTCTATCTGCTCAGAGTAGATACGCTTTAGTTTTCCTTGAAGTCCACCCTTTTTGTCAAAGATTTTTGCATCCATATTTAAAAGATGAGGATGCGTTTTAAGTAACATAAAGCTGTTAAAAAGAGTAGTATCTTCCATCGTGTATTTGATGAAGTTAACAGGATTAAGCTTCCCCGTTCTGACAGCATCTACTGTAACAGAATCTAAAACGAAAGTGGCTGCAACCTTATCATAATTATCCGTATTTTGTGCGTAAATGCACTGGATACTTAAAGAAAACAGTAAAAGATACTTTATAAATCGCATGATATATTAAATTGCAAGTTCAAAAATACAATTCAATTTATGAAAAACGTAATAGTTGTTGGCGCAGGTACGATGGGTAATGGAATTGCGCATGTTTGTGCGCAAAATGGATATTCTGTGACACTCGTAGATATCAAACAAGAATTCTTAGATAGAGCTTTGGCTACCATTGCAAAAAATTTGGAACGACAAGTCAATAAGGGTATTTTGTCTGAGAATGATAAAAATGCCACTTTGGCTAATATTCAAACAAATGTTGACTTGGCATCAGCTGTGAAAAGTGCTGATTTGGTGATAGAAGTTGTTTCTGAAAATATTGCTATCAAAGAATCCATCTTTAAGATACTGGATGAAAATGCACCTGCTGATACGATTTTGGCATCTAATACCTCTTCTATTTCGATTACAAAATTAGCTTCGTTTACGAAGAGACCGGATAAAGTCATCGGTATGCACTTTATGAATCCGGTGCCTGTCATGAAATTGGTAGAAGTGATACGTGGATATGCAAGTTCTGATGAAACGACAGCTGTCATCATGGAGATTTCTAAATTGTTAGGAAAAATTCCGGTAGAAGTCAATGACTATCCGGGTTTTGTTGCCAATAGAATTTTAATGCCGATGATCAATGAGGCAATTTATACTTTATACGAGGGAGTAGGAGGTGTGCAAGAAATCGACACGGTGATGAAATTAGGTATGGCACATCCGATGGGCCCATTGCAATTAGCTGATTTTATCGGTTTGGATGTTTGTCTGGCAATTATGAATGTTTTGTATGACGGCTTTAAAAACCCCAAATATGCACCTTGTCCATTATTGGTCAATATGGTGACTGCCGGCAAACTCGGTGTGAAATCCGGTGAAGGTTTTTACGTTCATACAAAAGGTAGTAAAGAATTGGTCGTAGCATCATCATTTGCAAAATAAGTTTTATGTCAAAGCATCAAGTTGCACTCATTTTTGGTGGAAAATCACCCGAACACGAAGTTTCTATCGTTTCGTCAAAAAGTATTTATAATGCCATAGATAAAGACATCTATGATGTGATTTTGATAGGAATCTCTCAGTCCGGAAAATGGTACTTGGAACAGGAAGCAAACTATCTACAATATGATTTTGTGATAGGTGAGCAAGGTGAAGAACTTTTTGTTTTACCGGGACATACCAAAGACCAGATTAGAATCTTGTCAAGTGGTGAAAGCTTGGGTGAGATAGATGTCGCCTTTCCGATTACGCACGGTCCCAATGGTGAGGATGGTACTTTACAAGGCCTTTTAAATCAAATCAATCTACCTTTTGTCGGTCCGGATGTATTAGGTTCATCTGTGGCGATGGATAAAGATGTGAGCAAAAGATTATTTCAACATGCCGGTATTTCATGCGCAGATGCGGTCATTTTGCATCGTCATCTCAAAGATGAAATTGATTACGAAAAGATAGTAGAAAAGTTAGGTTCTACACTTTTTATCAAACCTGCTAATATGGGTTCGTCTGTCGGTGTACACAAAAGTGAAGATCGAGCAAGTTTTGAAGCTGCTATTGCAGCTGCTTTTCAATATGACATTAAAATTTTGGTTGAAAAGGCGGTAGTCGGTCGTGAGTTGGAATGTGCAGTTTTAGGGAATGAATTTCCCAAAGCCAGTACGATAGGAGAAATTGTCATTGGCAAAGGCTTTTATGATTTCGAGTCAAAATATGAAGATAAAAACAATGCACAACTTTTCATTCCGGCTGAAAATTTATCAGCTGACATTATCAAAAAGATTCAGGATGTCGCTATTCGTGCTTATCAATGCTTGGAATTAGAAGGTATCACACGTGTGGATGTGTTTTTGACAGGGAATAACGATATTTTGGTTAATGAAGTCAACACGCTTCCGGGCTTTACTTCTATCAGTATGTATCCAAAACTATGGGAGAAGTCAGGAATGGCTTATTCTGATTTGATTACTCATATTTTGCAATACGCTATTTCGAGAGGACACCGGAATCAGTCTTTGAAGAGTACGAGAAAGTGATGTATTTGTCTTGTCCAAAGATAGGCTTACACATTTTATAATTAAGAAATGAAAAGACACAACACAATAACTGAATTTAAATTAACGTGAGTTTTGGAGACACCATCTCATTAAGTGTGCAAGTTTAATTTCGAGAGCAATTGATTATAGTTCCACCCTTAGTTCAAAGATAGTTGAAATCGATTCAGAATGAAAAGCAAAGTAAAGTAAAGCGACTATCTATAAATGCCTACCACCTGACCATCTTTGATTTCTACCACATAAGCATTGCCAAAACCTTGGCGTTGTTGGATTTGTCGTGCAACAACTTTTGCATCGTTGAGATTGCTAAAAGTACCGACATGTACTGCTGTTAATCCATTGGAATTTGTCATCGTATTAAATTCACCAAAACTTTTTAAAGGATTTAAAATCGTCCAATTAGGCTTTGAATAGGCACCTACTTGTACTCTATAAATGATTTCATTTGTTGCTATCGGAGTACTTTCAACTTTTGCTTCTATTTTTTCGTCGTTGGTAGATGTTGAAGCTGTTGCCGGAGTCGTTGTAACTTGCTCTAAAGGCTTAGTTTCGTTAGTTGGAGTGTTTGTTGTTACTGTATTTGTGTTAACTGATACATTTTGGTTCGTAATGGCAGGAACTTTGGTATCGTTGATATCCAAAATCTGATTCAAATCAAAATTCACTTGTGTAGATCCTCTATATATCTGTAAGATATTGGCATCTGTCACAAAAGGAAAGAGTTCATCTTCCGAACTGTTTACTTTCAGACCTAAATTAGTAGGGTCAGACCACTGACCATTTCTCTTTTCAGAATAATATACATCAAAACCTCCGGCTCCGCCATTGATATTGGAAACAAAGAAGATTCTATTCCCATTGGACTGCATAAAAGGGTGTCCCACTTTGATTTTACCTTTTCCATTAGAATTGGCAGTGTATCTAATCCACTGACCGTTTTCATTCTTACAGTTTAAAATATCATACATCAATATTTCTTCCGTACTCCAACTGCGTTCTCCCATAGAAGGTCGGTCTAATATTTTACCTGCCATCTGTGCATTGTAAACATTTTCGACCTCCACTAAAAATAAATTGTTAGGATTCGGCTGTGCGTACAAAAAAAGAAAGCTCAAGCTTGTAATGATATAAGAAATGAATTTTTTCAACTGCATTTTTTGATATTTTTATTAATTATCCAAATATAATGCCTTGTTTTGGGTACTCATAATAAAATGAATTATTCGAGTTCTGATTTTTATAGTATTTTAACATCGTGAAAAATAAGAGACAAATTTACATATTGGTTTTAGGCTGTATTTTTTTACTCTCTATCACCAATATCCGTGCGGCAGGTGAGTATCGTCCTGTGGGCAGTAGGGCTATGGTGCCGGGCTTAGGCGGAGTCAGTTCTATCTCATTGTATGCGCCGATTAGTAACCAAGCGGCGATGGGATTTGCAAGTTCATCATCTGTCAGTGCATTTTATTCTTATACGGGAATTGCCGAGGGTGTGAACAATTTTTCCGCAATGGGACAGTTGAAATTGAAAAAATCGGGAACATTAGGCTTTTCTACTTCTTATTTCGGGTATGAACTTTTCAACGACAAGAAGTTTGGTTTGGGGTATGGTCTCAAATTAGCCGATTTTGTTTCGATAGGTGCGCAATTAGACTTTTTTCATAGTAAAATATCAGGTTATGGTTCAAATTCTGCCGTCACTTTTGAATTAGGAACACTTTTTAAAATCAACAAACATATCCAATTGGGAGTGCATGTCTATAATCCGGCAAGAGTGAAATATGGTAGAGAAACGGATGAAAGAATACCGACAGTTTTTAGATTGGGAGGCACTTATACCACCTCTGAAAAAGTATGGGTGAATGCGGAAATCGAACAAGATTTGGATATGAATCTCGCTTTTAGAGCCGGAGTGGATTATCGGATCAATGATTATTTTATTGTAAGAGGTGGCATGCTGACTTATCCGTTGTCAGGTAGTCTGGGTGCAGGTGTTTCAGTAAAAGGTTTGCATATAGAGGTATTGGGTTCATATCAAAAGGTAACAGGTATTTCACCACAGTTGGGATTGTCGTATGTTTTTTAGAATTATTATCTTTTCGATATTATCTTTTATTTTTTCCTCTGTAAAAGCGCAGAGTTTGGATTCACTATCCCAAGATATTCCTACCGATATTTTGGAAGATTTGGCTGAGCAGGCTGAAAGTGAGGATGGTGAGTTTGACAACAATACTTTTTTGGAAGATTTGGAACTTTTGTCCGCACATAAAATTAACCTCAACAATACAACTGTTGACGAACTGATGAAAACAACCGTTTTGACAGAATTACAAGCAAACTCTATCATCAATTATAGAAACACCTATGGAGATTTTCAAAGTATTTATGAGCTGAAAGGTGTCTTGGGAATGGATATGGCAACAATAGATAAGCTTTTGCCTTTTATCGTGATTGCAGATCCTGACAGTAAAATCTATACTTTTAAAGACGAGTTGACCAAAGGGAAACATACCATCATGTATCGTACCCAGATGAACTTGGAGAAAGCAAAAGGTTATACACCGCCTGATTTGTATCAAGGTCGTCTGACCAGCCGGTATGTAGGTGACAGGACACGCCAATATTTAAGATACAGGTATCAGTTTTGGAAAGGTATCAGCTATGGTATTACATTAGAAAAAGATCCCGGTGAAAAACTTTTTAATAAGGATGTAAAATTGAGGATTGATTATGTCTCTGCCCATCTTTTTTTGGAACATAAAGGAAATTTCCGATTTATAGCATTGGGGGATTTTGAAGTCAATTTGGGTCAAGGTCTGACGATGTGGCAAGGATTTGGAGTCGGGAAATCTATTTCTGTCAACAGTATGAAAAGGACTGCCGATGTCTTAAAACCACATACTTCTGTCATTGAGGACAACTTTAATCGCGGCGCAGGAGCTACTTTCCAAAAAAAGAGTTTTGAAGTGACTGCTTTTGCTTCTTACCGGAAAAGAGACGGTTCGAGTATCGCAGTAGATACTCTGACCAATGATATTTTGGAAGTTCAAACTTTACAGACTTCCGGATTGCATCGTACTGAATCGGAGTTGAAAAACAGAGCCGGAGTAGGTCTGTTTGCAACAGGTGGTAGAGTAGGATGGAGCAACCGGCTTTTTTCGGTATATTTTAATTCTACTTATCATAGATTGGCTTCGGTATTAACACCGTCCTCAGA
>JAMLHH010000026.1 GCA_023957215.1 Chitinophagales bacterium
CAATAGCACAGCACAGAACTCACCGTAGGTGTCGCTTGAACAGCTTTTTTGCAGGAGTAAATTCTTGCATAGTGAATAGTCGATAGTCAGCCGGAGCATAGACTATCACACTCACCGATTTTTAATCACAATCATAAAAAAATTCTTTACTTTTGAGTGATGGGTTTTGTGTCACCGTGGATACTTTGGGGTTTGGCTGCAATAGCACTGCCTATCATCATCCATTTGTTCTATTTTCGCAGGTATAAAAAAATCGAGTTTTCCGGTATCCAGTTTTTACAAGAGCTTATTCAAGAGCAAAAAAAGACCAATCGACTCAAAGATTTACTGATTTTATTGACAAGGATTTTGGCTATTGTCTTTTTGGTTTTGGCATTTGCACTACCTTTTATTGGTAAAAAGGATACAACAAATCATTCTTCAAGAAAACTTATTATTTATGTAGATAATTCAATGAGTATGAGATATATAAACTCAAACCGTGAATTATTAGATGATACAAAAAGCGTTGCTGTCAACTTATTGGACGATTTGGACAATGAAGCCCAAGTTATGGTACTTACCCATGATATTTCTAATAGCCGGAAAGTCTTTAACAATCCTCTGAAGGCTAAAGAAATTGTTCGGCAAATAGAACCGACACCTTATCATTTTTCTGCCGAAGATTGGACGGCAAATGTCAAATCTTTGATGCAAGATCTACATGAAAAAGATTTGAATTTGGTTTGGATCAGTGACTTTCAAGAAAAAGATTTGCCGAAACAATGGGATAGTCTTTTTACGAAAGTCAATTTGGTGGCTGTACAAGCAGCACAGAAAAAGCAAAATATTTCTATTGATTCTGTCTGGATGTTAAATCCTGTGGTTGTTGCCAATGCCCATAACCGCATCTTGGTAGAAATTAGAAATCAAGGTGAGGCAGCTTCTACTGACTTGTCTCTTCAAATCCAACAAGAAGCACCTTTTACAAAAGAACTTAAACTGTCTGAAAATGCTCATATAGTTGATACGCTACAATTTTTTCTGAAAAGTGGTAATAGTTTTAATGGAAAAGTCAGTGTAAGTGATCCCAATTTGACTTTTGACAATACACTATATTTTCATGCAGATATTCGTGAAAATAACAAAGTACTGCTTATAGAAGATGTTGGCGCTTCTAACGCTATCTATAAAGTCTTCCAAAATGACGATTTTCAAAAAGTATATAAGCAAAGTTCACAGACTTCCATTCCTGATGAAGATTATAATCTGATTGTTTTGAATGAAGTGAAAACTGTAACACCTGAAAATGAAGTTGTAATTAAAGACTATGTTGAAAATGGTGGTAATCTGTATATTATTCCCGGTGAACGAAATGCAACAGAGATTTATCACAATATCTTGGAAGAACTCGGAGTTGGGCAATTTTCTGAAAAAAGAGAAGAACAACATGCCGTTTTTGAACTCAACACCAAAGAACCAGAACTGTCACTTATTTTTGAAAAACAACCGCAAAATATTGATTTACCTAAGGTCAATGCTTATTGGACGATTAGTTCTTCCTATCAATCACCGGAATCTATGTTGATGAGCTTTGACAACGGTCAGGCTTTTATCAGTAAATTTCAAGTGGGGAAGGGTGTCGTTTATATACAGGCGAGCAGCCTTCATTCAGAAATAAGTGATTTTTCACAGAAATACTTATTTGCGCCCTTGATTTATAATTTTTCCATTGTCAAATCAAATGCACAAGCTTTGTATTATACTATCGGGAAAAATGATTTGGTGCAGAATATCTCTATACCGGCGGGAGAAAACGCCTTGCTCAAAATATCTAATGGACAGCAAGAAGTCATTCCCTCTATTGTACCAATGGGACAAAAAATAGGGTTGAAAATACCTTCAAATATACAAGCGGACGGAATTTATGAATTGACCAATAATGACCAAGTCATCACGACACTTGCTTTAAATTATGATAGGTCGGAATCTGAGATGAAATTTCTTACAGCCAAAGATATAAAGGCAAAATATCCACAGAAAAATGTCAAAGTATCGGATGAAGATAATTTTCAATACGATAATCTAAGCGCATGGACTTCATCTGCCACTCAGCTTTGGAAAATTTGTGTAATTTTGGCATTGATATTTTTGCTGATTGAAATAACTTTGATACGTATTCTTAAAAAATAGTCGTTTAGATGAAATACAAGCTCAACAAGGTCGAAATCATAGACCCCCGATCCCAATGGAATAGAAGAGTCAAAGATATACTTGTTGATAATGGTCGTATCCGATTAGCCAAAGAAGAAGATAAGTATGATAAAGAGATAGATGCCCAAGGTACTTATATCCTGCCTGCTCTATGTGAAACTTATGCCTCCATCGGAGATCCGGGATACGAATACAGAGAAGATATCGAAAGCGTTTCAGAAGCTGCATTGCAAGGCGGAGTAACTGCTATATGTGCAATAGCAGATAACCAACCTGTCACGCAACATAAAACTCAAATTGACTATCTGATTAATAGTACAAAAGACAAAATTGTAGAAATTTGGCCTATTGGAGCAATCACCGAACAATTGAAAGGAGAGTGTCCGACCGAATTTTTGGATATGCATCATGCGGGTGCGGTTGCATTTTCTGATGCACCTCATGCTGTGAAAAGCTCAGGCGTGATGATGCGTGCTATTCAGTATGCTTCACCATTCGGAGGTTTGATTTACTCCATTCCCTATGACGAACAACTTACTTTTGATGGTCAAATCAATGAAAGTGTCTTATCTGTCACTTTGGGTTTAAGTGGTATCCCACATCTCGCCGAATCTCTACAAGTATATAGAGATTTGAGACTATTGGAATATACGGGTGGTAAGTTGCACTTTAGTGGAATCACGACAGCTGATGCAGTCAGGCAAATCAAAGAAGCCAAGACTCAAGGGCTGAATGTAACAGCTTCAGTGTATTTACATCATTTACTTTTGGATGAAAATGCAGTATCGGATTTTGATACCAACTATAAAGTCATGCCGCCACTTAGAACTGTAAAAGACCAAAAAGCTTTGAAAAAAGGAATTGCAGATGGTGTGATAGATATTGTCAGCGTACAGCATATCCCTTTAGATACAGAGTCTAAAAGATTAGAATTTGAATATGCAAAACCGGGTATGGCCAATTTAGAGCTGGCTTTCCCATTGGCTTTAAAAGCTTTGGGAGATATTGAACAGGTAGCTACACACTATGCCATCCGGGTGAGAGAGATTTTAAATAAAGAAAATCCGGTGATAGAAGAAGGCGCAAAAGCGGATTTTATCTGGGTGGATACTCAAGCTGTTTATATTCCAACGGTAGAAAATAGAAAAAGTAAGTCTGCTAATTCTCCATTCTTTGGTCAGGAGCTCAAAGGTAAAGTGAAGGCGGTTTTCAATAATCAAGCGGTACATTTTAATGAATAATAATTCTGCTACTCCTTTATCGGCAATAGTTATTATCTGCGTGTCTGCCTGTTTGGCTGCAACAGCGTATATTGTGGCGAGTATGCTTCCTATCTTATTGGAGCTACCTAAAAGAAACGATTTGTTTGAAATTTCTACCGGCATCATCAGCATCTTGTTTGGTATTGGTTTTACTTTTTTTGCATTGATGAAGACACGTGGAAAAGCGGGATTTGGAAAGTTGTTTCTTTCCGGTTGGATGACTACTTTATTCATGTCTTTATTGATTTCTATCTTTTATATTATTGCTATTCATCAAAAATGGATAGTTTTACAGGAGGGAGAGAATATTTCGGCTATCATACCTGTGGTAATTCTAAAATACAATGCCTTGGGCTTGATGCTTTCGTCCGTTCTTGCCTTAATTTTTAGAAGAGAATGAGTGAACGCATAGATATATCGGTGGTGATACCTTTGTTCAATGAGGAAGAATCTCTTCCGGAATTGTTTCAATGGATAGACAAGGTGATGCAAAAAAATCAGTTTCGCTATGAAATTATCGCTGTCAATGATGGCAGTACGGATCATTCATGGTCGGTCATTGAAGAGCAGGCTCAAAGAAGCTCAAATATAAAAGGGATTTGTTTTCAAAGAAATTACGGCAAATCTGCTGCACTCAATGAAGGCTTTAAAGCTACGATAGGAGACGTGGTCATCACAATGGATGCCGATTTGCAAGACAGTCCTGACGAAATTCCCGAACTTTACGATATGATTACAAACCAAGGTTTTGATTTGGTTTCAGGTTGGAAAAAAAATAGAAAAGACCCGAAGCTGAGTAAGAATCTTCCTTCAAAACTTTTTAATGCCGTCACCCGAAAAATCAGTAAAATCCAACTCAATGACTTCAACTGTGGACTCAAAGCTTATAGGAGCGAAGTGGTGAAAAATATTGAAGTCTATGGTGAAATGCATCGCTATATTCCCGTGATAGCCAAATGGGCAGGTTATAATCAGATAGGTGAAAAAGTTGTAGCCCATCAAGAGCGTAAATACGGAGTCACTAAGTTTGGCTTAGAACGATTTATCAATGGTTTTTTAGATTTGATGAGTATCACTTTTGTTTCTAAGTTTGGTAAACGCCCCATGCATTTATTTGGAACTTTAGGCGTTTTCTCTTTTTTCATCGGATTTGTTATCCTCCTTTACCTTTCTATCAGTAAAATATTTTTCGTTGTTTCAGGTATTGCCACTCGCCCTTTGTTTTTCTTAGGTATAGTCACTCTTATTATCGGTGTACAACTCTTTTTGACCGGTTTTATCTCCGAACTCATTATCCGCAATTCTTCCGATAGGAACAACTATTTGATTCGTAGGAAAATCGGTCTGTAAAGCCTCTGAAATAAGAGCGAGTTGCTATCAAGTGAGTGTAACTGTCTTGTGATGGAAGGCTAAAATTTTGATGATACGAACTGATTTGTTAAAAAACGAATCTACAAAATATTCTTATATTCGTGGTATGTCCTATCGGAAAATTATACATATTGACATGGATGCTTTTTATGCTTCGGTAGAACAATTAGATTTTCCTGAATTGCGAGGAAAAGCAGTAGCAGTGGGCTGGCAAAGTGATAGGGGAGTGTTGACAACTGCGAGTTATGAAGCAAGAAAGTTTGGAGTAAAATCCGCAATGCCTGTACGTACCGCTATGAGATTGTGTCCGCATTTAATAGTCGTACCACCGAGATTTGATAGATACCATGAAATTTCTTCTCAGGTGAGGACAATTTTTAAACGTTATACGGATTTGATAGAACCTTTGTCATTAGATGAGGCATATTTGGATGTGACGGAAAACAAACGACAAATAGAATTGGCGATGGATGTGGCAAAGTGTATAAAAAAAGATATCAAAGACGAAGTACATCTCATTGCCTCTGCCGGTGTTTCTTACAATAAATTTCTGGCAAAAATGGCTTCTGATGAAGATAAGCCTGACGGACTTTATGTGATACATCCGTTGCAAGCACAGGAATATATAGACAAATTGCCCATTCGGCGATTTTATGGTGTAGGAAAAGTAACTGCCGAAAAGTTTAAACAGATGGGTGTGCTTCAGGGCAGTGATTTGAAACGACTGAGTTTAGAAATTTTGTTAAGTTATTTTGGTAAGATAGGACAGTACTTTTATGATATTGCCAGGGGAATAGACAATCGGATAGTAGAGCCTAATCAAGAAAGTAAAAGCATCGCTGTGGAAAATACTTTTCAGACAGACGTAGAGGCAAAGGAGGATTTTGAACGGGAATTGTTTTTAATAGTAGATGAAATTTGGTTGCGGTACGAAGACTTGGGTAAAATTGCCAAAACCGTGCAATTAAAGTTAAAGTTCAATGATTTTAAAGTGATTACGCGTTCGGTGAGCGATGCAAAAGGTTTCTATAAAAAGACCAAGCTGCTCAAAGCAATAGCTTATCTGATGCGGGAAGTTGTATCTTTAGAAAAGCCGGTGAGGCTGATAGGTGTACAACTTGCCAATTTTCTGAATGAGGAAGAAATGAATTTTATACAATTAGAATTTGATTTTGACAAACAAAAGACAACTAAACATTCTTCTAAATAACTATCTTGGGTTAATAATTAAAAATATAATATGACAACATTTAAAAACAAAACAGTCTTTATCACTGGTGGAACAAGAGGTATAGGCTTGGAAATAGGCAAGAAATTAGCGAGTGAAGGTGCAAACATCGTCATCGCTGCAAAAACAGTAGAACCCCAACCCAAATTGGAAGGTACTATTTATACTGCTGCAAAAGAATTAGAAGAAGCCGGAGCTCAGGCTTTGCCTATTCATTGTGATATTCGGTTTGAAGAGCAAGTTCTTGATGCAGTCAAGCAGACTGTTGATAAATTTGGCGGTATAGATATCTTGATTAATAATGCAAGCGCCATCAATCTGTCTCCGACCTTACACCTTCCTATGAAAAGGTATGATTTGATGCAGGAAGTGAATGGAAGGGGTACTTTTATGGTTTCTCAAAAATGTATTCCTTATTTGTTGAAGGCTGAAAACCCTCATATTCTGACACTTTCTCCACCATTAAATCTCAATCCGAGATGGTTTGGTGCGCATTTAGGATATACGATTGCCAAATACAATATGAGTCTTTGTGTATTGGGATTAGCGGAAGAATTTAAGGGTAAAATAGGTGTCAATGCCTTGTGGCCGAGAACAACCATTGCTACCGCTGCGGTACAAAATCTTTTGGGTGGCGACGAGATGATTAGACGTTCACGCAAGCCACAAATTATAGCAGATGCAGCTTATGCTATTTTGTCTAAAGATGGTAAAACGACTTCTAGTCATTTCTATATTGATGATGAAGTATTAGCTGCTGAGGGTGTGACTGATTTAGCTCAATATGCAGTGGATAGTTCGGTAGAACTCATGCCGGATTTGTTTCTGTAATCCGTTTGTAAACAAGTGTTAAAATATAGGGTGATAGGAGAGTAGATCGAAAATATTATTGCAAAAATAAATCGGCTTTCCATTCACCTTTATATTTGACATTCCCGTATTTGTCATATAAGATACCCTGACCATCCCGTCTATCATCTTTCCACTCTCCGATATATTTTTCATCGTTTTTATAGACAAAAGTTCCCAAGCCGTTCCTTTTGTTATTTTTGAAATGCCCGATGTAGGAACTACCATCAGCCCATGTCATGTTACCTTCTCCATTTAAGCTATTATTTTCCCATTCACCTTTGTAAATGACACCGGAGTCAAAAACACCTTTCCCTTTTCCGTTTGCCTGATTGTGATGGATTTCACCGGTATAGAAAATATTAGAGGTGCCTATCTTCAATTTTAAAAACGGCTCTACTATATCAGAAGTAGTAGATGCCTCCTTGCTTGCGTTTGTTGACGGATGAAGTTCCTCTTTGGATTCTATCTTTATGTTACTCGTTTCAGTCGTATCGGTTTTATTTTCTATGGTATCGACTATTGTAGTACGCCGGATATTCTCCAAATATTGCTCTATTTGCTTTGCCAATTGCGGATTTTCGATTTTAATTCTTTGAACGATATTTTTTAGACTGTCATTCTTTTGCTCTAACACCCAACCTAATATCTTTTCACTATCATAAAGAGGATGCTTGGGCTTTTCACTCTTTTCAATTTTTTCAACCTCTTTTTCCAAATATGAAATAGGTTTTCTTATAAAAATTTTCCCCAGAGCTGATAATAAAGATATGGCAAGAAGTATAGAAAATAGGATGGTAAAAATGGTTCTCATTTGCATAAAACTTGATTTTATTCGAAAAAAAGAGATTCAAAAAATAACTAAAGTAAGCTGATAATTGTAAATATTAAGGTGCTTATGTGATAAATCTAAGTTATCATATAGAAAAATTTGTCAGATAAAGCACATATTAATGTAACTTTGCACAAATTTTAGATTTAAGTGATAGAAACAATGACCGGATTCAGTGCTTTAGGTTTGTCGGAAGAAACTTTGGAAGCGTTGAATGAAAAGGGTTACGAAAACCCGACCCCCATCCAAAGAGAAACTATTCCGCTTTTAATGCATGGGGCAAAAGACATAGTGGGGCAGGCGCAAACAGGCTCAGGAAAAACCGCTGCATTTGGAATACCTTTGATTGAGAAATATGATCCGACAATAGATGGAGTTCAAGCTTTGGTTTTGACACCTACGCGAGAACTTGCGCTGCAAGTGAGTGATGAAATTCAAAGTTACAAAGGTGGCAGAAAAATTTGGTTGACGACAGTTTATGGAGGAGCTCCTATTTCAAGACAAATGAAGGATCTGGAAAAAGGAACTGATATCGTAGTAGGTACTCCGGGTAGGGTGATAGACTTGATTAAAAGAAAAAAACTGATATTGGATGAAGTTCGTTATGTCGTTTTAGATGAAGCAGACGAAATGCTCAATATGGGTTTTCTTGAAGATGTAGAGTACATCTTATCTATGTGTAATGAAGAAAGAAGAATGTTACTCTTTTCAGCCACGATGCCAAAACGTATCTTGGACTTGGCTAAAAGATATATGGGTGAATATGAATTGATAGCGGTTAAAAATAAAACCTTAACCACTGCTTCCATTAACCAACAGTATTTTGAAGTGCCTTCAAGAAGTCGTTTTGATGCTTTGTGTAGAATATTGGATGTGGAAGAAGATTTTTACGGCATAGTCTTTTGTAATACCAAAGCTGAAGTCGTAGAAATTACCAACCACCTCAACGAAAAAGGTTATACCTCTGATTCACTACATGGTGATATTGCTCAAAATTTGAGAGAACAGGTCATCAGACAATTCAAATCCAATAATTTCGGTTTGTTGATAGCAACAGATGTCGCTGCAAGAGGTATAGATATCCATGATTTGACACATGTTATTAATTATGGCTTGCCTCAAGATCCTGAATCGTATGTACACCGTATCGGTAGAACGGGTAGAGCAGGTAAGGACGGTAAGGCAATTTCTATCATTGACTCTAATGAAAGAAGAAAACTCCAATATATACAAAGACTGACGAAAGCTGAAATTACCAAGGTGAAGCTTCCTGATGCCAAAGAAATGGTGGCTATCAAAAAGAGGAGAATCAGTGAACAAGTGGAAACGGTTATCTCCACTGAAAAATATACTTCTTTAATGGAGTTTACACACGAGCTCCTTCGTGAAAATGAACCGGAAATGGTGATTGCCTCTTTGTTGAAAATTTTTAGAGGTGATGATTTGGATGTGAATGAATACAAAGATTTACAAATCGTAGAATCTAAAAATAGAAAGGAAAGAGGTGGCAGAAACGATAGAGACTCCGGTAGAGGAAGAGATAGAGATAATGACAGAGGCGGCCGAAAAAGGAGAGGAAATAGCGGTGGAGCAACGATGAGACTTTTTGTAGCGATGGGTAGAAAAGATAAAGTATCACCTCGTGATATTTTGGAAATGATAGGTAGCGAAACCAATATTCCGAGTAATAAAATTGACGATATCAAGATTTTAGATACTTTCTCCTTTTTTACAACCAATGAAGAAGACGGTGAATTTATTTTAAAGACCTTTAAGAAAAAAGCAAGAACAGACAATCAGAAACCTTTGATAGAACAAGCAAGGGTCAGAAGATAGACAAAAACAGGTTTTGGGGGATTTTTTTTCCCATTCTCTTAATTCTTGGTGAATTACTCTAAATAATTCAATGTCATTTACTAACTTCATCTTGATAAAGTTTTCGTATGATGACAAAAAAGTTGTTGGGAGTGCTTATTCTCCTTCTATCCATAATATTTATTTATCTATTGGGGACTCCTCATGGAAGTAGTCCTGCGTTAGGATTTCTTCTCAGCCCTACACACGGTTTTTGGTCTAATATTGAAGACGGAAGCCATACGGAATCCAAGATTCAACACTTGAAAACTCCTGACGGAGTGGCTGATATTGTGTATGATGAAAATCATATTCCACACATTTTTGCCGGAAATGAAAAAACGCTGTACTATGCCCAGGGTTATGTAATGGCAAAAGACAGATTGTGATGGAATTTATTTCTTTGTTAGCTTCCGGTAGATTATCAGAAATTCCGGTGAAAAAGCTTTGCCTTGGATCATATCATCGAAGAATAGGTTTGAAACGAGCTGCTGAAAATTCTTTGAAAACTATCTTGGAAAATGAGACAACTAAGAATGCTGTCTTGTCTTTTTCGGAAGGTGTCAATCAATTTATTAAAGAAGCCCAACGTGGAAATTTACCTATTGAATATAAGCTGATGGGATATCGACCCGAAAAATGGCAACCTGTCAATTCGGTTTTACTATTGAAATTTATGGCAAATGATTTGACGGCAAATGACAATGATATTGAGTTTACCAATGCCCTTCATTTATTTGGCAGAGAGGTTTTTGACATTCTTTATCCTGATGAGCCGTCTTCTCCGGATCCGATCATCCCTTTGAGTGTTAGTTATAACTTTAAGGCTTTGCCGGCACCTCAGCATCCAAATGAAAAAGATTCAAGCTTATTGGGTGCTTTATACAAAAATCCTATACGGGATTTTTATCCGCAAAGAGGTTTGGGAAGTAATAATTGGGCAGTTTCAGGAACGAAAACGGCTTCTGGTACACCCATTTTATGTAATGACCCACATCTTGCTTTGTCATTTCCATCCATTTGGTACGAAATGCAATTAAAGACACCTGATATGAATGTATATGGTGTGACTTTACCGGGAGCACCGGGAATTATTATAGGATACAATGAAAGCATTGCTTGGGGAGTGACCAATGCCGGTATGGATGTCAGAGATTGGTTTACAGTGGAACGAAATCCTGCCAATGCCAATCAATATCAATTAGAAGGTAAATGGGTAGATTTTGAAAATATAGAGGAAACTTTTAAAGTAAAAGGTGCAAAAGATATCAAAAATACCGTCAAATGGACAAAAATAGGCCCGATCGTCTATGATAAGGATTTTGGACAAGTGAAAGACAAATTGGATTTGGCCATGAGCTGGACAGCTCTTTACGATACCAATGAACTTTTAGCCTTTTTGGATTTGAATAAATCGAAAAGTCACAATGATTACCTCGATGCCATTGCACACTTTAGATGTCCGGCACAAAATTTTGTGTATGCCGATATAGATAGCAACATTGCCATCAAAGAAAATGGTAGCTTTTGGGTGCGTTATCCTGAGCAAGGAAAATTTGTACAAAAACTTTCGGATGTCAATGTGAAACAAATCCAAAGTTATTTTATACCGGATGACCAGTTGCCTTATGTTTTAAATCCTGAAAGAGGTTTTGTCAGTTCGGCAAACCAAATTCCTACCGGTGCAAATTATCCGTACTACGTCTATGGTTTTGATTATGAAAATTATAGAAATAGACGTATCAATGAGGTTTTGGCTTCTTCTCAAAATATTACTGTGGAAGATATGAAAAAACTCCACTATGACAATGTCAGCATCCATGCGAGAGAAGCACTGCCGGTCATGCTGCCTTATCTTTTTGATACGAAATACTCAAAATCTGATATTTACAAAGAGCTTTCTTTGTGGAATTATCATACTGATGTACACTCCAAAGCTGCATCTTATTTTTATAAGTGGTGGGAAGAGTTTGAAAAATTGGCTTGGGATGAGTTAAAAAGCACTGATGAGACAAGTTTTGTGTTACCGGAGGAATACACTTCTGTGGATATTATGAAAAATCATCCTGATTTTCCTTTGTTTGATATTCAATCTACTCAAAAGATAGAAACTTTAAAAGATATTCTGATGATGTCAATGGATTCAACTATTTCTTGGTTCAAAGAAAATACCGATAAGGAGGATTTTCAATACTATAAAAATACCTCTATCAGCCATTTGGCTCAAATTGATGAATTTTCCATGCACAACCTCAATATCGGTGGATATAGTCATACGGTCAATGCTACTTCTTCGCGATGGGGATCATCGGTGAGATATATTATTGACTTTAAAAGTGGCAGACCACAAGGTTATGGAATGTATCCCGGAGGAGAATCGGGCAATCCTGCTTCTCCTGCATACAGTAATTTTGTAAAAGCTTGGGAAGAAGGAAAATATTATACGCATCATTTTTACAGAAATTTAGATGATGCCGAAAAAGATTTAAAACGATAGATGATGAAGGTTCTTTTATTTACCATACAAATTTTTTGTATAGCATTGATTACTTGGTTGGTAAGTTTGTTTTCACCTTGGTGGATTTTTGCATTAGTGTGTTTTGTGATGGGAATGATTTTTAATAAAGTAAGTTACTTTTCATTTCTGGGCGGATTTACCGGCACGGCTCTTTTTTACTTTTTTGTGAGTTTTCATCAAGCTCAAATTGATAATTTTGAATTTGCAAATAAAATAGCAAAATTGATGGGTGATTCTTTGAATATTTCTTTAAGTGGGTACAATCTCTTGTACATAGGTTTATTACTTTTTGGAATTTTGGGAGGCTTATTCTGTTTAAGTGGTACTTTGCTGTTGTCTGCTTCAAATACGAACAAACTCAGCAATAGAAGAGGCAGAATCAATAAATTTAAAGGTTTAAAATTAGATTTAAAATAATATGAGAGTCGTAGGTCAAATCCCTCATCCTTATGTGAAAATTACAGTTTTTTCATATCAATTAAAATATACTGTAAAAATGGAAATGGGGCAGGTGGAGCAAACTTATAAGATTAGAAACAGTGACAAGGTGAAGGATGTCAGCGATTTATCTGCTTTAATAGATGATGAACTGATAAATGAATGCATTGATCATTTTACCTTGATGTTTAACAGTATGAACGCCGCTTTCAAGCGTTTGGGTGAAAAGAAAGATGCAGAAGAAAAGCTTGCGGCGCAAGCGCAATCTGAATAACATTTCTTACAGATTATACAGATAACTCAAACTTCCTATACTGACAGAAAACCATAAAATAAGCGCTAAGACCAAAGGCTTCCAGCTGATGGTTTTTAATGTGGTCATGGTCAAAGTCGTTCCAATTAAAAAAAGTGTCAGATTCAGACCGGCTTTTGAGATTGAAATGACAGGACGACTGATGATGTCCAAGGCAGGAATATAGGTGTTGAGTAGAATGGCTATAATAAATAGCCCGATAAACCAAGGAATCTTGACCTTTGAATCTTGACTTTTGAAAAAAAGCATTGTAAGCAATGAAACAGGAATGATCCATAAAGCTCTTGCCAACTTCACCGTTGTTGCTACTTTGAGCGCATCGTCGCCGTATTTGCTGGCAGCGCCTACAACAGAACTCGTATCGTGAATACCGATGGCACACCACAGACCGAATTGCTCCTGACTAAGATGGAACCAATGACCAATAGAAGGATAAATGAAAAGCGCAATAGAATTTAGAGTAAAAATAATTGCCAATGCAATGGAAATCTGATTTGCCTTTGCTTTAATAATCGGAGAAACGGCGGCAATGGCACTTCCTCCACAAATAGCAGTCCCTACCGATATCAGATAAGAAAGAGGTTTGTCGATTTTAAATAATTTACCTACTATAAATCCGACAATGATGACCGAAAAAATACTGACGATGGTCATCAGAAATCCGGTCTTGCCTGCTTGTAAAGCTTCATTCAATTTCAAACCGAAACCAAGACCAATGATGGAAATCTTTAACAGTGTATGTATATACTGATGAGGTTTGTCTCCAAAAGGATTCCCTACGAAAAATGCGACGAAAAACCCAAGTCCGAGGGCAATAGGTGAAGTAATCAGAGGTGTCACACACAAAATGGCTAATGAGATAAAAATGACCTTTTGTAAATTTTTGTTTTCTATTGCTATATTCATATTCTCGCTTGAAAATACAAAGTTTAAAAAAAATGGCTTGGAAATTACAATTATATCTCTGTTAGGAAAAAATCACTAAAAAAATAATTTGTATTCGATTTGTAATAGATTTGTTGATTACAAACTTCTTTTATTTCACAATAAATATTTTGTAACTTAGTCTTCAAATAAATGAATTTAAAAATATGAGAAAGCTAAAATTAAGTTTATTAACTCTTGCAATTGCCGGATTTATAGTGTCTTGTAACAACTCTAATAAGTCTGATAGTGAGTCACAAGCTACTTTGCAAGAAGTCAATGATGAGCCTAAATCACTGTCTTATGATATAAACGCATTGGGTGGTTCCGGCATTGAAGGTACAGTGAGTTTTACGCAGGAAGGAGATGAAGTTACCATGCAGGTGCAGGTCACAGGCTTGATTCCCGGTACACACGGTATTCATTTGCACGAGACAGCAGACTGTTCGGCAGTTGATGGAACTTCAACCGGTGGTCACTGGAATCCTTCCGGACACGAACATGGAAAATGGGAAGCATCCGATAACTTTCATGCCGGGGATATAGGTAATTTGGAGGCAGATGAGAAAGGCAATGCTACACTGACTTTTACAACTGATAAATGGTGTATAGGTTGTAATGATGAAGCTAAAAATATTATCGGTAGAGGTTTGATAATTCACGCTGATGCAGATGATTTTACGACCCAACCTACCGGAAATGCAGGTGGACGTATCGGTTGTGTTGAAATTTTATAGTTAGATTTACATAAAAAAGGGGGCGTTTTCGCCCCCTTTTTTTATGTCTCTATCTTATTATCTGTTATAGGTCGGTTGAAGATTTCTTGAATCTATGATACCATCAGTGATTTTTAATTCTTTGCCGTTTGATACATTATAAAGCAATCCGTAAAACTTTGCTTTCAATGTATTTTCTTCTATGGTGTCTATCTCCAAATTAAATGTTCCTTTCTTTTTTCTGTTGTTGGTCGCTAAGCCATACACATCTCCATTTTTACCGGTGATAGTCAATGATACACCTAATTCATTATCCTTGATGTGTATGTTTCCGCTTTTTGCTATCTGATTTTCATCAAAATTATAATATCCGATGCTGTCTATCACGGCAGTCATCTCAAACCGATAATTGGTCAATCCATTTTTTATATCACTATTTACATCCAAAATATTGAATTGATCTCCTATACCGATATGAAGTATCGCACCAATGACAGGATTGGTATTCCCTCGGTAAGTTTCTATAGTCCCGTTCTCAAATTGTAGATTAGCTTGTACTCTATAATTTTCTAAATAGTCTTTTTTGGGTGCGTTTTCGTCCTTACCGCAAGAAAACAATGAAGTTAAAGCCATTCCAATTATAAGAAGTCGATAAGCCAAAAGTTTGAATTTGAGCATTGTATTTCCTTTATTTGATAAAAGTAATAAATTTGATGAATATCTTTAATGCGACAGAAATAATAAAAATTTTTGACATGGTTTCAATATTTATTCTGTGAAGATTGGAAGCTTATCTTTGCGATTCTTGCAATTTCTATCTCTATTTATTTAATTTTGTCTTTTTGAGCTTATGGATTTTTTACCTGCAATAATATATTGGAATACTTCACCCGAGATAGTAAATAATTTTTTAGGATTTTTGACTGTCAGATGGTATAGCCTTTTATTTGGGCTGTCTTTCTTTATTGGATATTATCTATTTGTATATATCGCCAAAAAGGAGAAAAAGAAAATAGAAGATTTAGATGACTTGGTGATGTATATGTTTATCGCTACCGTCGTAGGTGCACGTTTGGGGCATGTCCTTTTTTATGATTTTCACTACTATTTTGTGGAGCATCCTATGGAGATATTTCAAATTTGGCATGGAGGTTTGGCAAGTCATGGAGCCATCTTCACAATTGTTTTGGCACTTTTTATCTTTATGAAACGTCATAAAGGATATACTTTTATTTGGTTATTGGATAGAATGGCATGGATAGTGGCATTAGCGGCAACTTTCATCCGTTTGGGTAATTTCTTCAATTCGGAAATTGTCGGTTTGCCTACCAATGGTTCTTGGGGGGTCGTTTTTATGCAAAATGGGGAAGATTTTCCACGTATTCCCATTATGCTGTTTGAGTCTGCAAATTATTTTGTTGTTTTTATACTTTTGTCTTATATTTATGTCTCAAAAAAAGGAAGACCGAGAGTGGGTCTGATGTCCGCTGTTTTCTTTACTTTGATGTTACTGGCAAGATTTATATGTGAGTTTTGGAAAGGTGATTATAGTGAAATCATTGCTTTGGGTCTGAACAGTGGACAACTTTTGAGTATCCCGTTTTTCTTGATGGGATTAGGTCTTTTTTACTATTCTTTCAAACAGCCGTCAGCCCAATAGCTATTCTATCATTTCTCGTTGTGTAGTAGAATCGCCCGGTATTTTGTAAATAAAGAAAATTATTAATAGGGCAAAACCCACTAAAGCGATATAAATATGACCGGTAGAAATATTGAAAGCTTTGGCAAGAAAATATCTTTTATCGTCAGATATATCCGTGCCTTTTAGGATGTGGAGTACATCAGATGCTTTTGCTTGATAAGCAAGTGGTGCTTTTTTCATTTGCATAGAAAGAGAATTGTTAAAAATAGCACCGACAATGGAAGCTCCTACACTTTGCCCCAAATTTCTACAAAAGATAATCAGACTGGTCGTCACTCCTCGTTTCTCCCACTTGACCATTGATTGTGCGCCGACGAGTGAAGGAGTGCTTAATAATCCAAATCCTGCTCCCAAAAATATCTGGGAAATAATTAGAAGAACGACTGACTGTGGCCAAGGAATTAATAGAAATAAAATAAATCCGAGTGTGATGATACATGCACCTATGAAGGCAGTCTTTCTAAAACCTATCTTTAGGTACAAACGACCTGAAAGGGCGGAGGCTGTAGGCCATCCTACACTCATACTTGCTAAGATAAAACCGGAGATAATCATGCTGTGACCCAAAGAAGCTTGGGCAAAGGTGGGTAAAAATGTATCCGGTCCCATCATCACAATTCCCATGAATATCATTGCAAAATTGGTAAACATGAGTGTCTTGTTTTTCCAAACCCATGATGGAAGAACTGCTCCTTCTGTTTTATTTTCAATTTTAAATGTGAAATAACCCAATATAAAAATACACGCTAATATAATAGTACTCTCTTTGCTAATCCATTCCCAACTTTGACCACTTTCTAATAAGAAAATGATTAAAAGAGAAACCGTTAAAAGTATTAAGACAGAACCTTTATAATCGATTTTTACATTTTTGGGGATGATTTTTTCCTTGAAAAATAAAATTAGAAAAGCAATGCTCAAAATACCTATCGGAATGTTGAAAAGGAAGATCCACCTCCAACTGATGTATTGGGCAATTGTTCCTCCGAGTGCAGGACCTATAATGGCACTGATACCCCAAATACTTGAAAGCCATCCTTGTATAGCAGCTCTTTCTTCCACGGTATAAATGTCTCCTGCGATTGTATTGACAGAAGCCATGATACTTCCTGCACCCAAACCTTGTATCCCACGGAAAATAATCAGTGAAATGATATCCCATGAAAATGCACAAAGTGAAGAGCCGATTAAGAAAAGGGTTATACCGAAAATCAAAATTTTCTTTCTACCGAAAATGTCGGCTAATTTGCCGTAAATAGGAATGGTGACAGTCTGTGCTAAAAGATATACGGAAAAAATCCAAGAGAATTTTTCAAAACCACCGAGATCATCTACTATGACAGGAATAACTGTCGAGACTATGGTGGCATCCATTGCAGCTAATGCCATCGTCATCATCAATGCTGCCAATACATAACCTCTTTTAAAAGGGAACTCTTCCTGCATAGCTCAAATTTATGCTTTTGAGACAACAAGGAGGAAGATGAAATGTAAACTAATCAAAAAGATTTTTTTCGTGATAGTATACCTTATCGCCTACAATACGAGCCGGCGAAGTATAAGGATGCTCTTCACACTTTGTTTTTGACAAGATGTGCATCACAGTCCAACCTTTTGCCTTGAGGTAATCAGAGACCATTGACCGGTGACATCGCCACCACACTGCTTCCGAACACATATAACAAGTCGTCTTTTGACTTGCTAATCCTTGAAGATTTTGAACCGCCTTTTCAAATTGTTCTGTCTCCATATAATCTGCATATCCTCTAAAAGAATCGTTGCGCCACAAGTCGTTGATAGAATCTTTTTGGACAGGTCTTCTTCCTCCTAAATCCAAAAGGTGTATATATTCGATTTGATGTAGTGGTAAAATCTTGTTGAGATTTTCTTTGCTAAACTGTGGATTTTTTCTCGAACCGGGATAGTGACGTATATCTGCCAAAAGCTGTATCTGATAAGTTTCTAAAAGTTCTATCAGCTCATCTATACTTCTTGTAGAATGACCGATGGTGAAAATTTTCCTATCATTGCAGACTTCCATCTATAAACTGTCTGTCTATCTAACAATGAATGTAAGACACGGTTTAATTTTCAGGTCAACCATTCCCAAGTACTTTTATCATTTTTTCTCATATTGAGAATAACATAAGTGAAAAATATCTGAGTAAGCCCCAAAATTGTCGTGCCGATGGTGGCACCCATTTGAAACGAGATATACATGTTGATGATGGCTGCTATAATGATACCGTGGAATCCTATTTTTTTCCAATTAAGCAAAAACAAAGCAGATATAGTATCAATACATCCTATGATGATCAAAAAACGGGTCAACTCGACACTGAATTTTATATCCAAAGTCTTTTCTATTTCCCCTTTGAAAAAGGTAAATCCTACTATAGAACTGATGCCGTTCACCAATATATATACTAACCATATAGTGACTAAAAGATGTCTTTCTCTTTTGGGTTTGATTAAATTTTGCTCTTCCATTATTAAAGCTCAAAGTTAAAAAATTATAGAAAGAGAAAATGAAAATCCAAATTTCTTCTACGTTATTCTTTATTCGATTTTTGATATTAAATTGCTCAATGAGATAAATATTTCATTACTTTGTCATCTCTACAATACTTTCTGATATGTCCGTACAAAAAGAATATAAAAGAATCACCACTCATACCTTGAGAGAAATGAAAGCAAGAGGTGAAAAGATTGCGATGTTGACTGCTTATGATTTTTCATTAGCAAAAGTGGTGGATGATGGAAATATTGATGTGATATTAGTCGGAGATTCCGCCTCTAATGTAATGGCAGGGCATGAAACGACTTTACCTATCACCTTAGACGAGATGATTTATCACGCCTCTTCAGTCGTAAGGGCTGCCAAACGCTGTTTGGTCGTAGTGGATTTGCCTTTTGGTACTTATCAGGGAAACTCTAAGATGGCATTGAGTGCGGCCATTCGCATTATGAAAGAAACGGGGGCACATGCCGTGAAGTTAGAGGGAGGATTGGAAATAAAAGAGTCTGTTGAAAGAATTTTGACTGCCGGTATTCCTGTGATGGGACATTTAGGTCTGACTCCTCAATCTATCTATAAATTTGGTACTTATACCGTCCGTGCAAAAGAAGAAGAAGAAGCCGAAAGATTAAAAAACGACGCTCTTTTGTTAAATGATTTGGGATGTTTTGCAGTCGTATTGGAAAAAATACCTGCCAAGCTGGCTACGGAAGTTGCCGGAAGTGTATCCATTCCCGTCATAGGTATAGGTGCAGGCGGTGGTGTCGATGGTCAAGTATTGGTATTGCACGATATGCTGGGAATTACACATGAGTTTAAACCAAGGTTTTTACGTACCTATTTGAATCTTTATGATGAGATAAAATGTGCGGTAGAAAATTATGTGACTGACGTAAAAAGTAAGGATTTTCCCAACGAAAAGGAAGAGTATTGATTACAGACGATTTTGCTGACTTGACTGGGATACTACCTCAACTGGTGAGCTTATTTTTGAAATTGGTAAAATGTCCATGAAGAAAAAGCATTAGAATGCTCATCCTCTCCGATTCAGACATCTGTGAAGAACGATTGATTGTTTATCACTTAGCTCAATTCGATATACTCCTTGTATTTTTCAAACCAGCTCTGAAAAATGATTAAAGCCCAAATTTGTGCATGTATATCTCCGGGGCTGTTTGAAAGTAGTTTATCTTTTTTCTCTTGAATAGCTGAAGGATTAAAAATGCCGACTTCACGTATTTTTTTATCATTTAGATACTTATTAAAGATATCATCCTTTAAATCCGTTCGCAATAATTGTAACAAAGGTACTTCAAAGCCTCTTTTAGATCTGTTGTACAACTCATTTGGAAGGTCCTCTCTAAAAGTATCTTGAATAATCTTCTTTTTCATCTGATGGTCAATTTTTGAAGATACAGGGATAGAAAATGCAAATTCTACTATTCTATAATCCAAAAATGGGGCACGGACTTCAAGAGAATTTCTCATAGACATAGAATCTACCTTAGTGTGCATATCATAAGGTAATACAAGATTGACATCTGCCAACAATACCTCATTCAAATCTCCGCCTTTTGTAAAATACTTGAGAAAAGTTGATTTTATTGTTTGTATTTTCGTCTCATCCGGATGATAGTCTGAGAGCAATAAATTTTTAACGGACACCTCATCCAAAAAACAACACCATCTCCAATATCGTTCCTCTTGTGACAGCTTCATCCCTATTGCAAATCTTTCTAATTGCCGGAAAAGGTTACTGTACTTTCCATGTCTAGATTTTGGTAAAGCACTCCACACCGGTGCAAAGAGAGATACGGCATTAGCTTTCCACCCTCCTCTTCTCAAGGTGTATTCGCCCATGTGTTTATTATAACCGGCAAAAAGTTCATCTCCTCCATCACCTGATAGTGCAACAGTAACATGTTTTTTGGTATATTTAGATAAAAGATTAACTAATAAAGCAGACGAGTCGGCAAAGGGTTCGTCTATATAATCTAATAATTCGTGCAGGCTTTCTAATAAATCTTTATTTTGAAGTTTAAAAACGGTGTGGTTAGTTTTATATTTTTTTGCGACCAACTCTGCATAATATGTTTCATCAAAAAAATTATTATCGGCGAAGCCGATAGAGAAAGTATTTAGTTGTTTTGTGAACTTTGATGCTTGGGATACTATAACGGAAGAGTCAATCCCGCCACTCAAAAATGCACCTAAGGGTACATCAGATATCATGCGAATTTTAACAGCATCTCCTACTAATTCTTTAAACTTCTGCTTTTGAATGTCATAATTAACAGAAATGACTTTGTTGTTATCGTATGTGAGTTCGTAATACCGTCCATACTCGACCTCGTCATTCACTATGGAAATAAAATGCCCCGGTAATAGCTTTTTAATTTCTTGAATAATAGATAAAGGTCCAGGTATATAATTGAGTTGAAAATAAAGATTTAAAGCTTCCTTATCTAAATGTTTTTTAAAAGGAAAAGATATTAAAGACTTTACTTCAGAGCCAAAATAAAAGAAATCTTCTTGATGGCTGTAATAAAGAGGCTTTTCACCATATCTGTCTCTTGATATAAATAATTGATTATTGAAAGTATTAAATATGGCAAATGCCCAATATCCGTTTAGCTTATGAAGACAATCTTTGCCATAATATTTGTACAATTCTAATAAGACTTCAACATCACCTTGGGTACTAAATACGATACCCTTTGCCTCTAATTCAGACCTGAGTTCTTTGTAATTAAAAATCTCTCCATTATAGATAATTGTCCAGTTGCCTGTTCTATCGGTAAAAGGTTGATTAGACTCCTCTGAAATATCAATGACAGATAAACGTGCATGACCGAGACAGACCGACCCTGTTTTTTTTGAGGCTTGGTAATCCGGCCCTCTCTTTTTTAGTTTAGACAAAGCCTGATTGACAAGATCTTCTTTTATTTCTTTTCCATTTAACGAATAAATACCAACTAATCCACACATGCTAATTTATTTTGAAAATATTTTTTGAAAATATTCTATTGTTAAAGGCAATCCGTCGTTAAACCTATGTGTGGGCTGATATCCCAATAAATTTTTTGCTTTGGAGATATCAGCTAATGAATCTCTTACATCGCCGGCTCTTGGATTTCTATGGATAGCTGAGATATCCTTATTTAGGATATTTTTGATACCATCGTATAGCTCGTTAATAGTAAACCTCTCACCTAGAGCGATATTGAATACCTGATTGTAAGCTTGGGTGTTTTCTGTCGTAAGTCCCAAAAAATTAGCTTGTACGGCATTGGTTACAAAAGTAAAATCACGGCTTTGCTCACCATCCCCATTGATATAAGGAGCTTCATCATTGATAAGAGCCTTGGCAAACAAAGGTATCACAGCAGCATATTGTCCATAGGGATCTTGACGAGGACCGAAGATATTGAAATATCTAAATCCAATAGTTTCTAATCCATACGTCTTGGAAAAGATATCAGCATAAATTTCATCAATAAGTTTTGAAGCAGCATAGGGCGACAAAGGTTTTCCAATTCTATTTTCTATTTTTGGAAGATTAGGTTCATCTCCATAAACAGATGATGAGGAGGCATAAACAAATCTTTTTATCCCACATTCCTTAGCGGTATTAAGCATATTGATAAATCCATTGACATTACTGTCATGTGTAGCAATTGGATTAACAATGGATCTCGGCACAGAACCTAAAGCAGCTTGATGGCAAATCGCATCTATATTTTCACATGCTTTTGTACAATCCTCCGCATTTCTGATATCTCCTAAAAGAAACTCAAAATTGGGATGGTTGATAAATAAATCTATATTTTCTTGTTTACCTGTCGAAAGATTGTCAAGTACCCGTACCTGATAGTCTTTTTTTAAGAGAAACTCTACAATATTACTTCCAATGAATCCGGCACCACCGGTTACGAGGATTTTTTTCATCTTAATTGATTAATTTCTTAAATATATTATCCATTTCACTTAAAGTGAATTTCCACTGAAATTTATTTTTAGCATAATTTTTATATTCATCTCTGTCTGCATTTTTGTCTCTCTTTAAAGCTTCATAAAGAGTTTGAGCAATGTCTTTCGGCAGTTCTGCATTAAAATAGAGTGCATTATTTTCACATACCTCCTTAAAAACCTCCATATCTGTACATACTACAGAACAACCGGACGCAAAAGCTTCAATTAAAGGAATCCCAAATCCTTCATAAAGAGAAGAGCTTACAAAAACTTTAGTCTGATTATATTTTTCAATGAGTTCTTTTTCGGTTAAAACGTTATTATTAATGATGAGAGAGTCCTCTAATCCAAGTTTTGATCTTAATTCCTTGATTTCTTCCAGAGTCCCTTGATCTCTACCGACAAATTCAGCAGAAAAATGAGTCCCCTTTTGTTTTAAAAGATTTAATGCTATGGTGAGATTCTTGTGATTTTTTCTATCTTCAAAGACTCCAATATATAGAAAGTCAATTTTTCTTTCAAGTTTTTCACTAAAGTTGATAAAATTTTGGTTGATGCCATTATAGACAATATCAATATTTTTAGGTGAAATATTACAGATTTCCACAAGCTCTTTTTTTGTATATTCGCTCACTGAAATAATTTTTTGAGAATTTTGCCACTGTTTCATTTGAAATTTGGCATTAAAAGATGGAACTGTTCCTCTTCTAAAAGTTGAAAAATCACGAATATCATGTACCAATTGATAGTGATAATGCTTTTTTAAAGACCACACTGAGAAAGGGATAAAATCGTTAACGATAATAGATTTTGGAATTTTAAAAAATAGTAATGATAATTTTAAAAAATATATGAAACGTCTGATGGGCGATGGAAATGCCGAGTACTTTTTAATACTAATTACTTGATTTTTATCTTTACACCATGAGGGTGTTTCTCCCTCTATGACAATCATTTTTACATTCCATCCTTTTTTGATGAGATATTTGGCTGTCTCGTCGAATCTTATATTAGCACCTGATTTTTCATTGACTTTATAATATAGAGAAATTAAAAAAATGGTCATTCTTATGTTAGTTTTTTACTTAAATAGGGTTCTATCGTTTATAGGACAAATATAATAATTATTGTAAGCTTACATAAACAACTTTCTATATATTACTTATAAGATATCTTCATTTTTCAGATTTAGTAATTGGTATTATTCATTTTCATTTTCTTTTATTTTTTAGTAGATTCTCAAAAAATGATTTGCCGGTATTGTTAAAATAAGTAATGAAGATAAATATTAAATACATGGGCATAATGGGTATCTTATATCTCATAAGACTGCCAAAATTTTGGGAGGATATACCTGTTGCAAAGCCGAATATAATACTGAACGAAAAACAAAAAATCAATATACCACTTCCCAGTATTTTATTTGGAAGTTTGAATAGCCCAACATTCTTGATAGCTAAAAGTGTAAAAATAAGTATCAAAAAGCTTTCAATGGCCGCCAGTAGCATAAATGGATTCTTTATTTCCCAAAGATAGGGGCGAAAGAGAGACACATTAACCGCTAATGGAAATTTTTTGACCAAACCCAATAACGATGGATCTATTGTCCCCAAATCATAAGCAGAACCCGCATCTGTCATTGAGAGATTATATTGTAAGTTTAAAGCAGTTTCAACAACATTATCTAACGCATACTTATTAAGATTATCTGAAAATACTTGTAAACCCACTACGACCATAAACGCTAAAAGTATAAGGATGAAAGGAGTGGTTGATTTTCGTATAAAGCTATTTTTAATCTGATCTCTAAATGAATAGAATATCCAAATAAATACTCCTGGTAAATAGGCGAGTAATTGATATATTTTTACGTTTGAGATAATATAAGAACAAAAAATAAACATTATTGAATTAAATATGATACTACTATAATTTCGTTCATTTTTTAGAAAAAATATCTTACAGATATTGTAAGTCATAAATCCAAGTGCACCAATACAAATAGTATCTTTCATTAACCCACTTCCCCAAAACACCACTGAAGGTACAAAAAGAATTGCTACCGCCATCTCAATCTTTAATTTCGGATATAATTTGTATAAACCTATAAACATATACCAAAGTCCGATGGCCGAAGTGATAGAAAAAATAAGTGTGTTGACTAAAAATGAATTAAAAGAAATGAAAGATAAACAGCCTGAAATCTTATTAACGAAAAGACTTGACTCATCATATCCATAAGCATAGTCTATTTGAAATGAAATTAAATTTTTAAAAGTTTCATTAGGCATAAACAGCCAATTCACGAAAGATAGATTTTGTATGTTAAAAAGAAGGTCTTTATATAATTGTCCAAATCTAAAAAAACGTAATGTATCACCATAACCATAATAATAGATGTATACATGTACATAAGTAAAAGCAGCTAACATTTTAATTAGAAAGAATATATTGAAAAATCTCTCTAATTCCTGAGTTAAAGACTTTCTGATGATCACTTTCGATATGAAATAGATAACTATCGCATAAATAGGAAAAAGTAGGTAATCAAACCATCTGATATATTCTATTATCATACTATAATAATTACATTACAATAGGGATAGATTAATTTTACTATTTGCTTTTGACGACATCTTTTAGCGACATTTTTTGAGTATAGGGTTCTTTTGTAAGAGATGATGTATTAATGAGTGCAATGTTTTTCTTACTAAGAGCTTCAGTTAAATCTTTTAAGTTGCTTATCATACCTTCTTCTATAGGCTTTACTATACTCTCCTTTCTATCGTAGGGTCTATCTTGATCAAAATGTGTAGCACCGTTATTATAATTCATATCAACTCCCAAAAGAACAATTCTTTTAGCTCCTAAATAGTAAGCCAGTTGAATAGCGGAATTAATAACAGAATTGCCCATAATGATATTTCCATTTAAACCTCTTTCTAACAAGTCTTCTTTTTTCCATTTTGTATCTCTAAAGATACCATACATCTTTGGTATGATTATTTTATCTTCTCTTTTAAAAGAACCTTCTTTTATAAACTTGAATAATAGATGAGGTCTATCATATAAAACTCTAAGTGATAAGTCAAAAAGCTTTCTATCAACGTCTTTTAATGAAGATATTCTACGGGTATCTTGACTGATGGAGATTTTATATTTCGGCTCACATCTGTCTAAAACTTTATATGCGAAATTACATAATATGACAATTTTATTGTTTAACAATGATAAATCCTCTGAGTTTAATGACGGACCTCCTCCCACACAATAAATAGTTTCTCCTTTAAACTTATTTTCCAATGATTTAATTAAAGAGCGAGGGCTGATAATATACTCTACTAACAGAGTCATATAATGAATGGGAACTTTTATAATTTCTTTTAATATTCTTATCATAATTTTAAGTCTTTAAAGCTCTCTATATAATATAAATCTTTAAGCTTACTATTGTTATATCCTCTAAATGTAATGCCATTAACCAAAGCGGCTTCTTTGTCGTTTATCGAGTCTCCAATAAGCACACAATTGTTTTTATCGTATCCATATTTTTTAATAATTTCTTCTACGAGAGTCTTTTTTGGAGAGGGAGAGCCTTCAATACTAATAAAATACTTATCAATATTGATTCCTTTGCAAATTTTTTTCAATTCGTTACCATCAGAACCGGATACAATATGCATCTTATAATGAGTATAACTCCTTTTTACAAAATTAATAGTGTCAGAGATTAACAAATCTGGATTTATAAGTTCTTGGAGCATTATTTCTGAGAATTTATCTGCCCAATTTTGAATTTCATTATCACTTATAGACTCTTGCTTTATGTTTTCAAAAAAGTGTCTAAACTTTACATATCTAGACAATCCTCCATTTTGTCGATGAAAGTTCATCAATTGCTCGACTTCATTACTTGGAAAATCTTTTAAGACAATTGTAAATCCTTTATCCCTTATAGGCATAGAATTCATTATAACGCCATCGAAGTCCCAAAAGATAGTTGTAAAGTTAAAATTCATTCTTTGAATTAATCTTCTTATAATAGGGAAGCAAGGCCTTTGCAAATTCATAATCTTCCCATTCATCAATATCTATTCCTGATAATTTTGGAACGATATGTCTGTATGGGTTGTTTCCTAAGAAATATTCCTTTTTTAAGGCATCTTCTTTAGAACTCATATATAAACCGTTGGTAACTCTATATATGTTTGGTAGATCTTGGCTAATAGTGTGATTTTTATTGGCCTCATAGTTTAAAGGTCCCATATCATTCCAAAAATATTCCTTTAGAAGATTGACAGACACTAAACTATCGTATTTCTGCGTTTTAACTACATTTTCAATATATAACTCAAAAGCGTCTCTGTAATCTTTAGGTGACATAAGAGGAACGACCACCGTACTCCATGCAAAATGTTGAGTTTTGACATCTTTAACTATTCCTTTAATTACTTCTGAAAAAGTAGCTTGATGTCCTATGCTTAGAAAACCATTTCTTTGATGAAAGCGGACTCCCGCATTTGTTGCTATCTCTTTGACATTTTCAGAGTTAGAGCTTACTAATATTCTATTAGGTTTTTGAACCTCTAATAATTGTAATATCTTCCATTCTAGAAGACTTGTGTTACCATCTATTGGTAAAAAAATCTTGTTCTTAATTCTAGAACTTCCTTCTCTAACAGGAATGATTACGGTAATATCATTAAATTCATCCATTTTCGACTTTATTTTTTAATTCCTTACATGTATTTAGAAACATATTTATATCGACAGAATGTGCTATATAATAAAATCCTTGATTCTTATAATGAATAGCATTCTCTATATCATCTACAAAAGTGCCCAGCTTTTTATTATTTTCTAAAGCTTTCTTGCGTATAATTTTTATCTGTTCTATTATCTTCGGATGATTTATTTGACCAGGGATTCCTAATGATTGAGATAAATCATAAGGGCCGATAAATAAAATATCATATCCGTCTATCCTCAATATTTCATCAATATTTTTGATGCCTTCTTGTCCTTCAATTTGAAGGATTAAGAACTTTTTATTTTCATCATTGAAATATTCTATTTTATTTTTTTCGCCGAATGAAGCTGCCTTAACAAATCGACACACTCCTCTTTTTCCCATAGGATAAAAACGGGCATCTTCTATAGCATTTTTTGCATCTTCGGCAGTTGAAATATTGGGTATTTGTACTCCATCTGCCCCGGCATCTAATGCGGATCCAATTAAATTGTGATTTAATTCAGCAACTCTCACTATAGCCTTCATATTAGATTGATGAGAAGCTCTAATGTGATTATGCAACCTTTCTCTATCCACTAATCCATGTTCTTGATCTAAAATAATAAAATCAAGACCAGAAAGTCCTGCGGCTTCAATAATGTTACTATCTGTTGTTTTAGAAAAAATTCCAATCATAAATTTATTATTTTGAATAAATAGAGTTTTGTGTAATGCCTTGATAATTAGTTGGTGTTAAGCTGTTAAGATCAAATTTACTATATGCTTTAAATTTTTCAAATAAATATTCATTCTCCAAATATAATTCATGCTCTTTCTTTCCTACCTTTTTGATTGAATTGTAGCCGTCATAGCCAACAAGTTCGATTTCTTTTACCCCTATGCTAAGTATTGTTTGGAGTGCTATGGCTGTATGTGAGTCAATATGTTTTTTTGTAAATGAATTTTTTTCTAATTCATAGGTTCTATTTTCCAATATACTGGGAATATAAGTTCCCATTTCTCTTGGATACGGAGGAAGAACACATATAGCATTCTCAGGTATTTCTCCCGAAAATACATCTTCTAACCTATGTCCTTCATTGCCTACTAAGCAGAAAATTTGTGTATTGGGAATTGCCTTATATGCTAAGGCATTTTTTGAGCTTGCGTGTACAACTATTATATCCGGATTCTTTTTTAAGTACTTAGTAATTGCCAAAGAATGAAAAACTGCCGATGGTCCACCGGCGACAATAAGTGCTCTTGAAGCTTGATGAAGTTGACCATCAAAAATTGGTAGCCTTCTATTGTCCTTGTCTCCTTTTGAACGATTGTGTAAAGCGCGAATTATACTATTAAAAGAATAATATCTTTTGCTTTCCCATTCCATAACTTCTTTCTGTGGTAAGGAATTAGCTCCAGATACCATATAAGGTAAGTTTGTTCCCCATTGATATTGTTCTTGTAACTTGGTGAAACTATCGACCACCTTACTTAAATGATTAAAATCAAAGTCGAGTTTCCCTTTGCCATTTAGAGCTGTCAGTAGAAGTTCTGTTTTTAGATTCCCTGCCCCTCTACCCATTCCCGTAATTGTTGCATCTACTATATCAACGCCGCATTCTATAGCAGTAAAGGTATTTATTAATGCTAACTCTAAATTGTTATGACCATGGAAGCCTATTTTTACATTTACCTTAGATTTTACTATTTTATAAATTTCTTTCACATCATCAGGATATACGCCACCATACGAATCCACCATGTAAAAATAATCTACAATACCATTTACTTGAGGTAAAATATCCAAAAAATCCTTTTGACCTTTCCATGTGGACATATACATTACATTAAATCCTACTTTAAACCCTAGTTTTTTAATTTCTTTTGCTAAAGTAATTGCATGACCTACTCTTTCAGGTTTGATAGCAATTCTAACTAAGTCAATTAGACCGATACAAGGATGTAGCAAATCTTCTACATCTTCCAAGGAAACATCTTTTTCATTTAGGATTATTACGAGTTTTTTGTTTGTTTTAGACTTTAATTCACGAAGAACATAAATGGGGCAGTAAAAGTACTCACCATAATATCCATCAAGAGGTTTAGAACGATAACCGACTTCTAAATAGTCAATAGGTAAATGATTTAAAGAACTAATATAGGTGCTTACAAGCTCACTCTCAAAATCCCAATTGGTATAATAGCCTCCATCTCGTATTGTACAATCTAATATTTCCATAAGTTCGTAACTCTCTTTTAAAATATGTACAAATGTACAAAAAGAAAATATATTTAATTGTGCTATAACAAGATCTATGAATAAGTGTACATTTTCAACTGATTTATTTATTATTGTTGATAATAGCACTACTTTAGTAAAATAAATTTTAATTGAATTTATGAAGAAGTTATTGATACATGTAGGTGTTCCAAAAACAGCAACAACAACTTTACAGGAATCGATTTTCTATCCCTTGGGGCAAAGCGGTATAATTAACTATTTTGGGAGAGTACAATTTGAAAAGGATCCTATCTATATTGAGAAATTTGTTAAAATGTATAGATTCATATCGGGTTCAATGTTTTATAAGGGGGATTTAATTTTTAATATCCCATTGAATGAGAAGTTGAGAAATGAATCATTGAACAGAGAAAGAGAATATACCAAACATCTTAATTATAATATATTTAGAAGTGTATTGGAGGAAGGAATCTGCAATGTTTATTCAGATGAAAATATAGTGGCACCTTATGATTTTATTTTTAGACTATCAGAAATACCCGACCGAATAGGAGATATATTCGTTGACGGAGATACTAACTGTAAAATCTTAATTACTATTAGAAAACAGACAGAAACAATTCCTTCTGTTTTTGCCGAAAAATTTCACGAGTATATTAAATTTGAGAAATATAGCACGCCTCAAAAACTATTTTTTGGTTCAGATAATAAATTGATTAAAGACGAGAGGTTCTTAGGACATGATTATAGTTATTTAATTGATACATACCAAAGAGTCTTTGGCAAAGAAAATGTAAAGGTGGCAATGTTTGAAGAATTAAGGGAAAATAAGTTTTATTATCACGAATTGGTTGCCGATTTATTGGGTATAGATTTAGAAGTAGTAAAAGAAGTTTCAACAGAAAAGAGATATAGAGATAAAATAAAAGCAAAATCAGGTGAATATATTACTAATATACCGATTCCAGGACTAAGGCAAAGAATAATGAAAGCTATTATTAATAGTAAATATAGTCATGGCGTAAAAGTCTTACTTAATAAATTTCCGAATATTTCATATAGGTTGAAACAATTGACAAAGCCCAATAAATCTTTCCAACAGATTGTCCCATCATTTACGCAAGCGCAATTAGATACTATATATAATGAATATTTAGAAAGTAATAATAAACTCCATGAAGTTCATGGTCTTGATAAAGAGAAACTGCAAAAGTATGGATATATCTAATGTTATTTTGCTTTGAGCTTAGATAACAACAAGTCCTTTATTATAAATAATTTATCTCGATTACTTGTAAATAGATAAACAGTATAGACTAACCATCCAATCAGATTATAAATCATAAAAAGTTGAATCTCATAATTGAAGAAACTATCATATAAGGCGTAGCCCAATAAAATAAATATAATTATGGCTACATATTGGATGTGTATATATTTAAACGAATATATATAGTCATTAAAGATTTTCGTCCTTTTTGAATAAATAATAGCTACAACAGTCTGTATAGCATTAGATAAAAAGTTGACAACAATTAATGCATAAATCCCTAAGAAAGGTATCAGGACTATGCTAAATATAACAGTGAAAATCAATGTGATGATGGTGATGGGGATTAGAGTTCTTGTCTTCTTATGAAAAAATATTGGGAAGGAATATACTACATAATATACTCTGGTTATAAAAGAAATAAACATTAATGGCAACCAAATCATAGTTGAATGATATCTTACATCAATAAACCATTGAACTCCTGGAAGAGAAAACGCAATTAATGATATAAAAGAAAACAACATAAAAATAAAGATATACTGAAATTGATCTTTAATCTCTTTCGCTGTGTAACTTGAGTTTTCTATACTTTCCGCATCAACCATTAACTTGTTAATCTTTGGATAGAATGTATTCTGCATGGCTGTTAGGAAGATTTCTGTAACGACGGCTATACTCATTGCAAATCCGTATAAACCTAAAATTGATGAATCAAAGTGCTTTGAAACAATAAGTTTGTCGATATTCTTATATAAATAAGATAATAATAAATAGAACATAAGTGGGTATCCATAATTAAGCAAAGGTTTTATCAGTGACCAATTATTTTTAAACTTCCTTTTTGAGTATATATAAAGGATATAAATAATGACAGGTACACTGACTCCTATTCCTCGTCCTGCAATACTTCCCAAGGCACCTTTCTTTAAAATAACTACTCCTGTGAAAATTCCAAAAACACTAGATAGAAAAAAAATGATGGATAAAACAGAAAATATATCGGCTCTTTCTTTATTCCTATATTGAGATAAGATGATGGCTTGCAACGGTGTCATCAATGATACAATTAAAATCCACCAGCCATACTTTCTCATTGTAAATTCTTTGATTTCTGAGAAATAAGAAAAAATAGAATCCCCTAAGAAAAATAAGAATACACATACAAATAATGTGGAGAACGCAAAAATAGATAGACAGGTGTCAAAAAGTTGATTAATAAATTCTTTATCCTTATAATTATCATAATAGTACCTCGAATAACTACCGGCAACTCCTATTCCTATAAATCCGGTTATAATTGTCTGAAAGACTGTCGCTAAAGTAATAATGCCATATTGCGTGGGAGCCATATACTTTGTATAGATTGGAATTAAAATGAAATTGACGGCAGGTGCCAAAAAACCCAATAGAACGTATATGATGGTGTTTTTTAGAGTTGAAGACATAAAATGAAATAAGTTTTGAAAAATATTCAAATTTTAGGTTAGTGGGACTTTTCAAAAATTTGTTTAATTGCCTTTTTTAATCTATTGGTGCTTGTTTCTTCATTTAAGTCAAAGAAATTTTTTACAAAGGCTTCATTTTTGTTGGCTACTATATCTGTAAATTGGATATCTTCAATATTTAAATTATAGACATTATAGATATTACAAATGTTGTTTTCTCGTATAAAGTCCTCAATCGAATTGTTAAAAGTGCTTAAGATTATTGTTTTTGAAAAATACAAGGCAGGAATGAGTAGTGTACTTCTAAAGCTTACACAATAGCTTGCATTCTTAATCAAACTATTAATATCGCAGTTCTTAATGAAATCTACATTATCAATATTAGGTATCCATTTGCTAAAGTAATTATAAGGATGTAATTTGATTTTTAATTTTAAACCTTCTTTTTGAGCTAATAAATTTATCTGATTATAAATTTCTATATGTTCTTCTGTAGTTACATATAGCTTATTATATGGATTATCTGATATTGCATTGTCAATTAATAACAAATAATCTTCTTCTTTTGGGGAAGGAGGAATTCTAAACTTATCATATTCAAAATTCCCTATATAAAATATGGAGTCTTTTTGTGGGCTATAAACCTCTTGGTTACGTGCCATATTTAATTCTGAATATGTTAAGAAGCCATCAGGATGTGATAATCTTTTATAAAAAGGAATCTTATTGTTATTTTTCTTTGTAGTTTTCTTTATGAATTCAAATAGGATTAATTTGCTTATCATTAATATGTCAAATGATCTTAGGAAGGTTTTAAAAACAAAACTGTAATCAGACGATCTTTTATTGTCAATATTTTCAATTTTGTTAATATCTATTACACTTTTTAAATTTCGACTTTCATAAACCAGCTTTTCATTTATGTAATCCTGAGAATGACCGTAAAGCCCATGATCCATATAATAATAGGGAATCTTTAGGCGCTTACATGCATACTTGACCGAAATCATATATGAACTTCCCAAACCCATTGAAATAAATATTGAAGGTCTTATTTGTTCAAGCAAGTCAAAAGCATGTTTATAATCAGAGAAATAGAGAACCTTTGCATCGGTATGTTTGGCGTATTCATCATCTTTCTTAACAAAGTGAATGTATATAATTTCGTATTCATCACTGATAGACTCTATTAGTTCGACCCAGTTTTTACGATGATAGCCAAAATTTGTCAGTATGATAGGCTTTCCCATTATATTAAATTCTTAGTTTACAATAATTGTGTAAAATAATACATTCATAGATCCTTCATAACAGTTTTAATAATTAGTTGATGAGACCTTACTATAATGTAATTACAATTTTAAATGTAATATATCTTCTTGTGCCTTTTCAAAATCATCATGCTTCCCAATATCTAACCAATATCCATTAAATGGGTGAGAAAAGACTTTCATTTTATTTTCGATTAATTTTTTCATTAAATCAGGTGTATCAAAAAAAGTATTTTTGGGAATTAAATTTAAAACTTCTTTCTTCATTAGGTAGATTCCCCCATTTGAATAATAAGTATATGTTGGCTTTTCTGCAAAATTGTAAATCCATCCATTTTTTGTATCTAATACGGCATAAGGAATATTGACTTTATAAGGTATTGTGACCACTGCAAAGTCAGCATCTTGTTCTGTAAAACTCAAGAAAAATTCTTCGTAATCCAGATTTGTAAGTAAATCTGAATTTGTCAATAATATATACTGGTGTTTTAGTTCTTTATATTCAATATTAGCTGCTGCTCCGGCTGTTCCAAGGGGGTGTTTTTCCCAAAGGTAGTTAATACTAATACTTTTCTCAGATCCATTCCCGAAATAAGACTCAATCTGCTCGCCTAAATAATTTAAACTGATCCAAACATTCCGTATTCCAAAGGATACTATTCTATCCAAATTGTGTTCTAATATTGGCTTTTCTCCTACTTTGAGTAATGGTTTGGGTGTCGTATCCGTATAGGGCTGTAATCTACTTCCTCTTCCCCCGGCCATAATTATAACATCTACCGGCAAATACGATTTTAATTCGCTAAAATTGATGATATCTATAATGACTTTATTCTTATCAACAACAGGAATTATTTTAAAATTTTTATTACGATACTCAATTAGTTGCTGAATATCATAATTATACTTTGTAATAAATTTAGGATTGGACTGTATGATCTCATCAATGGGTTGCTCAATAGAAACACCTCGCATAAGACCTCTACGAATATCACCGTCTGTTAATGATCCAATGAGTTTGCCACTTTTATCAGTAACAAAAAGTACCGCAACGTTTGATAACTTATTTAATATGGGAAGTGTACTTTTTATACTGTCACCCGTATGAATCAAATGTCTTTTATATTTATCATTCATCTTTTACTCATTATAAACTCAATATATTCAAAATCTTCGATTGTGTCAATATCAACAGATCTTTCTCTCGGCATAACGTATGCAAATGAATTTTCAGCATAATACAATCTCCTTATTAATAGATCTTTTCTGAAAATAAAAATTGCCCCATTGGGATAATAGCTGGTTTTCATATCTTGTCTATTTGCGATTGTGGATTCAAATATATTTTCAAATCTGTTATCTGATGTCAAATATTTGTGCCAATAGATAGGATGGTGTTCAGGGGTGTAGCTAATTACCGAGTCGGCTTTTTTACTAATGAATATATTATGCGCTTTGTCAATATCTTCAGATGTTCTTAATGGACAAGTTGGAAGTAAAACCATGATCTCGTTAATGGATTTGTGTTCTATTTGCTCCAATTGTTGTATTGTAAACAAATAAGTGTCAATAGCCATTGACTGGTCTGTCGCCAGTCTGTTTGGACGCATAAAAGGTATCTCTGCCCCATATTCTTCAGCAATTTCGGCTATATCACGACAGTCTGTTGATACAATCACTCGATTAATGAATTTGGCTTTTTGAGCAGCTTCTATAGTATAAGCAATCAGAGGCTTTCCATTCAGCAATTTAATATTTTTTCCTGGTAATCCTTTTGAGCCTCCTCTTGCAGGAATGATGGCAATCATACTTTTAAGAAATTAATTTCCACTTTAGAACTGTATCAGCTTCTAAGTTTACTTTTAGTGTACGCCCTATTATAGAATCAATCAAATCAGGAGATATGCCTGTACCCGGTCTTTTACTTGTTAAATCTTTTGATTCTAAAATATGTCCTGCTTTTAAGTCATCCTTGATAACTATGCTACGTCTGAATTTAGCTTTTTTTTCTTCTTCTGCTTTGGATACAATTCTTTTACTTGAGCCTAAAGCCGTATTTACGTTTTTTCCTTCTCTGCATATAATTGTCAATTCCTCCGGGTTAGCGGAGATTTCATGATCCCAGCCCGGTAAATTTTTATCTGTTGTAAAATGCTTTTCAATAATACAAGCACCTAATGCAATACTAGAGAGAGGAATTGAAACACCTATGGAGTGATCTGAAAACCCAATAGGTAATTCAAATGCTTTTTGAAGCATAGTAATATTATTCAGATTGATATCTTCGTATGCTGGTGGATATATAGAAATACAATGTAGTAATGAAATTTCTTTACATCCTTTTTGTGTTAATAAGTTAACTGCATTATCAATTTCAGCAAGAGTTGCCATCCCAGTGGATAGTACTATAGGTTTATGTTTCTCGGCAACATATTCTAATAATTGGCGATTATTGATGTCCATTGATGCTATTTTATAGAATGGAACATTACATTTTTCTAAAATATCTACTTCTTTTTCTGAAAAAGGTGTGGAGCAAAAATCAATACCGATTGAACTACAATAATCTTTCAACTCGTAATGTTGCTCCTCTCTTAAATAGTATTTCTCAACCATTTCTTTTAAAGAACCAAAATGCTTTTTGGGTGAATCATCATAAGATTGATTCCTGTCGTATTCTTCCTTTGCAATTAAAGATGTAGGAGACCAAGATTGAAACTTTACGCAATCTGCACCGCACTCTTTAGCCGAATCGATCATGATTTTTGCCAAATTCATATCGCCATTATGATTAGCTCCAATTTCAGCAATGATATATGGCGACGAAAAATTATAGATTTCTTTAGTGCTTATTTTTATCTTATTCATATAACTTCTGTTTCTTCCCACCAAAATAGGGATTTGTTGGGATATGTTTTTTTATAATGATTTATTTTTTTCTTTTTATATTCTAAATCAGCTAAATCTTCTTCGAGTTCGCTATGACCAGTTTTTATCAGAGCTAAATAATGTTGAGTCTTCACATTAAAAATATGAGGTAATCTATTTGTGTCTAATATTGTACTAGCTCCGGCAATATTTGATTCGTGCTGTCTGTATAATGTATAGCACTCACTTGTAAAAACCGCCCGACAATTTGATTTTTTCATTAGTTGATAAAACAAAAACCAATCGTAGGCTATTACATTTTCATTGAAATTTACAGGATCTTTTAAAATAGAGTGGCGAATGGCTGTATTACCTAAACCCACAAAGTTGTATCTGCGAATGTCTTTATAAGTAAATTGATATAAATCTTCTATTTTGTTTTTCCAAATACCAGAATTTCTATCTTTTTTATCATTGGTAAAAGGAATCAAGTCATTGCATACCAAATCATACTTATCCAATAAGTTAATTAAGCAACTATATCTATTATTGGAAGCCATATCATCTATATCTTGAAAAATAATTTTGTCGATATCTTTCCTTTGTCTTAGATAATCAATAGAGAAATATCTTATCGCATTAATTCCTTTGTTACTTACTCCTACAAAAGTATGAGATATTTTAAGTGCTGTAAAATATTGTTGTGGATAATCTACCCCATCATTAAAAATAAGCAGTTTAAAGTTATTGCAATCTTGTCTATTTATAGAGTCAATGAAATCTGCAAAATAAGATAGAGCTTTTGGGTAAATATATGTAACAATCAGATTCATCAATATTTTTATCTTAAATTCATAATGATTGAGTTATTTGCTACCAATCTCAATGCATTATTAATGTCCCCATTGTGGTTAACGCCTGCTTCTGCTATGATAGTTGTCTGTTTTTTCATTACTTAATTCTCTTGATTGGATTACCTACATAAGTCCCGGATTCAACAATATCTTTAGTTACAACACTGCCAGCTCCAATGACTACATTACTACAAATATTAATACCATTTCTAATGACAGAGTTACTTCCAATTAACACCTCATCCCCAATGTTAACCTGACCATTGATAACCGCATCTGTAGAAACATGAACATGGTTGCCTATATTAGCATCATGTTCTACATTAGCTTGATTATTAATAATGCAGTTGTTCCCGATTTTAGCATTAGCATTTATAATTGCTCCGTGCATTATAATAGTTCCAACTCCAATTTTAGCTCTTGATGATACAATGGCATATTTTGAAGTGATTGAAGTGGGATTACCTCCTTGAATGTATATATTTTCGAATATCTTTTTTTTTAATGTGGCTGTGTGGATTTGACCTAAAGTGACAATATAATTCTTAATGCCTATATCTACAAATGTAGCAATATCGGTATCCGAGCCAATTATCTCATAATTTAAAACTTTTTCACCTATTTTAGATGGGATATCCAAAATTCCTGCAATCTCAAATTCTCCGATTGATTCAATAACTTCGATACAGGATTTACAGTGACCTCCACCTCCAATTAGAATAAGTCTCTCCATATCAACTACCAATTACACTACTAGGCAAATTTACGATTCTTTCCTCTAACCACAAAGATTGGCTTAGTTCTCCATGCTCACAGTTCTGATACATAGGTAGTTTGGTCATTAAAGTCCAGATAGGTCTAGACATCACTCCAGCTTCATTGAGTTCTGTGAGAAAAGTATTTCTATTGTCTAAATCTTTGAGTTGAACTGCATTTAACCAATAGTTACTTTTAGTGCCTTCTGGTTCTTTTTTGAAAACTATATCTGAACCTTCAAAAAAGTCTATGTACTTCTGTGCAAGCTTTCTTTTGGATACTATAAAATCATCAAGCTGTTCTAATTGCGCACAAGCTAAAGCTGCATTGAGGTTAGGCATTCTGTAATTGTATCCTATTTCATCGTGGAAAAATAAATAGGGGTGAGGTTGCTTGGCTGTGGTTGAAACATATTTAGCATGTTTGGCTACATCATCATTGTTGGTAATGATAGCACCGCCGCCACCACAAGTCACCGTTTTATTTCCGTTAAAACTGAAAGTCCCCATCAATCCAAAAGTGCCAGTGTGAACATCTCCCACATAACTACCAATAGATTCTGCTGCATCTTCTACAAGTGGAATATTGTACCTATTGGCTATTTCCACTAACTTTTTAATTCTAGCAGGATGACCGAATGTATGCATAGGCAGAATAGCCGCAATTCTTTGATTTGTTTTTTTACTGAAAACATCTTTACCTCTTTGAACAGTATTGTTTTCTATAAAATCAAGTAAAGCATCTGGTGACATACCCATTGTATCTTTATCTACATCTACAAAGATAGGTTGTGCACCAGCATGAGCAATTGCATTCGCCGTTGCAACAAAGGTAAGTGCCTGCGTAATCACTAGTTCATCTCTTTTTACACCAGCCATTATCATAGATAAGTGTAATGCAGTTGTACCATTGACTGTCGCTATGGCGTGTTTTGCACCAGTGATTCCTTGCATCATTTCTTCAAAACGATTGACATAAGCACCAACCGATGAAACGAATGTAGAATCTATAGTTTCTATTACATATTTTTTTTCATTTCCACTAAAATGTGGTACATGAAGTGGAATAAATGCCTCGGGCTCTTGAAAAGTCTTTCTGACAAATTGGATAATATCAGTAGTCTTCACTTTTATATATTGTATATGTTTGATTTGTAACCAGCTAAGTTTTTAGGGTCTTTAAACCACTCAATGGTTGCTGCGATACCTTTTTCTAAATTGTATTCTGGTCGCCAAGATGTATGTTTTTTAATTTTTTCATTGCATCCGAAAAGTCTATATACTTCACTTTTTGAAGGTCGCACTCTTTCAGCATCTTGAACAATCTTTACATTAGGATTGATTTGATTGATCATACTTTCTGCCAATTCTTTGATAGAAATTTCAGATTGAGTAGCAATATTACAGTCTTGACCAATCAGTTCGTCACATTCTGCTATTGCGCAAAAACCTCTGACCGTATCTTTAACAAATAACAAATCTCTTGTAGGTTTTAAATCTCCCAATTTGATTTCTGTAGCTCCATTCAACAGTTGTGTTATTATGGTAGGAATGACAGCTCTCGCTGATTGTCTTGGTCCATAAGTATTAAAAGGTCTGACAATTGTAAGTGGTAAATCAAAACTTCTATAAAATGATTCTGCTATACAGTCAGCACCTATTTTAGATGCAGAGTAGGGTGACTGTGGTTGTCTTGGATGAAGCTCTGTGATAGGGACAAATTGAGCTGTTCCATATACTTCTGAAGTGGAAGTCACCAAAACTCTTTCCACACCCAAATCTTTTGCTGCTTGAACTATATTCAGAGTCCCTTTTACATTTGTATCAACGTAAGAGTCTGGAGAGTGATAACTAAATGGAATAGCAATTAGAGCCGCAAGGTGAAAAACCACATCAATATCTTTCATTGCTGTTCTCACTCCATTAGGATCTCTGATATCTCCAGCAAAAACTTCTATTTTGCCTAGAGTTTCTTTGGGAAAGTTGTCTAGCCAACCCCAAGAGTTAAATGAATTATAATAAACAAAAGCTCTTACTTTACAACCTCTGTTTACTAACTCTTCTGTTAAATGCGAACCTATAAAACCATCTGCTCCCGTTATTAAAACTCTTTTTCCTTCTAACTTCATTTTTTTAATAATATATATTACGTTGATATGATTCTATCTCATCCCACTCACTATCTCAATAGACCTTTTTACATCTTCTATTTCAAACCCTCGGCCACTTAAAATCTCTTGGTAGCTTTGAGTATGCAAGTTATGAAATCCGTTGTCAAATTCAATCTTTTTATTATCTATTTCTAATAAGCGGTAGCTTTTAAGTGTCTTATCCATTAAATCATTCTTATCTATACTCAATGTCCAACGAACTTCTGCCTGTTGAAATTGTAGAATGCCGGACATTTTCTTTGCTTCTCGATTGAGTATTTGGGATGATTTTGCATCACCGAATAACCATAATACTAAATCAAACAGATGAATACCAATATTTGTCGCCAAACCTCCCGATTTGCTGATGTCTCCTTTCCAACTGTAGTGATACCAATTACCTCGTGGAGTGATGTACTCTAATTTGACATGATGAAAATCGTTAGAGCCGATTAGCTCATTCTTTAACTTTTGCAGTACGGGTTGCAGCCTAAGTTGTAAGATGGTAAAAACTTTTTTACCTGTTGCTTTTTCCTCGTTTTCTATGGCTTTTATATTGTGCGGATTGAGTACCAAAGGTTTTTCACAGATCACATCAGCACCTAATCGCAAACCAAATCTCACATGTGTATCATGCAAATAATTAGGGGTGCAAACGACAAAATAATCTATCCCTTGACCTTCATTTTTAAGCTTGGCTAAATATCTCTCAAGCCTTTCAAATTCAGTAAAAAAAGCTGTTTCAGGAAAATACTGATCCAAAATGCCAACTGAATCACTTTTGTCCATCGCAGCTACTAATTCATTCCCGGTATCTTTAATGGCTTTCAGATGTCTCGGTGCGACATATCCTGCAAC
>JAMLHH010000027.1 GCA_023957215.1 Chitinophagales bacterium
TTTCAGCATATAAAATCCGAAAAAGGCATTCCGTTACTGTATTTTTGAGTTGTAAAGGAAAATTGTATCCTTAATGTTGCCGTTGCGATTATTGGGAATAAGGTTGCGCATTTTTGTCTTTGCCATGATAATAGTCAGGTGAGATATTCATCTAAATCTGTAACCTTTTTATTCGATTTTTGTCTATAATCATATATACTATATAGATAATAAATTCGTTTATACTTTGATAATCATATTTTATTTGAATTACTAATAACTTATACTCTTGTTAATGAGATATAATAAAATTATCTTTGCAAACTATTTAAAGCTTTTCTGTTAATATGCGCCAGTTAAAAATAACTAAATCTATCACTAATAGGGAGAGTCAGTCTCTCGAAAAGTACTTACAAGAAATTGGTAAAGTCGATTTATTAACCCCGGATGAAGAAGTTGACTTAGCACAAAAAATAAAACAAGGAGACCAAAGAGCTCTGGAAGATTTGACAAAAGCCAATTTACGTTTTGTCGTTTCAGTTGCTAAACAATATCAAAATCAAGGACTTACTTTGAGTGACTTGATTAATGAAGGAAACCTGGGGCTCATCAAAGCGGCTCAACGTTTTGATGAAACGAGAGGTTTTAAATTTATTTCCTATGCAGTTTGGTGGATACGTCAGTCTATTTTACAGGCTCTTGCAGAACAATCCCGTATAGTAAGACTTCCACTTAATAAAGTGGGTTCACTCAATAAAATCAATAGAGCTTTTTCTCAATTGGAGCAAGAGTTTGAAAGAGAACCTTCAGCCGATGAATTGGCAGATTTATTAGAAATCAACCCCGATGAAGTAGAAACTACGTTGAGTGTAGCGGCCAGACACGTATCGGTAGATGCCCCTTTCCAAGAAGGAGAAGAAAACTCATTGTTAGATGTTTTGGAAAATACCAATTTGCCAAAGACTGATTCAAAACTTGAGTATATGGAGTCTTTGAGAAAAGAAATAGACCGTTCGCTCAGCACTTTGACAGAAAGACAAAGCGAAGTGATCAAATACTATTTCGGTATAGGTATAGAACACCCGATGTCTTTGGAAGATATAGGTGAAAGATTTACTTTGACAAGAGAGCGCGTCAGACAGATTAAAGATAAAGCTATCAACAAATTAAGAGCTACTTCAAGAAGTAAGTTGCTGAAAAACTACTTAGGAAACTAATTTCTTTTTAATTATATAAAATATGAATAAAGCAGATCAGGTAAATTCTGAATGGAGAGAGAAAGAAAAAGAAGCTCTCGAAATTATCCATTTAGCTGGAAAATTATGGTTGGATTCTTCTGTGGAACTCATTATCTTTAGAAGACCGATTATAGATGCAAGAGCAAGTGAAATTATCAATCACCATGAATATGCTCGTAATTATATCAATAAACCCTTAACTGTAAATTTATCTCTTAAAATTACACAAGCTATTGTCAAATTGGGAATAGCTCCATCCAGAATTGATATTGGTGTTTTGGGAAGAGAATGGTTGAAAGAAGGAGATACCTATCAAGATATTCATGACTTCGTCAGTAAAAGACTTGAAAGCTTTATAGGTGCGGAAAAGAGAGTTCTCCAACCTAAGGATGTAATCTTGTACGGTTTTGGCAGAATAGGTAGATTAGCTGCCAGAATACTTATCAAACAAACCGGCAAAGGCGAGCAACTCAGATTAAGAGCCATTGTCACACGTTCTAATAGTGATAAAGACATCATTAAAAGGGCCTCATTGCTCAGAAAGGATTCTGTTCACGGTAAATTTAGAGGAACGGTGATAGAAGATCTTGAAAATAAGACACTTATCATCAACGGTCATACTGTTCACATGATAGCGGCTTCCGACCCTGTGAGTATCGACTATACGGAATATGATATCAACGATGCTTTATTGATTGACAATACAGGCGTTTGGAGAGATGCAGAAGGATTGGGAAATCACCTCAAAGGAAAAGGGGTTTCTAAAGTATTGTTGACCGCGCCGGGTAAAGGCAGTATTCCAAATATTGTTTACGGTGTCAACCAAAAAACATTTGCTCCTGCTTCTACAGAGATATTTTCAGCCGCATCATGTACTACCAATGCAATTTCTCCTGTTTTGGAAGTTATTAAAGATAAATTTGGTATAGAAGGCGGTCATATTGAGACTGTTCACTCATATACCAATGACCAAAATCTTTTGGACAATTTTCACAAAAAATATAGAAGAGGCCGCTCGGCTCCTATCAACATGGTCATTACTGAAACAGGTGCTGCAAGTGCCATCAGCAAAGTGATGCCGGAGTTGTCAGGTAAGTTTACGGGTAATGCAGTCAGAGTACCCACTCCAAATGTATCTTTGGCAATTTTGAATGTCAGACTCTCTAAAGAAGTGGAAAGTGTAGAAGAAGTCAACAATGTTTTGAAAGATGCCGCTTCTTATGGCGATTTGGTAGAGCAAATTGATTATTCTACTTCTAACGAGTTGGTATCATCGGATTGTATAGGAAATACCCATGCTTCAATTATAGATTCTAATGCTACATTATTGTCTCCTGATAAAAAAAATGTTGTTATCTACGCATGGTATGACAATGAATATGGTTATACTTGTCAAGTAATCAGATTGGCAAAATACTTGGCAGAAGTTCAAAGATTGACATATTACTAAATCGAAATAAATTTGATAAAAAAATAAGCAACTCCGAATGGGTTGCTTATTTTTTGTACTTTTACCACAAAACAAAAAGGAATGTTTGAGAATTTACAGGACAAATTGGACTCCGCTTTTAAAAATCTGAAAGGTCAGGGTAAATTAACAGATTTAAACGTTGCCACTACCATCAAAGAAATCAGAAGAGCTCTGGTAGATGCGGACGTTAATTATAAAATAGCAAAAGATTTTACCGAAAAAATAAAAGACAAAGCATTAGGTGCGGATGTCATCAATGCAGTATCGCCCGGGCAGTTGATGGTCAAAATTGTTTCGGATGAGTTGACCGAATTGATGGGAGGAACAGTCGAAGATATCAATATCAAAGGCAATCCTGCTATTATTTTGATTTCAGGTCTTCAAGGTTCCGGTAAAACGACATTCTCCGGTAAGCTTGCTAATTTTGTAAAAACCAAACTAAAAAGGACACCCTTGCTTGTAGCAGGTGACGTCTATCGACCGGCAGCCATCAACCAGCTCAAAGTATTGGGTGAGCAAATCGGAGTGGAAGTGTATAGTGAAGACGGTAATCTGAATCCTGTACAGATTGCACAGAATGCAGTTGCACACGCAAAGTCAAAGAGTCTGAGTGTGGTCATCGTGGATACCGCCGGACGTTTGGCCGTCGATGAGCAAATGATGGACGAAATTTCCAGAATCAAAACGACTATCCAACCACAAGAGACACTTTTTGTTGTGGACTCTATGACGGGACAGGATGCAGTCAACACCGCCAAAGCTTTCAATGATAAGATTAATTTTGATGGTGTAGTTCTTACCAAATTGGATGGTGATACCAGAGGTGGTGCAGCTCTTTCTATCAAATATACGGTCAACAAACCGATTAAATTTGTCAGTAGAGGTGAAAAGTTGGATACCCTTGATGTCTTTTATCCCGATAGAATGGCACAGCGTATTCTCGGAATGGGTGATATCGTTTCATTTGTAGAGAAAGCCCAAGAAAATTTTGATGCCAAAGAGGCTGCTAAACTTCAAAAGAAGATTGCCAAAAATAAATTTGACTTCAATGACTTCCTTGCCCAGCTCAATCAAATCAGAAAAATGGGAAATATCAAAGATTTGTTAGGGATGATTCCGGGCATGGGCAAAGCGATGAAAGATATAGATATTGATGAAGGTGCTTTCAAAAAGATAGAAGCTATGATATTTTCTATGACACCCGAGGAGAGGAGCAATCCTGATATTTTGAATGGAAACAGGAGAAAACGGATTGCTTTGGGAAGCGGAAGTGATATCAAAGATGTCAATCAATTTATCAAGCAGTTTGAAGAAATGAAAAAGACGATGAAGATGATGACGAAAATGGCCGGTAGCGGTAAAATGAAACTGCCATTTTAAAGAATACTTTTGACAAAAAGGAGAGTCCAAACCGGATGATTAAAAATACTCTTTTAAACGGAATAAATATTCATAACAAAAATACTTTTAGCGTTTTATCATTACAATTCGTATAAAATAATAACTTTGCACAAAATAAATTTGGCGGTACATGGCTAAAAAGATAAAAAGAGACAAGTTTTACGAAGCAGAACAAAAAATGGAAAGTTCTGTAAGAGACTTTTTTGAAAAGAACAGTACCATTATTATAGGTATTGTCGTAGCAGCACTCTTGTTGATAGGTATCGGTTACGGTTATAAGCAACTTATCATTGGTCCTAAAAATATCAAAGCACAGACTCAAATGCTCAAAGCCCAACAATATTTTGAAAAAGATTCTTTTAATCTTGCTTTAAACGGCGATGGAGTGGCTTTAGGTTTTAAAGATATTGTTTCGCAATTTGGTGGAACTTCTGCCGGTAAAGGGGCTCGCTTGTATGCCGGAATTTCAGCACTACATATCGGTCAATATCAAGAAGCTATCAAATATTTGGATGGTTTTAAAAGTGATGACAATTTGTTGAATGCCAGAAAATATGGTTTATTGGGTGATGCAAATGCCGAATTGGATAATATGAAAGCTGCTGCTGATTTTTACCAAAAAGCGGTAGATGCAAATCCTGCTAATCAAATATCTGCACCTTTTTATTTGTATAAACTTGCTAAAGTCCAAATCATCAATCAAGAAAACGAAAAGGCTAAGAAGAACTTACAAACGATTGTTGAGGAGTTTAGCAATGCCAATGAAGCTGCTGTTGCAGAAAAAGAATTAGGTAAATTGGAAGCAAATAGTTAATATTTAAAATGGCTTCATCTCTACAAAACCTTTCAGATTATAATCCTACCACTGTTCCGTCGGGTAGAGGTAAGAAGTTTGGAATTGCTGTAGCCGAATGGAATCAACATATCACGTTTGCCTTGAGAGATGCCTGTATCGATACTTTGATTGAAAACGGTGTCAAAAAAGAAGATATTATTGTCTATACTGTACCCGGGACCTTTGAATTACCATATATAGCGAAAAAATTAGCAAGGGATAATCATGTGGCTGCCGTGATTTGTATAGGTTGTGTTATCAAAGGTGAGACGACCCATAACGATGTCATCAATCATTCAGTGGCTCATGCACTTCAAGATTTGAATATCAGTATGGATATCCCTTTTGTATTTGGAGTATTGACACCCAATACGGAACAGCAGGCAATAGATAGAGCCGGCGGTCAGTTTGGTAACAAAGGTGTGGAAGCAGCTGTGACAGCTTTGAAGATGGCAGTATTGTAATCTTCGTTTTTCAATATTTATCTTTCATAATTATATTTTGTTGTAAATTCATCATGACAAAATAGATTTGTGTCACTTTATAAAGACTTTTTACAAAAATCGGCTTGGCTGTTTTCGGGACTGTTTATTGCGCAGGCAATCAATTTTCTCTTTGCATTGGTTTTACCGCGCATCTACAATCCGAGTCAGTTTGCCGTCTTTGGACTCTTTTTATCTACTACGCTCATTTTATTTGAAGTCAATAGTTTTAGGTTGGATCAGGCATTGATGCTTCCCAAAACGGATGAAGAAAGTATTTACATCTATCGAAAAGCTGTTTTGTTTTCGACACTGCTTGCTGTCGTGATAGCTTTTGCATGGTGGGCATATTATAGCAGTCTTTATTATGAGTCGAAATATTATCAATTGGTTTATCTGCCTGTGAGTATTTTTTTGCAAGGCATTATACAGCCATCAGTTACTTTTAGTAATAAAAAAGAAAAGTATTCGCTGATCAATACTGCACGTGTTTTACAAGCTTTAGTGATGGGAACTGTCAGTTGTCTTCCTTTTTTTCTTCACAACCAAAAAATCTATCTGATAGAAGGTTTTGTTGCCGGTCAAATAATGGCTGTGGTAATTTATAGTAAATTGACTTTTAGCAATTTGAAAAAAGTGATGCCCCAAAATACTTATAGTATAAGACCCTACCAACAGTTTCCCAAGTATGGAACTTGGTCTTCACTTTTTAATACAATATCAAGAAACTCGGTGGTCTATGTATTGAATTATTTCTTTTCACCTTTTACAGTCGGTATTTATACTTTCACAAATAGAGTGGTGCAAGCTCCTTTAAATTTGGTAGCCGGTGCGATGGGACAAGCATTTTTTAGAGATGCCAGCCAGCATGAATCTGAAGAGCAAAAGACTTTGACAAATTATGTACAGAAAATCTTAATGCAATTGGCAGTTTTGCCGGTTGTGATACTTTTGTTTTTCGGGCCGGATTTGTTTCAACTTGTTTTTGGTAGTGAATGGCGTGAAGCAGGTTTGGTGGCAAGATATTTATCGGTGTGGTACGGAGTGGGTCTTGTGGTTACTCCTTTGAGTACTATGATAGATATTAAGAAAAAACTGAAGTGGGAGCTGGGTTATAATATTGTATATGCCATTGTTAGGATAAGTATTCTGCTTTTATTCAGTTATTGGGGTGATTTTAAATTGACGATGATAGCATTTTGTATTGTCAGTGTGATATTCAATCTTTATCTTCTCATCTTTGTGAGACAAATTGTTTTCCATGAAAATTGAGTTACAATTAGCTTATAGAGGAAAGTTTAAATGGACTTTTAAGCATCGGATTTATTTCATCGGATATGCTTTTGATCATGAAGGTAAGTTGTATAGAAGTGCAGAAGATTTTAGTAGTGAAACAGAAATAGATATTTTCATCCACCAACTCAAGGGTGCTTTTGCCATTATTTATGCAGACAGGCAACAAGTTTTGGCTTACACGGATACGATAGCTTCATTTCCATTATTTTATAGGATAAAAGGCGATACGATAGCTTTGAGTGATACTCCGAATCCGGAAGATAAGGTGATAGATTTTCAAAATTCCGATTATACAAAGATATTTTGTACCCAATCAGATGAGACACTTTTGAAAGATTGGAAAAGTATTCTCGCAGGACAAGTATTGATTGTCAACCATGATACGGATGAGGTAAGAATTGAAAGATATTTCAAACATTATTCGGAAGAAAAACACCCGTCGGATAAAAATACGGAAGATGTATTTGTACAAATCGTAGATAATTGGGCCAGACAAATGATTCAATTTGCGGATGGAAGAGCGATATGGATTCCTCTTTCGGGTGGCTATGATTCAAGATTGTTATTGAGTACGCTGGTGAAAAACGAAGCTCCCAATCTGCATGCTTATACCTATGGTTTGAAAAAAAGCAAGGAGGTTGTCAACGCTTATGATGTGGTTAAGGAATTGAAAGTAGATTGGCATTTTATACCATATACAAAAGAGGCTTTTCAATATTTTTTTACAGATATTTGGACAGAATATGCCCGATACAACCATCATTATCAGTCTGTACCACATGAACAAGATTTCTTCGCACTTTTGGCACTCAAAAATCAGGGACTTTTAAAAGAAGAATTTGTGGTAGTCCCCGGATTTAGTGGAGATGTCCCGACGGGTAGTTATTTTAAAAACTTCGATATGCATCCGCATACTTATATCCCGGAAGAATATGGTGTTGAAGCCAAAGGTTTAGTAGATTATATTGCACCTTGGGATGCTTTCCAACAATGGATTTGTGAAAATAGATTGAGCAAGTTTATTGTCAACTGCGTCAGACTTTTTGAATATTTTGGTGCTTACTGGATGTTGCCTATGTGGCACAGAGATTTTCTGTCTCTATTTTATGAATTAGAGTTGAAAGATAAATACGACCAAAGATTTTATATAAAAAGTATTTTTAAATATTATTTCCAACCGCAGAATATTGATTTTTTGAAACATCAATTGGATACGGCTCATGCTAATATGACTTTTAGAGAATTGATGAAAAGAGCATTGCCGGATACTTTGGTGAAAACTATACAAAAACGTACAGCTCGATCTCTTGTCGCTGATCCATGTAATCTGACGACTCTCTACGATATGCTCTATCGTCAGATGCAGGAGGAGAATTTGAACTTGCCGGAAAAAGATTTTAACTTCAATCGATTGCATGCGATTTATACTTTGGAGAGACTGAAAAACAATTTTCAATGAAGGAGTTTTAATGATAAACTTAGTTTAAAAAAACTTTGTGATATAAAAACTACTTTTGTGCGTGCTTCATCAGTCACTACCTTTCTTGCTTTTTTGTCTCGGTTTGGGTTTTGCAATGCAAAAATGGAATTTATTTCCAAGCATTACCTTTCGGAAAGTCAATAAAGTCATCATCAATTTGACTATACCTGCCATTACTTTGGCAAAGATCAGTCAATTAGAAATGGAATACCAATATTTAGTTCCTACCATTTCCGGCTGGCTACTTTTTATTTTGGGGGCTATCTTTTTTGCTTTACTTGCACCTGTATTTAAGTGGGATAAAAAAACTTGGGCTGCACTGACGATTGGTTGCGGATTAGGCAATACTTCTTTTGTAGGATATCCGGTGACAGAGCTTATGTTTGGAAGTGAAGGCTTGAAGTATGCAATATTTGTAGATCAACCCGGAACTTTTGCTTGTCTTTCTACTTTGGGAATTGCGGTGGCTGCTTATGGAAGCAGTCAAAAGTTGACGGTTCAGAGCATGTTGTGGAAGCTACTCACGTTTCCTGCTTTCCCTTGTTTTATTATTGCATTGTTGATACCATCGGCATATTTCAGATTGCATCTATTGAATGGAGTTACATTGTTAGAAATTTTCGATTATATCGGCGGGTGGACTAATCCGCTTGCTTTCTTATCTATAGGTATGCAGTTTACATTTAGTTTTATGAATGTAGGCAAAAGTCAATTTATGTGGGGGCTAATTTTTAAGATGGCATTAGCACCTGTACTGTTTCTGTTAACTTTTCGTTTGTTAGGTTGGGAAGGGATGTTGTATGATGTTACAGTTTTAGAATTGGCAATGCCGCCTATGATTACTGCTTCTATCATTGCGATGGAATATAATTTACGTCCCAAACTTTCTTTAGCTTTGGTCAATTATGGAATGCCATTGTCGGCTATTACTTTGTATTTGTGGAGCAAGGTGTTGATGTAAATATACCGATGTATCAATGTACCGATGTATCAATGTACCGACGTACCGATGTATCAATGTACCGATGTATCAATGTACCAATGTACCAATGTATCAATGTACCAATGTATCAATAATCTGTAAGTATTGATTGATGAGACCAATTCCGTACTAATACCAAGTTAGGTGGAACGAAAAGGGAATCTCAATACTCATTACAATAAGTCTCAATACTATATATTACTTTCCGATACAAAATTTAGAAAAGATATTGCCGAGAATATCATCAGGCGTGACTTCACCGGTGATACTTCCGATATGATAAATCGCCATTCTTAAATCTTGGGCAATCAATTCGAGGGAGAGTTCATTGTCTATGCCGTCAAGGACATTTTGTAGTGCGGTGGCGGCATTTCGAAGTGCCTCATAATGTCTGACATTACTGACCGTCACATCTAATGGACTAACATTAGTCCCGCTGAGTTCGATGAGATGTTTTTTGAGTATATCTACATTGATATGTTGAAGAGCAGAAATAGAGATTTCATGTTCAAATATAGAGATATCTGATTGGTCGGCTTTATTTCTGACTAATAGATAGGGTTTGTTTCTGGTTTCTGATAAAATATCTTCCACATATTGCTTTTTGACAAAATGATCGTAAAGAATAATAATGATCTGTGCTTGACGTATCATCTTTTTAGAACGTTCGATACCGATAGACTCTACATAATCGTCTGTCTCTCTAATACCGGCAGTATCTATAAAGCGAAAAAGAACACCTTCAATAATCATAGTATCTTCTATAATGTCTCTGGTGGTACCTGCTACATTTGAGACAATGGCTTTTTCTTCTTCCAAGAAATTATTGAGTAGTGTACTTTTTCCTACATTGGGTGGTCCGACTATGGCCACCGATATTCCATTCTTAATAGCGTTACCATATTGAAACGTATCTGAGAGGTGATGTATTTCTTTCAATATAGAAGTTGCTGTGTTTTTTAATTTTTTTCTATCGGCAAACTCGACATCTTCTTCGCCAAAATCCAATTCGAGTTCAAGGAGAGAAGTGAGGTCGATGAGTTGTGTGCGCATTTCTTTTAGTTGGTTAGAGACACCTCCTTTGAGTTGGTGCATGGCTAATTGTAACTGCGCTTCGGATTCGCTGGCGATGACATCAGCCACTGCTTCTGCTTGTAGTAAATTAAATCTGCCATTGAGAAAGGCGCGTTGGGTGTATTCACCCGGTCGGGCTAATCTGGCACCTTGATTAATAAGGCAAGTAATGATTTTTCGTTGTATCAAAATAGAACCGTGGCAAGATATTTCTACACTATCCTCTTTGGTGTATGACTTTGGCGCATGATAGCAGGTGAGGATTACTTCATCAATGATACTATTTTCCTCGACGATATGACCATACAAAACGCTTGGTTTTCCATTGGTTTTTATTTCACTACCACGAAAATATTTTTGAATAATGGGATAAGTATCTTTTCCAGACATCCGTATTACGGCAATGGCACCTATTCCATGAGGTGTAGATAAGGCTACAATCGTATCATTCGTAAAAGCTAAAGGCATCTCTCATTTTTTATTAAAACCCAAGATAAAGCAAAACAAACGCTTATTTATCATTAATTAATGGTTAATTGAATGAGATTAAGAGTGAATTTACTTGTTTTAATTACATATTTGCACTAAAAGTGATTCAAATTTGATAAATGTTATGATTCATTTGGTTGCAAAATGAGCAATTTGTTAAATTTGAGTTTTTTTTAACAAAAAAATTATTTATTAAAGGAAATTATTATCTTTGCTATATAATATATAATTTGATATTATGGAATCTAGAATTAAAAAAATAAGTATTTACATGATGATGATAGGCTTGTTTACACTGCCTCTGTTATCTAAAGCACAAAATGCTGACACTGCCCCTGCTGATTCAATCCAAGAAATTCCGGGTCAGATTAGAACTGATAAAATTCTAAAGAATTATTCAGTAACCCTTCACGTTGGAGCTACGACTCCATATACAGATGTACGTTCATTGGATTTTTCAAGAATGTTTAAAGACAAGAGTGATATACAGTGGGCAGTAGGTGCGTCAGTTACAAGAATGTTTGGTGGTGTATTCGGTTTGCAAGCTGATTATACCTTTGGTAATCTTGTAGGAGTTTCAGAACTTTAGGAGCTATGGTTATCAAGACAGAACGACTGAAGCAACTCGGCTTTGACAGAGACTTCTATTTTCAAACTTATATCCACCAAGGGAGACTTTGGTGCTTTGTCAATTTCTCAAATATGTTTGTAGGTACTAACCGCTACATAAGAGCTAAGATGGAAGGTCGTCCTTTGAATGAAAGAAAATTCTCCGTCTATGGAAAAGTAGGAGTCGGATTTATTTCATTTGATTCTAAATTGTATGACTTAGAAACAGGGAAATCTTTGAAAGCTTTTGATCCCAGTTACAAATATTTGAGAGGTTTTACTGATAGAACCACTGAATTTGTAGTGCCATTGTCTTTGGGCGTGAAATACAAAATCAACCGGTGTCTTGATATTGGTTTGGAAGGGCAATATACTATCTTGAAAGGTGATAAATTAGACGCATTAATCGTGGATAGTCACATGGGAGGGCGTTTTGATAAATGGGCTCAATTGAATGCAGGGATTACGTACAAATTTGGAAGTAAACAAACCCAAAAAGAACACTTGGAATGGGTAAATTCTTTGGAATCTTATATGGATTTGACCGATGCTAAATTGGCAGATATGTATGTAGTGAAAGATGTAGACAATGATGGCGTGATTGATGAATTAGATTGGGAACCAGATACTGAAGAAGGTGCATTCGTAGATACACATGGTAGAACATTGGATAGTGATGGTGACGGTATTCCTGATCATTTAGATCCGGAGCCATTCTCTACTCCATATTATCCTATTGATTCTAATGGTATGAACATCAGACCTGATAGAATAACTCCTGAATCAATCAGAGAGCTTATCAGAAAAGAAGTCACTAATCAACTTTCAGGCTGGTTTATGAAGATAGTCTTCTTTGACTTAGATAAATCTAATATCAGACCAAGTGAAGTTCCTGAATTGTATCAAGTTGCTACTTACATGTTGAAATATCCTGAAGCAAAAATGAATATCAAAGGATACACTGATGTGAGAGCAAGCGAACAATACAATATGGGGTTATCAGAAAGAAGATCTGACTCAGTAATTGATTACTTGAATAAAACTTACGGCATAGATAAATCAAGATTTATCGAGTCTCACTACGGTGAATCTAACAACTTGTTCAAAAATGCTACAAAAGAACAACAGCATCAATTGAATAGAAGGGTTGAGATTACTGTTGCAGAGTAGTTGTAATATTCTGTTAAAAATGTAAAAAGGGTCGTATTGCGACCCTTTTTTTTTCATATAAAAGTAAAAGCTTAACTTATTTATTACTTTTGCACAAATAATGAAATTTCGAATGAAGAAAATAAGCACATTTTTAAGTATTGCACTATTGTTTTTCTTTTCACTAAATGCTCAAATAGGTGGTATCAATCTTAATCAGATAACAAACCTGATGAATCCAAGTAAAATGATGAATATGTTGCCTAATGCCAATCAATCACAAATGATGGGATTAGATGCTTCAACATTGAAGTTATTGAGTGGTAGCAAAGAAAATATGCAGGCTAAAGAAGCTCAGAAGAACCAAGGCTCAACAAAGCCGGGAGAAATAAAGGCTCCGGCAAGTGGTGATGCCGTTCCAAAGGATTTTAGCTTGGATAGTCCTGAGAGTATTTTCAACCTGTTATATGATCAAACCAGTCAAATGAGAATTTTACAAGACTCATTGGGAATTATGAATGATAAGTTGGAAAACATTGGAAAAGAGCAACAAAAATCACTTTATGTGTGGGGACATGAAATCTTTCATAATGAGCTTTTGAGTACTTTTGTGAGGTCTTCAGATGCAAAAGCAACTGATAATTATATTATTGATGCCGGTGATGAAATTACTATTGCGGTATGGGGTTATGCAGATTACAACGGAACTTTTGCTGTAGGAAATGATGGATATATCCAGATTCCACAATTTGGTAGAGTTTATGTAAAAGGACTCACATTTGGTGCAGTAAAAAAATTGATAGAAAAAAGATTGTCTTCTTTTATTAATCCGAAAAACACTCAGTTTGAAGTCACACTGAATTATTCCAGAAATATTACTATTAACATTTTAGGAGAAGTCAACTATCCGGGTACTTATCAAATACCGGCTATCAATTCGGTTTTTAATGCTATGAATGCCGTCAGTGGACCGAGTCCTACTGGAAGTATCAGAGATATACAGTTGAGAAGAAACGGTAAAAAGATTAGAACGTTTGATGTGTATGAATTTCTTCTTAATAATGAAGTTCCACAAGAATTTTATTTACAACAAAACGATGTCATTTACGTGCCTGTAATAGGTAAGGTTGTGGAAATAACCGGAGCTGTCAGAAAGCAAAACAAGTACGAGTTGAAAAGTGGCGAAGGTATCAAAGACTTGTTGAGATTCTCCGGTGGTCTTAAAGCAAATGCTTATACTGATTTGATCAAAGTTGAAAGATACGTCAATCAAAAGATAGAAATTCTCAATATTAATCTGACCGATATTTTAAATGGAACAGGTGATTATGAATTGAAAGATGGTGATAAAATATATATACCTGAAAATGTAATCAATAGTGATGAAGCTATTTCTATTGGTGGAGAGATCTTGATTCCGGGATCTTATGAGTACAAAGATGGCTATAGAGTCTCCGATTTGATTAAATTGGCAGGCGGACTTTTACCTACTGTATATATGGATCGTGCGTACTTAAAACGCAAGATGGACGATGGTTCGACAGTGATTCAAAAAATTAGTCTGAAAAATATTTTCATGGATGAAGGTGCAGCAGACAACGTTTTGCTAAAAAAACAGGATAAGTTGGAAATATTTTCAAAAAATTCATTCCTTGAAAGTTTTAAAGTTTCTATAACCGGTTCTGTAAGAAAACCCGTTAAGATTGACTACGCTGAAGGACTCACCTTAAATGATTTGATTTTTTATGCCGGAGGTTTAAAGAGAGAAGCAGCAAATAATATGATTGAGATTTCTCGTGTTATCAATGTAAAAGATGATGATGATAAAACTTACGAAGCTCAAAGAGTGACTATCCAAAGAATGCATATCGGACCTAACTTAGAGTTGGATGATTTCTCTAAGAATTTTGAATTGTCTCCGATGGATCAGGTTTTTGTCAGAAGAGATATCAATTTTAGTGAGCAAATGACAGTAAATATTGTGGGTGAGGTTTTGTATCCGGGTACATATACTATCATGGCCAAAGACGAAAGTATTTTACATCTGATAGAAAGGGCTGGTGGTCTTACGAATACGGCACATATCAATTCTGCAAAATTGTTTAGAAAAGATAGCGTAAATGCTATTGAGATATTGGATTTGAAAGCTGCGTATAGTGACTCAAATTCGTATGCTAACTATGCTCTCATGGATGGAGACGTGATTGAGATTCCGACAATGAATCCGATGGTTTCTGTTAAGGGGGCTATTAAATATCCTGAAGCAGATACAAATAGATTTATTTCAGGAACATATAAACCGGGTAAGAGGGCAAAATTTTATATCAACCATTATGGTGGTGGATATGCTAAAAGAGCCAAGAAAGTGAGAACTATGGTACTTCATCCGAATGGCGATGTCGGTAGAACAAAAAGTTTTTTGGGAATTAAGCGTTATGCTAAAGTACGTGAAGGCTCCCAAATTATCACCTATTATAAGCCACCTAAGCCGGAAATGGAGCCTGTCCCAAAACAACCTTTGAACTGGAACTTGATTCTGCCAAGTATCATTATCAGTTTAACGAGTGCGGCTTCTACAATTGCCATTATCTATTTGCTTAGAAATTAAACAGGATAAGAACTATGGATCCGTATTTTCAAAGTGATGATATCAAACTGACAGACTTCCTAAGAGGTGTAAAGAATTATTCTTTATACATTCTGAAAAGAATCTATATAGTCATTTTGGCGACCGTCTTTATGTATTACGCAGGCAGATGGTTTGCTTATCTTTCCAAAAAGGAATGGGTAGCCAATGTCTCCTTTAATGCCATAGATGCACAAGGTGGAGGAGGCTTTGGAGGATTGATGTCTTTGGCCTCTTCTTTTATGGGGGTGGGTGGTGGTACTTCTAATGACGTACTTTCCGGAGTTTTTAGTTCAAGAACTACTATAAAGGCAACTTTTTTGGAAGAAAGAGAGGTCAATGGTAAAACCGACAAATTAGGTAATCATTTCTTGGAAGCTTTGGGGTATATGGATGAGTATAAAAAAACGCCGGGTATGGAGGATTTTAAATTCAGGGCGTCAGATTTATACAAAATGAACTATCTTGAAGATAGCGTTATGGCAGAGTTGTACTTACTTTTTACTGACGATTACTTAGAGGTTGAATATGATCCACTTACCGGTTTGATCAAGGCGGGAGTATCATCGCCGGTCAAAGAACTTTCTACAGAAGTTTGTGAGGTTATGATAAGAAATACTAAAAAGTATTATAGTTCCAGAAACTACGAAAAAGCTTTAGAAAGTTACAATAAACTGAAAACACGCGTGGACTCTATCAAATCTGCAATGAGATATTATGATAATTTGTCTGCGAAACTATTAGACCAAAATGTTTTTAATCAGAAACAAGAAGGTGTAGTTGATAAAGATGATATAGCTAGACAAACAACTATTCTTTCGATACAATACAACGATGCAGTATCTTCTTTGGAAGCGGCAAAGTCTGTACTCAATGCAGAAAGCGACGTCATTCGTATAGTAGATCAACCAGCTTTCTCTACTGAGCTTGATTATAGAGATCCTGATTTTTGGGGCTTGATAGGATTGGCAGTTGGTGCCGGATTGAGTATCTTAATACTTTGTTTAGTAAAAGCATCCAAAGACTCTTTTGAAGAAGAACGTCAAGAGCAGGAAAAAACAAATACTTCTTTCTCTTAGAATATTAATAAATCATTGGCAGGTGTTATCTTTATGGAAAACATCTGTACATGAGAATTTCAGACTTAGCTGACAATAGAAAACGCTCTCTACCCAAGCAAGAACCTATTGCTATTATCGGAATAGGATGTAAGTATTCTGATGAAATCAATAACTTAAATGATTTTTGGGAAGTTTTAATTCAGAAAAAGAGTACTTTATCAAGAGTCCCTGAAGATAGATTCCCCGACATTGATACACTTGTTGATGCAGAAAGAGGTTATAGAAAAATCGTCAGTGACCAAGGTGCATGGATAAAAAATCTTAAAGAATTTGATGCCAAATTTTTTAATATCTCTCCGCGTGAAGCTGCAAAGGTGGACCCACATCAAAGATTGATGTTGGAAGTGAGCTATCAAGCTATCGAAGATGCAGGTTTAAAATTAGAAGATATTTGGGGTTCACGAACCGGTGTTTATGCCGGTATGTGGTCAAGTGATTTTGAACATGTATTGACCAATTCAAAAGATGATATTGATGTCTATTCTACAACAGGTAGCGGCAGATATGCGGCTGCCGGAAGACTTGCCTACTTTTTCAATTTACAAGGTCCTACTTTTACCATAGATACAGCTTGTTCTACATCTTTGGTTGCTATACACTTGGCTGCACAAAGTTTGCATTTGAACGAATGTGACATGGCTTTATGCTCGGCTGCTAACCTCATCTTAGATCCTTTTATCTCAATAGGATATTCCCGTTCAAGACTTTTGTCGGATTATGGTAGATGTAAATTTACTGCCAAAGATCCAAGTGGCTATGTCAGAACGGAAGGAGCAGCGACCGTTGTATTAAAAAGATTGAGTGATGCTCAAAGAGATGGTGATTTTATTTATGGAGTGATTCCGGGTTCTGCATGTAATAGCGATGGGCAGTCTCATAGACACATGTTGGCACCCAGTGCAATCACGCAAGAAATTATGATAAAGGATGCACTCAACAGAGCGCATGTCAAAGCTACCGATATCCAATATGTAGAGGCGCATGGTACAGGAACTAAAGCCGGAGATCCGATAGAGATTGCTTCTATTTCTGCCGCCATCAACGAAGGGAGAGATGCGGATGATACTTTTTATGTGGGTTCGGTGAAAACGAATATTGGTCACACCGAGGCTGCTTCCGGTCTTGCCGGATTGATAAAGGTGATTTTGTCTATTCAAAACCGGAAAATTCCTGCCAGTCTCTATTCTGACGGAGAACGAAATCCTAAAATTCCTTGGAATGATTTGATACTCAAAGTTCCTTCTGATGCGGTCGATTGGCCACATCCTGATAAACCTTTGATGGCAGGTCTTAACTCTTTTGGTATTTCAGGTACAAATGCACATCTTATTATTCAAGAAGCACCTGAAAGAAAAATCAATTCTAATCCTGTAAAAAGTCAATATAATATTCTACCTATTTCCGCTTTGAATGAAGCTTCGCTACAAGCATATTCAAAGTTGTATTTGCCATTGTTTGAAAAGACAAGTAGTGATGATGAGCTTTTAAATTTGGTGAAAAATATTTCCATCAGAAAAGCAGATTTGCCATATCGTGCTGCTATCATTTTCCAAAATAAAGCTGATATCATTGAGTCTTTGCAAGCTATCATTGATAAGAAAAATGATAGTCGTGTCTTAACGGGCTATAATGAGAAAAAAGGACGAACGGCTTTGGTTTTTCCGGGTCAAGGTGCGCAATGGTTGGGAATGGGAAAAGAGTTGTATGAAAAAGATGCAACTTTCAAAAATAGTATAGATAGCTTTTCAAAAGCTTGCCAGTCGTTTGTGGATTGGTCCATCAGTGAAGAGATTTTCTCTGAAAATGGACTGAGTGGAATCGATAGAATCCAACCTTGCCTATTAGCGATTGAGATTGCATTAGCGGAATGGTGGAGAGCGTTGGGACTCAATTTTAAAGCTGTGATAGGTCATAGCATGGGAGAAGTGGGGGCAGCTTATCTTGCCGGGAATATTTCACTTGAAACAGCCGCTGAAATTATCTGCAAGCGTAGTTTGTTGATGAAAAAGACGGCCGGACAAGGCGCAATGGCATACATGGGTATGGCTCCCGAAAAAGTAATTCCACAACTTGAAAAGTACGATGGTCTTGTGGAAATAGGTGTCAACAACAGTCCTACCTCTTGTGTGATTTCGGGTGAACCGAATGCAATTGATAAAATCTGTCAGCATTTTGAATTAGAGGAAGCTTTTGTGAGAAAGATAAAAGTAGATGTAGCCTCTCATAGTTATCAAATGCAGGAGATTCAAGATGAATTGGTACAAAACATTCAAGTCAGTCCGAAAGAATCTGAAATGGAATTCTATTCCTGTGTAAAAGCTCAGCGATTGTCAGGTGAAAGCTTAGATGCAATATATTGGGGGCAAAATTTAAGACAGACGGTACAGTTTGCAAAAACAGTCCAGCAAATGATGGAGGATAGTTATTTGCATTTTGTAGAAGTAAGTCCACATCCTACTTTATTGCAACCTATTCTTGAAAATGCAGAAAGTTTATCTACTGAAGTTTATACCGTAGGGAGTTTAGAGAGAAATAAAGATGCTATCGAAACCAGCATTTTTAAGATAGCGGAATATTTTGTAAATGGGGGAAGCATACACTGGAAACAGTTTTATGATTTGAATTTTACCAAGATATTACTTCCGGCATATCCTTGGCAAAAAGTTCATTATTGGGTGGAGGAAAATGCCGATTTATCAGAGGGTAGTTCATTGAAGACGGTTCGGAAAAATTCAAGTCATCCTTTTTTGAAACAAGCGGTCTATTTACCTTCATCTTTACATCAGTATTTATGGGAAACAGATATTAGTCTCCAAGAGTTTCCGTTTTTGAAAGATCACAAAATAGATGATGCGATAGTTTTTCCGGGAGCAGGTTTTATTGAAATAATCTGGGCTGCGGTATATGATACTTTTGGCAAAGTGAATTACCTGATTGAAAATATAGAATTGCTAAATGCTTTAGTCATTCCCGAAAATGAAAGTGTCACAATACAAATTTCACTAAAACAAGAAATCGGTGATACTTATTCGATTAGAATTTATGGCTATCAAAGAGAAAATGATACGAATGAATGGATAGAATATGCCCATGCAGATGTTCAAACCAATGTGAAACAAAAGACTGTTTTATCGGATTTCGATATCCAAATTGATAACAATCCGGTAAAAAATATTAATTATACAAAAGAGCAACACTACCAAAATACCAAGGAGATAGATTTACCTTATGGTGAAAGTTTTCAGACGGTTTCCGATTTAATGGTACAAGGGAAATTGTTCAAAGCTGATATAGAGACTACCGAAAAAACTTCTCATTCTATATCTAAATTTTTTGTACATCCTGCCATTTTGGATGGTTTTATCCAAGTTTTTTTAGCAGAAAGATATGTAGATATAAATAAAGGAACATTTGTTCCGGTGAGTGTGGGTAAAGCGATACTACACAATTTAAGTAAAAATATATCTAAAGGAAAAGCACTTATAAAAATCACTTCTGACGAAGCAGATAAGATTCGGGGGAATGGGATCTTCTATAGTGAAACAGGTGAGAAAATATTAGAGTTTCAAGGTTTTGAGTTAGCCAGATTGATAAAAAATACGGATGATGAAGAAAAGAAATCCGAGCAACTTTTATATGAAACTATTTTTATTGAAAAAGAACGACCTACAAAAACTATAAAGAAAGTTTTACTCTTTGTAGCAGATGATTTGGACGAGGCTGTCATTCAAAGTATTGCGCCAAAATATATTGTCAGGAAAGGAGGTCATTTTTCCCGAGAAGAAAATACATTTACTATTCACGCTTCAGAATATGATGACTACACAAAATTATTTGACATAGTAAGAAATGAAATAGATACCGTCATTCACACTTGGAATATCGATGAAACAGCTATTTCAGGTTTGCCTTCACAAGAAAATACAACTCTGTCAGTTGTAAGAATAATTAAGGCATTGACTTTTGCTAATGCTGCTGCCAGACTTTGGGTATTGACCGATAATGAAGAGCAATTTCCTGCACAAGCAACTGTCGGTGGACTTTTAAATGTAGTGAGAAATGAACATCCTGAACTCCATGCTTCGCTGATTCAGGTAAGTGATGGTGATTACTCGTCTGCCGTTGATATTTTATTGAGTGATACAGATGAAAATTCTTGGATTATCAATGACGATGAAATACAAGTCGAACGTTTAAGTCCTTTGAATTTGGATAAAGAAACGGAAGCGCTTGTCAATCGACCGTTAAAAGAGAATGAATCTTTTGAAGTTTATACAAAAGAACCCGGCTTGCTTTCCAACTTATCGTATCGGAAAACTCAAGTTCCATTAGTCAGAGATGATGAAGTGCATGTGAAAATAAAAGCCGTAGGTGTCAACTTTATGAACTTGATGTCTGCACTCGGTATTTATCCCGGAAAGGTCAAAGGCTTTGGTACTTTGGGTATAGAATGTGTCGGTGTTGTGGAAGCAGTGGGCAAGGATGTTACTCATCTACGAGTAGGAGATAGGGTGATGGGAATGGCCTATCATACCATGACATCCGACCTTGCTGTAAAAGCTTCTTTATTACGTCGTATTCCGGACAAGATGAGTTTTGATGAAGCTGCGACCATCCCGGTTGTTTTCTTGACCGCTTATTACGGTTTGGTGGATTTAGCGAGATTACAAAAAGCTGAGCGGGTATTGATACATTCTGCGACTGGAGGCGTAGGTTTGGCTGCTATACAAATTGCAAAACTTCTCAATGCCGAAATCTTCGCTACGGCGGGTTCCGATGAAAAACGTGAATATTTAAGAAGCTTGGGTATCCAACATGTGTATGATTCCAGAAGTGTGGAATTTGCGGAGCAAATCATGCAGGATACAAAAGGTGAAGGTATCGATGTGGTACTCAATTCACTCACAGGTAGTGCTATGAGCAAGAGTATGGAACTTTTGAGAGACTTCGGTCGCTTTATAGAAATAGGTAAAAAAGATATCTACGAAAACTCGCATATTGGTTTGAGTGTCTTCCAAAAAGGATTGAGCTACTCTATGATAGACTTTGAGAAGATGGTTTTTGAAAGACCTCAATTGGTAGGAGAATTGTTGGAAGAACTGCTCAATTTCTTTGAAAATGGAGACTTGTTGCCCTTGAATAAAAAGGTTTATCTCGTTTCTGAAATACAAGACGCTTTCGATTATATGTCCAAAGCAAAACACATCGGTAAAGTTGTTATTCATTTGGATGATGAAAATGTCCATGTAGAAGAAATTGTTTCAGGTAACTCTATCAAACCCAATTCTACTTATCTGATAACAGGTGGATATGGTGCTTTGGGGCTGGCTGTTGCTCAATATTTAGTGAAAAATGGTGTCAAGAGATTGGTACTTATCGGTAGATCAGGTCGTTCCAATCATCCTATCATCAAAGAGTTAGAAAACGCAGGTGCTGAAGTTGTAATTGCAAAAGCAGATGTCAGTGAGAGAGACGAATTAGAAAGTTTGTTTACGGAGTATTATAACGAGCAATATCCATATAGAGGAGTGTTTCATTTAGCCGGAATACTAGAAGATTCGTCTATTCTTAATTTAGATGATGATACTTATTACAAAGTGATTAGTCCAAAAGTTTTAGGTGCTTACAATCTTCACATTGTATCTCAACCGTATGAAGTAGAACACTTTGTACTGTTTAGCTCTTCTACCATTTTATTTGGTTCACCGGGTCAAATGGCTTATGTCGCAGCTAATAAATACATGGATGCCTTGGCCCAATATAGAAATAGGATGGGACTTCCTGCACAGTCTGTACAGTGGGGAACTATTTCTGAAATAGGTTTGGCTGCCTCAGAAACCAATAGATTAGATAGGTTAAAAGAGGAAGGCGTTGCACCGGTTAACCCGAGAGAATGTATCAGTTTGTTAGACAAAATTTTACAGTCAGATCAGATTGTAAGCGGTGCGTTTAGATTTGATGTGGCAAAATGGGAACAAGTCTATCCTGCCGTTCAGAAAAATCATTTTTATGACTTGATAAGAGAAGAAAAGGTAGAAAGTGATGTCGAATCTGAAACAATTATCAAAGAAGATAGTATGATAGATGTTCTTTCCAATATTGCTGATTTGGATGTTAGAAAATCAACTTTAGAAGAACAGTTGAAAGCACAGGTGGCCAAAGTTGTGAAATCTAATCCGGATGAAATTCATGTCAAAACGAGCTTCAAGTCTTTGGGAATAGATTCTTTGATGTCTATCCAATTAAAAAACCAGTTAGAAAAAGAATATCAAACAAATCTGACTGTTACAACTTTTTGGACTTATGCCAATATTCGTGACTACGCTACTTTTTTACTCAAAAAACTCAACTTAGCTCAAGCTTTTGAAGAAAAGATAGAAGTAAAACCTGTTCAAGAAGAAGTTAAAGAAGTGCTTATAGAGCAAAAGCTTTCTGAACAGAAAGTTGAACCGAATGATGAAAAGAAAGATGTGGGTCAAGCAGTTGAGAAAGTGGATGACATAGCGGTTGAAAGTGTATCATCTGACACAAAAGACAAACAATCAGAAGATGATTTATCATTGGATGAGTTGAGCAAACTTTTAGATGACGAGTTGAATGATTTGTTAGGAGAGTAAGATCTTGCGCCTTGATATTTCAAACGTTATTTTTTTATTACGGATACCCATTAAATACCTAATTATTACCTAATTTTTACCAAAAGTATGACGTTTCATTTTTTTTGAGACAAACTTATGCTTACTTTCGTAGTTTAGAATGAATATAAACTAGTGTGGTATGAATGAAACAGATCAAATCCTAGAAAACATCGGTACTACCGAATACAAATATGGATTTGTAACCGATATAGAACAAGAGTTTGCACCAAAGGGTTTAAATGAAGATATTATACGATTTATATCTGAAAAGAAAGGCGAACCCGAATGGATGACAGAGTGGAGATTAAAAGCTTATAAAGTTTGGTCACGAATGAAAGCACCTAATTGGGCACATTTGAATTTGCGTGAGATAGACTATCAAGATATTATTTATTACGCAGCTCCTAAACCCAAAGAAGAGAAAAAGAGTTTAGACGAGGTTGATCCTGAACTTTTGAAAACATTTGAAAAATTGGGAATTTCTCTTGAAGAGCAAAAAAGACTGTCGGGTGTCGCTATGGATGTCGTAGTGGATAGCGTCTCCGTAAAGACTACCTTTCAAAAAACCTTGAAAGAGAAAGGAATCATCTTTTGTTCCATGAGCGAAGCTATCAGAGAGCATGGTGACTTGGTCAGACAATATATAGGTTCGGTTGTTCCTGCAAATGATAATTTCTTTGCCGCACTCAATAGTGCCGTTTTTAGTGACGGCTCATTCTGTTATATTCCGAAAGGAGTAAGATGTCCGATGGAACTTTCTACTTATTTTAGAATCAATGCAGCAGGTACAGGACAGTTTGAGAGAACATTGTTGATTTGTGATGCAGGTGGTTATGTAAGTTATCTTGAAGGATGTACTGCACCCAGTAGAGACGAAAACCAACTTCATGCAGCAGTCGTAGAATTAATATGTATGGATGATGCAGAAATTAAATACTCTACCGTTCAAAACTGGTATCCGGGAGATAAAGACGGCAAAGGTGGTGTCTATAATTTAGTAACCAAACGTGGAAAATGTCAAGGCAATAATTCCAAAATTAGCTGGACACAAGTGGAAACAGGTTCGGCAATTACATGGAAATATCCAAGTTGTCTATTAATAGGTGATGGAGCTATAGGAGAATTTTATTCTGTAGCTGTCACAAATAATTACCAACAAGCTGATACAGGCACAAAAATGGAACACATCGGTAAAAACACGACGAGTCGTATTGTTTCCAAAGGTATCAGTATGGGTAAAAGTTCCAATAGTTATCGCGGATTGGTCAGAGTACATAAAACTGCCGACAATGCACGAAATTTTTCACAATGTGATTCGTTATTAATGAATCCAAGTTGTGGTGCGCATACATTTCCCTATATGGAAGTTCATAATAAAAGTGCAAAAGTAGAACATGAAGCGACCACTTCTAAGATAGGTGACGATATTTTATTTTACTGTCAACAGAGGGGTTTAAGTGAAGAACAGGCCGTCTCCATGATAGTCAATGGCTTCTGTAAAGAGGTGATGGATAATTTGCCCATGGAATTTGCCGTAGAAGCAAGAAAATTATTGGAAATCTCATTAGAAGGTTCTGTGGGATAAAGTTTTAAATACTATTTGAATAAAAATTAATTATAAAAGACGATTATGTTAGATATACAAAATCTCAAAGCAGGAATAAATGGGAAAGAAATTCTTAAAGGATTAGATTTAAAAATCGGCGCAGGCGAGGTACATGCAATCATGGGTCCTAATGGTACCGGCAAAAGTACTTTGGGCAATATCTTGTCAGGTAGAGACGGATATGAAATTACTGATGGTTATGTGGATTTTGATGGATTAAATTTGTTGGAAATGGATCCCGAAGAAAGAGCACAAGCCGGTCTTTTTATGGCATTTCAATATCCGGTGGAAATTCCCGGTGTCAGCAATGCTAACTTTTTAAAGTCAGCGGTCAACGAAATTAGAAAAGCCAGAGGTGAAGAACCGATGCCGGCACCACAATTCTTAAAATTGCTTAGAGAAAAAATGGCATTGGTAGAAATGAAAAAGGACTTTATCGGTCGTTCTGTCAATGTAGGCTTTTCGGGTGGAGAAAAGAAGCGAAATGAGATTTTGCAAATGGCTGTTTTAAACCCTAAATTGGCTATCTTGGATGAAACAGACTCAGGATTGGATATAGATGCCTTGAGAATTGTTGCTAACGGTGTGAACAAACTCCGAACACCCAATAATTCTTTTATCGTGATTACGCACTATCAAAGACTACTTGATTACATTGTACCTGACTTTGTACATGTGATGTATGAAGGTAGAATCGTAAAATCAGGCGACAAGACCTTGGCTTTGGAATTGGAAGCGAAAGGTTACGATTGGATAAAAGAAGAATTTGCTGCCATTTAATTGAATTTTATAGAACGTACAAAAAATGCCAATTACACAAGAAAAGACCGAATACAGCTTGGTCTTAGATCAAATCATCAGTAGTATTAAACTACCTGATAATATAGTAAATAAAAAAATGGAAGCTCTTTCCCACTTTGAGGAATTACAGTTTCCAAGTATGAAAAATGAAGAGTGGAAATATACTTATCTCAGAAAGTTTTTAAAAAAAGGCTTCGCTCCCGAATTTATTTCGTATGACAATGTAGAGGATGAAAAAATAAGGGAGAATTTACCTTTAGAAGCAGACGATGTCAATAGAATTGTTTTGGTAGATGGTATCTTTTCACCCGGACTATCTAATATTCAAGCTTCCATCAATTACAATATCTCCTCTCTTTCTAAAAGTTGGGAGAAAAATATCACACTTGTAACAGATTCTTTTGCTCAATTGACAAAAGAAAAAAATCAGGCACTTACAAAATTGAATACTGCTCTCTGTCAAGACGGAGCTTTTATAGAAGTAACAGAAGGTCATTCGCTCAATTTGGAAGTGATATATGTACAGACAGGTACAAAGAAAATATCTATGCCGAGACTCAATATTCATATTGATTCCAATGCCTATTTGAATATTGCAGAGCAACATATTGTACTGAAAGAAGGTAGTTTTACTAATATTGTGACAGAAGTCTTTTTGAAAGAAAATTCAAAATTAGAATGGGTGAAAATTCAGGACACCAAGTATGATTCACATATTCTGGACTCTGTTTATGTATTACAAAATGCCAAAAGTAAATATCATTGTACTACTGTTTCATTGGATGGAGAATTGATGAGAAATAATCAATTTATCAAGGCGATAGGAGAAAAGGCTCATGCAGATTTAGGTGGCATCTATATTTTGGATGGCACTCAACAAGCTGATAATAATATTTTTATGGAGCATATCGCTCCCAATACCACTTCTAATCAGTTGTACAAAGGTATCTTGGATGGTCAAAGTACGAGTTCATTTTACGGCTTGATTTATGTAGATGAATTAGCCCAAAAGACGGATGCTTTCCAATCTAATAAAAACATCTTGCAGTCAGATGATGCAAGTGCCAACTTTAGACCACAATTGGAAATTTATGCAGATGACGTAAAATGTAGTCACGGAGCTACATCATCTGAGATAGAAGATCACGAACTTTTTTATCTAAGAAGTAGAGGTATCAGCAAAAAACAATCTAAAGCGTTGCTCATGTATGCTTTTGTATCAGATGTAATAGAAGAAATTTTAAGCGAGTCACTAAAAGCTTGGGTGAGAGCAAGAATTGAATCAAAATTAAAAATAGAATTATAATGCATTCGACCATATTGACCAAACAGTTTGATGTACAAGCAATCAGAGAGGATTTCCCCATCTTAAAAATTAAAGTACACAACAAACCTTTGGTGTATTTTGACAATGCAGCTTCTACACAAAAACCACAAAGTGTAATAGACAAAATTACGGAAGTTTATACTTCACAATATGCCAATATTCACAGAGGCGTACATCATTTGAGTCAATTGGGAACAGGCCTTTATGAAGAAACGAGAAAAACTGTCCAAAACTTTATTCATGCACAATCTGAAAAAGAAATCATTTATACCAAAGGAACTACTGACGGTATTAATTTATTGGCTTATGCATGGTCAGCCGCTTATTTAAAATCCGGTGACGAAATACTGATTACAGCTTTAGAACACCATTCTAATATCATCCCTTGGCAATTAGCCTGTCAAAGACATGGTGCAATATTAAAAGTAGTTCCCGTTCAGGATGACGGTTCTATTTTGATAGAAGATGTGAAGAAGAACTTGACAGAGAAAACAAAATTATTTGCTTTTACACACGTTTCTAATGCATTGGGAACTATTAATCCTATCGCTGATTTCGTAGAAGCCGCAAAGTCCGTCGGTGCGCATACATTGATAGACTGTGCACAGTCTATACAACATATTCCGGTAGATGTACAAGCTTTTGGTTGCGATTTCTTGGCTTTTTCGGGACATAAACTATACGGGCCTACCGGTATAGGTATTTTATATGGTAAGGAAAAACTTTTGGAAGAAATACCGCCGTTTCAAGGTGGTGGAGACATGATTAAGGATGTCAAATTTGAAAAAACTTCTTACAACGAACTTCCTTTTAAGTTTGAAGCCGGTACACCACATATCACCGGAGCCATTGCACTCAAACAAGCGATAGACTATGTACAAAATATAGGCATTGAATTGATTCATGCCCATGAAGATGAGGTATTGAGATATGCTACTACTCAAATTTTGCAAATTGACGGAGTGAGAATTATCGGTCAGGCACCGCACAAAACAAGTGTATTGTCTTTCTTGATAGACGGCACTCATCCTTACGATATCGGCGTATTATTAGACCAGCAAGGGATTGCAGTCAGAACCGGTCATCACTGCGCCCAACCGATAATGGATCAATATTGTATTCCCGGCACTTGTCGAGCTTCTTTTGCAGTATATAATACTTTGGAAGAAGTAGATATCTTTATCGCCGGTTTGAAAAAAGCCACGAAAATGTTGTTGTAAAAGATGAGTATAAACGAAATTCAAGATCAAGTAATAGAAGATTTCTCTTGGTATGAGGATTGGACTGACAAATATGAATACATCATTGATTTGGGTAAAACTTTAGAACCTCTGGATGAGCAATTTAAAAAAGATGAGAATTTGATTATAGGTTGTCAATCTAAAGTTTGGTTACACGCATATATGGATGCCAATGTATTGAAATTCAATGCTGATAGTGATGCTATCATTACAAAAGGAATCATAGGTTTATTAATTAAAGTTTTCTCTGGTCATGCACCTCAGGAAATAGCTGATGCTGATTTATACTTTTTAGATCAAATCGGATTACAAGAACACTTATCACCCAATCGTGCCAATGGATTAGTCTCTATGGTCAAACAAATCAGAACTTATGGTGTTGCTTATAGCAACTTAAAATCTTAAAGAGCTACATGAAAAATTTTATACAGATAAAGGACGATGCCATCAATGTATTAAAGGATATTTTTGACCCCGAGATTCCTGTTAATATCTATGACTTAGGTTTGGTTTATGATGTGACAGTTGACCCCGGGAATCATATTCATGTATTGATGACATTGACTTCACCTAATTGTCCGGTGGCAGAGAGTTTACCACAGGAAGTAAAAGAACGACTTGAAGAAATCGAAGATGCTACGGGAGCAGATGTAGAAGTTACTTTTGAACCGACTTGGACAATGGACAACATGTCCGAAGAAGCCAAACTCGAATTGGGAATGCTATAAAAACAAATCATTAAAAACTATAAAACTATATTATTATGTATCCAGAACAAATGACAAGACCGATGGCCCAACAATTGGAAAATGAAGGGTTCGTTTCTCTTAAAACACCGGAAGCAGTGAGAGAATATTTAGACAAAAAAGAAGGCACTACTTTTTTGATTATTAACTCAGTATGTGGATGTGCTGCTGCAAATGCAAGACCGGCCGCCATTGCTGCATCCAAAAATGAAAAACATCCGGACAACTTAATTACTGCTTTTGCAGGTGTGGATGGTGAGGCAGTCAAAGAAGCAAGACTTTATTTATTCCCTTATCCGCCATCTTCACCATCTATGGCAGTTTTCAAAGATGGGAAATTAGTACACATGATGGAAAGACACAATATTGAAGGTCGTCCGGTGCAAGTAGTAGCACAAGAGTTAGTAGATACTTTTAATCAGTATTGCTAATCCTTTTTTAAGACTAAAAGTAAAAAGCTATCCAAAATCGGGTAGCTTTTTTTAATTTTATTTCTCCATCAAAATTAAAAATTGAATATCATGTCTTTTTTCAAATACTGTCCTCAATGCGGGTCACAAAATAATGAATTTATCCATCAGAGGAGATTTGAATGTTTTGATTGTGGAATGGTCTATTTTCATAACGTTGCCACCGCTGTTGCAGTCATTATAGAACGTGAAAAAAAAATACTTTTTACCATAAGAAGTAAAGAGCCGGGTAAAAATATGCTGGACTTACCCGGTGGCTTCACCGATCCAGATGAAACTGCGGAAGAGACATGCAGCCGTGAATTGAAAGAAGAATTAAATATCCACATTTCACCAAGTAATTTTAAGTTTTTCAAAAGCCATCCCAACGATTATACCTTTAAAAATATCCCATATAAAACAGAAGATATGATTTATACCGCAATTCTTCCTGAGGATGCAAAATTTCAATTGGAAAAGGAGGAAATAAAAGATATTAAATGGATATCCAAAACAGAAATACCTTTAGACAAAATCGCTTTCAAATCTATCAGAAAAACCATTACTGAATATCTTGCATTATAGAATTGAAACGACACAGAAATTTAATCTTATATGACTTTCTTTTTTTGATGTGACAATGCAAATACCTTACATTTATTACTAAATGCAAAATAACACTTCGGATTTCATCTATTTTGACCACAATGCCACAACACCCGTTGACGAACGTGTATTGGAAGCCATGCTCCCATTCTTTAGTAAGAAATTTGCAAATGCAGCAAGTATTACATACAGTATGGGGTTAGACACCAGAGCGATGGTGGACAATGCCAGAAATAAAATTGCCCATCTACTCAACTGTATAGATCAAGAAGTCACCTTCACTTCCGGCTCTACGGAAGGTCTCAATACAGCCATAAAAGGTATTTTTTGGAGATATCAAATCAAAGGTAAACATTTCATCTCGCTACCTACCGAACATCAAGCTGTCTTAGACACACTCAAATGGATAGAAAAACAAGGAGCAGAAGTTACTTACCTCAGCGTGGATGGCAATGGACTCATTGACCTGCAAGAGTTGGAAAAGGCTATCAGAAATGATACTGTGGCCGTGATTGCTATGCTCGCAAATAATGAAACCGGCGTTATACAACCCATCAAAAAGATTGCAGACATCGTTCATAACAGAAAGTCAATATTAATCTGCGATGCAACTCAAGCCATCGGTAAAATAAAAGTAGATGTACAAGAATTGGGAATTGATGTCTTGACATTGAGTGCCCACAAATTTTATGGTCCCAAAGGAATAGGAGCTTTATATCTAAGAAGAAGAAATCCAAGGGTCACTATTGATGCTTTGATGCATGGCGGTGGGCATGAAAGAGGAAATCGTTCCGGCACTTTAAATGTACCGGGTATTATAGGTTTGGGAAAAGCAGCTGATTTGGCAGATGAATTTATAGCAACTTATCAAACCAAAGTTTTACTTATCAGAAAATATATCGAAGAGGAAATTATCAAATATAAAATAGGACATATCAACGCATCGGAGGCAGAAAAAATTCCAAATACCATTAATATACGGCTTGATTATCTAACCGCTGAATCTGTCATCAAAAAAATTCAACATCAAATAGCAGTTTCTACAGGTTCGGCGTGTAGTGCATCAGATCCACGACCTTCACATGTATTGCTTTCGATGGGACTCAATGAAGATGAAGCACATCATACCATCAGAGTGAGTCTCGGAATAGAAAATACCATAGAAGAAGCACAAAAATTTATTAAAATACTGAAAGAAATAACCGATAAGAGAGAGCTTGCTTATACAACATAAAAGGACATTTTTGTGTCATTTAAATATAAATTATTGAGTTTCAAGTGCAAAAATAGTATATTTGACATTCTAAATGCAAAAGATTCGAGTAATAATTGCTGATGCACAGTATTTGATACGCTTAGGGCTGATTCAAGTATTGAGTAGAGACAATAGGTATCAATTTATAGGGCAATGTGCAAACTCTGCCGAGTTAAGAACGATGCTTAGAAATCAACAGGTTGACATTGTTATCATGGATTACGCACAAGAAGAATTTAGCTTAGAAGATCTCCGATACATTAATAGCATAGATTCGGAAATAAAAATTTTAGTGATCACTCCTGATCAAGACAAAGAAAAAGTTTTCGAAGCTCTCAAATATGGAGTAGTGAGTTTTTTGACTAAAGAATGTGAGCAAGAAGAAATATTGAGTGCCTTAAATGCAACTTCTAAAGCAGAAAAATTTATCTGTAACAAAATAATTGATGTCATTTTAGACAAACAAATCAATCCCGCCGAAGAAAGAGATTGCCGGGCCAATACTCTCTCAAAGCGAGAATTGGAAATTATTCAGTTAACTGCTAAAAGCCTCTCTGCAAAAGAAATAGGGCAACAACTCTATATTAGTACGCATACTGTCTATACCCACAAGAAAAATATACTGAAAAAATTAAATCTAAACTCTTCTTCAGAAGTTGTCTTTTATGCAAGAGATAACGGAATCATCTATAATTAAGACAATAAAGCAAGCACATTTTCACTCTTGTAAGCGCTTCTATCAAAGTTTCTTCGTAGGAAGATTGCTTGTATTTCCAAATCGGTCTTCAATACTCGAAAGGCTTTTTCGGTACGCCACAAATAACTGTAGTTTTCTAAAATAGTTTCTTTCATCATTTCGGCATTAGTTAGATACCCTTTTAAACCGTACCGCTTGGCATCTTGCTCAAATTTCTCTTTGTCAATAACAACTTTTATTTCGTCTTCAAAATCAAGATCTTGTAAACCGCATTGTTATTGAATGAGATCATTGGCTTCTTGCATTAACAAATGTATTTCTGATATCTTGTTACTGCTTCTGATAGTTTTTCAAATCGGATATTTACCGGGATTTTTATCGATAATCTGAATACTGATGACTCTACTTTTATTATTTTTTTGGCGAATAAGCATACACCAAAATAGAAATTATTGCTTTAGGACAACCCAAAGCTAATAGCTATATTTTATACAGGCTGTAATTTTGTTTGTTATATTAGGTCGGACTCCAAACTTTGAAAAATTGCGGAAGTCGGGGAAAAGTAAAATTAGAATAGTATTACTTATATTTATATCGTTTATAGATTCTGAAACCTTTCAAATAAGATAAAAGTGAAGAAGTGGAAACAGAAAGCAATAGTACAAAAGGCAATTTCCTTTTTACCATTTAGCAGTAAAATAAATTATATTTTTCAGAAGTATGTCACTAAAGGAGTTAACCTCTCAGATGAATACTTTTATGATCGACTCGGACATGCGAAAGAACATATAAAAGGCTTTAAAAAGCATATAAAGCTAACACCTAAAACTTGTTTGGAAATTGGAACTGGTTGGTATCCAATTGTACCCATTAGCTTTTTCCTAATAGGTGCTGATATTATATATTCTGTTGACATTTCGTTCCTCACTTCAAAAAAACGTTTAAAAACTACTCTTGAAATGTTTGTTAAGGCTAATGAAAAGGGACAATTGATAGAATATATTGATATTATTCCTGAAAAGTATAATAACATTATAAGTCTTTTAAATAACTATGACAAATATTCTCTAAAGGAAGTTTTACAAAATTTAAACATAGTTTATCTTATAGAAGATGCTGAAAATCTTTCATTGACTGACAATTCTATTGATTTAGTAAACTCAAATAATACATTTGAACATATTTATCCTAATACTTTAATACCTATCCTGAAAGAGTTAAGAAGGATAGTTAATAAGCAAAGTGGGATTATGTCACACTTTATTGATATGTCTGATCATTTTGCTCATTTTGATAAATCGATCAACATTTATAATTTCCTTCAATATAATGATAAACAATGGAAATGGATTGATAATTCAATCCAACCTCAAAGTAGAAGTAGATTTTCTGATTATAAGGAAATCTACTCTAAACTAAATATCCCTATTTCAGAAGAATCATATAGAGATGGAAATATAGATGAACTTAAGTCTATAAAACTTGCTGAAAAATATATAGGAAACTCTATTGTAGAAACGGCAATAAGCCATTGTCATCTTATTAGTGTAATGAGTCAAATAGACAATTAAGGTCTCATGTAAAAGAATTAAAAGTTACTTGTCATCATAATGACCGATATCTTGGTTAATAATATCTCAGAGGATTTATTAAAAAGATTACCTATCCAAAGATGACAAGACACTGAGGATTAAAACTGAAAACGACTATTTGATATGCAGTTATTCCTCATTGCGATATCGAAAAGATAAATATGAAATGAGAAAATAAATTGAAAGGGCAAAATAGGTTGTTGAAAATTCTTCAAAGAGCAAAAAGTTGTAGTTTACCAAAACAAAGGATAAAAAATAGAGTTGAATCAAAAATTAATTGACAAACATATCAAGATTTTAGGAATAAAAGGCAATTATACAAACTTGAAAGGATCTGTTGCAGACAATACCACCATCATCTATTGATGAATGCAAAAAAGTTACCGATGCACGTATTTACAACCAATTAGCCTAAAAATAAATTAGAATGAGAACCCTTAAAATCAAAGTCTATGACTGAACTTATAGCAGAATTAAATTTGTCGTACTAATTCGGGAAAGTCGGGAGAAATATCTCATAGTCACCGTGAAATTTTCAATGTAAGTCATCAACATGATGATATTTAAAAATATCTTTGGCATATTTTGTGTACAAGATGGGATAAAATTTTATCTTCAACTTTTTAAAAACTAAATCTTTATGAAAAAACTATTTTTTACATTAACACTGATTGCCGGATGTGTTTCTATGACTTTTGCACAAGATGTCAATGACATTACAAAAAAGGTATTGGATGCTTGTGGTAAGGCAAACCATATTACTTATGATTTTTATTCCGCAGAACGTTTTGAAGGAAATAAAATAGTCAATGCGGAGGTAAAAATTAAATTTCAAGGCTCACCGATGAAAGTATATGCAGATGCTTCAAAACCGCAAAAAGCTATTTTGGTATATATTCCGTCAGAAAATTCCAAAGTGCATGTGAAAAAAGGTTTGAAAATCTGGTTGGCTCTCGACAGCAAATTAATAATGAAAGAGCAACACCATACTTTAGACAATGCTGGTTTTGCAACTTTTAAAAGAATTATCGAGCAAAGTATCAAGGACAAGGGGATGACTGTTAACTCTCCTAAATTAACAGATTTTGTGATTTATAAAGGTGAAACTACTTATGATGGTCATAGATGCTGGATGGTGGATATCATTGATAACGACTATAAAATTGTGAGCTATAAAGTACCATCTGCCATGACAATCTGGGCTTTAGGTAAAAAACTTTCTGTTCCTGAATATACAGTACAACAAATCAACAATTTAAAAAGTAATGATTTAACGGCTGGTCAAGTATTAAAAGTTCCTTCTTCTTATGCTAAGAAAACAACTGTGTATATCAATCAGTCTAACTATCTTCCTATCTATCAAAAAATGTATGACAACGATGGTGTTTTCGAAGAGTATCAATTCAAAAACGTGAAAACCAACGTGAAGTTTACTAATGCGGATTTTGATTTGTAGTAAATGGGTAATGGGTAGTGGGTGATGAGAATCATTTAAACATAAAAATATAGTTTGTAGCTCAAAAGGAATACTATTAGTCTCAATACCAAGAAGGAACACGCCCCAAATAAAATATTAGTTAAGGTAACACTTGGCTGATAGAATTTGCGTACTTTAGCATCATGCAGGTTTATGATAATATTTTACAGACGATAGGTAATACGCCATTGGTCAGACTTCATAAAGTGATAGATGATATAGAGGCAGAAGTATATGTGAAAATAGAGTCTTTCAATCCCGGAAATTCAATCAAGGATAGAATGGCGCTTAAAATGGTGGAAGATGCGGAAGCAGACGGGAGGTTAAAACCGGGAGGAACTATCATCGAATGTACTTCGGGAAATACGGGAATGGGATTAGCACTTGCAGCATCGATCAAAGGTTATCAATGTATTTTTACATCTACGGATAAGCAGTCAAAAGAGAAGTTTGATATGCTCCGTGCTTTGGGGGCGGAAGTGATTGTCTGTCCGACAAATGTCACGCCGGATGATCCTCGTTCATACTATTCGGTGGCGCAAAAACTGTCTAAAGAGATACCTCATTCAGTCTGGATGAACCAATATGATAATTTGAGTAACAGACAGGCTCATTATGAACAAACGGGACCTGAAGTTTGGAAACAAATGGATGGGGAAATCACCCATTTAGTAGTAGGAGTGGGGACAGGTGGTACGATTTCCGGTACAGGAAAATATCTGAAAGAACAGAATCCTGCTATCAAAGTATGGGGAATTGATACCTACGGTTCGGTATTTAAAAAATACCATGAAACCGGCATTTTTGATGAAAAGGAAATTTATCCTTATATCACGGAGGGAATAGGAGAAGATATTTTGCCGAAAAATGTGGACTTTTCTGTGATAGATTATTTTGAGAAAGTAACGGACAAAGACGGTGCTTTAATGGCAAGACGACTGGCAAAAGAGGAAGGGATTTTTGTGGGATATTCCGCCGGTTCGGCCGTGGCAGGTCTTGTACAACTGAAAAGTAGGTTGAAAAAGGATGACAAGGTTGTCATTATCTTGCACGATCATGGAAGCCGCTATGTGGGCAAAATCTTTAATGATGATTGGATGCGAGAGCAAGGTTTTATGGATTAGAAATGTTTTTTGGTAAAACTTTTGCTTATAAAGCTATGATTGAAATTCTTGGATAGACAAATTTTAAAATAGAATATGATGGGAAAAATACTCGGTTTGCCGTTTTTCATTTTATCTGTACAAATTAGTATGGCGCAAACGACTAATAAACAGGCTAATATGCAGTTAGAAGTGATGAGGCAAGCACTCTTGACCAAAGATTACGACCTTTATATTCATTTCATGTATGAGGGTGCTCTTGAAAATTTTTCAAGCAGAGAGGAAGCCAAATCGTATATCAGTGCACAATTTGCTATTTTTGAAAATAGTGGAATAAAAATTAAAGATTTACAATTTTCCAGAGGATCAAAGATAGTCTCTAAAGGTAAAACTTTACAGTTTACTGTTTTACAACAGCTTATATTAAGTTCTTCGGAAGGGGATGCTTCGCTTTCATCTACTTTGATAGGTATCTCAAAAAACAATGGTGTCAACTGGGAGTTTTTGGGAGCCAACACACGAGGAAAAGAAGAAATGCTATCAATTTATCCCGAACTGAGCAAGGATTTGATTTTTTATCCTTCGACGACACAACTTTTAAATGAAAGTGAAAATAAGTAAAGGCATGGCAGAAGGAAAATTTAATATTGCAGTACTCATAGATGGCGATAATGCACAACCCAAGCTTCTAAAAGAAATCATTGAGGAAGTCTCGAAATATGGAAAAGCGACTATCAGAAGAATATACGGAGATTGGACTTCCCAGTATATGAATGGCTGGAAAAATCTACTCAACCAACACTCTTTTAATCCTATTCAGAAATTTTCCTATACCAGTGGTAAAAACTCTACTGACGGCTCATTGATTATTGATGCAATGGATATTTTGCATGATGGAAACGTGCAAGGTTTTTGTATTGTTTCGAGTGACAGTGATTATACCGGATTAGCAAAAAGGATTAGGGAAGAGGGTTTGTTTGTAATGGGAATAGGTGAAAAGAAAACACCGGAAGCCTTTGTGAAATCTTGTGAGACTTTTACTTATACTGAAAATATTAGCGAACCGGAACCTATTTCTAAAAGTAAAAATTCTTCCAAATCAGAATCCAAACAGAAGAGCAATAAAAAAACTATTCAGCTTTCTAAAGAAGACGCTGATACAATACACAAAGCGTATATGATTTCTCTCAATGATAATGATGAGGAGTTTGCCTATATCGCACAATTAGGTAAAAACATCAAAAAGATAGACCCAAGTTTTGACCCTAGAACCTATAAAATCAATACACTGAAAAAACTGTTTGAAGGTTTGGACAACTATGAAGTTATTAGTAATATTGTCAATGGATTAGACTATCCTTTTATTAAGATGAGGGAGTAGACGATTTTATAGCCTTATGACTTTCTGAATAATAATAAAAATATTGAGAGACTATCTATCTTTAAACTCGGAATGGAAGAAAATGATCAAATAAGATGAAACGAGTAGGTTCCTATACAAACATAATGAATTTAAAACTTGTCAGAGGCCTACTTTCATTTGGTGTTAAAGGATATCTAATTGAAAGAGGTTGGATACAATCTTATATTACAAAAAATGCTGTCGATATAGAAAATCGACCCATCCCTTGGCTCACTTATCCGTTTTTAGATTTAATTAATGGACGACTTGATAAGAGCATGAGTCTATTTGAATATGGTTCTGGAAACTCAACACTTTATTTTTCTCAACATTTAGGAAAAGTTTGCTCTATTGAATATGACAAAGTTTGGTTTGATAAAATTAAAAGTCAAATTGCTGATAATGTAAATATAAAGTATGTAGATTTAGAAGGAGATAGTTATGAAAATGCTATATTAAATCAGAATGAGAGCTTTGATATTATACTGATTGACGGACGTAAGCGAGTAAAATGTTTAAAGAATGCAGTTGGTAAGCTGTCTGAAAGAGGTGTTTTGATTTTAGATGATTCGGAGCGTTCTAAATACAAGGAAGGTATTGATTATATATTGGATCAAGAATTTAAACATCTGCCACTTTCAGGAATAGCTATCGGTTCCATTCATGGGAAATGTACTTCAATATTCTATCGAAAAGACAATGTTTTAAATATATAGAAATTGATAGTAGATGTACCAAATAAACCTATCATGAATTATGCTCCCATTGTTTTATTTTGTTACAACAGACCTCAACATTTAAGGCAGACCTTAGATGCGTTGCTTCAAAACCAGCTGGCAAAAGAATCAGAATTGATAGTTTTTTCAGATGGACCTAAGAATGATAGTGAGTTAGATTCAATAACGGCTGTCAGAAATATAATCAAGGAATTAACGGGTTTTAAAAGTGTCCAAATTAATATTCAAGATAATAATCGAGGTTTGGCTCAAACTATTATTTGTGGGCTTACAGAGGTTTTTCAAAAATACAACAATGCTATTATTATGGAAGATGATTTGATATGTTCTTCCGACTTTTTAAATTTCATGAATGAAGGTTTAGCAGTATATGAAATGAATAAACATGTGTTTTCTATTTCAGGATATAGTTTTGGTATAAAAGTACCTGAAGACTACAAAGAAGATGTTGCATTAGTTTTTAGAGCTTCTTCTTGGGGATGGGGTACGTGGGCAAACCGTTGGGAAAAAGTGGATTGGGAAATTACTGATTTTGAAGAATTTCAAAAAGATAAAGTATGGATTAACCGGTTAAAAAATGCCGGAGAGGACATCTATCCCATGATAGTCAAACAACAGAGAGGTATTATACAATCTTGGGCAGTCAGATGGACATATCATCATGTAAAATATAATGGTTATTGTTTGATACCGATAAAATCTAAAGTTAGAAATATCGGTACAGACGGCTCAGGAACTAATTTTACCGAAAGAACCCATAAATATGACTTAAAGATTTACAATCAAGATATTAGCATAAATTCTTACATACAACCCAATGCTGAAATCATCCAATTTATTAGGACAAACAACAAGCCTAGTTTATTGCGAAGAATTATAAATAGATTGAAATTAGGCATTTGGTAACTCTTCATACATTGTTGCTACAGATGGAAAAGCTGTGACAATTGTATCATCTGAAAAATGAATTAAATTTTAGTATTGACCGATAATATTTATCTTTATTATGAATAAAAACTTTAGTTTGTATTTATAATTTTATTTTAAGAAACAAAATGGAAAAGCAGATAAATAAAAAAAAGGGAAAAGAGATTCCTCGAATAACCAGAAAGAGCACACTGACAAATAAATGGACTTATGGTGTCGTCTTATTAATATTGATTTTGACGGCTTGTATCTATTATCTACCCAATATACAGGGGAATTCGCTTCCTGCACATGATTACCAACAGGGTATATCAATGTCTCATCAATTACAAACTGAACTTACTGCTACCGGGAAAACTTCTAATTGGGCTCCTAATCTATTTTCAGGAATGCCATCATATCAAATATGGAAGACATATAAAAATATAGGCTCATGGATAACTGAAGGAGCAAAGAGCTTTATCTCACCTTATTTATATATTGGATTGATTGCTGTATTTTCTTCATTTTTCTTACTTTATTTTATGAACTTACATCCTCTCATAGTTTTTATTGGAGGGGTAAGTATCTTACTGAGCAACTTTACCATCATCAGTCTGATGGCCGGGCATAATAATAAAGTCATGGTACTCTCAGTAGTTCCGCTCACACTGGCAGGAATCTGGGCTTTATACGAACAACGAAAATATCTTTTAGGCTTGTTTGTTATTTCCTTATCAATGGCATTACAAATTAGAATGAACCACATTCAAATTACATATTTTATGATGTTCCTAATTGGATTTTGGACACTGTTTGATATGGCGAAATGGATAGGTAAAATGGAGTTTAAACATCTATTTTTATCTCTCATCTTTCTTTTGTTAGGTATGACAATTGGAGTGGCCACTAATTCTA
>JAMLHH010000028.1 GCA_023957215.1 Chitinophagales bacterium
GTACTCATCAAAATAGAAATAGAAAGTGGAGTTAAAATAATCTTCGGTTCCCGTTCCTATAAACTGCGGCGTGAGTGAGTTGTCAATATAAATATGCTCGTCACCTTCTAACCAACAAGTGATGGTATTGTCATTTTGATTGACTTCCATAACAGTTCCTACTAAGACTCCACGACCTTCAATTTTTGCCACCAAATAATCAGTAGAATCTGTTGCAGCTTTTGAATCTTTATTATAAAAAGTTTTAAAATAGCCTACTTCTCTTTTATCATATTGATGAGGCGTACTCGCCAAAAGTAAAGTGAGCCGGTTTAAATCACGGTGGCTTTTGTTTTCTAATTCTATTCGAGCATTTTTCCAAAAAGGCATGGTGAAGTAATTATAATACCATCCGTTTATATTTCCGGTGGGTATCGCTTTCATGTAAGCGGCATCATTTACGCCTGTGCCAAAGAAAAGACCGATGGGTGTACTGACTGATGGCTGATTTTCTCCATCGAAATAAATATGGATATACAAAGAATCCAATATCTGCCTATTGTGCTTTTTGATTGCTTTCGGAGCATCATATCTATTGTTGATTTCATTATAAGGTATGTTTTGTACACTGCTTGCCGTATAGTTATGAGCTTGTTCACTTTCAGCATTCCCCACATCTATTGAATCGGTAACAACACCATCACAAACTATCCAATAATAATACTCACTCCAAGGTTCACCTTTGAGATATTGTAAACGAAGATTGACTTGTGATTTACCGACATAAGAATTTTTAGGAATATGTATTGTATCATTTTGCCAATAACGATGTGCTCTATAATTACTGTTTTCCCAAATTCCAATATTACTATTATCGACATATAGACGAGCTTGCTCTATCAATTTGGTAAATTTTGTAATAGCGTGATAGGTTTTATTACTCCGTTTGACTAAAACGATTTCATCGGCATCTCCATTTATCTTCATATTAAATCGACTTGTACCTTTATGAAAAACTCCATTGTCCTTATAAAATTTTGACCATGAGTAATCCAAATCCGGTATATTCATTTGTAATGCCTCTATTGCTTTTTGACCATTAAGAGTTATCGTTTTCTTTTGTCCGACTTGTAATGAAAAAATCAAACTGTCTTTTTGGGTTTGATTCCAATTGTCTTTCGGATATTACCCCGCATTTAAAAATTCCTGTATCAGATCATTCTGATCAGTAGCAGGTGTCCAACTTTCAATAACTGTATCTCTCGGTAATTGTCTCGCCTGAAACTGATAATACAAACCCGGCGTATCTACCGTAATCATCAAAGATTCGGCAACAGGCATTCTTATATATGAATAATTACCGCCACTGGCTTCGTTAAACTCTTGTACCAAAGGTTTTTCAAAAGGAGGTTCTTGAGATACAAATAATTCGTTGAACGTCTTATTAATCCTTGGTGTCGTTTCTCCATCAAAATAAAATCTAAAACGTGCATCCACATATATCGGCGGATAGGTAATCAACCAAAACCGTTCTAATATTGCGGGTCCCATGATGTGACTAACTACATATTCTCGTCTGTTAGCTGATATTCCGGACTGTATCAAATCATAGTAATTAGGGTCTTCTGGTGTAATACAATCTATATTCAATCCGGTTTTATCATAAGAAGATTGCTGAAAGGAAATAGAATATTGATTAATAAAAGGTAACTTTTGCAACAATGGCTGTGCAAAAGATTTCTCATACATTACAAATAAAACGAAAAGCAATAGAGTCGTGTTTCGCATAAAAAAGTATTTGAATTGAAAATACAAATAAAAAAGCGGCTAAAAAAACTCTTTTTCAAAAAAATGTCAAGATTATGAGCTCTGACTAAAATAAAATACTTGAAGTATATACTTTTACGAAAAAAATTCAAGGTGTCAGAAGTAAACAATTCAGAGCAAAAGCGAAAAAAAATATCCAAAGAATCTCTTCAATCTCTTAAAAGTTTAATGTTATACATGAAGCCTTACAAATGGTTGTTTGGCTTGGGAGTTATTACGTTGTTACTTTCTACATTGACATTCTTGTTTTTCCCTTTTCTCATTTCCATGATGGCGGATGTCGCACAAGGAAAACCTTTTATAGTCGATAAGATGGGAATGAATTTTACCTTTAACAGTAGAAATCAATTGGCAATTTTATTATTGATTATCATTTTATTACAGGCCTTCTTTTCATTTACGAGGGTGTATATTTTCGCACAAGTCAATGAAAGAGTATTGGCAGATGTAAGAAGTGATTTATTTTCAAAATACATGACCTTGCCAATTTCTTATTACGAAAAGAATAGAACGGGTGACTTAATAAGCCGTTTATCAACAGATATCAGCAATTTACAGGAGTTAATTTCGTTTAACTTGGCTGAGTTTGCACGGCAAGCAATCAGTTTGATTGGCGGTACGATTATTATAGCTATTATTTCACCACAGTTGACCGGAACGATTATTATTTTGGTTCCTTCTATTGTCATAGCGGCTATTTTTTTGAGTAGATATATCAAACGCATCTCCAAGAAAGTTTTAGCTGCCACGGCTGATGCAACCATCATCGCCGAAGAGACCTTTCAAAACATACAGACTGTCAAAGCTTATACCAATGAATATTATGAAAGTAAGAGATACAGAAAAGCTGTTGAGATAATCAAGAAATTAGCCATCAAAGCAGCTGTTTACAGAGGTGGCTTTATTTCTTTCATTCTTTTAGCCTTCATCGGTGCCTTGGTCTTTGTGCTTTGGCGGGCAACGGGCTTGGTAGAAGATGGCACTATCAGTATTGGTGATTTATTGGCTTACGTGGCATATACAATTTTCATAGGAGGTTCTGTAGCGGGGATGGGTGATTTGTGGAGTAAAATCGTCAACTCTTTGGGAGCGGCAGACAGAATTGTTGAAGTTTTACATCAGTTGTCCGAAACAAAAATTGAACCGATAATAAGCACTCCTACCGTTGGTCAGATAGAGTACAAAAATATCCATTTTGCATATCCTACTCGTCCGGATATTCAAATTTTTAACAATCTGAATTTTAAAGTACCTGCCGGAAAAACAGTAGCACTCGTCGGTCATTCCGGTGCAGGAAAATCTACCATTATCCAACTCTTACTACAATACTATAAAATTCAGGGCGGAGATATTTTAATTGATGGAAGAAGTACACAAGACATGGATATTCAGGAAGTCCGTTCTAAAATTGCCATCGTTCCTCAAGAAGTTATTCTTTTTGGAGATAGTATCCGTGAAAACATTGCCTACGGAAAATTAGATGCCAACGATCAAGAAATTAAAGATGCCGCACGAAAGGCAAACTGCTTGGACTTTATCTTGCAATTTCCTGAAGGATTTGAGACCTTAGTGGGTGAACGTGGTGTCAAATTATCAGGCGGGCAAAGACAAAGAATAGCCATCGCCAGAGCTATTCTCAAAAATCCGAGTATTTTATTATTAGACGAAGCCACAAGTGCATTAGACTCAGAATCTGAAAGACTGGTACAAGATGCTTTAGAAAAGCTGATGAAAGATAGGACATCTATCGTGATTGCTCACCGTCTGTCCACCATACGCAACGCTGATATTATTTTTGTCGTCCAAGATGGAGAAATTGTCGAACAAGGCAATCACGATGAATTAGCCACAAAGGACGACGGTGTATATTTAAACTTATTGAAGTTACAGTATCAGGTATAAACTTTCTTTGTTGAAAACTGCTGTCGGAAGTTAGCACTATATAAACTCTAACTTACAACTCTTGCTACATATCATTTATTGTGGTTTTTTATTTTCCCAAACGTTTGGTCAAATGAAAATATTTTGTTTAAATTAGTTGATAGAAAAAAGCGATATTCAACTTTTCATTTAAACAAACAATTTTATACATTAATATCCAATTAAATATAAAATCAGAACTCATGTCAACCATCGTATCAAAAATAAATGTCAATAGTCAATCTTACAAGGACAACTACCAAAAAATGCTCAAAAAGGTAGAAGAACTTCATAAAACATTACAAAAATCGCTTTTCCAAGGTCAAGAAAAACATATTGAAAGGGCGCGTACAAAAGGCAAAATGACTGCTCGTGAAAGAATAGAAATGTTGTTAGACCCGGATTCTCCCTTTTTAGAATTGATGCCACTCGCCGGTCTTGGGGTAAAAGGTAGTTTCGGACCGTCCGGCTCTTTGGTGGCAGGTATAGGATTTATTTCGGGGAAGATGTGTCTGGTCACTTCTAATGTCGGTACGAACAAAGGCGGGGCAGTAGATATTTCTTCCTTACAAAAAGCAATGAGATTGAGTGAAATAGGCAAAGAAAACAAACTACCTACTATTAATCTTGTGGAATCAGCCGGTGCAAATCTTCCCGATCAGGCGCAAATCTTCAATATGGGTGGCAATAATTTCAAAAACATCACCCGTCATTCCAAAGCGCAAGTCCCCACGATATCTATTGTATTTGGTAACTCTACTGCCGGAGGTGCATATATTCCCGGCATGTCTGACTATACCATCTTTGTCAAAAACAATGCAAAAGTTTTCTTAGCAGGTCCTCCATTGGTAAAAATGGCAACCAATGAAGAAGTAGATGATGAAACATTAGGAGGTGCGGATATGCATGCAAAAGTTTCCGGAGTGGCAGATTATTTAGCCCAAGATGAAATGGATGGTTTGCGTATCGCCAGAGAATTGGTTTCTAATTTGGATTTTCCTACAAATACTATTTTACAACCGAAAGAAGTAGAAGACCCACTCTACCCTATCGATGAATTATTGGGTATTATACAAGCAGATGTAAAAATTCCTTATGATTGTCGTGAAGTAATTGCCCGTATAGTAGACGGTTCCGAGTTTCACGAGTTTAAAAAAGAATGGGGTAAAACATTGGTCTGTGGTTTCGCACATATACACGGATTTCCTATTGCTATCATTTCTAATAATGGCGTACTTTTTAATGACTCCAGTAATAAAGGAGCGCACTTTATACAGCTCTGTAATATGAATAATACACCTATTTTATTCTTACAAAATATTACAGGTTTTATGGTCGGAAAGGATTACGAACAAGCAGGTATGATTAAAGATGGAGCCAAAATGATTAACGCCGTCTCCAATAGTGGAGTGCCGATGTTTACCATTATGATGGGTGCATCTTATGGTGCAGGGAATTATGCAATGTGTGGCCGTGCTTACAATCCGAGGTTTCTATTCTCTTATCCCAACAGCATGATAGCCGTCATGGGGTCAGAACAATTAGCCGGTGTGATGGAAATGGTCGCTCGTGCCGGAGCGCAAAGAGCCGGAACGAATTATGACGAAAAGCAAGCTGAGCAGATGAAAGAATTTATGAAAGCTGAAATTGAAAAACAATCCAATGCATTTTTTGCTACCGGACAAGTTTGGGACGATGGTATCATCGACCCGCGGGATACTCGAAATGTCATGGGTTTAGTACTCACTTTGACCAATATGCAAGAAGTCAAAGGCACCAACGCTTGGGGAGTCTTTAGAATGTAAACCTTTTATTTTATTGATAATCCTCTGCCCATTTTTCTATTTGGGCAGCATCCACCTCAATCGTATTTGTTTTGGCAAGTTGTGAATAGTATTCACCCGCCTTTGTCATTCTGCGTTCACCGGTCTCAAAATTGACACGTACCAAACCAAATCTATATGTCAAACCAAGATTCCACTCGTGATTATCCATTGTGGACCAATGAAAAAGCCCTCTGACATCTACACCCTCGTCCATCGCTTTTTTTATCCAATAAGCATATTCTTGTATAGCCTGAATCCGCTGATTATCATCTTCTGTACAAATCCCACTTTCCGTAATGTAAACAGGTTTATGATTCTTCTCCCAAAATCTTTTGATAAAATGATAAAACTCTTTGGGGCGATACTCCCACATTCCATCATGTCGCCGTCCGATTTTTGCTAATTTACCGGGTTGCTCTATTTCTGTAATAGGAAAAGGTCTAAAAGGAATACGGGCGTAGTAACTCAGACCTTGAAAATCCACTTTTTCAAAATGTTTAGCACCATATTCTACAAACCAATAGTCTGCAATTTTGGCAAAAATATGTCCGGGAAAAATTTCACCTTTAAATTTGACAGTATTTTTAGAAATGCCTATCGGTGCATCAGATGATTTTTTGATAATATCATAAGCTTCATCGTGTGCATGTCCGATTTCTTTCAGAACTTGACGAGCTTTTAACATTCTCAATTTTTTAAATGGAGGAAAACCTCCTCCTAACCATCCACTGGTGATATATACCATCGGTTCATTAAAAGTATTCCATAAGTCCACCAAATGACCAAAGGTGGCAACAGATTTCTCCACAAAATCTAACCACATTGCCCGATTACCTTTCTTTTCCCAATTACCTGCATTTTCAAACCAAGTAGGATTGGTAAAATGATGTAAAACCATCAAAATTTTTATATCTCGACGTTTGAGTTCTTCCAAAAAGTCTAAATAAACTTTTACTTCTTTTTGATCAAATTCCGCAAAAGGTGCTTTTTGTAATTTTGCCCAATCACAACTCATTCTATATGCCGTACCTAATTGGTCGATATACTCAATATCCTCTTCTCTGTGCAAATCATGCATAGAGCATTTATCGAAAACCGTTCCATCCAAGCTTACTAAACCTTTCCATCCGTTGTCGGAAACTGTTTCTATCTGATAAGCCGCAGTGGATGTCCCCCATATAAAATCCTTTGGAAATTCTATCTTCATTGTGTCTCTTTGATATAGGTCACTAAAATAGAGATAAAAATAAGATTTACCATTTAGACCGTCATTTTTGGATATTTGTCAAATACTATTTAAAAACCTATCTGCAATTCCACTTCCTCTTTTGACTCTTTTTTCACAACAAACTTTTACCACTTCATTTTTCCCTATCACCGTTACCTTTTCTTTAGCACGTGTGACCGCAGTATATAAAAGTTCTCTTGTCAAAATCGGAAGCTCTTTTTTTTGAGGTAAAACGACCAAAACTTTATCAAACTCCGAACCTTGGCTTTTGTGTATAGTCATGGCAAAAACAGTATCTACACTGTCTAAAGAAGAAGCCGAAACAGATTTAATTCCATCATCATCACTTTCAAACCAAGCTCTTTTCACACCGTTTTCAAAACGAATAAGACCAATATCTCCATTGAATAAACCCAATTCGTAATTGTTTTTATTGACAATAACCGGTCGATGTTCATAGTATTCGGAATCAATTTTCAATAGTCCGTTATCTTTCAAAATATCTTGAACTTTTTTATTCCATTCATGGACTCCTTCTGCTCCTTCCCTGATTGCACAAAGTATTCTAAGTTTTTTAAACTTTTGAAGTGCCTTAAAAATATTTTCTTCCTTTATATACTCTCGATAAGCTAAAGCAATTTCTTTCAACTTTTCGGTCGAAAATGCTTCAACTAACACAACTTGATCATCACTACTTTTATAAAATTCTTCGACCTTTTGAATATCATTTTCAATTATCGCCATACTCAATTTCCCGATACCCCCATCACTTGTAAAGCGGAAACTGTCTTTGAGTTCTATGATGTGTTCAAAAAGAAGATTGTCTGCCGTAGAAATATTTTCCTCTTGTAAAAAGATTTGCCCTTTTGGTATCAGTCGATTGATAAAACCGGCTCTATTTTGACTGAATAGATTTAACGGTCTATTGACAGTACACAAATCGCCAAACAGGCTGCCTGTCTCCACAGAAGAAAGTTGATTTCTATCTCCAAGTAAAATAATCTTTGAATCATCTGATACTGCCCGTATCAACTTAGAAAAAAGAGCCACATCTAACATGGAAGATTCATCCACAATAATCAAATCATAAGGCAAAAAATTCTTCTCATTGTGCTTGAAATAAATACTGTCTTTCTGTGTCCCCAAAAGCCGATGAAGGGTATGTGGTTCTATTTTCTCAAATTTTTCTCTAATATTTTCATCTATCTGAAACGAACTTTTCTCTAATTGATTTCTCAGAGATTCTGACATTCGCGTTGCAGCTTTTCCGGTCGGTGCAGCGAGCGCCACTTTCATATCGGAATTTATCTTGAAAAGTAAAGTCAAAATCAAGGCTACAGTTGTCGTTTTTCCTGTTCCGGGACCACCCGTGATAATAGTAAATTGATGAAGAACGGCAGAAATAGCTGCTACCAATTGCCAATCTACTTTGGTCGGATTTTCTCTTTGAAACGGATTTTTAATAAAACCATTTAAGCCCAACAACTGATTTTCGTAGAACTGACGTTTATCTTTTTCTTGAGATATCAAACTACTTATTTTCTCAAAAACAGAGTTTTCATAGTTGAAATATCTTTGCAGATAGAGTTTGTTGTTTAATAAAACGAAAGGCTGATAAGTGACCTTATCTTTCGCTATCAATTGATTTGCCTGTAAAATATCTTTAGATTGAATTTGAGAATATTCATCTTTCAATTCTTGCTGAAAATCTTCATTCAAGTCCAAACAGATTTGTCCTTCATCCAATCTTTTAGATAAAAGATACAAATAAGGCTCTAAGTTTTTGTCATCAAAATAAGCTGCAAACTGCTTGTGTACATTGGGTTGGTATGCCATTTCAAAAAAAATCTGTTTAAATATTCTCTCAATTTTATTTTATAGAATAGTGATAAAGTTAATTGCCAAAGCAAACACCTGTTTTAAATAATATATCAGTCTTAATTATCATTCGTAATTTGTACTTCATATTTTTTCATTCATCACTCACCTCATCCAATTTCCCTATGGATTTTGCCACTAACATTGATACAGCGGCATCTCCACTCACATTGACCACAGTCCTACACATATCCAAAGGTCTATCTACTGCCAATATCAAAGCCAAACCTGCTTCGGGAATACCTGCTTGTGCTAAAACGATGAGTAACATCACAATTCCGGCACTCGGTATCGCCGCTGTTCCGATTGAAGCTAAAGTTGCAGTCACAACGATACCCATTTGTGTACTCAAAGACAAATCCATACCAAAAGCTTGGGCGATAAACACTGCCGCAACAGCCTGATATAAACTCGTACCATCCATATTAACTGTCGCACCGATAGGTAAAACAAAACTTGTGACTTCATTATCAACACCCAATCGTCTCTCGACTCTATCCATCGTCAAAGGCAAAGTAGCAGCACTCGAACTCGTAGAAAAAGCCAATAACTGAACGGATGACATTCCCTTCATAAAAAATCGTGGAGATTTCCCCGTAAATATCCAAATCAATAGATTGTACAACAAAATCATCAAACTCAAACCAATCAGAATACAAACCGAATAAATTAGTAATGCGGCCATCAAATCTTTATTAGGCGCATCTACTATCAAACCTGCCAATAATGCAAAAACGCCGACAGGTGCAGCCATCATAATGACATCTACCATTTTTAAGATGACGGCATTAAAACCATCAAAAAAAGTTTTGACCGGACGGGCAGTTTCTTCAGGAATCAAAATAATACAAACACCAAAAAACAAGGCAAAAAATATAATTTGCAACATATTAGTATTGTTAGAAGAAGCATTGACAATATTTTCAGGGACAATATCTACTATAGGCTGTAAAGGACTTACATTTTTTTGTTGTTGTGCATGACTTTGAGCTGCTTCAACTTCACCGCCATAATTATTTATCAACTCGTTACGCGTGTCTTCACTGATGGCTTTCCCAGGTTGCATGATATTGACCAATACCAATCCCAAACAAACGGCAAAAACTGTGGTGATGAGATAAAGTCCTATCGTTTGGAAGCCCATTTTTGAGAGTTTTGAAATGTCCTTTAAGTCAGAAATACCTTTGATAAGCGAACCCAAAATCAAAGGAATGGCTATCATTTTCAGTGCATTTATGAAGACAATACCCAAAGGTTTTATCCAGTCTGCAATCCATTGGCTACCCCATGAAAAACGTCCCAAAACAAGTGCAAAAACGACACCGGTTGTCATTCCTATCAGTATTTTCCAATGTAAAGCCAATTTGCCCATTCTTTAAAGATAATGTTATTATTGTTTAATGGATAGATGATAAAAATATTATTTATCAACACATTGTAAACAAGCATTAAATATTTTTGATTTATGACATAACTTTGAACCGTAATATATAGTATATGATATGAAATTTTCTACACTTTTTACCTTTATTTTTATACTAACTTTTCATTCTTTACAAGCCCAAAATTTAATAGAAGAGTATTTTGAAGATGCTACCTATCCACCGACGGGATGGTATTATTATCCGGATGCGGGAGGAGTAAGTACCAGACCTATTCATACCAATAGCCCAGGAGCTATTCAAGGTAGTTTATCATTGGCAATAAGGAGAAATAACTATATTGTTACACCTATTTTATCTGATCCCAATACATTGGCTTTCTTATACAAAAGAGCCACAAGTGGTTCTACTCAGTGGAAAGCAAGTGTAGAAATTTTAGATGCATCAGATAATGTAATAGACCAATTGCCGGATGTGACAGCTCCTAATGGAACAGGTAAATTTGTTTACAATGCAGATTTATCCTCCTATCAAAATATCAAAATAAAAATAACAGATATAAGAGGTGAACAAACAGGAACTAACTACTCCAGTCAAATCGACTCCTTTATCGTTACCCAAAAAGAACGTGAAGTATGTAAAGAGCTTTTCTTTTCGGAATATATAGAAGGTAGTGGCAACAATAAATATCTTGAGATATATAATCCAAGCGGTCAAGCAGTCACTTTAAATGATGGCACTAACAATATTTATCGAGTGGGAATATTTACCAATGGGAGTACAACAGTCAATCCGATTTATTTTTCTGCAAATTCTAATATAGCAGCTAATAATGTCGGAGTGATAGGTCATAGTAGTGCCACGCTTTATAGTGGCTCGCTTTTGGTCAGCTCGGGCAGTATCAATTTTAGTGGTAATGATGCAGTCGCCTTACAAAAATTTGATGGGACAGACTGGATAAATGTGGATATCATAGGAAAAATAGGAGAAGATCCTGGTACAAGTTGGACAGGCGGTAAAGGAGCTTCTACGATTAATAAAACACTCATCAGACGACCGGAAGTGCAATACGGTATCAATATCAATCCCGTAGCCGGTTTCCCTACTTTGGAGACAGAATGGTTAGTCTATCCTATTGATGAAAACCATGGTTTGGGAAATCATACTTCTTTCTGTGAATATCCTAATTATGTCAGTATAGACAGTATAGCATCTTATAGATATTGCAGTGAGGATAGCCTTAGAGTATATTTTACAGCTCAGGGCAATTATCCAAGCAACAATATTTTTACCTTAGAAATGTCTGATAGTGATAATGATTATAGTAGTGCTATCGTTTTGGGTAGTAAAGCACTTTCAGGATTTAATATCCACGATCAGATTATTATACCTAAGCCATCAGGATTTAGTGATAATCATTTCCATTTGAGAATTACTTCTAACCAACTCAGCGTAGGAAACATTTTAAGTATATCAACAAAAGAAACTCCTATTATAAAACCAAACTCTGCATATTATAGAAGTAATAAGCAAAACGGTGTTTGGACAGATGCAAGTTCATGGGAAGTTTCTACCGACAGTATTCATTGGGAAAATGCTTGTGATTATCCGAAATTTCCCATCGCCAAATCTACGGTAATAGTAGCCAATAATTTTGTAATGATACCCAATAGTACCACAATAGATATAGGGAAATTACATGTATTAAAAGACGCAACACTTGCATTAGGAACCTCTACGGTCCGTCTCAATATTCTTAATCAGGAAGGTGTAGATTTCGTCGTAGATGGAACTTTTGAAGACAATAGCGGCTCGGGCGGTCTGACCTTTCCTGATTTTGGAACTTGGTTGCTTGGAGAAAACGGGACTATCGTTAAAACCGGACAATCTGCCGTAGCCTCTAATTATAGAGATCGATATGAAGGGGGAATCAGCAATATCCCTGCCTCAGCCACTTGGGTCTATCGCTTATCATCCGACCTTCTGAATACGACAAATGCAGGAATGTACTATCCAAACTTGCTACTTCAAAAAGGAGGAGTCGGAGTCGGGGTAAGAACCTATACCATGACTTCTAACAGCGATATTATGACCATAAAAGGCGATTTGACACTTGGTGCTGATGTCAAACTCAGCTATCAAAACAGCAATACATCACCTGCGATGGTTTTAGGAGATCTCTATATATCTATAAATAGTAGTATCTCCAATGTCCCCACCGGGACAAATACACCCGGAACAGGATTAAACATATACGGCAATATTTACAATTACGGTCAACTTGTTTTCAATAGTAACAATGTAGGAGTTATCCAATTGAGTGGTGACAAAACTCAAAATATTATAAATGATAATAATCAGGGTAATTTTGATGTCAGAGATTTGAAGATTACCAAGCAAGCTCAGTCAGAAGTAGTTTTAGTATCAGGTAATATTGAAGTGAAACACCAATTGAGTCTTGAAGGAGGAATTATTCGTACTAATCTCTCAGAACTTTATGTCTCAAATCCTGAGTCTTCTGCTATTACAGGATATGACACACCGGATGCAAATGGAAATTATGCTAATGACAGATACATTGTCGGCAAGCTCAAAAGAGCAATATCCAATGCTTCTTCAACATATTTTTTCCCAATAGGCACTCCTCCAAATGATTTGGGTTACAATCCGTCACAACTTGACATTACGGACGTTCCTGATTTGAATAGTATTGCTACCGCAGAATTTATTCATTCATTTCCGGGAGCTATCAATACATATAGAACCATTGATTGTAACGGTGAAAGCCATTTTATAGAATATAGGGGGTTGACCAATGAAGGTTACTGGCATTATGAAGGCACTCCGACTATTGCATATAATATCCACTTATACCCCAATAAGGAAAATTCTAATATTCTCCCCAACGAAGATAGTCCTGACGGATATAAAGAAAATTACAGAGCTTTGAAAGAAGATGTATCAAAGGTTGGTGGACAATGGAGTCCTGATGCTGCTTCTTTGGGAGATCCGTGTATAGTGTCTAATAATTATTATGATATCATCGGTGCAGGATATAGCGGATTTTCAATTTTTGCACCGGGTGGCGGAAGTGGAAGCACAACTGCCTTACCAATAGAACTCATCAATTTTGATATTAACTGTAACGATAATCCATCTCTGCAATGGTCAACAGCATCAGAAATAAATACGAAAGTATATAGAATTGAAGGCTCTAATGATGCCATCCATTTTTCACCTATTAGTGAAGTGAAAGCAGCAGGAAACTCTTCGCAGCTAACTTATTATACTTATACTTTACTCGAAAACGAATTGTTTGACTTTTATCGTTTAGTGGAAGTGGATTGGGACAATAGTGTATTTTATCATAAAATAATAGATAACAGTTGTCAGATACTAACTGCTAAAAAATCTATCTATTATCATCCGCGAGTCGGTATTCAAATACCTGTACAAATTGGTCATCAAGCACTCAATGTTCAAGTATATGATGCCTTGGGAAAATTGGTTTATCAAAAAAATATCAGTTCACCGAGTGAATCTTTAAATATTCCGGAAGCCAATATGTGGACGAATGGAATTTATGTTGTTAACGTTTTATACCAAAACATGAATGCCGTCAATAAAAAGATTTTGATTTATTAGATTCTGATTATTACTTTCACTTATTTCTTTTTAAATATCCAGCAAAAGCTTGATGGTTGATTAAGTTATGTTAAGGTCTGTTTTTATTTGATATTGGCGTTATAACTTTATTGGATGAATCGTAAGCTTCTATATATATCAGTAGTTCTGATTGTCATAGGTTTGATAGGTGTAAGTATCGTCCAATCTTTATGGCTAAAGACAGCAATAGATAATAGAAAAGCTGATTTTGACCAAAGAGTTTATGAATCATTAGATGAAATCACGCATAAAATAGAGTTCATAGGTTATCACTCCTATATCAAAGAGTTTTTGAGTCAAATTCAAAACGAAGATTTGGATCAGGTGATTTTAATGGATAGCTCCTCAAGTACTGATTCCAATTTACATCATCATGAACAGGACAAAGATGAAAGGAGGATGAAATTGCGAAAGCAAATCAGTGACTTTCAAAATATGATGGCAAGTGAAATGATGTCTATCCGTCCTATTGAAGAGATTATTGACACCACACAATTGAGAAAGCTGATTACCAGCACATTGTACTATCATGGCATTAAGACCGAATATCAATATGGTATTACAGAGTTTGCAGACAACAATTTTATTTTCGTTTCAAAAGGTGCCAATCTTTCTCATTTGTATCATACAGAATACACCACCAAACTTTTTAGAAACAGTTTCTTTGATGAGTATAAATTATTAAAACTTACTTTCCCGGAGAAAAAGAGATTTTTATTACAGTCATTCTTAACGCCCATCATCACTTTTGCTGTTTTTATGCTGATGATTTTAGTAGCCTTTTTATTGAGTTTCAGAGTTATTTTCTTCCAAAAGAGATTATCTGATATAAAAGCAGATTTTATCAATAATATGACCCACGAACTCAAAACACCGATTGCGACTATCTCTTTGGCAAGTGAAATGTTGAAAGATAAATCTATTTCTTCAGATGAAGTGTTGAGACTCAGATATGCCAATGTGATTTATCAGGAGAACAAACGACTATCTAATCATGTCGAGCACGTCTTGCAAATTGCTAAATTAGAAAAAGGAGAACTCCAGCTCAATAAAGAAGATAGAGATATCAATGATATTGTAGAATCAGTCATTCATCATTTCGATCTTATCAAACAAGATTTATCTGCTGAAATAATTACAGATTTGAAAGCAAATCCCGCCATTGTAAACATAGATGAAATGCATATTAGCAATGCCATTAAAAATTTGATAGACAATGCTTTAAAATACAACATCAATCCACCAGTCATTGAAATTAAGACCTATAACGAAAAAGAAGGTGTCTGTATTTCCGTTAAAGACAATGGAATAGGTCTAAGTAAAGACGAGATGAAACATATTTTTGACAAGTTTTACAGAGTTCAAGGAGGTAATATTCACAATGTCAAAGGGTTTGGTCTCGGCTTAAATTATGTTAAAACAATTATTGACGTTCATCGTGGTACGATAAATGTTAAAAGTATATTGAACCAAGGTACAACCTTTTTGTTATATTTACCATATAAAGCATAATGTATATGAATGCAGAATTAAATAAGAAAAGAATTCTATTAGTAGAAGATGATCAGAATTTAGGTCTTTTGTTACAAGAATATCTTGTGCACAAGGGTTTTGATGTCGTTTTGAGAAGAGACGGTGAAGAAGGGCTTTTCACCTATAAAAAAGAGCCTTTCAATATGGTCATTTTAGATATAATGATGCCAAAGATGGATGGTTTTACCGTTGCAGAAAATATCAGGCATGAAGATTCTGAAATTCCTATTATCTTTTTATCGGCCAAATCTCTAAAAGAAGATAAAATCCGTGGCCTGACAATCGGTGCCGATGATTATATCACCAAACCTTTTAGTATGGAAGTCTTAGAGCTAAAAATCAATGCCATTCTCAAAAGAACCGAGAAAAAAGAAATAGAACCGGCTTTGGATGAATACTTAGCAGGTCACACAAAATTGGATTACAAAAACCAAAGACTTATTTTGGGTAGCGAAGAAATCAGATTGACAACAAAAGAAAACGAGTTGCTCAGACTTTTCTTTGAACGTAAAAATAACATCCTTGAAAGAGAAATCGCCTTGATGCATGTTTGGCAAGATGACAGCTATTTCACTGCGAGAAGTATGGACGTGTTTATTTCCAAATTAAGAAAGTATCTCAAACCGGATACAAGTCTTACGATAGTCAATGTACACGGCGTGGGTTATAAATTGATAGAGAATCTTTAATCAGATTATCTTCAAAATTTTCTCTAAAACATTTTTGGGATTCTTGTAATTCTATAAAGAATAATTATCTTTGTAACGGGCAAGTCTTATACGACCAGCTCCTGACAAATCCCCCAGGGTCGGAAGGCAGCAAGGGTAGTTGGTTGAGCGGTGCGATGTGAGTAACTTGCCCTTCTTTTTTAAGTTTTAATCAAACGACAAATAATCCAATATAGGATATTAGTACAAAGTCAATTTTTACACATCAGATAATGATTCCGTCTAAATTCTTAACACTGAATATAGGTTTAATCGTATCGGATAGCTTTCAAGGGAGAAATTTTTGAAATAATCATAGTCGGTATCAAGAGAACGATGAGTGTCAATATGACTGTAATGAGATTGATCCCCAATATTGCTAACCAGTCAAATCTCACGGGTACTTCTTTAAAATAATAGAGGGATTCATCCAATTTGATGATGCCGAAAATTTTTTGAAGCCAGCAGAAGCCAATTCCTATTGCATTGCCGATTAAAAGTCCATATCCCAAGATATACAACGCATTATAAATGAAAATTTGTCGTAGTTGCTGATGCGTCGCTCCAAGAGCCTTTAAAATACCTATCATATTGGTTCTATCCAAAATCAATATCATCAATGCCGTAATCATGTTGAAAATTGCCACGATCAACATCAAAATCAGAGCAAGAATCTCATTGGTAAAAATCAAGTCCAACCAGTCAAAAATATTGGGTTGGGCTTCTCGGATGGTTTCTACATTGATATCTGAAGGTACTTTTTCATAGATACTGTTTGCAACATCATTGAGCTGTTTTAAATCTTTGACTTTGACCTCAAATCCTCCGTATTCATCAACCGGCCATTGATTTAAGTCTTGTATCAATTTCAAATCTCCCAAAGCAAAATAAGAATCATATTCTTCCAAACCTGTGTGATAAAGTCCAGAGACTTTTAACTTTCTACCTATAGGTCTTTTATTGTTGTCATCCAGAAAGTAGATAATCAAAGCATCTCCAACCTCTAATTGCAGTTTCTGCGCCGTACTTGTCGAAATCAAGATATCTCTTGACATACTATCAGAAGTAATTTGTGGCTCTTGACCTTGTGAAATATATTTTTTTAAAAACGACCATTGATAACTTTCATCTATTCCTTTGAGCATAATACCCTCCATATCAGTTTGGGTTTTAATAATCCCCGCTTTATTGATATAAGGCGAAATGCTTTCCACATTTGGAACAGAAAGGATACTTTTTAAAAGTTTGGAATCTTCTTTGATAGGATTTGTATCATAAGTAGGATTGTTTTGAAGACGCGTAATTTGTATATGCCCCCAAAAGCCAAAGACTTTTTCACGAATTTCTTTGGTAAAACCATTGCCCATACATACCGCCATCACCATCACGGCGATGCTCAATACATTGGCCGAAATAGCCACTTTGATAATAAATCGGGAAAAGGAATCTCTATGCCCTTTGACGATTTTTCTTGCAATATGCAGAGGAGTATTCAAAAACCTTTATTTTTAGACGTTTGAAATTTTAATAATGCGACACAAGATAAATATTTTAACGGCTATAGCCGGTTTATTTTTTATGCTTTCTTTCTCTTGGGCATGTTCGGCGCAGCCTGTTTCTCAAAATGATGTAGTAGTTGGCGCAGAACGCTTAGATATTTTACTTCCCATTTTAAAAGGCAAGAAAGTGGGGATGGTCATTAATCAAACATCAAAGGTAAAAAATGCGCTTCTTTTAGACACTTTGTACAACAGAGGTGTAAATATTACAGCCGTTTTTGCACCCGAACATGGTTTCCGTGGTGAGGCGGATGCCGGTGCTAAAGTGGATAATGAAATAGACCTTAAAACCCGAGTTCCTATTTATTCCATTTATGGAAACAACAAAAAACCATCAGTAGGGCAAATGAATAAAGTAGATATTATTCTTTTTGACTTACAAGATGTAGGCGCACGTTTTTATACTTATATCTCTACTTTACATTATGTGATGGAAGCAGCGGCTGAAAATGGTAAAATGGTAATCATTTTAGACCGTCCCAACCCCAATGGACATTATGTGGACGGACCGGTATTAGAAAAAGCTTACACTTCTTTTGTGGGAATGCATCCGATTCCGATTGTACACGGTATGACTATTGGTGAATATGCTCAAATGATCAATGGGGAGAGATGGTTAAAAGGAGGTGTACAATGTAAACTGCAAGTCATTAAAATAAAAAATTACAACCACAGGACTTATTACAATTTGCCGGTTGCGCCCTCTCCTAACCTACCCAATATGCGCTCCATATATCTCTATCCTTCTCTATGTCTCTTTGAAGGCACACCTTATAGTGTGGGGAGAGGAACTAATAAACAATTTCAACTGTGGGGTCATCCCCAATCTTCACTAAAAGATACTTCTTTCACTCCTGTGAGCAGACCCGGTGCAAAAAATCCTCCTCTACTCAATCAACTTTGTTATGGGAAATCATACAGAGATTTAAGCACTGACGAATTAAGACAGTTTGGTTTCTCTTTACAGCCAATAATAGACGCTTATAAAACCTATAAAGGTCAAAATTTTTTCAATAGCTTTTTTATGAAGCTGTCCGGCACCCGACAATTGGAAGAGCAAATCAAAGCCGGATTAAGTGAAAAAGAAATCAGATTGACATGGCAGGAAGATTTGGTTCATTTTAAGCAGATTCGCAAAAAATATCTTTTATATGACGATTTTGAGTAGTTGGCTCTACCAATGATTTGTATCAGTCATTTTTATTTCATTCATAAACTTTATGCCTACTTCATCTCATATATAGACCGAAATCTATTATCTTTATGCTATGCAAAATCCAAGCTATCAGCAGTATAAAGAAATATTCAAAGGTCAAGACTTTCCTTATGCTTTTGTCAATCTCAATCTATTAGACGAGAATATCAATGCTATCAAACAAAGAGTTGGAAATAAGAAGATAAGAGTAGCTTCCAAATCTATCCGTAGTAGATATATTCTTGAATATATAGCGAAAAGTAGTCGTATTTTCCAAGGTTTGATGACATTTTCGGGAAAAGAAGCTTTGGCACTGATAGATAAAGGATGGAATGATCTATTGATGGGATATCCTATCGTCAATCCTAATTATATAGAAGGTTTCTGTAAAGCTACCCAATCCGGAAAATCTGCTGTATTGATGGTGGATAGTCTTGAACACTTTCAATTGGTGGAAGAGCAGGCCAAAAAACACAAGGTCGTACAACCTGTCTGTATAGATTTGGATGTTTCATCAGATTATCTCGGATTGCATTTTGGAGTTTATCGTTCTCCCATCAATACTGTCCAAAAGTTTAAAGAGTTGGTCGATCAAGCACAAATGTTTGAGCATGTTAAAATTATAGGTTTGATGGGTTATGAAGCTCAAATAGCAGGTGTCGGTGATGCTTCTCCATACAATGGCGTTAAAAATAGAGCTATACGCTTGCTCAAAAAATTATCTATACCTGAAATTCAAAAGAGAAGAACGGCATGTGTGGAATATTTGATTGGAAAAGGTTTACATCCTACACTTGTCAATGGCGGTGGTACAGGAAGTATTGATTCTACCAAAAAAGAAGAGTTAGTGACAGAAATTACCGTAGGGTCGGGATTTTATTCCCCGGGATTATTTGATTACTATGATAATTTTAAATTCCAACCTGCCGCCGGCTATGCTATAGAGATTGTCAGAAAACCTGAAAAAAATATCTATACCGCTCATGGTGGTGGTTATGTGGCTTCCGGCTCTATTTCTTTAGATAAACAGCCCAAGCCCTATCTGCCGGAAGGACTTAGCTTGACAGAAAATGAAGGAACCGGCGAAGTACAAACGCCTGTCGTTTATAAAGGAAATAAAGAGCTACATATCGGTGATCCTGTCTTTATGCGACACAGCAAAGCCGGTGAACTATGCGAGCGGTTTGATCAATTACTATTAGTCAAAGACGGAAAAATTTTAAGCCACACACCTACTTATCGTGGTGAAGGCTGGTGTTTTTTATAGACTGAAGGTAAAACTGTTGATATAAGTTTCTCTATTTAGAAAATTTCATCTTATAATGGACTTTGACATCGCCTTTGCGAATTTTGTCTAATCTACTCTTGACCAATTTTCTTTTCAGTGGTGCTAATTTATCGGTAAAAAGAATACCTTCTATGTGGTCGTATTCATGTTGGATAACACGGGCATTGACCTCATCATATTCTTCCTCGTGCCATTCAAAGTTTTCATCTTGGTATCTGATAAGGAGTACCGGTTTTCTCAATACATCACCTCGTACACCGGGAATGCTCAGACAACCTTCTTCATACTTCCATTCATCACCAATTTCTTTAATAATTCGGGCATTGATAAATACTTTCTTTATACCCTTAAAGTCAGGCTTGTCTTCTTTCTCCATTTGAACGGTATCTACGACAAAAAGCCGTATAGACAATCCTACTTGCGGAGCGGCCAATCCTATTCCATCTGCACTATACATCGTTTCAAACATATTGGTTATCAAGTCTTTTAACTTAGGATAATCAGAGCTTATATTTTCTCCTTTCTCTTTCAAAACTCTTTCTCCATAAGCGTAAATCGGTAATATCATATACTTTTCGTTTCTAAATAGGTTTGTAAAATAATGGTGGCACTGATTGTATCTACCAAAGCCTTGTTACTCCTTGCTTTTTTTCTTAAACCACTATTTATAATGGTATTTTGAGCCATTTTGCTGGTAAATCTTTCATCCACAAGTACAACATCTAAAGACGGGAACCATTTGTTGAGATCCGCTCTAAAACGATAGACTATTTGTGTTGTCTCACTAATTTCATTGTTGAGACGTTTAGGTTCACCTAAGACAATTTTTTCTATTTTCTCTTTTTCGATGAGCTTTTTCAACTCTTGTTGGATATTCTTTGTATCGACTGTACTATGACCAAATGCAAAGATTTTCATTTCATCACTCAGCGCAAGCCCCACTCTCTTCACACCGTAATCGATCGCCAAGATTTTACCCATTATTCTGCTTTGGGATTCACTTTTACAGTAAATTGAAGTTCGGTAATATCAGGATTGGTATTGGCAGTCACTGTCACAGTTTTCGTATTGAATCCGGGACGTCCTTTTGAATTGAAGACCACCTCTATGCTTCCATTGGCTCCCGGAGCAATAGGTTCTTTAGAATAAGTGGGAATTGTACAACCACAGCTACCTTGTGCATCATAAATATATAGCGGTTCGTTTCCGGTATTTTTAAATTCAAAAGTATGATGAACTTGCTCACCTTCATCCACCTCTCCCAAGTCCACTTTTGTTTCTGTATAAGTAATTCTTGATTTTGGCACATCCTTTTTAGCAGATTCCAATCCATCTACTTCATTAAATTGAGTGCCATCTTCATCAACAATTCCATCACCATCTTTGATATCCAACACTTTGTTAATCACATCCGTCTTCTGACTTAATTTTTCATCTTGATGACAAGAACTAAGTGATAAGAAAGAAATGATGACTATAAAAAGAGTAATAGCTGATTTCATAAATTTATTTTTTTACAAAAATAAGGAAGTTATAGATTAAAAAGAGTATCAGACGTTTTTAAAATTTTCGCCATTCAAAGATAGACATTCAAAACAAATAAAAGTAGGCTCTATTTTTCGTTAAAAGGAAAATTATTAATTCTCATAAGTTCTTCCAAAAAGTATGGCTGCGCCTAAACCATAAGGCTTTTGAGAAGTACTGCTCCTATTCAGATAGTAATTCATATCACCGATACATGTTCCTTTGCATACATTGATAACGGTCAAATGCTTATCACCGGTATTGACTACGCTGTATTTTCTAAGTCCTATATAAGCATTTCGTACAGCGTTTTCATACTTTTCACCTAAAATAATATCATTATCTAAAGCTATTTGAATCCCATAAGCAAACATCGCCGTAGCCGAACTTTCTATGAAATTTCCTTCCTGCTCAGGTTTGACCGGAAGTTGAAACCAATGTCCTGTCGTCTTATCCTGTATATCCGGCAGGTTTACTACCATCTCTTTGAGATAGGTAGCCGCTTTTTCTCTATACTTATTTCCTTTCGGTAAAACATTGACTATATCTGCCAAAGTAACAATCACCCAACCATTTCCTCTACCCCATATCTCCTGTGAACGTTTTTCGTCATTTTTACTCCAACCTGTTTGACCACAGAAATTAATCCTATTTTTATTATCTCCGTCCCAACCATGAAACCACAATCCACTCTCTTTGTCCAAAAGCTTTTCTCTATGTGCATCCATCTGAACAAACAATTCTTTCAAATACTGCTCATCTCCTGTCCATAAATACATTCTCGTTAGAAAACTTCCTATCATAAATATAGTGTCATCCCAAAGTTCTTTAAAAAATCGTTTGTGCGAAACACCTTTATTGTCAGTGCGGTTGATTTTTAGATATTGATTATAAACTTTCAAAGCTGCTTTTTCGTATTTATACCCTTTTTGATGCTGGGCTAAAAATGCCATCCCCATTCCGGCAGCAACGGCATTGGGACTTTTCCCGCTTGCCCTTCTTAATTTTTTACTCATCGCTTTTACAACATAATCCATATAAACGGATTTATCTTTTTCAGTCGCTAAATCATATTCTTTTATAAAAGAAAATAATAATGAGGCATCTTGCCATTTCCATTTCATCTTTTTGGGTGGCATATAACGAGTTCTCGCATAGACATCCAATGAATCAACCCAAGTTTTTGCAAGTAAGTTAGAATGAAAAAGAAAAAGGCAGATGAATATAAAAAAAATAGTTTTCATACTGTCTTATTGAATAATCAGTTTTTGAGAAACAGTCCCATCTGATGTTTCTACATAAAGAAAATAAATCCCCGGGCTAAAATTTTGAGTCGAAACTTCATATAATGAGTAGGATGGAGAAAGTTCTTGGCTAAAAACCGTTTTACCAATATCATTGATAATAGAAAGTTTAATATTTCCCTGACTATTCAAAATACTTAAATCTATTTTTATCACATCTTTAGCAGGATTAGGATATAAATTCAACGATGGTTCAAGTGTGTGACTTTTTACAGATGTAACCAATGGATCGGTTTTGGGGTCGTCAGGTTTTTCGGTCAAACCTTCCACCCAATCATAATCTAATTTTATGTCATCGACTTTCACCATGCCATAGTAATGCCATTCTGCTTTATCAAAAACATAATTCCATTTCTCTTGATATTGAGAATGGCGAATTTTATCGACAAAGTTCTCAAAACTTCCGTACATATCTTGGTTGCCTACTATGCATGCCCATAATTGACCATCTTGATCATCACAAAAATATGTGCTATTAATTATATCTGTACAATGCCGTAGGACTCCTATATAGCTATTTCCTCGTCTTCCAACAATCCATTTTCCGACTTCACGATATTCATCAAAATTATCATTATCCCACATTAAAACTACGTCATGCTTATCTCTGCCAAAGAGTTTTAAACTTTTATGGGGTCGATACATGATTAATGCCAAATTATCTTTTTGCTGAATATAAGGTAAAGTGGAATTGACAGTAATGCTATGTTCGCCAAGTGGCTGAGTAGCATCACCGGTTTGGGCATTTACAGCAATATCATCCACAGCCGCCGACCAAGGCCATTGTTGATATCCGGCTTTCCCTTTCCAAAAATTTTGAATAGAAGAAAGTGTGACACCTTTGTTTTTAAATATCGCTATATTGGCTTGCGTATTGACAGAACTATATGAAATGGAAGACGCTACCTCGGATAATATAGGTGCGAGATTCAAAGGAATGTTTTTAAATTCCCTAAAATCTTTAAACTCTTCATGCCCCCATAAATTGTAGTCATTCAAAAGTTGAGCAGTTTCTAATGCGACTTTCGGATGGAAAAAAGCTCCTCCGCTCCATTGAAAAACAACTCTGTCAACAAGTGATAAATCTTGGTTAATTTTCCCAATATCTGAAATAGAGTGCCCATTCTTCAATATTAAATTTTCCGTCGAAGACCATGATTCCACAACCTTTTGAACATCATAAGTGGATGTTGCCAAAAATGCTGCGGCATGAGTCGCTTTTTCAGGCTTCTCTCCCATTCCCGTTAATAAATAGATGAGATGATTGTGATTATTTCCATAAGCATTTTCGTAGTAATTTCTGTAATTACGGGCAGTAGCAGGGAAAAATACACCTTTATTATTTACCAAAAGTAAAATCTCTGTTAATAGCCGATCGGTTGCCAAAACTGCTTTATCGTGAATTTCCCTATCTTTTGAAAAGTCCACTAAATTTAACAAAGCACTTAAAGTGTACGGGAAATATACACTGGAGAAAAACTCATAATAACCATAGTCAATTTTTAAATCAAGATCATGAACTATTTTTTTTCTCAAATCAGGATCTTTATCAATCCCGTACTTCTCTTTGAGTAACCAAGCTGATGACAACCACATCATAGCATGGTTTTCAGACCAATAAACTCTTGTATCTTCATTGGGTGTCAACCACAAAGGAATGGTGTCAATAGCAGGCAAAATTAAATTGTCATATTCTCCATGCGAGAAAAACAAAATTCTTACTAACTGTACCAATTTAAAATCAAACTCTCCATTGGTAGGCATGTTTTCTATGATATCATTGAGAGTGGAGCGGTCAACTTCTTGACCTAAATATGCCTGAATAGGTATTGCATTTCCATTAAAATTTTCAATAGCATTCCGTCGGTATTCTTTCAACCTATTATTATAAGTTTCTTGATTAAATACCAATTCTCCGGCAGAAAGAATATTAGTTATTGCAGTAATAAATAGTAAAGATATCGTGATATTTCTCATCGTAAATTTTAAGTACCATTACAAGATAGGTATTTTTACGCTTCACAGCTTACACATTGTACTAAATTTTGAACGGCAGTTTCTTTTGCCACGCTTTGGCTGCGTTGATAATAAAGCGTTTTTATTCCGAGTTGCCATGCTTCTATCAGTAATCTATTGACTTCCTTTACAGGTAGATTTGACGGAATATTAATATTCAAGCTTTGAGATTGGTCAATATATTTTTGGCGAATAGATGCTTGTTGAATTATCTCCAATTGACTGATTTCCTTAAAAGTTTTAAAAACTTGTTTTTCTTTTTCTGCCAATTCCTCCAAATGTTGCACACTTCCTTGATTGAGCATAATTGTTCTCCAAGTATCTTCATTGTCAATTCCTTTTTCTTCTAATAGCGATTTCAAATATTTATTCTTTCGGATAAAATTCCCTTTTGACAAACCGGCTTTGAAATAATTACTACTAAAAGGTTCAATTCCCGGAGAAGTCTGTCCCAGAATTGCGGAAGAAGAAGTTGTTGGTGCAATTGCTAATAAGGTGGAATTTCTAACACCGTAATCTTTTAATAATTCAGGCTCTCCAAATATTTCAGCTAATTTTCGCGTTGCTTTATCTGCTTCGGAGCGAATATGTTTGAAAATACTATTTGTTATTTGCTTCGCTTCTAATCCTTCAAATGGAATCCTGTTTTTTTGTAAATAAGAATGCCAGCCCATCGCACCTAAACCAATAGCTCTGTGTCTTTTTGCAAAATTATGAGCTGATTTTAAATAATAATTATCTTGTGTTTTGACGATAAATTCTTGTAAGACCGCATCTAAAAAGAAAATAGCAATTTGTACAGTGTCTGTATCTTTCCATTCATCATAAAGTTCCAAATTCATGGAAGAAAGACAACAAATAAAAGATTCTTCAAAATTAGAAGGCAACATAATTTCTGAACATAAATTGCTCGAATTAATCCTCATCGCTTTGTCTTTATAGACTTGAGGTTTATTCCGATTGACATTATCAGAAAACAAGATATAAGGCATTCCTTTTTGTTGTCGGGATTCTAAAACTTTCGCCCACAAAGAACGCTTATCCATATCTCCATCAATCATTTCCTGCATCCAATAATCCGGCACACAAACACCAAAGAATAGATTTTGGAGTGGACTGCCAATATCTTTAATATTCAAAAACTCCTCAATATCCGGATGGTCGATATCCAAATAAGCCGCAAAAGCTCCTCGCCTTACACCGCCTTGTGAGATAGTATCCATTGCAGTATCAAATAACTTCATAAAAGAAACCGCACCACTGCTTTGTCCGTTATCGGTAACTGCTGTTCCTCGACCACGCAATTCACCAAAATAACCGGAAGTTCCTCCACCGATTTTGGTCTGCATAATTACCTCTCCTAATTTGTGTGTAATTCCTTCAATATAATCCGGCACATGTACATTGAAACAAGAAATCGGCAAACCACGTTCTGTTCCCATATTTGCCCAAATCGGCGAACTCAAACTCATCCAACCATTTTCGATAATTTCAATGAATTTCTCTTTTAATTCCGGTCTATACAATTGCTTACTCGCCGCAGTTGCAATACGCTCAATTGCTCCATTCACACTTTCTCCTTTGAGTAAGTAACCTCTATTTAAAATTTGCTCACTTTCATCATTGAGCCACCATATTTCTTTTTTTATCTCGCTCATATTATACTGGTTTTATTATTATTTTCATCTAATGCTACAAAAGTGAAAAGTCCTGAAATAGACTTCCTCTGTGGCGTATTTTGATACATTTCTTCTTGAAATAAATCTACCTTAACTTTTAAACTTGTATTTCCTATTTCAAATACTTCCGCTACTAATTCAATAATTGTACCCGAAGGAATCGGTTCTTTAAAATCAATTTTATCAGAAGAAATAGTAACTACTTTTTTCCTACTAAATCGAGTTGCCGCAATAAAAGCTGCTTCATCCATCATATTCATAGCAGTTCCTCCAAACAGTGTATCATAATGGTTCGTGGTATTAGGGAAAACCACTTTAAACAAACTTGTTCTGGACTGCTTCATTCGCATTTCAATATCTACATTCATCATCACAATTCTTTAAAACAAATCCTCTGCATGAATACTTTTATCGTGCTTCGTATAAGCTGTCGGTCTTTTAGCAAAAAAGTCATCCAATTCATTGGCAAATACATCCTCATCAAACCATTTCATTGGCTTATATTGCTCTACTGATATATTAAATATTTTAGAAATCCCAATTTTCTGTAAAGAAGTATCTACTCTATATTTCATAAAGTTGAGCATATCTTCTTTGGTGAAGAAATCAAGTTCCCCATTTTCATATATCCAATCCAAAAGTTCAGATTCGTATTCTATATATTTTTTCACTTCTTCCACCATTCTAACTTTCATTTCATCTTTTAGATAACCTTCTTCTTGTAATTTATTGAGAAGATACACACCTGCATCTGCGTGATTTTGCTCATCTATAGATGTCCAAGCAATAATATTAGAAGTATTTTTTAAATAACCTTTGAATCTTGTAAATGAAAGAATATTGGCAAATTGCGAAAACAAAGAAGAGTTTTCAATGACAATAGTAAAGAACAATAATTTAGAAATAATATCTTTATCAGAATACAAACTATTATCTATTAATTCTAATTTTTTAGCAAAAACCGGAATGTCTAATAATTTTTCAAAATCCTGATTAAATCCTAATACTTCCAATAAACGAGCGTAAGCTTCTCCATGTCTCACTTCACATTCTGCAAAGGTAGCACCGAGATTGTTAAATTCCGGTTTAGGGAAATGCTTATATAAATCCCCCCAAAAAAGTTTGACTCCGATTTCTACTTGTGCGATACTCAACAGACTCCGCTTCACAATTTCTTGCTCCAAATCACTCAAATTGGATTTAAAATCTTGAATATCTGCTGTAAAATCTATCTCTTTGTGTACCCAAAAAGAACTGTTCATACTATCCACAAAGTGCATCACTTCCGGATATTCAAATGGCTTGTAATTTAGTCGTTTTTCAAATATGCCCATTGCATTTTAATTTTAAAAAGTTAAACAATGGCATAAAAAAGAAAGGGGTAGAAGAAAAAATCCTCACCGAACTTCGTTTTTTATGCGAAAACAAAATTCAAACTGATTTTAGCAGGTATTCTGGCTTACGGATATATCCGATTACAGTTGCGCAACAGCTCAGGACTTTCACCTGATTCCCCTGTTTCATTCTTTATATCAGAAAACTAAAACAGCTATTATTTCATCTCAAAGTTAATGGGAAAATTACACGGCCCCTCCTTTTTCATTACTTAGTTTTAAACATCAAAAAACAATTGTTTATAACATCTTTTAGGCAGAAGGAAATTTATCATAAATCCCATATCATTTGTCTTTCTTAAAAAAAATGATTTATTTTATCTAAAATATTTTGAGTGGAATATATTTATATCATAGCGATAGTCGGATATTATATCTATAAAACTTATGCAAATGCAAAAAAAGAAGAGCAAGAGCGTGCAAAAAAATTAGGGAAAACCGCTCCTACTACTCCTTCTGATCCCAAGAAAAAGAGTTTGATAGATCAAATTTTTGAAGAAATAAAAAAGTCAAGTCAAGAGCATTATCCAACTAGCCCGTCTCCTACTCATCATGCACCTCAAAATACACAAAAAAGAGTAGTGCCTGAAGCCAGAAGATCGATAGAGAAAAAAGTGCTGAAACAGAAAGTAAGTGCTGACAAAAACGTTCCACTACTTGGTCAAAAACACAAAATGTCAGTAAATATAGAACCCCTTTCTGCCACCCCTGATTATTTTAAAACTGCTGAGTCCACGAAAAAAAAGTCCAAAACTTTTGCCGGAATGAAGATGAGTCCCCGTGAAGCAATTATAGCCCAAATAATTTTAGAAAGAAAGTTTTAAATGCCGAAAGAAGTCAAATTAGGTCTGATAGGTTATCCACTCGGACACTCCTTTTCAAAAGGATATTTTGCAGAAAAGTTTCAAAAAGAACAGATTGAGCATCATCGTTACGATACCTATCCCATCGAGAAAATAGAACTTGTAAAAGATTTATTGAAAACTGAAAACTTATACGGCCTCAATGTTACCATCCCTTATAAAGAAGTGGTCATTCCTTTTTTAGATGGTTTGGACAAAACTGCTCAAGAAATAGGTGCCGTCAATACGATAAAAATCAGAGAGGGTAAAACAATAGGTTATAATACGGATTGCTACGGTTTTGAGATGAGTTTTAAACCACTATTAAAAAACTATCACAAAAAAGCTTTGGTTTTGGGTACGGGTGGTGCATCTAAAGCGGTCGCTTATACACTCCAAAACTTAGAAATAGAATATCGGTATGTTTCTCGAAAACCCGCAAAAAATGTTTGGACTTACATAGATATTACCGAAGATATTTTGCAAGAGTACAATATCATCATCAACACTACTCCTTTAGGTATGCATCCAGGTATAGATTCTAAACCTGATTTGCCTTATCATGCTTTGAATGAAAAAAATTACCTGTTTGATTTGGTTTACAATCCTGCTGTCACAGCGTTTTTACAAAAAGGCTTGAATGTAGATGCAACCGTAAAAAATGGTTTGGAAATGTTGCATTTTCAGGCGGAGAAGGCATGGGAGATTTGGAATACTTTGTAAAAGCAAGACTTCTATGTGCCAAAATACCAATATATCAACTTATCGATACGGCGATGAGACATTTTCTATCCAGTTATAGCATAAAAAAATTACTTTTTTTTCTTTTTGTTTTTAAAATAGATTTACTTTTGTATATGCAAAGTTTGTATCACATCAAAACGATTGTCCAATGATATATTCTTCCCCAAGAATATTGAGCAATTTTACAAACAAATTTCACATATCTGATAGCGTACATAAAAATCTAAAACTTGGAGATTTAATAATTTTCTTGTTGGATTATCATTACAGCTACATTTGCCGATACAAAAAAATTACAAAAAATAAATAACGATGGAAAAAGGAAAAATGATTTATGAGGGGAAAGCCAAACAAATGTTTGAGACCGAAAACCGCAACGAAATAATTGTCCGATTCAAGGACGATGCAACCGCATTTAATGCTCAAAAGCGGGGGTCCTTTAAACTAAAAGGGGAAATGAATAACGCCATAACTTCTCTAATTTACGACTATTTAGGTAAAAAAGGGATAAACACGCATTTCATCCAAAAACTGAACGAACGAGAACAATTAGTGAAGAAAGTAACTATTTTCCCCATAGAGGTAGTTGTGCGCAACTATTCCGCCGGGAGTATGGCACAACGTTTGGGGATTGAAGAAGGAATTAAATCTCCGGTTACTATTTTTGATCTTTGCTATAAGAATGATGCTTTGAACGACCCTTTGATTAACGATTATCACGTTCTTTTTTTGGGACTCGCCACCCAAGAAGAATTAGAAGAAATTTATCAACTGGCAGAAGACATTAATATCTTATTAATAGATTTGTTTGACAAGATGAATCTTCGTTTGGTGGATTTCAAAATTGAATTAGGGAAAACTACAGACGGAAAAATAGTTTTGGCGGACGAAATTTCTCCCGACACATGTCGCCTTTGGGATAAAGACACTCTAAAAAAGCTAGATAAAGACCGATTTAGAAGAGATTTAGGAGAAATCACAGAGGCTTATGTCGAAGTCTATAAACGCTTACTGAAAGCATTAAATTAATTTTATTTTCCATGAAAAAGGACCTCAAGAAAGAGTATTTAACTGAGTTATCAGGAATTACTTATCAGAGGAATTGTCTAAAATCCCAAACTCCCTTTGATGCAATCAATGAAGAATGTGGTATTTTTGGTATTTATTCATCTCATCATATTGACACTTTCTCACTTTCTCAATTTGGACTGTTCGCCCTCCAACACCGCGGACAAGAAGCATGCGGAATTTCGGTGTTAAAGGATGAGACTATTCGAAATTTCAAAGATGAAGGACTAGTTCTTGATGTTTTTAAGAATATTTCCCATCCGGAAGACTATATGGGAAACGCTACTATTGGACACACGCGCTACACCACCGCAGGAGATAAGAAAAAATACAATTTTCAACCTTTCTTTGCCAAAAATGAGTACGATCAAATCATTCTTACGATTGCTCACAATGGCAATCTTACCAACGCCGATGAATTACGAAAAGAATTAGAGAATGAAGGTGTTGTTTTTCGAGCGACCTCAGATTCTGAAGTGATTTTAAGATTAATTCAAAAAAATTTAGACAAAGGTTTGGTTGAAGCCATCAAATTAACTATGAATAAAATCACTGGAGCTTATTCTGTTGTAGGGCTAACGCAAGATACCTTCTTCTCATTTAGAGATTCATTTGGCATTCGCCCTCTCGTTTTAGGTGCTATTGATAGCGAAACATTTGCTGTAGCATCAGAATCAGTGGCTTTAGACGCTATCGGTGCGCAACTCGTCAGGGATATTCTCCCCGGAGAAATTCTGTATATCAACAGAAACACCAATGGCACAAAAAGTGAGATGCTTAATGGCGTAAGAAAAATGCGTATTTGCTCTTTTGAATATATCTATTTTGCCAGACCTGATTCTAAAATTGAGAACATTAATGTTTATGAAATCAGAGAAAAATCAGGTCAGAAAATATGGGAGCAAAACCCTGTCGAAGCCGATATGGTCATAGGTATTCCCGATTCAGGAGTACCGGCAGCAATTGGTTATTCACGTGCATCAGGCATTCCTTTCTATCCTGCTATTATCAAAAACAGGTACATTGGTAGAAGTTTCATTGTTCCTTCACAAGAAATGAGAGAACGAGTGGTAAATTTAAAACTCAATCCACTCACTTCGGCTATAAAAGAAAAACGAATAGTGGTCATTGACGACTCAATTGTTCGCGGAACTACATCTAAAAGATTAGTTGCAATATTGCGGGAAGCAGGTGCAAAAGAGATTCATTTTCGTAGTGTTTCTCCTCCTATTATAGCTCCGTGTCATTTAGGAATTGATACTCCAACAAAAAAAGATTTAATTTCAGCTAACATGACAACAAAAGAATTAAAAGATTATTTAAAAGTAGATACGCTTGAATTTTTAAGTATCGGAAATTTAAAAGATATTCTAGGGAGCTCTAACTATTGTTTTGGATGTTTTACAGGGAAATATCCCGTATAAAAGACAATATAAAGAAATATAACAAATCACTTAAAATAGATAACAATTTGAAACAAAGCATTATAATTTTAGATTTCGGGTCTCAATACAATCAATTAATTGCACGAAGAATTAGAGAATTGGGAGTTTATGCAGAGATTCTTCCTTATTATACTCCAATCAAAAAAATTATAAAACATCATCCTATTGGACTCATCTTGTCAGGAGGTCCATCTTCTGTTTTTAGTGAAAAAGCAGCCTTAGTAGAAAAGGAACTCTTTGAATTGGGAATCCCCATCTTGGGAATCTGTTATGGAATGCAATTAATTGCACACATATTGGGTGGAGAAGTAAAAAAAGGTGTAAAAGGAGAATATGGAAAAGCAGAGTTATCAATCTACCGAAAAGATCGACTATTTGATGATATACCAAGCAATTTGACGGTTTGGATGAGTCATTTTGATGAAGTTGCCACTGTTCCAAGCGGTTTTAAAGTAACAGGAAGTTCAACGATCAAAATTGCATCAATGGCTGACATAAGCCGTCAAATCTATGCAGTCCAATTTCATCCTGAAGTCACACATACTGAATATGGGACAACTATTTTTAAAAACTTCCTATTTAAAATTTGCAAGGCTAAGAAAAACTGGGCGTTAAATGATTTTATCACCACAGAAATAAAACGTATTCAGGAAATCGTAGGCGAAAAGCACGTCATATTAGGGCTTTCAGGCGGAGTTGATTCTTCCGTTGCCGCAGTCTTAATTCATAAAGCCATTGGAAACCAATTAACTTGTATTTTTGTGGATACTGGGCTATTACGCAAGAATGAAGGAAAGAAGGTAATGGAGAATTATGGAAAACACTTCAACATGAATATTAAAATGGTTGATGCTTCCGAAGGCTTCCTAACGCATTTAAAGGGAATTGAAGACCCCGAAGCTAAACGTAAATCTATCGGACATGACTTCATTACAGTATTCAATGAGGAAGCCCGGAAATTTAATAACGCCACATTCTTGGCACAAGGAACAATCTATCCTGATGTCATTGAATCCAGTGCGGTCGGAGGTGTCTCTGCTACTATAAAATCCCATCACAACGTAGGAGGATTGCCCGAAGATTTAAAATTCAAGTTATTGGAACCACTTGTTGGATTATTTAAAGACGAAGTACGGAAAGTAGGAATAGAACTTGGGATTCCGCATGAACTTGTATATCGCCATCCTTTCCCCGGACCGGGCTTAGGAATACGAATAGTGGGAGAAGTTAACTCCGAAAAAGTCAAAATTTTACAAGAGGCAGATGCTATTTTCATCGAAGAATTATATCGAAACCAATTATATGAACAAACATCTCAGGCTTTCGTAGGGCTATTGCCCGTTAAATCTGTAGGAGTGATGGGCGATGAACGGACTTACGAATACACCGCAGTTATTCGCGCTGTGAATACGTTAGATTTCATGACTGCCACATGGTCTAAACTCCCATACGAATTTCTTGAAGTTGTGTCTAATAGGATTATAAATGAGGTCAAGGGAATCAACAGGGTAGTGTACGACATTAGTTCCAAGCCTCCTGCAACAATTGAATGGGAATAAAAACTAATAGGAAAATATGCTCAATAATTTATTATGTCAAATTTAACAAAATACATCTTTGTGACGGGAGGAGTTGCTTCTTCATTAGGCAAAGGAATAATATCGGCCTCATTGGCAAAACTTCTTCAAGCAAGAGGTTATTCTGTAGCCATCCAAAAAATGGATCCCTATATAAATATTGATCCTGATACATTAAACCCTTATGAACATGGTGAATGTTATGTTACAGATGATGGTACTGTTACGGATTTGGATATAGGTCATTACGAACGTTTTTTAAATATTCCTACCTCCAAATTAAATATTGTTACTACGGGTAAAATTTATTCTACCGTTATTAAAAAAGAAAGACAAGGCGACTATTTAGGTAAAACCGTTCAAGTAATTCCCCACGTTACAGATGAAATAAAAGAGAGGATTCAGTATTTGGCTAAAGGTAATAAATATGATATAGTCATCACTGAAATTGGAGGTACAGTAGGTGACATCGAATCGCTTCCATACATTGAAGCCATACGACAAATGAAATGGGAACATCCAGTAGATTGTTTGGTTATTCAATTAACGCTTATTCCTTATCTCTCCGCTATCGGGGAGTTAAAAACGAAACCTACCCAACATGCGGTAAGACAAATGTTGCAATTGGGTGTTCAACCAGACATCTTATGTTGTAGGACCGAACATAATTTAGACTTTTCCCTTCGCCATAAAATTGCACAATTTTGTAACATATCGCCAAATGCAGTTATAGAGGCAATGGATGCCTCAACTATTTATGAAGTTCCAATCCTATTACATAAAGAGAAATTAGATAATGTCGTATTAGAAAAACTTTGCCTATCAGAAAAATCTACACTTGATTTAACAAAATGGAATAAATTTCTAAAAAATTATAGCCATCCGGCTTTTGAAATAAACATAGGATTAGTAGGTAAATACGTGGAATTACACGATGCTTACAAATCTATAACAGAAGCATTAATTCATGGAGGAACTACAAATCTATGTAGAGTATCTATCCATTGGATTCATTCTGAAGAAATATCGGAGCAAAATGTTTCAAAGATATTGAGCCCATTAGATGGGATTATTGTTGCTCCCGGATTTGGGTCAAGAGGTATAGATGGGAAAATAATAGCCATTAAATATGCACGAGAAAATAAACTCCCATTTTTAGGAATATGCTTAGGGATGCAGTGTGCCGTAATTGAATTTGCACGTAATGTTATCGGCTGGAAAGATGCCGACTCTTCCGAAATGTCGGAAGAAACTTCACACCCTGTGATTTCGGTAATGGAAGAACAAAAAGAAATGTTAGGCAAAGGGGGAACTATGCGTTTAGGACAATTCAATTGTGAATTAATACCAGATTCTACTATTTATAAAGTCTATCAGCAAAATATCATTCAGGAACGTCATCGACATCGGTATGAGTTTAACAACTCCTACCTTTCCGATTTTAAAAATAATGGGATGGAGATAACAGGTATCAATCCCGAAACGGGATTAGTAGAAGTTGTAGAAATCAAAAATCATCCTTGGTTTATCGGTGTTCAATACCACCCCGAATTGAAAAGTACTGTTGAAAATCCGCACCCTTTATTTACAGGATTTGTGAAAGCTATATTAGAAAATACTGAAACACCCCATGCATAACTTATTTCATAATAAAACTTTTAAAATTACCAATAGCTAGCACTACCTCCCCATCGGCTCTATCTTAAATGTCATACTTTCAATGACTTTGAGCAATGCTTCTACTGTATCCATTGAGGTTAAACATGGCACGCCATTTTCGACAGAGGCTCTCCTGATTTGAAACCCGTCCCGTTCTACCGTCTTTCCTATGGTGGTTGTGTTAACTACGTATTGCACTTTCCCTTTATGGATAAGGTCAATAAGATTGAGTTTTTCCTCTCCTATTTTATACCCGATTTTACACGGAATTTGCTTGCTTTGGAAATAATCCGCCGTACCTTTCGTGGCCCATATTTGAAAGCCTATCGTACAAAAGCGTTTTGCTAAAATAGAAGCTTCTTCTTTGTGCTTATCAGCTACTGTAAATAAGATAGAACCATGCAATGGCACCTTATTTCCTGCCCCAATTAGTCCTTTATACAACGCTTTTTCCAAGGTACTGTCTTTCCCCATCACTTCACCTGTAGATTTCATTTCAGGACCGAGAGTAATATCAACTTTAGATAATTTTGAAAACGAAAACACAGGTACTTTCACAAAAACCCCTCGTTTTTCTTCTACCAATCCTGAAGAATAATTCAAATCCTTCAATTTTGATCCCAAAATAGCTTTAGTAGCCAATTTGGCCATTGGAACATCTGTAATTTTGGATAAAAATGGCACCGTTCGGGAAGATCGCGGATTTACCTCAATAACATACACGTTGTCTTGAAACAGTACAAATTGAACATTCATCAACCCGATGATATGAAACGTTTTTGCTAACTTTTCGGTGTATTCGACGAGTGTCTTAACCTCCTCTTTCGTAATGTTTTGCGGAGGATAAACAGCTATAGAATCTCCTGAATGGACTCCTGCCCTTTCAATATGTTCCATAATACCAGGAATAATTACCGTTTCTCCATCGCAAATTGCATCCACCTCCACTTCTTTACCTAACAAGTAACGGTCAATCAGAATCGGTTGGTCGGGACTGGCTTCAACCGCATTTTCCATATAGTGACTTAATTCGTTTTCGGTATAAACAATTTCCATTGCACGACCTCCTAATACATAACTTGGACGCACCAACACCGGATAACCTATTTCTTTGGCAATCTTTATCGCTCCTTCTTTAGAAGTCGCAGTTTTCCCTAAAGGACGTAGAATTTCCGCTTCTTGTAGGCCCTCTTCAAACTTTTCCCGATTTTCCGTCCTGTCTAAATCCGTATATGAAGTACCTAAAATCTGCACTCCGTTGGCTTCTAGTTTTGCGGCTAAATTAATGGCTGTTTGCCCACCAAATTGCACCAATACGCCCTTTGGTTTTTCCAAATCGATGATATTCATCACATATTCTTCGGTAAGTGGTTCAAAATAGAGCTTATCCGAAATTGAGAAATCAGTTGAAACAGTTTCGGGATTGTTGTTGATAATAATGGCTTCGTAACCCATTTCCTGAATTGCCCAGATGGAATGAACGGTGGCATAATCAAATTCCACGCCTTGCCCGATGCGTATAGGTCCGGAACCCAGCACAATGATTTTTTCTTTCTCGGAAATAATGCTCTCGTTTTCTTCTTCATAGGTCCCATATAAATAAGGTGTATTTGACTCAAACTCGGATGCACATGTATCCACCATTTTGTACACAGGGACAATTCCATTGGCTTTTCGTAGTTGAGAAACAGCCTTTCCCGTAGTTTTCCAAAGAGTTGCGATAAAGGTGTCGGAGAATCCCAATCGTTTTGCCGACCAAAGTACTTCTATATCATTCGGTGCGTCCTGAATGATCTTTTCAAAATCAATCAACTTTTTAATCTTCCAAATAAAAAATTTATCTATCTTACTCCATTCCACTATCTGTTCCCACGCATAACCTCGACGCAATGCTTCTCCGATGACAAAGATACGTTCATCATCACACACACGGATTCTATGCTCAATTGATTCTTCGGATAAATATTGTAATTTATTTGATTTCAATCCAATATGATCATGTCCTGTTTCCAAGGAACAAATTGCTTTTTGTAGTGCTTCTTCAAAATTCCTTCCTATTGCCATTGTTTCTCCTGTGGCTTTCATCTGAGTGTACAACCTTCTGTCTGCCGTTTCAAATTTATCAAAAGGGAAACGAGGAAATTTCACAATGACATAATCCAAGGTAGGTTCAAAACAGGCATACGTTTTCTGTGTCACCGGGTTCATAATTTCATCCAAAGTAAAGCCAACGGCAATTTTGGCCGCAATCTTGGCAATTGGATAACCGGTTGCTTTACTTGCCAAGGCAGAAGAACGGGAAACACGCGGGTTGACTTCAATAATATAGTAATTAAACGAGTATGGATCCAATGCCAATTGAACATTACACCCTCCTTCGATACCCAATGTCCGAACGATTTTTAACGAAGCGTTTCGCAACAATTGATATTCTCTGTCTGAAAGGGTTTGGGAAGGGGCTACCACAATCGAATCACCCGTATGCACACCCACAGGGTCAATATTCTCCATATTGCAAACCACGATTGTATTGTCGTTCGAATCCCGCATCACTTCGTATTCGATTTCCTTGTATCCGGCAATTGATTTTTCAATCAGACATTGAGAAACGGGACTATATTTCAACCCTAATTCTGTAATGTCGTACAATTCTTGTGGATTGTCGGCGATTCCTCCACCCGTTCCTCCCATGGTGAAAGCAGGACGAACAATAATCGGATAACCTATAATTTCTCCGTATTTTAATGCTTCTTCTACAGTATGGGCAATATATGATTCTGGGACTGGTTCATTTAGTTCTTTCATCAATTGACGAAACAATTCTCGATCTTCAGCTTGATTGATGGCAGTAAGTTTGGTACCGAGCACCTCCACCTTGCATTCGTCTAAAACTCCGGATTCCTTTAATTTCACCGCCATATTCAGACCGATTTGTCCACCCAATGTAGGCAACAAAGCATCCGGACGTTCTTTTCGTATAATTTTTGAAACAAATTCCAAGGAAATCGGTTCAATATACACTTTGTCGGCAATTTCTACATCCGTCATAATAGTTGCCGGATTGGAATTAATCAAAATCACTTTGTAGCCTTCTTCCTTTAACGAAAGACATGCCTGTGTTCCCGAATAATCAAATTCTGCTGCTTGCCCAATGATAATCGGCCCTGAGCCAATCACTAAAATCGTATTTATATCTGTTCTCTTCATTTTTTATTTTCTCAATTATTTTAACTTACTATACATCAATATCTTATACTAAATAATCAATATTATTTATCGTATTGCTCGGCTTTTTTAAATGTGTCCATCATCGTTATAAAATCATCAAAAAGGTAATTGGCATCTTCCGGACCCGGACTAGATTCAGGATGATATTGCACGGTAAAACAAGGATAGTTTTTATGTCTAAGTCCTTCGTTTGTCCGGTCGTTTAAGGCAATATGAGATTCAATTAAGTCAGTCCCCTTTAACGACTCCTGATCAATGGCATACCCGTGATTTTGGGAAGTGATACTCACTTTATTTGTCTTTAGATCCAACACAGGGTGATTTCCACCCCGATGTCCAAATTTTAATTTATACGTTTTTGCTCCACACGCCAAGCCAATCAACTGATGCCCCATGCAAATTCCGAAAACAGGAATTTTTCCCAAAATACCTCTTATCATCTCAAGTGCATACGGATAATCTTGTGGATCTCCGGGTCCATTTGTCAACATCACACCATCAGGTTTCATTAATAGAATGTCCTCCGCAGAAGTGGTGTGAGGCACCACAATAAGATTGCAATTGCGTTTAGACAACTCCCTTATAATTCCTAATTTAGCCCCGAAATCAACTAAAACGACTTTGAAACCTCTTCCCGAGCAGGTATATGCCGTTTTTGTAGAGACTTGTTCAATCAAATTTGACGGAAAAACGGTCTGTTTTAACGAGGCAATCACTTCTTCTGCATCAACTGTAGTATCTACAATCTTTCCTTTTACCACACCTTTATCTCGCAATATTCTAGTCAATCTCCGAGTATCCACGCCTTGAATACCTGAAAGATTTTTCTTCTTAAAAAACTCGTCTAAGGTCATTTGACTCCTGAAATTGGAAGGGAAATCGCACAATTCTTTCACAACAAATCCTTTAATAGCAGGAGAGATGCTTTCAAAATCATCGGGGTTGATTCCGTAATTACCTATTAATGGATAGGTCATGCAAACAATTTGGCTACTGTATGAAAGGTCGGAGATAACCTCTTGATACCCTGTCATTCCGGTATTAAAACATAATTCACCTCCGGAAGTTCCAATTTTCCCGAAAGGTTTCCCTTTAAATAAGGTGCCATCTTCTAATAATAAATAAGCTGTTGTAGCCGCAGTTTGGCTGGAAGAATTACTCATAAATAATATAAATTTTTTGGGCGTTAATTTTACCCAAAGTGCAAAGATAAGCCTAAAGA
>JAMLHH010000029.1 GCA_023957215.1 Chitinophagales bacterium
TTTATACGGGACAAGCTACTTGTCATTTATAAGACCATCGGAAAACCGCATAAATTCCAAAAGGACATTAATAAAGCCTTGAGTTCCAATATTATGTTTCTTGCAGAAAGAGATGTCGGAGAATGGGCAATAGAAAAAAACAAACAAATCAGGGAGCTCCGAAAAATGGATGTATATCGCAAAGAATTTGTCGGTACAGTTTCCCATGAATTGCGTACCCCTATATTTATAGCACAAGGTTATATAGAATCTCTGATAGATGGTGTGGATGACGAAGAAAAATCTAAGCAGTATCTTCAAAAAGCCTTAGATAATATCGAACGATTAGAGGAAATTGTCAATGATTTGATAGAAATCTCAAAATTGGAAGCCGGTCGCATTCACCTTGATCAGACAGTTTTTGATATCATTGCACTATTTAAAAAAGTATTTGACCAATATCAATACTTGGCAAATGAAGTTCAGTCCCAAATGAAAATTGAAGGTTCTTATAAGACACTTTATGTATATGGAGACTCAAAAAGATATAAGCAGGTCATAGAAAATTTAATCTCCAACGCTTTAAAATACGGTAGGGAAAATGGAACTGTTTCTGTAAGGTTTTATGATTTGGAAGAGCAAATCATTATAGAAATTAGCGATAACGGTCCGGGGATAGAATCCGAATCATTGGAAAGAATATTTGAAAGGTTTTATAGAGTGGATAAGCACAGAGCCAGAAGTATGGGAGGTACCGGTCTCGGATTGTCCATTGTAAAAAGTTTGATAGAGGCACACGATCAAAACATTAGCGTAAGAAGCAAGGTAGGAGAAGGAACTACCTTTAGTTTTACGATTCAAAAAGCATCGCCGGAAATGATTAAAAGAGCAAAACTATATAAATTATAATTTTTTTCCTACAATAAAATCGACTCTGTCCACGCATGGATTTGATTGAAACTTGCTTTGCACCAATGTCATTGTAAAAAATTTGTTCGATATTTTAACTGTAAATCAAATAATTGTGGAGGTTGCGTGAAAAATATTTTCTATAAAAGGTAGAAAATATGGTATATATATTTTATCTTTGCAGTCCAAAATTATTTAAACAAGAAAATTATTAACTCAGTGAATACTTTAAGTTATCGCACCGAATCAGCCAAGCCTCAAAATGTTGAGCGCAAATGGTGGGTCATTGATGCTGAAAATCAGACTTTAGGTCGTATGTGTTCTGAGATTGCCAAAGTGTTGCAAGGTAAACACAAAGCATCTTATACACCACATGTTGACACAGGAGATCATGTCATCGTCATCAATGCAGAAAAAATTGTTTTAACAGGAAATAAAATGAATGACAAGGTATATATCAGACATACCGGTTATCCAGGCGGTCAAAGAAAAATGAAAGTCAGAGAAGCCCTTGACAAAAAGCCTGAATTTGTAGTTGAAAATGCTGTCAGACACATGCTTCCAAGAACGAGATTAGGAAGACAAATGTACAAAAAACTTCATGTAGTGGCAGGTTCTAATCACAAATATACTGCCCAAAATCCTGAAATCTTAAAATTCAAATAGACAATGGCAACAACTATATATACTAACGCATTAGGAAGAAGAAAAGCATCCGTTGCAAGGGTTTATTTAAAACCCGGAAATGGTGTCATGGAAATAAACGGCAAAGACTACAAAGAATATTTTACTGCGACTTATTTGACTGGCGGCATTAAAAAGCCGTTTGAAGTGACGAATACTACCAATCAATATGACGTAAAAGTCAACGTCAAAGGCGGTGGAGTGAAAGGTCAAGTAGAAGCTATCGTCTTAGGCATTTCAAGAGCACTTGTTAAAATCAATGAGGAAAACAAGCCTTTGTTAAAAGCTGAAAGCTTATTGACCCGTGACCCAAGAATGGTAGAACGTAAGAAGTTTGGTAAGAAGAAAGCACGTAAGAGCTTCCAATTCAGCAAACGTTAATTTATTCACAGAACAATTTGTAACTGTAAAATGGAAAAGATCACACAGCAAGAATTATTGGATGCAGGCGCACATTTTGGACACCTTAAGAAAAAATGGAATCCCAAAATGTTACCATATATATTTATGGAACGCAAAGGCATACATATCATAGACCTTAATAAAACTCAAGAAAAATTAGATGAAGCCGCTAATGCTTTGCGCCAAATAGCCAAATCAGGAAGAAAAGTCCTTTTTGTCGCTACAAAAAAACAAGCGAAAGATGTAGTTGCAGAATTAGCTCAAAGTATTAACATGCCTTACGTCACCGAAAGATGGTTGGGCGGTATGTTGACAAACTTTGCTACGATTAAGAAGTCTATCAAGAAAAAACAAACTATTGAAAACCTATTGGCTGACGGTAATGTGGACAATATTACTAAGAAAGAAAGATTGATGCTTGGCAGACAATATGAAAAATTGGAGAAAGTATTGGGCGGTATCGAACACCTCAACAGAATTCCGGCCGCTATCTTTATGGTAGATATTTCTCACGAGCATATTGCTTTGGCAGAAGCTAAAAAATTAGGTATTAGAACTTTTGGTATTGTAGATACTAACTCAGATCCAAGCTCTATAGATTTCGCTATACCAGCTAATGATGATGCTTTAAAATCTGTAAAATTAATTACAGAATATCTTGTTGAAGCTATCAAAGAAGGTGTCGCTGACAGACACAATGATAAAGACAAAGATGAAGAAGATGCTGATGAAGAAGTTGTAGAAGGGGGTGATAATAGCGATGAAGATACTGAGGGCGAAGGCGCTGACCAGTCCGATGATGAAGCATCCGCCGAGTAAACCTACTTCATTTATTATTATAAAATTTTAAAATTAAAATATTATGTCAATTTCTGCCGCAGAAGTTAACAAACTAAGACAAGAGACTGGTGCCGGTCTGATGGATTGTAAAAAAGCTTTGATTGAAACCAATGGTGACTTTGAAGCTGCAATAGATTTTCTTCGTAAAAAAGGTGCTAAAATTGCCGCTAATAGAGCAGAACGCGAAGCGAACGAAGGTGTCGTTATCGCTGTTACCAACGAAGCCAATGATTACGGAATATTACTCAACATCTCTTCAGAAACAGATTTTGTTGCAAAAAATGAAGAGTTCATCGCTACTGCGAAAGAGATTGCCCAATTAGCATTGGAAAAACGACCTGCGGATAAAGATGCTTTAAATGCACTTTCTTTCCAAGGTGTCACTGTCGCACAAACCATGTTAGACATGGTAGGTAAAATCGGAGAAAAAATTGAAATCAAAAGATTTGAATCCGTTTCCGGAAAAGGTTTGATCCCTTATATTCACATGGGATACAGATTGGGCGTTATCGTGGAATTAAATCAAACAGTGAACGATAAGAACTCAGTAGTAGGTAAAGATGTGGCTATGCAGATTGCTGCCATGAACCCTATCGCTTTGAGTGCTGATGAAGTAAGTGATGATGTAAAAGATCGCGAGCGTGCCATAGCACGAGAAAAAGCTATTGCAGACGGTAAGCCTGATAACTTATTGGATAAGATTGCAGAGGGAGCTGTTAACAAAATGCTCAAAGAAGCGACCCTATTGAGTCAGCCTTTTGTGAAAGATAATAACTTGACGGTTTTGAAGTATGTCAAATCTGTTGATAAAGATCTGGACATTGTCAGTTTTAAAAGGGTAGCTTTATCATAAACATTTAAAATAATTGAAAGGGAAAGTTTTTAAAGCTTTCCCTTTTTTTGTAAATTTAAACTTCATGGCAAATTACAAAAGAATATTACTGAAACTAAGTGGAGAAGCTTTGATGGGAGACCAGCAATTCGGTATTCAACCGAGTATGATAGATCACTTTGGTGATGAAATCAAAGAATTGGTGGATAGAGACTATGAAGTGGCAGTAGTAATAGGTGGTGGTAACATCTTTAGAGGTTTGCAAGCAGGGAATCTCGGTATTGACCGTGTACAAGGAGATTATATGGGAATGTTAGCCACTGTTATTAATGGCATGGCTTTACAGGGAGTCCTTGAAAAAAGAGGTGTCAATACGCGTATGATGTCTGCCGTTAATATCGAGCAAGTGTGCGAACCATATATCAAACGTAGAGCGGTGAGACATTTGGAAAAAGGGCGTGTAGTCATACTTGCTGCCGGAACGGGTAATCCATTTTTTACAACAGATACTGCCGCCGCATTGCGTGCTATCGAGATAGGAGCAGATGCCTTGTTAAAAGGAACAAATGTCGATGGTATCTATACTGCCGATCCAAGAAAAGATACCAATGCAACTAAAATTTCTAATATCACTTATCAAGAAGCAATTGTCAAAGAGTTGCAAGTGATGGATCAGACTGCATTTACCTTGTGCAAAGAGAATAATTTACCGATTATCGTATTCTCAATTAGAGAAAAGGGAAATATTCTTCGTATTTTGGCTGGCGAATCAATAGGAACATTAGTAAAATAAATATCTTATGGACGAAGAAGTTCAGTTTATAATTGACGAGACGAAAGAATCTATGCAGAAAGCGCTGAAGCATTTGGAAGAAGAGCTGAGAAGAGTACGTGCAGGTAAAGCCAGCCCTGATATGGTTTCTGCTGTAAGAGTGGAGTATTATGGAATGCCTACACCCATACAACAAGTGGCTTCCGTAAAGATGCAAGATGCCAAAACTTTGCTCATTACACCTTTTGAGAGAGGTCTGATCAATGATATAGAAAGAGCCCTCTTTCAAGCTAATTTGGGTATCACTCCTCAAAATGATGGTGAAAATATCCGACTTGTCATTCCGTTGATGACTGAGGACAGAAGAAGAGAATTGGTCAAACAATCCAAAGTGATTTGTGAAAATACAAAATTAGGTATTCGCTCTGCAAGAAAAGACGGGAATGACGAAATCAAATCTTTGACAAAAGATGGTCTTTCTGAGGATGTGTCAAAAGATGCGGAAATCACTATCCAAAACCTGACCAATCAATATATTGACAAAGTCGATAAAATGTTGACTTTGAAGGAGGAAGAGATTATGACTATCTAAAATTTATCACACCATGGAATTCGGAATAGGCACAAGACTCATACACCCTAAATATCAAGAAGGGGTCATTATCGGAGTAGAGGAAAATCACTATGAAATCTATTTCAAAGATTATGGCGAAAAAGAAATCAGCAAAAATTTTGAAAATTTTGTCGTTGTCAAATTGGTTGATCACCCTGATGATGCAGTATCTTTAGACAAGGTAGAAAAGATTATAAAGAACCTTATTCGTCCGTTGACTGACCCATCTGAAGAAATTTATTTGGGCGAAAAATGGAAAGGGGGTGAAATGATTTTACAACCTGAGAATAGAGAGCTTCAAGCAAAATCTTTCTCCATTGAAACTTTTTTTCATAAAATCGTCATGGTAAGAGACCGGTTGAGAGTAATGGAACAACGTATTAACTCTTCGTCCAACTTGAGTGACGAGGAAAAAGTGGATTTACAACAATATATTACCCGTATCTATGGTTCTCTGACTTCTTTCAATGTACTCTTTAGATTTAAAGAAGACCAATTTAAAGGAACAGGTAAAGATTAAATATCTTCTTCCTCTCCTTCTCGTTACTTCTTTTGTTTTTTAAACATAGGTGTAAAATCAGACCAGTCTTCAATTCTAAATGCTCGAATATCACGAACTGATTTTCTGAACCAATCTATTTTATTCAAACCATTCATTGCCATTGTCACGACAATTAAACTTTCTTCGGTAATGTATGTGCTACCTTGAATCCAATGAAAATCATTGTCTTTCATGATTTTCTTTATTTCTGAATATGCACTATGGTATTGCTCTCCATAATGTAATTTTAAATCAGAAATTACCATACCAAAGGCTATTGCATGCATACTTCATCGTTCAAAAGCTTAAACATATCCTCTTTCTCAAAAAATATCTCTCCGTCATCAGCTTTTGCTGTAATCACGATGCCCACATAAGGATTTGTTTCTACTTCTATAATAGTAGCTTCTGTCCAGTCAGTACGTCCTGTAACTTGGGGGGAAATCAAAACACGATCACCTACTTTCATACTAATTCGGTTTATTAAAAATAGAATCTACTAACGAATATAGAGCTTTTTTATTAAAAAAGTTGATTCTTTTGTTTAATCCAAGACACTTTATAGGGTAATAATTACTATTATATACCATAAATTATTTATAGTATAGGAGCTACATCCATAGGATTATCAAAATCGAAGTTTTCTGCATTGTATTTTTTCAACTTTGTTTTCTCTGTTTCGATCGTATGATTAATTGATTAAATATCTTCTTCCTCATTACCCCTCATCTTATCTAACAAGTCATTGAGTAAGATCGCTTCCTCTTCAGTAAGTGTTTTATATTTTTGAGTAACAATATTCATCTGGTTATCAATTTCTTTTAGTAAATCCAATCCTTTTTGTGTAATACTGATATTGACACATCTTCTATTGTGAGGATTTGTTTTTCTATTCACCAAGTTTTTTAAACGCAGTTTTTCCACCAAACGAGTAGCATTTGACATCTTATCTATCATCCTTTCGGAAATAAGACTCAGCATTGCAGATTTTGGATGTTGACCACGAAGTATTCTAAGAACATTGTATTGTTGTTGTGAAATGTCATATTGCTTATAAAACTTGTGATTCCAATTAGAAATCCACCCTGCCGTATAAAGGACATTTATTTCAGTCTGGATATAGAGGTCAGAAAAAGATTCTTGCTTAATAGCTTCACCAATTTTCATCATTGCCTTCTATGCTTTGGTTGTCGGTTCACCGAATTGTATGGGAATGTTGGGAGCTTCCAAATCCTGAATTTCACCATTGATTTGTTCGTATTTTCTGACGTTGTCTGCAAGCGCACGCATGAATCTTTTGGCATGTTGTGGTGTCAAAATAATTCTTGACTTTACTTTTGCTTTGGGCGTTCCCGGTACCATTCTCACAAAATCTATTATAAATTCCTGATTGGAGTGAGTGATGATAGCTAAATTGCTGTATTCTCCTTCGGCTATATTTTCAGGTAATTCAATATTGATTTGGTTGCCTTTTTCCTTTTCCATAAAAACTGATTTATAATTTAAAAATTTGAATACAAGTTATACAAAAATAATAAAAATATGTAATAATTGTATATACAACGGATTAATTGGGGACATTGTTGTCTTCGACCGATAAAATTCCGGTAATTTTAGACATTTTATAATTTTTAAACCTATCATCAGAAACCAAGCCTTTGCCGGAGATAATATCGGTAGGTGTCGTCACTTTGACTTTCCCATCTATAATAACTTTTGATTTAGATTCATCCCACAAAAGTGTGTCTGATTCCAAAATCTCTTTTTTATAGGTGACGATTTTTACATCTTTGGAAGCAGTGACTTGTTTATAGATTTCATTTTTTTCACCATATTTTGCACTGATGATTGCCGTCATTTTCCCCTCATCGTACAACTCCAATTCAAAGCCTTTTGGAAATATCAATTTCTCCTCTTCTTTATAATATCTATGCATCAAGGGAGCTGTCAGAATTGCATCTGTATAGCCTCGTTCGCGATGTTGTAATTTGATATCTTCTGAAATATCAATATATGCTTGTTCCGGATCAGCAAATTTCTTTGTATCTACGATGTTGTTTTTGCAGGCAAAAAAAGCAAGACAGCACACATAAATACTGAATACGAAAATCTTCATCGCATACAAATTAATACATTTTTGCCTTATTAAAATGTACGATTATACAATTGTGCGATATTCTTTGATATACTTCTTCTTGTAGAATTAGGAAATTATATCAAAACCTGTATATTTCTGTAAGACGGCAGGAATCTTGATACCTTCTTCTGTCTGATTGAGTTCGAGGATACCGGCTAAGATTCTTGGAAGAGCCAATGCGCTGCCGTTAAGTGTATGCGCTAATATCTTTTTATTGTCTTCGGTACGATATCTGAGTTTTAATCTGTTAGACTGAAAGGATTCAAAGTTTGATACGGAACTCACTTCTAACCATCTGCCTTGTGCTACAGAATAGACCTCAAAGTCGTAGGTTAGAGCACTTGTAAAACTCATGTCACCACCACACAATCTCAATATTCTATAAGGTAGTTTGAGTTCTTTTAGCAGACCTTCTACATGTTTGCACATATCGTCTAAGGTTGCATAAGATTTATCGGGATGTTGGAGCTGTACGATTTCTACTTTATCAAATTGATGCAATCTGTTGAGACCTCTTACATCTTTGCCATAGCTTCCTGCTTCTCTTCTAAAACATGGTGTATAGCCTGTTAATTTGATAGGAAAATCACTTTCCTCTAAAATAACGTCTCTGTACAGATTGGTCAAAGGTACTTCAGCCGTAGGTATCAGATACAGATTGTCTGCTGTGACATGGTACATTTGACCTTCTTTATCCGGTAATTGTCCCGTAGCATAGGCTGATTCTTCGCTTACCATGTGTGGCAACATCATTTCTTGATAGCCGGACTTTGCAGCTTCGCTGAGGAAAAAACTGATTAATGCACGTTGTAATACGGCACCTTTCCCGATATACACCGGAAAACCGGCACCGGATAATTTGACACCTAATTCAAAATCTATGATATTGTATTTTTTGGCCAAATCCCAGTGTGGTAGATCGCCTTGATGAGCCGCCGGTAACTTTTCCACTTGGTACACGACGACATTGTCTTCGGCAGTTCTTCCTTCAGGAACAATATCAGCAGGTAAATTGGGCAGTTGGACAAGAGATTCATTTAATTCGGCTTCAAATTGATTGACAGCAGCTTCTTTGAAATCTATTTCATCTTTGATTTCTGCCACTCTCTTTTTGACATCTTCGGCTTTAGGATCTTTGTTTTTCATCAAAATCCCTATCTCTTTCGATAATTTGTTGCGCTCGGCGAGCAGAGCTTCCAATTCTGTTTTGGAGGCTTTTCTTTTATCATCTAATTCGATAATAGTATCTACCAAATTGATTTGTTTAAAATTTTTCTTAGTCAATCTTTTCTTGACATCTTGTGGGTTGGCTCTTAAAACATCTAATTGTAACATAATTAAAATTATCAGATGCAAATATACGGTTTCAGGATATCAAATCAAGTGATACAAAATGCAAATTAGACGAAGGTGTCGATGCTGAGAGCTTTCACTTAATTTTAGTATAAAAAACTAGATCTTAAAAAAGATAGAGCTGAAAGTTACAGTAAAATCTCTACTGCTCCATTTTCTCTGGTATCCATAAAATCAATATTTTCTTTGTGTAGGATGGATTTAAAAAGATTGTATTTTGCATATCCTAATTTACCGTCCAAAACCAAGTGTTGAAAGTCAAAAGTTTCTTTTAATTGTTTGACATCTAAGAAAAAATGATCTCCCAAAATCAAATAGTCCACATTGATTTTTGTACCTTTTTGAAACTGGAGGAGCTTGTCATTTAGAATGTAAAAGGTCTTGTTTCCTACCGTTATCATCTGACTGTCTGCCTGCACATATTTCGGTTGTACAAAAGTCCACTCATTCCAGCTATTTGTCCGTAAAAATCCACTCAAAAAATAATCATTGCTGTCTATCAATTGCTGTTGATGGTGGGTATCCGTCCATAAAAAGTTATTAACGGCAATAACGTGTGCGCCGGGGATTTGCAAAATATTTACTTCTATCTTCTTACTACGTTGATATTGTCTGAAAGAAGTGCCGAGTAATGAAAAGGTGAGTAAGGTCAAAGAATAAATCAGCCATTTGCCTTTTTTGAGTTGATACATCCATCTTCCAAAACAAATCACAGCGGATAATAAGACGAATACTTGCCACGGTAGTAAATAAATCTTGTCCATATATGCACCCGGTAGTGTAACTATCCAACTCAAGGGTAAATCAAATCCGTAGTATAAAACGACATCTAAAATTTTTCCAATCATTAAAGTGATACTTGTCGGCAAAAAATTAGAGCACAATAAGATACTCACTCCTAAATACATGGCTATTGTCACAGGCATCAAAATGATAATATTGGTCAATAGAAACAAGACAGGAAAATTTCCGAAATAGAAAAAACTCAAAGGCGTTGTCGCTAATTGCGCACTAACTGATAGAGCGGAAGGTACCCAAATCAAATCTTTCACCCATTTGTTTTTGATGTATAAAATATCCTGAATGGGCTTGAATAAGAAGAGTATTCCCAGCATTGCCACAAAAGAAAGTTGAAAGCCGATATCCCAAATCAGATAAGGCTGAAAAAGTATCAAAAGAAATCCTGCCACAAAGAGAAGGTTGACAGAGTTAGACTGTTCATTTAATTTTTTACCTATGTCGATGAAAGTAATCATCAATGCTGCTCTTAAAACTGCGGGACCTGCACCGGTCACAAAAGCAAAAACCCAAATTAAAGAAATGGGTATAAAAGAAAGCCATTTCCTCTTTCTGTAAAATCTTTTTAAAAGAAATAACATCCCTAAATAGAGAATCCCGACGTGCATGCCTGAAACTGCCAAGACATGCATCACCCCGGCTCTCATATATACCTTTTTCATGTCGTCTCGGATGTCATCTTTCTTACCTAAAAGCAATGCTTGCAGGGTGCTGGCACTTCTTATAGGAATGTATTTTTTAAAAATATCCGAACACCAAATTGAAGCTTGATAGCTCCATCTTAAAAGATAATCACCGGTATAATTTTCTGCTTTTATCAGATTGTCAGGATAGATATTTGTCGTCTGATAAATCCATTTATATCCATAATATTTTTGGGTGTCAAACTGTCCGGCATTGGTAGGTGAGGCAAGTGTTTTTATGAAAGAGCCTGCAAATATTTTGTCACCGGGCAAAACTTCTTTTTTACGTATGGTAGCTAAAATTTTATAAGGCTGTTTTAATTCAAAATCTTTTACAGAGACTATCTTGATATAGGCTCTCGTGTTGTCATTTTTTTTACTCAATATTTTTTTGACCACAGCAGTATATGTGTAATAACCCTCTTCTAACAAAGGCACTTTTTTCTGAAAAGAATAACTGTAAGCTCCGGAAAACATTAATGCAGAAAGGAAACAAATACCCGAAAACGCAATCCATCGTATTTTGGAAAACTTTTTATTCATCAAGAATATTCCTAATAACAAGGTTGAAAACGAGAGTATTAGGAAAAATGTGCTGTCTATATGTAGGTAATAACCGAGTATTGTTCCGACAAATAGCGCAACAAAAGGTCTAAACATCGGAATAAAATATAGCCACTGCATCACCTACTTCATATAAGAATGTACGAATGAATTTTAATTACTCGCAGAATCGGTATTTACAATCCCCAACGGATCTATATAAGGATGATTGAGCTCATCGTCATCCTCAATCAGCCCATATTTTTTAAATGGTTGTGTATAATTTCTTATCGAATCATCAAATTCTGTTTCACTCGACTTAATGATTTCATACACTTCATTGTGTCTGTAAAAAGGAACACCTGTTTTCCTAAATAGTCGGGTTAAATATGCAACTGTTGCAAATGTGACTATGGCAACCAAAACAACTATGATAATCTTATACTTTTGCATATACTCCAAGTGTAAAGTTAATTAAATTATTGAGAAGGTGAAATTTAAGAATATAGAAAGTAATATGTAAAAGATTATTTACTAATGGCAATCCCTGCCCAAACACCAATCAATCCCAATAATAAACTTAGAAACATGTACAAAATTGAAGTACTGTAATTCCCTCCTAACATCAGACCCAAACTTTCAGAGGAAAAGGTTGAAAAAGTGGTAAATCCACCACAAAAACCGGTGATAAAAAGTAGTTTTAAATTAGAATTAACCAATACGTCTCTTTCCATCCACCCTACTAAAAGACCTATTAAAAAGCAACCTATAATATTAACTATAAAAGTTTGAAAAGGGAAACTTTTGGTAAGAGACTTGGGCATGATGACTGCTACAATATATCTCATGATGCTTCCGGCACCTCCTCCCAATCCTACTAATAATATTGATTTTATAAATGCCAAAATTTTAGCTTTTAGCCTTGAATGGCTGCTATGCCCGGCAAGGTCTTTCCTTCAAATAATTCGAGTAATGCGCCACCACCGGTAGAAATATAACTCACTCTTTCAGCTAAGTCAAATTGATTGATGGCTGCGACCGAATCTCCTCCTCCTATCAAGGAAAATGCCCCGTTGTCCGTAGCATCTGCCACGGCAAGAGCGATAGATTTTGTTCCATGACTGAAAGCTTCCATTTCAAAAACGCCCATCGGTCCATTCCATAATACAGTTTTAGAGCTTTTTATCACTTTTGAATATTCTGCTATTGTCTTTTCGGCAATATCCAATCCCATCCAGTCATTAGGGGTATTTTCAATACTGCAAGCTTGAGTATGTGCATCGTTGCTAAATTGATCTGCCACAATATGATCTTGAGGAATATATACATTGACACCTCTGTCCTTCGCTTTTTTCAAAACATCCAATGCGGTATCCATCTTGTCTTCCTCACACAGACTTTTTCCTATCGGTTGACCTTGTGCTTTTAAAAAGGTATAGGACATTCCACCACCGATGATGATATTATCAGCTATGTTTAAAAGATTTTCTATTACTAAAATCTTATCTGATACTTTTGCACCACCTATAATGGCAGTAAAAGGTTTTTCGGGCGACTTGATGACTTTCTCGGCGTTTTTAATTTCTGCTTCCATCAAATAACCAAATGCTTTATAATCGGGTTGGAAAAACTTTGCCACTATTGTAGTACTTGCATGTGCTCTGTGGGCACTACCAAAAGCATCGTTGATATAAATATCTCCCAATCTGCTGAGCTTTTCGGAAAAAGCTTCCTCTCCTTTAGTTTCTTCTTTATGAAACCTTGTGTTTTCTAAAAGAAGAACGTGTCCCTGCTGTAAAATTTTTACTTGTTGCTCTGTTTTTTCACCAATACAGTCATTTGCAAAAAGTACATCTGTACCCAACAATTCCGAAAGTCTTTGTACTACATGTTTTAAAGTAAATCTCTCATAGTCTATACTTCCATCCTCTTTTAGTTTTTTTAGAGGACGACCGAGGTGTGACATCAAGATAGCTGCACCTCCATCTTTTAATACTTTTTTTATGGTAGGTAAAGCAGCACGTATTCTTGTGTCATCTGTAACGGCAAAAGTTTTTTTGTCTAAAGGAACATTAAAATCAACTCTAATTAATACTTTTCTCCCTTTAAAATGAATTTGATCTATCTGACTCATAAAAAAATAAAAGTTGTTATACTAAAATGTAGATTTAATTTGCGCTACAATTTAGCAACTTTTAAAATTAATTCAGCTAATCTGCAAGAATAACCGTATTCATTGTCGTACCAACCCACAATTTTGCAATATTTGTCACCAATAAAATCAGTCAAACCTGCATCAAAAATACAAGAATGAGGATTGCCTACAATATCGGATGAAACCAAAGGAGCTTCTGTATATTCCAAAATGTCTTTTAGTCGTCCACTTTCGGCGGCTGTTTTAAAAGCTTGATTCACCTCTTTTATATCTGATGGCTTGGAAAGATTACAATATACTTCTGTCAAAGAACCATCCAAAACAGGTACTCTTGTGGCGGTGGCTATCATCTTACCTTTTACTTCCGGCATGACGAGTTCCACGGCTTTGGCAGCATTGGTGGTGGTGGGTATCAAATTAGCGGCAGCAGCTCTTGCTCTTCTGAAATCGGTCTTATGTAAACCGTCATGTAACTTTTGATCGGCGGTATAAGCATGCACTGTCGAAACAAAAGCACTTTCTATCCCAAAGTTTTCTTCCAAAACTTTGATTATAGGCGCCAAACAATTGGTTGTACAAGATGCATTGGAAAGTATAATGTCTTCATCAGTAATGATATCATCGTTGATGCCTAACACTATCGTCTTCGTGATGGAATCACCGGGGGCAGAAATAATTACTTTTTTCGCGCCGGATTGAAGATGTACACTTGCTTTCTCGAAAGTTCTTGCCCTGCCGGTACACTCAATAACGATATCAATATCTTCTTGCTTCCAAGGTAGGTCTTCGATGTTTTCGATTGTATAATAAGCTATTTTCTTGTCTGTCTGATTGTTTATAATCAGATAGTTGTCTTTTGCTTTTACTTGTTGTTGCCAGATGCCGTGAGCGCTGTCATATTGTATGAGGTGGGCGGCTAATTCGGCGGTTGCCAAATCATTGACGGCTACAAGTTCTATTTCGGGATGCAGGTAAAGATGTCTGAAGATTAAACGACCTATTCTTCCTAAGCCATTAATTGCAATACGTTTCATGTAAGTCTAACAAAAAGTAAGATGCAAAGTTAGATAAATCAACAAGAAAAATCATTAATTTATGAGTCAAGGTTTGGAAAATTAAAAGTAGTACGTATATTTGCAGTCGCTTTGGTGAAAAGAGGCTTAAATTACTGCATTTATGGCCCGTTCGTCTATCGGCTAGGACACCAGATTTTCATTCTGGTAAGAGGGGTTCGATTCCCCTACGGGCTACCAAGTAAAAACGCAATTAATTGTCATACAGTTGATTGCGTTTTTTTCTTTTTACTCCCTTACCTTGCTTTTACTTCAGTGAAAATCTACCTGTAAAAGCTTTTTTGACTTGACTTAAGTCAAATTTTGAACGTAGAGTATCGATTTGGAATAATAAAGATGTCAGAGTCTCTTTATGTATGTTAACATTAAGAAATATTTTATATTTTTGAAATCAAATGATGACTACAAAATTTAACTTATTAGGCATAAGCTGTTTAGTGCTTATGTTGTCTTTATCTGCTTGTAAAAAAGATAAAAAGACCGAAAATACGGAGGAAGCAGTCCAGTTTAAAACTATTAATGACGAATATGGAAGGCAATTGATATTGCATGGATTGAATACTTCTTCCGGTGCAAAAGGTGCTCCCGACCGCATGCCGTGGATAGCTGAGTCTGATGTGGAAAGAGAGGCAACACAATTGGGATTTAATTTTGTGAGATATCTTATTTTTTGGGATTTTGTAGAGCCTGAAAAAGGCAAATTCAATACAGATTATCTCAATGAAGTACAAAAAAGAGTAGAATGGTACACCGATAGGGGAATGTACGTCATGTTAGATATGCATCAAGACTTATATTCCCTTGAGTTTGGCGGCGATGGCGCTCCCAAATGGGCAATAGAAACCGACGGTGCTGATAATACAGTGATGGATGGTCCATGGTGGTTACAAAATATTTCACCGGCGGTCATTAATGCATGGACAAATTTTTGGGAATATGATAAATACAAATATTTACAAGACCACTATATAGAAATGTGGAAATTTGTGATGAATCATTTTAAAAACAATTCGCATGTCATCGGTTATGACTTGATGAATGAACCTTGGGGTGGCGACCTGATAAAAACCTTTATCAGTGGAGATTTTGAGAGTAAGCAATTGACAGCTTTTTATAATAGAATGATACCTGAATTGAGAAAAGTGGATAATAACAAGTATCTCTTTTTTGAATCTGCACCGGCACCTGTGACTTTTGGTGTGGCTACAAGACTCAAGAAATTAAATGTTTCCACTGATAAATTAGTATTTGCTCCGCACGTATATCCTTTGGGTACACATGAGGGCAAACCATATAGTCCGGCTGATAAAAAAATGGTACAAGACTGGTTAAAGGAACGTAGTAAGGAAGTTGTCAGGTTTGGTGGTATTCCTTTGTTGTGTGGTGAATTTGGCTTATCTCCGACTGTTAAAGACTTTGACGTTTATCTGAAAGAAATCACCGGTATATTTGATGACAATCTTTGGCATTGGGCATATTGGAGCAATGATGATGGAGGCTGGTCTCCACTCAGATCTGACGGTACTGAAACAGAGATTGCCCAATACTTAGTGAGGGCGTATCCGAAAGCTACTGCCGGAAGTATTAAAAACTTTAATTACGATTGGGATCGCAAAGTTTTTGAAATGGAGTACACTGCGAATCCTTCTATCATTCAGCCGACGGAAATTTTTGTCCCTCAACGATACTTTCCCAATGGATATAACTTGGATATAGAAACATCATCTACTTATACGAAAGACTTTAATGAGAGCAACCAGACTCTTTCTCTTAAAGTAGATCAACATGCAGATGTAAAAGTAAAAATTACGGCGAAGTAAAACCGCTTATTTTATAGTTATGAGAAGGCTTTGATTCATTTCAAAGCCTTCTTTTTTCCTCTTCTTCTTTGATATTTTTGAGAAATTCGATATTTCTTTTGAGTCCGCTATATTTCGTCCTTTTTACGGCAGATTTTGAGAAAAACTTAGAGAAAACTTCATGTGTCAGCTCATCCCAATCTTCATAATTCATCTCCATCAATCCCGGTCGCGGATTTAATTCTATCACACTATGAGGTTTTGAAAAACGATTCCATGGGCAAACATCTTGGCATATATCACAACCAAACATCCAGTTTTCCATTTTGTCATTCATCTCCTTTGGAAGCAACTCATCTCTCAGTTCGATGGTGAAATAGCTGATACATTTTGAACCATCTACTTTGTAAGGTTCGTCCAATGCGCCGGTAGGACAAGCGTCAATACAACGGGTACAAGTACCGCAATAATCCTTAATTGGACCGTCAGGCACTAATTCTAGATCTATCACTAATTCTGCCAAGAAATAAAAAGAGCCATTTCGTGGTTGTATCATCAAAGCATTTTTTCCTCTCCAACCCAAACCACTCTTTTGCGCCCAAGCTTTTTCCAAAACAGGTGCAGAATCTACAAATGCGCGACCAGCTACCTCACCTATCCGTTCACGTATCAAATCGATAAAAGTCCAAAGCTTTTTCTTGATGACATGATGATAGTCTTCGCCATAAGCATATTTGGATAGTTTATAACTATTTGGATTTTGTTTTTCGTGTGGACAATAATTCATCATAAGACTGACTACGGATTTTGCTCCATCTACTAACTTTGTAGGATCAAGCCGTTTGTCAAAGTGATTTCCAAGATATTGCATCTTTCCATTTTTACCCTTTTTGATATAATCTTCCAAGGAATGGGCTTCACTTTCTAAAAACTCGGCTTTAGAAATTCCACAGAAATCAAAACCAAGTTCACGGGCAATCTCTTTGACGATTTTTGTATGCTTTTGAATGGACAAAGACATATACAAAGCTACCACAAAAAATTACTATGCCGGATTTTGTATAGTTGTTTTGACAAAATCTAAATTTATAACACTGAATCCGGATTCAGGTCTTATTGAATAACTTGAAACTTTTTGACTACAGCACTACTTTTTCCTATGACTTGTAATAAATAGATTCCGTTTGGAAGATTGGAAGTATTATAATGGTAAAGCCCGATATTGTTAGCAGGTAGTTTTGACACCAAACGACCGGAGTAATCAAGGATATTTACATCCATATTTTCAATATTTTTTACTGTTTGCAGATCAAACCGAATATCATCTTTGGCAGGATTGGGATAAATAGTGATTTCGGCGGCACTTAAATTTTTAACGGCAGTCGGCACTCGCTTGGGTTGGAAAAAATTCCACATCTCTTCAGAGTAGGAAATATCGTTTTTATCTTTTGTCAATAAGATATGATCCGCATTATTTACCTTGAAATGAACTAATCTCTCATTACAGTTGAGATAAGTATATTTTCTGATTTGATAACCGTCCGACTTAGTATCAGGAATATTTTCTTTCAATGGTTCTTTATCACAACCATTGTTTTCTATCCAAACTTTTAGCAGGTTTTCGACATTCATGCCAAATAAGGTGACTCCATATCCTACATTTACGTCCGCAGTGCCATGAAAGTGAAGAATGGGTAGTGTCCTCTCCGGCTTACAAGTTGTTATCTTGACTCCGATAGTTCCCGCAATAGAAGCAATAGCGGCATATCTCTCATTGGCTTCACAGGCTATTCTTTGTACCATGAAACCGCCATTTGAAAAACCAAAGAGATAAGTCTGGGATTTAATAATTGGAAAATTTGCCTGCATGCTATCGGTGACTGCATTTATAAATGCAACATCGTTCACATTTTCACTTGGAAAAATTCCCAAAAACCCGGCACCTGCATTCCAACCTGTGCCAATGATGGCATTGTCCACCCCTTGTGGGAATACCAAAATGATATCCGAGCTGTCAGCTATTCGTTGAAATTCCCAAAACGCATTCCCAAAATTGGTCATGTTATCACCCAATCCGTGTATGCCTACAACTAAAGAATAGTTTTTTGCGGGATTGTAATTCAAAGGTGTATAGATTCGATACTGTCTATTCGCATTGTCCATCCTCATTGTTCTATTTTCCCATGCAGCAAACATTTTTTGTGGGAAGATGAAACTTGATAAAAGGAGAAGTAAAGAAAAGGTTTTCATAAGCATTCGTTTAATTAACATTAAATATACATCTAAGTTAAAATTTAATAGTGATATTGGCAAATATTTTTCTCCTTTATAAACTGACCTATTATGATTAGTAATGGATTTTACCGCCTATCTTTGTATCGTGGAAATACCTTGGCTCGTCATGGTCATCGTCTTTTTGGCGAGTACTATCTTTGCAACATTTGGTTTTGGTGATGCATTGCTAGCTCTGCCTTTTCTCACTTTTTTAATAGGTCTAAAACAAGCCACTCCTTTACTTGCCATTTCGGGATTCACCCTTGCGATAGGGCTGATGGGCACCAACTTTAAACATATCAATTGGAAAGAGGCAATACGTCTTGTCATAGGTTCTATTATCGGAGTACCCATTGGAGTTTGGCTTTTAAAAAATATAGATACCACTCTTATGGAGATATTAGTGGGAATCATCATTGCACTGATTGCCATCTATAATCTTTTGAAGCCGGATTTGTTTAAAATAACAACCTATCGTACTGCTCCGCTTTTTGGATTTGTAGGAGGCGCATTGGGGGGTGCGTTTAATACCAGCGGTCCTCCGGCAGTGATGTACGGAGCGATGAGAGGATGGACACCTCATGTATTTGTGGGAACCATCCAAGCTTATTTTATACCTACTGATATAACGGTCATCAGTATGCATCGTGCGAGTGGTTTATTAAACGATACCGTTTTTACCTATTATCTGTGGTGTTTTCCATTCTTAATTTTGGCCATTATAATAGGGAATCTGCTTAAAAAACGTCTTCCGGTGGAAAAATTTAAAAATGGAGTCTTCGTTTTGATTTTTATCTCCGGCCTGATGTTGATTATTAAAAACATTATTCATTTATAATAAAACAATATATTTTTGACTATCTTTTGCTCACTAATTTAGATATCATTTAAAGCAATAATAAATATGGAACTAAAAAATTTATTGTGGTCATTGGAGGACGGCATATTAACTCTCACTATCAACAGACCCGACAAGTTAAATGCACTGAATGAGCAGACAATATTAGATTTGAAATCTGCTTTTGAAAATGCAAAAACTATCAGTCACTTAAAAGGAGTCATTCTGACCGGTGCGGGTGAAAAAGCCTTTGTTGCGGGGGCAGATATATCGGAATTTGTAGGAAATACACCTGAGCAAGCAAAAGCTTTGGCACAAAGAGGTCATGATATTTTTAATTCTATCGAGTCCATGCCGGTTCCGGTCATTGCTTTGGTGAACGGTTTTGCTTTAGGTGGAGGTTGTGAATTGGCAATGGCTTGTCACTTGAGAATTGCTACCCCCAATGCAAAATTTGGACAGCCGGAGGTAAATCTTGGTATCATTGCGGGCTATGGCGGTACTCAAAGATTGACCCAATATATAGGGAAAGCGCGTTCTTTAGAAATGCATTTGACGGCAGATGTGATTGATGCCGAAAAGGCCCATCAATTTGGTCTTGTCAATTACGTTGAAATGGATAAGGCGACGGCGATGGAAAAGGCAGTTTATTTGATAAACAAAATAGGGTCAAAAGGACCTTTGGCAGTTTCAAAGGTGATAGAGGTTATCAACGATTACTTTAAAGACGGAGTAGATGGCTTTGCTTCGGAAGTAAATGCTTTTGGAGAATTATTTAACTCGCCCGAAGTAAAAGAAGGCGTGGAAGCATTTTTGGAAAAAAGAAAAGCCGATTTCAGAAAGTTTTAGAAACAAAACACATATAGAAACAAAGTCGGAAAACGCAGATGATTTGAAAACATTTAATATCCTAAATCGTTAAGCTAATAAATCAAAAATAAATCATTTTTTTAAACAAATAATAATGGATTACAGAATAGAAAAAGACACCATAGGAGAAATCAAAGTGCCGGCTCACGTTTATTGGGGTGCTCAGACAGAACGTTCACATGAAAACTTTAATATTGCAGTCTCTACAAGCAGAATGCCGGATGAGATAATTCAGGCATTTGCATATCTCAAAAAAGCTGCTGCTATAACCAATAACGAATTGGGTGTCCTCTCGGAAGAAAAGAAAAACTTGATCGCCCAAGTTTGTGACGAAATATTGGAGGGCAAATTAAATGACCAGTTCCCTTTGGTGGTTTGGCAGACTGGTTCGGGAACACAATCCAATATGAACGTCAATGAAGTCATTGCAAATCGTGGTCATGTAATAAACGGCGGAAAACTTACTGATGAAAAGAAGGTACTAAAAGCTAACGATGATGTCAATAAATCACAATCATCAAATGACACATTCCCTACCGCTATGCATATTGCTGCCTACAAGATTTTGGTAGAAAATACGATTCCGGGTATGGAGACCCTCAGATCTACTTTTTACGAAAAGTCACAAGCATTTAAACATATCGTGAAAATTGGTCGTACCCACTTTATGGATGCTACACCTTTGACTTTGGGACAAGAATTTTCAGCTTATGTTGCACAATTAGATCATGGTATCAGAGCAATTAAGAATACCTTGTCGCATTTGTCTGAATTAGCACTTGGAGGTACTGCCGTTGGAACAGGATTAAATACACCTCCTAAATATGATGTAACCGTCGCAAGGAATATTGCCCAATTAACGGGATTGCCCTTTGTCACTGCTGAAAACAAATTTGAATCTTTGGCGACACATGATGCCATTGTAGAAGCGCATGGAGCTTTAAATACAGTAGCAGTCACTTTGATGAAAATCGGAAACGATATCCGTATGTTATCATCCGGTCCGAGAGCGGGAATAGGCGAAATCATAATTCCTACAAATGAACCTGGCTCTTCTATTATGCCGGGCAAGGTCAATCCTACCCAAGCAGAAGCGATGACAATGGTGGCCGCACAAGTGATGGGCAATCAGACAGCTATTAGCGTTGGTGGGTCTAATGGACAATTTCAATTGAATGTTTTTAAGCCGGTGATAATTTATAACTTTTTACAATCAGCAAGATTGATTGGCGATGTGTGTGTCAGTTTTAATGAACACTGTGCAAAAGGGATAGAGCCTATGTATGCAAATATTGAAAAACATGTTAACAATTCTTTGATGTTGGTGACAGCTTTGAATACCAAAATCGGTTACTATAATGCCGCTGCCATTGCACAAGATGCACATAAAAGAGGTATTACACTTAAAGAAGCAGCCTTGGAAATGAAGTTGAAAGGATTAGACTTTGAATCTATCACTGAAGCACAATATGACGAGTGGGTCAACCCGAAGAAAATGGTAGGGAATATTAATTAAACTTGGATACTAAATTTTTGAAAAAGAAATATCTTCTCTGATATTTCTTTTTTTTGTTAAAAAAAATTGCTATATTAATTTGCTAATTATTTTTTAATAAAAAGTTGATTGTAAATACATATAAAGAGATTCTATGAATTGTAGTTTTTTGTAACTTTATAGCCAATATATAATAAATAAATACACGAAAAATGCTTAAAAATTTACTTATTTTCAGTATTACCTATTTCTCATTTTTTGCTCTTCAAGGTCAAGATTACAATTTGCCTGAAAGGTCTTATGTTAATCCTGCGTTAGCTCCTTTCTATCATGGTGTTGCTTCTGGAGATGCCACGGAAGACAAGGTGATTATTTGGACACGAATTACGACTGATGCACCAAGTGCAGATGTGATTTGGAGAATGGCAACAGACTCCTTGTTTAGAAATGTGGTGGATACCGGAGTTTTCCATACCGATGCTTCAAGAGATTTTACCGTTAAGGTGGATGTTGTGGACTTAGAGCCTGATACTTGGTATTTTTACGAGTTTGAGGATGGAGAAGGACATCTATCACAAAGAGGTAGGACAAAAACAATTCCGGTTGAAAATGTCAATAACTTTAGAGCCGCAGTAGTCGCTTGTGCCAGTTATCCTCATGGCTTCTTTAATGTTTATAACGATATTAGCAAAAGAAATGATATCAATGCGGTGATACATCTTGGTGATTATATCTATGAATACGGATTGAATGAATATGGAAGCCATAAAGACAGAGTCCCTCAACCAGAAAACGATATTGTATCTTTGAGTGATTACCGAACCCGATATTCCCAAGCGCATTTGGATACAATGTTGCAAAAAGTACATCAACAATATCCTTTTTATTTGATTTGGGATGATCATGAATTTGCCGATAACTCATGGAGAGATGGTGCCAATAATCACGATCCATCGAGACAAGGAGATTGGAGTGCCAGGAAAAGTGCCGCTATGCAAGCTTACTATGAATGGGTACCCATCAGGGAAATAAATCCGGATAATAAATTTAGAATTTATAGAAATTTGAAAATTGGAAGTCTTCTTGAAATTTTCTTCTTGGATACAAGAATGATAGATAGAGATAATGAAAATGACCCTGATGGTCCTAACAAGAGAATGATAGGTCCCGTACAAATGGAATGGTTACAAAGAGGATTGAAAAATTCTACGGCTCAGTGGAAAGTCCTCGCCCAACAAGTGATGATGACGGATATGACAGCATTCGGCTTGGTATTAAATTCAGACCAATGGGATGGTTATCAGTATGAAAGAAGACGACTATTTGATTTTATCAATGCGAATGATATTAAAAACCTTGTGGTATTGACCGGAGATATCCATACTTTTTGGGCCAATGATTTGCCGTTTGGTAAAGAAAAATATGACCCTATCAGTAGAATGAACTCTGCCGGTGTTGAGTTTATCTGTTCGGCTGTTTCTTCTCCTGGACTTCCTCAGCCCATTCCATCTAATTTAATAGGTACATTCTTACCTCATGTAAGATTTACAAAAATGGATAAAAGAGGATATATCCTTTTTGATGTGAATAGTGAAAGAGCACAAGGAGATTATATGTTTGCAAAAACTATTTATGTTCCCGATACGACTATTAAATATCAAAATAGTTGGTACACCAATGATTTGACTGGTCACTTATCTATGACACGGACTCCTTCTGTTGCAGATTTTACAAATATACCTTTTGTTCCAAGGGGAATAAGAGATAAAAATGCTACTCCTACGGCAGTGAAAGATCAAAAGTTGGGTGTCGCTATGGGAGCTTATCCTAATCCGTTTATCTCTACCGTAGGTTTACAATATTATGTTGAAAAAGCCAGCCATTTGAGAATGCAGGTTTTCAATATGAGTGGTCAATTATTGATAGATCAAGACTTAGGAATGCAACCCAAAGGATTGCATTATCAAACACTTACCGCCGGTCAACTTCCGGCAGGTCAGTATAGAATCAATGTCACTGACGGCACTTATCAGATAGGAAGAAACGTAATCAAGGCGCAGTAAATAGAGCCAAGAACATAAACAACAGAGCCAAGACTTCCCAAGTCTTGGCTCTGTTGTTTATGTTCGATATCGAAACTTGCTAAGTCGGAGTTATCGCTTTATACCAATATGTCCTCTACTTTCTCACTCAAATGACTGACATCATTTCGTAGCTCCAAGTGAAAAGTTTTGTCTTGTAATGATAATTTGTAAAGACAGGTATTTTGATGTACAAACTGATCCATATCACTGAGTGGCAGGTCTAAAAAACCACAAAGCAAGGCTCGAATGGCTCTGCCGTGTGAGCAAAGCAAGATATTGGCAAAATTGCCTTTTCTAAGCTCTTCTATCAGTGGGATTTGTTTGGCTTGTAGGTCTAAAGGACTGTCGCCATTTTCTACTCTATTGGTCAAATTTCCATCTGCCCAGCTTTGCATGATAGCCTTGTACTTTGAATCTAAAATGGCATCGTGCTTCACCCCTTCAAAGATTCCCCAATTGATTTCATCCAAGGATTTTCTCATTTCGTGTTTTAAACCCATTTTTATAAAGGGAGCGACCGTTTGATTTGTTCTTTTGAGTGTGGAAGTGTAAACCGCATCAAAGTGGATATTTTTGTACTTTTCAAAAAACAACAGGGCTTGTTTTTTCCCGGTTTCATTTAAGACGGAATCTATTCCTTTTCCTTGAACGATTCCTTCGAGATTGTAATCTGTCTGACCATGACGAATGAGATAGATATATTTACTCATTTAAAAACTTTTGATTTTCTTTAAAGAAAAGAAAGTACAAAAATAATCAATTTTGCTCTATAACAAAAATCACCTTTTGAGAGACCTGTTTTTCTTAAAACTGAAAGAGGAGAATGAACAATATCCGGCTTAACTTTGTCTCAATAAATCTAAAACGTAAGTCAATATGGCTAAAATAAAATACAAAATCGACAAAAAAGCAGAATTGTTTTTGGAAACTTACCTCAATAATGCATCACCAACCGGCTATGAAGTATCCGGTCAAAAACTTTGGTTAGACTATATCCAACCATATATAGATACTTATAAAGTGGATAATTATGGTACTGCCACGGCTATTATAAATCCTGATGCAGAATACAAAGTAGTTATAGAAGCTCATGCGGACGAAATCTCTTGGTATGTCAATTATATCTCTGACAAAGGTTTTATTTATGTCATCAGAAATGGTGGTAGCGACCATTTGATAGCACCTGCCAAGCGTGTGAATCTGCATGGTGATAAAGGTATTATAGATGGTGTATTTGGCTGGCCTGCCATTCATTTAAGAAAAGAAAAAGAAGAAAAACCAAGCGTCAAAAATATTACCGTAGATGTAGGGGCATCTAATAAAGAAGAGGTTGAAGAAATGGGTATCCATGTAGGAACAGTGATCACCTACAAAGATGAATTTTTTATCCTCAATGATAAATATTACGGTGGTAGAGCTTTGGACAATCGAATGGGTGGTTTTATGATAGCTGAAGTAGCAAAGCTTTTACATAGTAATAAAAAGAAATTACCTTTCGGTCTGTATATCGTCAATGCGGTGCAAGAAGAAGTCGGTCTGCGAGGTGCCGAAATGGCGGTAGAATGGATACAGCCGGATATGGCTATCGTTACAGATGTATGCCATGATACTTCTACTCCTATGATAGAAGCAAAAATACACGGTGATACCAAATGTGGTGACGGGCCGGTTATTTCTTACGCACCGGCCGTACAAAATAATGTAAGGGAATTGATTATTCAATCAGCCCAAGCGAATGAAATTCCTTTCCAAAGAGCTGCCTCTTCCAGAGTGACAGGTACAGATACGGATGCCTTTGCTTATGGCAATGGCGGAGTACCTTCGGCACTGATTTCTTTGCCTTTGAGATATATGCACACGACTGTGGAGATGGTCGCCAAAGAGGATGTCGAAAATACGATTAAGTTGATTTATGCCGGCTTATTAAGTACAAATCCGAAAAAATCATTGAAGTATATCGACTAAGCAATCTTATAGGAGTTCCGCTTTATAGTAAAAGTTTTAGTTGCTATTTCAATAAGTTAAATAAGCATCCTTATCTTTGTCAATATGGAGTTTTCATCCAAATTGATTGAAGAAGGCGTACAGGCTTTTGCAAGTTTACCCGGAATAGGTAAAAAAACGGCTTTGAGATTGGTCATTCACCTTTTACATGAAGATGAAGATTTGGCTAAAAGTATCTCAGAGGCGATATATAAATTACGGACAGAAATAAAATACTGTAAAAAGTGTGGCAATGTCTCCGACAAAGACATCTGTGATGTATGTAGTCATCCTGCGAGAGACCATCAACAAATCTGTGTGGTAGAAAATTTTAGAGATATTCTTTCATTGGAAAATACCGGACAATATAAAGGTGTCTATCATACTTTGGGAGGTTTGATTTCACCTTTGGACGGCGTACATCCCGAACAACTCAATATAGAAAGTCTTATTAGCAGGGTGCAAAATGATAATGTGCAAGAGGTCATCATGGCACTCAATCCCACGATAGAAGGAGATATGACACTATTTTATATTTCTAAACGACTGTCTAAATTTCCGGTGAAAGTCACGGCACTTGCAAGAGGAGTTGCTTTTGGAGGAGAATTGGAGTTTGTGGATGAAATTACTTTAGCAAGATCCTTGCAGAGCAGACAACCTTATGAAAATTATATCACCGGCCCTCATCAATGAAGCTTTCAATCGTTATAGTTAATTACAATGTAAAATATTTTTTACATCAGACACTCAACTCGGTTTTTAAATCCGTAGTGGACTTTGAATATGAGGTTTTTGTGGTGGACAACGCATCAGTGGATGATTCGGTGGAGATGATAAAAACCGTTTTTCCACAAGTGCGTTTGATAGAGAGTAAAGAAAATCTCGGGTTTTCAAAAGGTAACAATTTGGCGATTAGAAAAAGTCAGGCAGAATATATATTACTACTCAACCCTGATACCGTCATTCAAGAAGATACACTCCAACAAGTGGTAGATTTTATGGACAAACATCAGGATGCAGGAGCCGTCGGTGTAAAAATGTATGACGGCGGCGGTCACTTTTTACCTGAATCCAAAAGAGGTTTTCCATCGCCGAAAGTAGCGTTTTATAAGATGTTTGGTCTGAGTAAGCTTTTTCCGCAATCTAAAGAATTTGGCACTTATCATTTGACTTATTTGGATAAGGATGAGATACATGAAGTAGATGTGCTTTCCGGTGCTTTTATGTTGCTAAGAAAAAGAGTTTTGAATGAAGTCGGACTTTTAGATGAAGATTATTTCATGTATGGAGAAGATATCGACCTTTCATATAAAGTAGTAAAAGCCGGCTATAAAAATTATTATTATCCCCATGCTTCCATTATTCATTTTAAAGGAGAAAGTACAAAAAAAGGCAGCTTAAACTATGTAAGGGTTTTCTATCAGGCGATGATTATTTTTGCTCAAAAGCATCTCTCTGACAAGAAAGGAGGTCGGCTGATCGGGCTATTAAAATTTGCTATTGTTTTTAGAGCGGGACTGACTCTTTTAAATAATTTTTTTACCCGTATCGGCAGGCAATTCATTGATATTTTCATATTAAGTTCTGTTTTTTGGATAGTTTCTTGGTATTGGGAGCATTCATTTAGGTTAGAAGAAGGTTTGACTTTTAGCGATTTACATTTCAAAATCAATCTGCCTATTTATCTCTTTATATGGATTACTTTTAATTATCTGTATGGTGTATATGAAAGAGTGTCAAATGTTTATACAATTTTTGTGTCTATGTTATTGGGTACGATAGTCATAGCGGCGGTGTATGGATTTTTACCTATCGAATTACGGACATCAAGAGGAATCATTTTGATGACCTTCTTTTTGGGTACCTTCTTTATCAGTTTGTATAGAATGTTGCTTGCGTGGAGAAAAGGTCATTTAAAACAAATGTTTTACGACACCCAAAGACTGATTATCGTTGCCGCTGCTGATGAAAGCAAAAGAATACTCACATTGATGAATGAAATCAATCAGAAAAGAGAATTTGTAGGTTATGTATCTCCTGACCAAAAAGATGCTGCTGATCCTCTCTGTCTCGGAAATAGTCATAAAATATGGGATATCATACAGATGACAAATGTAGATGAGATAATTTTTAGTGCAAAGGATATTAATACTTATGATATTATTCGGCAAATAAGCTCTTACAATAAAAATATAAAATACAGAATCGCCGTGGAGGAAACGGATGTCATCATTAGTAGTGAGTCAAAAAATTTATCAGGAGAACTTTTTACTTATGATATCGGATTTAAGATTAATCTGGCACGTAATATCCGCTTTAAGCGTTTCGTTGATATAAATATTTCCCTTCTTATATTGATTCTGTCACCTATCCTATTTTTTATACAGAAGAATAAAAAAGGTTTTTTTAAGAATGTTTTTTGTACACTTAATGGTGCAAAAACCTGGGTTTCCTATTATCCGGTTGCGAATGAAAACAGACAATTACCTGTTATTAACCACGGTGTATTAAATCCTTTGGACAATCTCAATATCAAACCTGATATGATAGACAGCAATTTGATTATCAGGCAAAATTATCTATATGCAAAAGATTATAATGTATTGACAGACATACTGACCGTTTTCAACTCACTGATACATTTGGGTAGAGAGATGGATTAAACCACCCCATTCTCCCATTTCCAAATTCTCTAATTCTCAAATTGACCTATTCTACTTCACATACTTCCACATATCGCCCCACAATCTGCTTCCTCCATCGACATAAAGCGTTTCGCCTGTGATATAGGATGCCATCGGTGAAGTCAAAAAGAGCGTAGGCCACGCCACTTCTTCCATGCTGCCCAATCTTTTACATGGTATAGAACCTTCCAAATTATTTTTAAACTCATCCGGATATTGTAGCAAGCCCGAAGAATTGATGATACCGGGTGCGATGGCATTGACACGGATATTAAATCTTGTCCATTCTACTGCCAAGGATTTGGTCAGATTATCTACTCCTGCCCTTGCCGCTCCTGTATGCGCCATGCCCGGAAAACCGCGATATATTTCTGCAATGATATTGAGTACGATACCTTCTTGTTGTGGAATAAAAAAAGTATTGGCCATCACTTTGGTGACATTAAAAGTACCTAAGAGATTGTTGTTGACGACGGATCTAAATCCATTGAAGCTGATGTTTTCTGCTGCTGATGGAAATTGACCGCTGGCATTATTGATTAAAATATCCAATCTACCATTTTTCTCTTTGATTTCTTTGGCTAAGTTTTCTACTTGTTCCGGCTCGCGTGTGTCCATGATACCTCCATAAACAGTTCCAAATTGGGATAATTCTGCTGTCGCCTTTTCAATTCTTTCTTGTTTTCTCGATGCGATCCAAACTTTTGCACCTAATTCCAAATATTTTTGTGCGATGGTGTAGCCGATACCACTCCCTCCGCCGGTGACTAAAACCACCTTGTCTTTAAAAATATCTTTTGTAAACATGTTTTTAAAAATATTTTAGCAATATAGAAAAAATATTTTTTTGACCAAACGTTTGGTTTGTATAATGAAATGTACTTAGATAATTATTTGTTAAAAGGACAAAATGTATTTCAATTGTTCTTAACTTTAAGTTGGTCAATGAAGTCTATAAATAAGAGCATTCTAAAATTACCCAATAATCGCAACGGCAACATTAAGGATACAATTTTCCTTTACAACTCAAAAATACAGTAACAGAATGCCTTTTTCGGATTTTATATGCTGAAATCGTGGCTTTTAAGCATAAAATCCCTTACCCAGATTGGGGAAAATTTTCTTTTGCGTAAAAAAGTTGTTTAGATAATGAGAGGCGGTACGGAACTGAACAGTACCAGAACCGTTTGGCGGGCATGGCGTACAAACTTGGCACAGACGCAAATATATTTCATAAAGACCGTTTGGCACGATGTTGTATTTCAATGCCCCCTACTCTGTTTTTCACTAAAAACAGACTTATCCATTCAAAGATATTACTGCAAACTACCATCAGACCGATGTAAACCGTGTTGGTGTCTAAATCCAAGGTAAAAGGCAAATGATGAATATTGAAGTCATTAAGGTTTTTATTGTTGTTCTCGGAATCGTTTCCTCTTTGTTAAAACTTTATCACGTCTAAGTTGCTCATTTCCATATTATTGGTGATTATTCCGTAATAAGTGTAGCTGTGTTCAGGAAAAGATTGGGATGGCTGCTATCCTGTTTCAGTTACCACAACCCTGTACTCTTCACCCTGAAATGGAGCGGCCTTATGTTTGCCACTTCTTTGTTTTCGTAATTTTACTTTTTACATTTTCCAGTTTTCTCTCTTCAATGCAAATGCTTCTAAAACCTGCACTGGTGACGTTTCTGATGTAAAAATGTTCAACATTTTCTTCCAAAACGGCAATCACGCCTTTTTGGTAGGATGCTGCATCACCTCGGAAGGATTTAATACTGATACTTTACTACATGACAAAAATATAATCCCTTGATAAACAGCAAATTAACTGTTAAACTATTTGCATAATAGACTGATATTCAGTATCTTAGAAGAATAATTTCAACATTTTTCTATGGATAAGAATATCAGTCGTGAGAGTAAAAGTAATCAACTTTGTGAAGTTTTAAGTAGAAATATCGAAAAAAATGATTCTATGATGAATAAAGCAAGTATTAAAGTTAATAGCCCAAGTAATCTTAGCACTTTGTAAAGTACAAACAGTGAGTTTTCATACTCAGCTTTAGCTTTTGACAATGAGAGTAAAGCGATTCATCCTCTGAAGGATTCAACGCTTTATGTCCGGATTCTGTTTATGCAGTGACTTAATTGCTAAGCTACCCTTTTTGCATTACTTCCTGAAAAAGAAAATCTTAGGATAACCATTGACCGAACCAACTGGAAGTTCGGAGAACAGAACATCAATATATTTATGTTAGGTATTGCCTATAAAAACATAGCCTTCCCTCTGCTTTTCACGATGTTGGACAAGAGAGGCAACTCAAATAACCGGGAAAGAATCATGTTATTAACCCGACATATATTGACCGATATTTTCCTATGCTGCATACTGAATATCTCTGTGTTTAAAATATTTCATTACTCTTTGCGGACTGACTGATAGCATTTCCATATGGTTTTGTACATTATTTTGTAGCGTTTCCTTGTTCTTTGGTGACTTTTTTGCTGACATTCCCTGTTTCAGATCACAGTTCAGATATTCGTCAGGATTACGTTCAGGAGAATAAGAAGGCAGATAGTATAATGCAATCTTTTCTTTGTTTCTCTCAACCCATTCCTTAACGATTTTACTGTGATGAACCCGAAGATTGTCCAATATCAAATAGACCATTCTTCGATTTGCCTTAATGAGTTGTGTCATAAATTCAATCAACCTATCGGCATTCATAGAGTCGGAGTATATCATAAAATGGACTTTACCCTGATTGTTGACTGCCGACACCATATTTACCGAAAAACGTTTGGACATACTCTTTTTTACAGGCGTTTTTCCCTTAGGCGCATAACTTCTACCATGATGGCATTGATTTTTGATTCCGGTCTCATCGCCCCAGAAAATTTCAGCATCTTCTTCTTTAGCTTGTTTCTTGATAGCCGGGTATTGCTCATCTAACCATTTTTGGACTTTCTTCGGGCATTGTTCGTAAGCTTGCTTCTTTGGCTTTTGAGGGGTAAAACCCCACTTCCTCAAGTAAACGCCCATGGCACTGATAGAAATAACTATCCCAAATTCTCTTTCAACCAATTCTTTGACTGCTTTTCTTGTCCATAAAGCATAATCAAGTTTTAACTGATCAGGCATTTTATCAATAATCATCTTCTGTATTTGCCGTTCTACCTTTGAGGATAGTAGTTTTCTGTCCTCAGACCTTCGCTCCACGCTTTCCGGAATGAAGACCCTTTACCCTTTGCCTATATTTCTTGCTCCAATCGTTTAGAGTATTAGGACGCAGGCATAGTTTTTCACAAACAGCCTTCTGAGACATTCCTGATTCAATAAGGCGCATAGCGGATTTTCGTATGCCAAGTATTTCTTGTTCGTCGAGTTTTCGTAAATCAAGTTTTTCCATGCACAAATATACAAAAATGGGTCGGTATTATGCAATCATGTTAATAATTCAAAGATTTATCCAGTCTTTTCGGAAAAGATTGTATTGGGTTTTATTGTTGTTGATCGAGTTTGTCGGAGAAGGAATTGGATGGGTTATTTGAATAGAGAAAATTTGAGATATCACATTCGAATACGCAATAATTAAAGTTTATCACCTCGGCAAAGATAAAGAAATTCCTGTTAAAATGGTTGTTCTCCGGTTAAAATATGGAGAGATGAAGCATTATTATAAGATTAAAGATCAATGGAGAATATTATTTATCTACTACATTAGGTTCTGGTAAATTCAGACAACGCTCCTGAACACAACATTATAAGTTGCGAAAGACACACAAGCATTGGTAAATTTATAAAGATGATGGCAGATTGAAACGGGGTGCTTCAAAAAGCTATGAAACTGTGGAGTTTGATATCGAAATACACATTTATGACATTGAGGATTTAAAGCTAATTTGTCTGTTAAGATTGCCTTTTTGTGAAGCGCTACAAAGTTGCGACATTGAACGTAAAGTAAAGCCCATTATTATTAAAAAACACGGGCATAGAGCAAAATCTATCTTCAAATATGGATTAGAATATATCACAAATACTTTGTTAAACCCTCAAAAACAAGGCTTTGAAATTATTTTATCAAAAATTGTCATGTAGTGAATACTGATACTATTGTCTTTCAAAATTTTAAAACAATTTTCCAGTGCTTGTTCTTGGGCATACTTTGCAGGTGTATTTCCGTTTCTGTTTTCAAAATAAACGGTATTATTCCCAATATTTGCAAAACAGATGATAGGCCGGTCATTTTGAAATGAGAGCTCTTTGCATCTTGTTTATTGTTGTCTAAGACGATGTTGTCAAAACCTAAAACATAGCCTTACATCCGGCTTTAACAATCCTAAATTCAACACCGCCATTGCTGTTATATTTTGTTGTAATTGATTTGATGTAGTGTTGTTTTCGTAATAACTATTTTATTTGGTACTTTTGACTTTAAAAGCATATCTCCACCGTATCATAGAAGAACAATCTTTTCGCTATTTTGTGCAATTTGAAAGTCTTTTTAGGTGCTTTAGATCCCTCAAAACAAATTCACCGTTGCAAAGTGAATTTTAAGTGAGTAGAAGAATGATGTCTGAATACGTATATTTGTTTTGACACCAGAAAACCAATGTTCTGTCAATTAGACTATGAATATTACTGTTTCAATGAAAGAATTGATGAAATTTAAACCAAAAGGAGCATGCTTTGAGAAGAATGGCCTAATTTGCACCAATGTATATTTTTTTGTGTAGAACTTTAAATATACACCTTTAGTAAACCTATGCTTTCTGCAGTCCTTTATTTTAAAGTATCAGAGGTTTTTGTTTTTCTGTTGCGATTTTGGGGAAGTATATCAAGCACCTTTGATGATGCTGGTAGCTTTACTGGGGAAGGTGAATATACACATGGCGATGCGGTGGTAGTCACAGTTCAGCCCAATACTGGTTATAGATTTATAAATTGGTCTGAGAATGGAACTATAATAACAGGAAATAAAATATATCTTTTTCAAATAAATAGAGATAGGGAATTGGTCGCTAATTTTGAAAAGTTGAAATATAATATCAACTTGACCACTTCAAATAATAATGGCGGAATAGCTACGGGTGGAGGGCAATATGAATATAATGATACTATGACAATAATAGCTCAACCTAATACTGATTATCATTTTGAAAATTGGACTGAAAACGGAAATATTATTTCTACAGATAGTATATATAGTTTTGTTGCGAAAAACAATAGAACTATAAAGGCAAATTTTGAGAAAGATAATGAATACACAGTCAATATAAGTGCTTCACCCACTGATGCCGGTAGTGTATCGGGTGGTGGAATTGTTTTATCCAATGAAGAAATGAGTGTAAGTGTACATCCGGCGGAGGGGTATATCTTTTTAAATTGGACAGAAGATGAAAATATTGTCAGTACAGATAGCGTTTATACTTTTGCAGTAACTTACAATAGAAATCTAGTAGCCCACTTTGAAAAAATCATTTATAGCATAAACTTACTTGCCCAGCCGACAGAGGGAGGAAATTTAATTGGTGACGGAGCATATCCATATAAAGAGATAGTAACAGTCACTGCCATCCCTGCACCGAGATATCGGTTTGAAAATTGGACGGAGGCGGATGAGATTGTTTCTACTGAGAATGAATATCAATTTGTTGTAAATGAGGATAGGACACTTACTGCAAACTTTCTTGAACTCAAAGATACTTTTGACTTAGTTTATACATCCGGTATAGGTGGATTTTTACAAGGTGATTCTATTCAAAGAGTGGAAGAAGGTCAAAGTGGCTCTGAAATAGAAGCAATTGCCTTGAATGGATTTGTCTTTGTGAAATGGTCAGACGATGTCATAGATAATCCAAGGATAGATACCAATGTGCAAAACAATATTGAAGTAGAAGCTCTCTTTTTAACTATCACAGAAATAAAAAATAGCGTCTCAGCTCACTTGAAAGTTTATCCTAATCCCGTGCAAAATCTCCTCAATATATCGTGGGATGGTTCTGAAAAAGCTTTTTATAGCCTATTGTCTATCAATGGACAAGTATTGCAATCAGGTCTTTTACAAGAAGCTAACAATCACATATACTTAGATAAAAGTCCATCCGGTCTGTTGATTTTACGGATAGAAACACACGATGGTGTTGCTCATTATAAGTTGGTGAAACAGTAGAGTACTACACAATGGGAAAGTTGTCAAATAAACATATAATATCTTCTTTAGATAGACTTAGATATTGTATAATTGGAAACAAAAACCATATCTTGAAGTTAAATAGTAGAGATGGAAAAAAGTTTTTACGATAGAGTATATGAGGTCGTTAGACGCATACCACGTGGCAGAGTAACCACTTATGGTATCATCGCAAATTATCTTGGCTCTAAGGGTTCGGCGCGCATGGTAGGATGGGCTTTAAACTCCAACCATATTGAAGTACCCGCACACAGAGTTGTCAATAGAAACGGATTATTAACCGGCAAAGCGCATTTTGGCGATATCTATATGATGGAAAATCTTTTGGAACAAGAAGGAATCGAAGTGAAAAATAACCAAATTCAAAACTTTGAAGAATTGATTTGGATTCCGGATGAAGTAAACCCTATTTTGCTATATTAAAAGAAATTTCTTCTGTCGTAAATGTGGACTCACCTTTTACAATATATTTTCGAGATAATTTCAAATCGGTACTTGCTAATCTGACGATATCCCACAACAGACCTTCCCTTGTTTCCTCTTGGAAGATAAGTAATTGCTCCCTTTTAGACGTACCGCCGGTTCCGCCGGAGAAACTCCAATTGCCATAACCATTGGTGATAGCTTTGGTAGAATCATCAAAATTATATTGAGCACAAATATCGTCATTATTTGCAGTGCGCGCTGAGATTTTTGTTTTGGTGACATATTCGTCAGAATAATTGCCATTTTTAGAAAAATTCATTTTGATACTGCGATTGATGAGTGTATCTATATTTTGTACTCCACAGTTGGGAATATTTTTTGTCCCGGATTGCTCTTCATTTAAGATATCTACGCCATTGACTTTGTACTTATAAGCCACCCAATTATTAGACAATCTGTTTTTTCTCGTTTTAAAAGAGAGCAAGGGATCTTCGGGTCCTTTTCTGCAAGCACTCAAACCCATTACAAAGATGGATAACATGATAAAGACACCTGTTTTTTTCATAAGCTGTATATTTTTTATTAATAACGTCATCAAAGATAGAAACCGATACAAAATACTATAAAAAATGAAATTATTTTATTTTACCTTTTAACATAGGGACAAAACTAAAGGTATCATAGGTATCTTGGACAAAATCTTTTTCACCTGTACGTGTGATTCTGTACATGATTTGTTGGTCTCCTTCTCCAAAAGGCAAAACGATGACACCGCCGACAATCAGTTGCTGCAATAACTTTTCCGGTATTTCAGGTGCTGCCGCCGTAATGATAATTTTATCAAAAGGAGCCAAATCTGGCAGACCCTCATACCCGTCACCATATAGGCAACGGACGTTTTTACAAGCTATTTCATTTAAAACGCGCTTGGCCCTTGTGTGCAAAGAGCGGATTCTCTCCAAAGAATATACTTTTGCTCCCATAGCGGATAATACTGCCGTCTGATATCCTGAACCTGTACCTATCTCTAAGATTTTGTCGTCTTCATAGACATTCAATAATTGTGTTTGGTAGGCAACTGTCGAAGGATGGGAAATCGTCTGCCCATCTCCTATGGGGAAGGCTCTGTCTTCATAAGCTATTTCTACAAAAGCTTTGTCAATAAATACATGACGGGGGACTTGACCAATCGCTTCCAACACCTTTTTGTCAAATTTATACTTGGTTTTAAGAGCCGCAACCAACTTTTTTCTCAATCCTTGGTGTCGTGGTGTATCTATCATAGATGAATAATCGCTAAAGCTGAATTTAATTTTTTAATTTTGACTAAAATTGTTTTTAACAGGCGATAAAGATACATTTGTTTTAAGATTTAAAGAGAGTTTGAATGAAGATTAAGTTTGGAACAGATGGCTGGAGGGCTATCATCGGTCAGGAATATACGACTGCTAATGTCGCACGTGTGGCGAAGGCAACAGCACTTTGGTTAAAAAATACCGATGCAAATAAAAAGGTGGTGATAGGACATGATGCAAGATTTGGAGGTCAACTTTTTGCCGAAACTGCTGCCAAAGTTATTGCCGATGAGGGCATACAGGTGATATTGGCGGATGCGATGATATCTACACCTATGCTGTCTTTGGCTTGTAACTATTTTGATGCAGGTATCGGAGTGGTGATCACTGCCAGCCACAATCCACCTGCTTACAATGGGTACAAATTAAAATCCAATGTAGGCGGCCCGTCTTCTCCCAAAGTGATTAGCGAAGTAGAGGCTTTGATAGAAGATGAAGTAGAAATACCTGACACAACGATAGATAAACTGATGGCTACCGGAAATGTCCAAAAGGTCAATATGGAAGATTTGTATTTTCAGCAGGTACAAAAAAAATTTGATATAGATAAAATTAATCATTCTCCTCTTGTTATAGCCTATGATGCCATGTTTGGTGCTGGTCAAAACATCGTACCGAGAATTTTATCAAACCTGCAAGCTCTGCACTGCGAAGACAATCCCGGTTTTAAAGGAAGAGCACCCGAACCACTTCACAAAAATTTGCCCGAACTTTCTAAGCTCATTGCAGAATCTTCAGATATCCCATTTGGCTTCGCTAATGATGGTGACGCAGACAGAATCGGTGTATATGATGGAGATGGTCATTTTGTGGATTCCCATCATGTATTGCTTTTGCTGATTAAATATCTACACAAATACAAAAAACTAAACGGTAAAGTAGTCGTATCTTTTACGGTTTCGGGTAAAATCAAAAAACTTTGCCAAAAGTATGGTTTGGATTATGAAGTCACGCCGGTGGGTTTTAAATATATCAGTGAAATCATGGTGGCTGAAGATGTTTTGGTGGGAGGTGAAGAATCTGGCGGTATTGCTGTCAAAGGTCATATTCCTGAAAGAGATGGTATATGGAATGCTCTTTTATTGATAGAATATATGGCAGAAACAGAAAAAACCATCAAAGAATTAGTAGATGATATCCATGAAGAGATAGGTAGTTTTGCCTTTGACAGATATGATTTGCATCTGACCGAAGATCAAAAACAAAAAGCTGTACACAAATGCCAAAATAATGAGTTTTTACAATTTGGAAATTATACTGTCCAAAGTATAGAAGATATTGATGGGTGGAAATACCATTTGGATGATGACACTTGGCTGATGATACGTCCTTCCGGTACTGAGCCTGTTTTGAGGGTGTATTGTGAAAGTCGTACGCATGAAGAAGTGATACAAATTTTAGATATTGTCAAACAAATAATCGATAACTTGTGAGAAGGCTGATATTCTTACTTATTTCTTATAGTGTTTTCTCATTTCCCAAAGCCAATGCCTATTCAGACAATATAGATGTACCAATAGATACACTTGACTTGATAGATACACTTCCGGTCATTGAATCTTCAGATATAGACTTATCCTACAACGATCTTCCGGGAGTAGAAAGAAGAAAAATTGCCCGACACGAAAGGAATATACAGTTTATTCATCCTTATAAATTTTTTGAAAACTCCAAAGAATTTAATTTTCCAAGAACGATTACAGCCGGACTCAGTATAGGAGCTTTTTATGCCGGAGCGAGTGCATGGTGGAGTTCGCAGTGGTATTCCGATTATCCGAGAGGCCGTTTCCACTTTTTTGACGACAATGGCGAATGGTTGCAGATGGACAAAGCCTCTCATGCATTTAACGCCTACTTTTTGACACGATGGGGACATAATATTTTCAGATGGAGTGGTGTACATTCCAAAAATGCACCTTGGATTGGTATGCTTATCGGCAATTTGTGGCAGTTGTCTATCGAAGTCAATGACGGATTTTCCAAAGAATGGGGTTTTTCTTGGGGAGACATGGGTGCTAACTTTACGGGTTCATTGATTTTTGGCTTGCAAGAATATTTTTGGAAAGAACAAAAATTTTATATCAAAATCTCCGCTGCTCCGGAGAAATATCCGTCAGACCCTATTTTGAATCAAAGAGCAAAAGATTTATATGGAACATCTATTGGTGAGCTGATTTTAAAAGACTACAACGCCATCACCATTTGGATGAACGCTACACCAGGGTCATTTATCA
>JAMLHH010000003.1 GCA_023957215.1 Chitinophagales bacterium
GCAGCCATAGAATGTTTAAAACCATTTGCCACAGCGTTAATCGCCGTTTGTCCATTTCTCAACTCCTCTTTGACTCGTTCAAAAATCAGTACATTGGCATCCACTGCCATACCCATAGTCAATACGATACCTGCAATGCCCGGCAAAGTTAAAGTAGATCCAAAGACAGCCATCACCCCAACAATGAGAAAGAGGTTCATCACTAATACGACACTGGCAAAGATACCCCCCGTACTATAAAAGCCTATCATCAAGGCAATCACCATGATGAAGCCGGCAAGCATAGATAGTAAGCCTGCTCTTATCGCCTCCGTACCAAGTGTAGCACCGACAGTTTCTTCTTCAACAATATTGGCTGATGCCGGCAACTTACCAATTTTTAGAATATTAGAAAGGTCTGTTGCTTCCTCTTTGGTAAAAGAGCCTGTAATAGATGAATTTCCACCGCTAATTTCATTTTCTACGTTTGGTGCTGAATAGACAACACGATCCACGACGATAGCGATATTTTTACCCACATTGTCACCGGTCATTTTTTTCCATTTTCTGGCACCTTCTCCATTCATCTCCATTCCGATATACGTTCTACCAAATTGGTCGATATCCGCTTTGGAGTTGGTAACGGCACTACCATCAATAAAAGGTTTATTGGTATTAGGTCGTTTTTTGATGGCATACAGTTCAAATATATTTCCTTTATCGCCAACAGCTTTTGCCCCCCACATAAAATCTATATCTCTTGGGAATTTATTCCTTACTTCAGGAATACTGAGATAAGTATTTACTTTGGCAGTGTCGATATTAAGTGAATAACCGATAACCGGAGAAGCCAAGTACATATTATTTTGGTCTATTGCAGGATTCAGCACGGCAAATAAAGGAGCTTCTTGCATGAATTTCTCTTGTGAAGCAATAGAGTCAGTCGCCTTATCGGCAATATCTTTCAGTAAATCTTTATCACTTTTAGAAGAAGAATCTGTCTTTTTCGGTTCTCCTAATATATCGTCTATATTTGAAGCCTGAGTCTGCGTATTATTATCACCTAAGATATCATCTATTCCGTCAGTGCCTATTGCTTTTGGAGCTTCTTCTTGAGGAGCGATACCTCTTTGAGCCTGCAAATAGAGTTTCAAGGCATCATTGGCCTGATTAATAGAACCGCCAATTTCAGTAGCTTTATAAGTTTCCCAAAACTCAAGACTGGCAGTAGCTTGAAGCATACTTCTCACTCTTGCCGGGTTATCTACCCCTCCGATTTCCACTGTAATTCTTCCTTTTCTCGGTTCAAGAGTGATAATAGGTTGTCTCAAGCCAAACTGATCAATACGTGTACTGATAATATTATAAGTACGGTGTATTGCGTTATCAGCTTCTTCTCTTATATATTTAAGTACTGCATCATCAGAGGTATTCGCTTTAATGACATCGCTATTGGCTCTTGTAGCAAAAAAATCAGCTAATTTCGCATTAGGGCTGGTTTCTTTGAGTGCTTTAGTAAATAATGTGATATAGTCATCAGCACTTTCTGACATACGAGTTTCTGCAAGATCCAAGGCTTTGTTAAAAACAGGGTTCGTATTATTATCAGATAGAGATTGTAAAAGCTCTTTGATATTAACTTGTAGTACTGCTGACATCCCTCCTTGAAGGTCAAGTCCCAAATTGAGTTGGCTTTCCTTTACTTTTTTGAAAGTAGAACCCAAAAACACCTTTTCAGTCGCCAAAGAGTCCAAGTATCTGTTTTTGTATTCTATCCTCGCTTTGTGAATAGAGTCTTTATACAAGAACTGTTGGACAAGGTCGTTTGGATAAAGAGTTTCTGGGTTTTCCGAAGGAATTCTCTCTTCGGCGAGAGCAATAGCTTGGCTTTCGATTTGGTTAGCTTTCCAAGTAAAAAGTAATTGGTATGAGCAGATAGCAAGCAACAAAAGCGCAATGACTTTAATGAATCCTTTACCTTGCATATTAATATATAATCAGTTATAAAAAGTTAGGGCGCAAATATAAGTCTTTTGGTGATTAAATTAAAAAAAATGTTTCGCTTTACCAAGCAGTTTATAGTATTGACTTATAACTTAAAAAAGTGACAACATTTAGACTTCCCAAATTGTAGAAATTTAAAACAGTCGGCAATAGCTTTCAAACACTTTTTTCATATTAAAGTTTTCAACGGCATAAGTCCTTGAAACAATTGACATTTGATTCACTTGTTGGGGTAGTGCCATTAAAACATCTATTTTCTTAGCCAAATCTTCCACGTCACCGGTTTTAAAAAGCCAGCCATTCACTCCATCTTCAATAATCGTTTTGTTACCCGGGATATCCGATACCAAACAAGATATTCCGCAAGACATTGCTTGCATAATTGCAGTACTCATGGTTTCACTCAATGAAGAATGTACATAAAGATAAGTATCTCTTAGATTTTGAATCAACTCATTTTCAGACAGCATTCCCAAGAAAGTTACACGATGTTCGATATCGATTTGCTTTACTAATGTTATGCATTCCTCAAAGGTATCACCATCACCTGCTAAATAAACATGAAAGTTAAACAACTTACGCCTTTCGATAATTGCAGTCGCTCTAATAATAGTTTGAAAGTCGTTAGCTCTATTAAAACGTCCCCACATTAATATTTTAAATGAATCCTCCAATTTTTTCGCCTTATTTGGACTAAATTTTAGGGTATTAATGCTTTTAGATATTATACAGACCTGTATTTTAGCATCTAAATTAAATCGAAGTTGTTTTTCAAAATAATTATATTGATCAGCAGTAAGATAAATTTGAAAGTTTGAAAGTTTCCTAATATATCGAAGTTTATTTTTTCGCTCTTCATTTGTTGTATCAATAGAGGTGTAGTTAATAGATATGATTTTGATCTTCAATAACTTTATGATAGGAGCAATTTTTACAAAAGTCGTTGTATGAAAAACGATAACATCCGATCTCATTTTTATGATAAGAAACAAACTTTTAATAAGTATAAAGAATTGTGTAATATAGTTTTCTCTCCAATGAATCTCCTTATAATCAATACTTTCATCCTTAAATTTTTTCTTGTACTCATCAGTAAGAGAATTTTTATTCAAAAACAAAGCTTTATGTAGAATTCGATATTGCGCATCGCCTCCATATATCGAAAAGAACACATTATCATCCAACGGCATTTCATCGGATAGAATATGTGTAACAATCATAATAGAATTTTAAATTTTAGAATTTTACTTACTTGGCTTTTTCTTCGAGATGTGCTTTTGCCGCTTGTTCCAAAACATCATAAAATTCTTGACCAAATTTTCTGATGAGACCATCTTTCACAAATTTATATAAGGGCATTTGTAATCTTTTCCCCAACACGCATGCGGCTTTACAGATGTCCCATTCATCATAATTTACAGCTACCATTTTGTCATAATTTTTTACCCGAATAGGATATAAATGACAACTCACCGGTTTGCGAAAGTTCATTTTCTCATCATTATAAGCATCCTCAATACCACAAGCCGCAGTACCGTCTTTTCTAAATGTGACAAAAGCACAAGCTCCACCATTGATAAGCGGTGTAGCATAACCGGTATATTCATCCTCTTTCTCAACAGTAAAAACACCTTGTTCTTCTATTACCTTTTTACCTTCAACTGTTAAGTAAGGTAGTATTTTATCCAAGTCACGTTGAAGAATTTCTATTTCTTCTTTTTCCAATGGTGCTCCTCCATCGCCTTCCACACAGCAAGCTCCTTTACAAGCGTTCAAGTCACATACGAATTGTGTCTCAATAATATCATCACTTATTAAGATATCGTCAATCAGTATCATTTTGTATTTTTTATTTCAGATTTACCCATCACAAATACTACCGGAATCTTTTTTAAATTCGGTTTCCTTTTTTTCCAATCTGCAATCAATCGGGTATGTATTTGCTCATTACTTGCCGTAATATTGGAAGCGATGCATAGCTCAGTAGTCGGTTTCAACCAATTTATTAAATCTTCAAACAATTTATTATTTCTATATGGAGTCTCCATAAAAATATGTGTCTGACCTTTTTCAGCTCCTCGCTCAATTTGCAATATCAAATTGCGCCTTTCTTTGGTCTCGATAGGTAAATATCCATGAAAAGTAAAATTTTGTCCCGTAAAGCCGGATGACATCAACGCCATCAACATAGAGTTAGGACCCACCAAAGGTTTGATGGTAATTCCCCAAAGATGAGCTGCCGCAACAACTTTAGAGCCCGGGTCTGCAACAGCAGGGCAACCGGCTTCTGAAAGAACACCGATATATTTCCCCTCAACAGCATGTTGCAAGAACATTTCATCAAATTCAAAATCATCATGTTTATCCATTTCTAAAAACACACTGTCATCAATCGGGAAGTCTGCATCGACAGCTTTTAAGAACCGTCTTGCAGTACGAATATTCTCCACTATAAAATATCGAATATGTGAAATTACAGGCTGTGCAATCGCAGCCGTCTGTCTAATACCTTCCGGTGACAAAGGTGTAGGAACGAGATAAATGATTCCTTTTTTATCCATAGTGCAAAGTTACGATTAGATTCCCGTATCCTTATATTCTCTGCACTAATTAAACATATTCTAAAAAGCGAAAGTGCTATTGACCAACTATCACTTTTTTCACACCGGAAAATTCCGGTGAAATAATTTGTACCAAATAAAGACCTTTTGCTATATCAGAAACATTAATAGATATGGAAGAATTATCTATATGCCCATTTTTTATAGTCTTACCATTCACATCTAACAATGAATATGTACCATGCACTATATTTTTGAATTGAAGATTAAAAGAAGAACTTGACGGATTGGGATAAACTTCAAAGTTATCACTTAAAACACCTTCTTTGATTGAAGTAGCAACACTAACAGGTCTGGAGTGTTGTCTAAAAAACCTCCATATTTCTTCACTTGCAATAAAATCCATACAAGTATTTCCATTGGATGAAATAGCTAATGGAGACCCGGGCCACGTATGTCCACCATTTTTTACTTTGAAAAATTCAACAGTATGACCATCTATTCCACCTGTATAAGTCTGATGTTCTGCATTACAAAAATCAAACTTATTAGTATTAGGAACTTGTCTTGTTATAGGTTCAGGATTACATTGATTTTCATTGACCCAGAAAGAAACAAGATCTACTGCCGGAATTGTAAACAAGTCACCATAATAGGACCCTACCGGATCCTTAGTTCCAAAAATAGACATCACGGGAATAGGATAAGCAGGATAGCAAAATGGAGTGGTGGACATCCCACCGCTTACAGAAGCAACTGCTGCAAAACGATTACTTTTACAAGCCAAATAGATACTCATCGTAGCTCCATTGGATATCCCTGTACTATACACTCTATTTGGATCAATATTAAAATGTGCAGACATAGTATCTATAACTGTTTCAATAAATCCAACATCATCAACACCATTTGGATACCAATTAGGATTCCAATATTTAAGTTTTGTAACAGGTTCTTGAGTACCTTGTGGTAACACCATTATAAATCCAGCAGTATCAGCAATAGGTTGAAAGTTAGAATATATTAACTGCTGTAAATTATCTGATGAATAGCCATGTAAATTAACAATTAAAGAGGTGGGCTTGTCTGGTGAGTATGATTTAGGAACATAGTAAATATATGTACGGGTAAATCCTTGATAAGTAAAAGCTCCTTTGAGTAGTTCTTGACCATAAGAATTAATTACAAATATCAATGAAAGATAAAGGGCAAAAGTCTTTTTCATATTAGTTAATTTAACTAAATGTAATTTAGCTAAAATTAATTAAAAAATACCTAAATTGGTTACAAATCCCTGACGCACGAACAAGTCAGACCTGCATTTTTATGCTCAGATTCTCTTTGGTTAACTCCACTACCATAAAACGACCTTCTACTCCAAGCAGTACTATCTATCAATTCGGTGGATGTCCATTCTGATTCAACAAAAGTAGATGAATCAGAATCAGGTTTAAATTGTCCATCTTTCGACCTCCAACCTGTAATTTCGCTTGAAAGACTTACACCACATGAAAGATATTTTTTCATATCTGCTTGCATAAGTATTAGATATTCAGTCTTGTCAGCATCTGTAAGTACTCTCCAACCTTCCGGACAAAGTTTTCCGGTTTCAACAACATACCAATTATACAGTTTCGGGACACTGGCAAATCCGTTAGGATAAGTATCAGCTTGATTGAGATGATATGACCAAGCACCCTCTCGAGTATTAGCCCAAGCTGTATCGTCTTCAATATTCACGATAGGTGTACCATCATTATATCTATTAGTTTTAAGATGGCTCAACATATATTCCTTATTTTTTATGATGACAGTCGAATAAGGATTCCCATCTATATCAATTACTACTGTTGCATCTATATCTTTATTGCAATAAAAATCTTTGAATGACGGAAGTTGAATTGTGTTATCCTTAATACATGAAGTAAAGGACATTGTAATTATTACAACTTCAATAGTCAGTTTAAGGTTTTTTTTAATCTTCATGATAGTAATATATGAAGAATAATTACTCTTCTGCGATGTTTTCTTCTGATGAAGATTCATGATTTGATTCTTCAGCAACTTGAATCAAATCATGTTCTTGAAGAATGTAAAACCATTTGATTAGTTTCTTGATATCTGTTAGATGAACCTTGTCTTCATCATAATCAGGAAGTACCGAAGACATATAACCCCTCAAAGTTTTCTCATCAGATTTTACATCTACAGGCTCTTCTTCTTTCATTTTCAACAAGATATCCAATAAAGGCACACTGTCATTAATTGTGTAGATAGCAATGCTTTCAAGAGGAGAAAAAAGATATCTTCGTGACGACAAAAATCTCTTGTTATTTCCATCTAAATCTGAAACTATCAATCCATTGGATCTCTGTCCAATGATTCTTTTCAATCCTGCTACTCCTGTGATAGAAACTATTTCGCTGTATTTCATATTCTGTCAATTCTATTTTGAGTCTGCAAAAATAGAATAAATGCAGATTTAAACTATCTTATAAGAAAATTTAGCAAAAATATGATTAGAATAAAATTATTTCAGCGTCTTATTGCTTAATAAATTTACCGACATAGACCTCATTCGTTTGCAAATCTGAAATTTGGACAACATGAATTCCCGTCGGAATTTGAGAAGTATTTTGTACAATCTGTCTTCCGAGATAGCTATTTTTAATAATTAACTTCCCTGATAAATCATAAATTTCAACATTCCAATTTTTAACGTCCGGCATATTGATGCGAAGCTCATTTTCAATGGGATTAGGATAAATATTCACATCCAATTTTTTCACATCTTTAATTGCTGTTGGTGTAGCTTGTTTTTCACAAGTCACTTGTTTAAAAAGAAATTCGGCAATTCCATTTAATACACGGTCATATTTTTCTTTGTCAATAAAATTGGCCTGACTGACCAGATCCGAAATATCCAAATTTAAAAAAGGAACATGTCCTCCCCCCTCAAAAATCATAAATTCAGAATCAATACCTTCCATCAGACACTTTTCATGGATTCGCTTACTACCATACATATCCGGAGCCGCAGTTGCTCCAAAGAGTGGTGAGCCATAATCAAATGGCACAAAATCGTCTTGAGTTCCATGAATATGAAGCAGTTTTACGTCAGTATGTTTTATAAAACTAGTATCTACTAATGCTCCTGAAATATTAAAGAAACCTTTAAGAACATTACCTTAACCACAAAATTTTTCTGCCAAAACTTCATCTATTCTTCCATCATCAACTTCTCTTGCCCATTTGGCAAATTGCTCACCTAAATCATCCGCTTTATTTAAGAAAATTCCATGCAGATCTATCACACTACCGGCAGATGAACCACCACCGAACATTTCATTTTTATTGATTCTGTATGGATTTCCATTATCTATTTGAGATAAGACATGGCAAACTAAATCATTGGCATCCAAAGTGGCTTCCACAACAACCTTTATCAAATCTTCTTCTTTTTGGAAACCATTCAGATTCAGCAAACCTCTATAATCAGGTGTAATCACCACATAGCCCATTTTCGCCAAAGATTTGGCCAAATCAAGAATATCCGGACTGTTTTTTCACTGCATCTATAAAAGCTCCTCCATGCCATAAAACTATCAAAGGTCTAAGAGTGGCAGTATCACCTTTAGGAGCATACACATCATATCTTAAAGTCGGACCTCCATGATATTTAGTCCAAGCATTAAAACCTTTATTGCCGTGAAACTCTATCGAAGAAAAAACCTTACTTCTATACCTTTGACTACATTCTTCATTTTGGGCAAAGGATATATCACAAAAAACAAGCCCAATCAATAAGAGTATTAAACGCTTTAAAAGCATTCTTTTACACATATTCATTATTTTATATCGAAATTTATTTAGTAATCTTACCTGTAAAAACTTTTTCAGGTGCATTTACATCAAAAACCTGAATAACATATAGCCCTGCATGGATTTGTTGTGTAGTTTGCGTATGTCGAATACCTTGAAAGTTATTTTGTAAAATCATTTTCCCTGATAAGTCAAAAATCTGTACTTGCCAGCTTTTAGCTTCCGGCATTGTGATTTGGAAATTATCACCTATCGGATTGGGATAAAAGGATAAATCTGCAAACCGGGTATTTTTGATTCCGGTCGGAGTCACTTCTCTTTTTTCACAAGTAATTTGGTCAAACAAGAAATCTGAAATAACTTTCATTGTTAACTGATAATTCTCATCATTGATAAGTCCCAAACCATATTTAAGAATACTTCCCAAATCTAAGTTCATAAAAGGAACATGACCCAAACCTTTAGAAAATAGAGCTTCAGAATGCATTCCTAACTCTAACAGCTTTTCATGTACCGGTTTACTACCATATAAGGATGGTGCAGAAGTGATACCGCCTAATGGTTTACCATAGTTAAAAAGTACGATATTATCAGCAGTTCTGCTGAATGCTTTAAAAATGTGAAATAGGAACAGGTTTTATAAAACTGGTATCTAAAATTCCACCAGAAATATTAATAAATCCTTTTATCGCATTTTTATGACCACAAAATTTATTACTGATCAATTCATCTGCTTCGCCGTTATCCACTTCTCTCGCCCATTTTGCATATTGTTCGCCCAAATCATCGAGACTCGGTAAAAGAAGTGCATGCAAACCGGTCACTGCACCTCCGGAAACCCCTCCTGCAAATATTTCATCCTTATTGATTCTATAAGGATTCCCCCCATTTTCTATTTGATCTAAGATGTGACACACAGCTCTATTGGCATCTATGGCACTTCCAACCACTTCTTTGATAAGCCCGTCATCATTAAACATATCCATGACATCCCTCACCCCTCTATAATCAGGAGAAATAGCAACATAGCCCATTCTTGCCAAATCTTTAGCCATCATCACTATATCAGGACTCTCCTTGGTAAACATATCCAAATAAGCTCCTCCATGCCATAAAATGACCAATGGTCGTAAAGTTGCAGTATCATTTTTAGGAAAATAAACATCATATCTGAGAGGTCTAATCCCACCATTGGAAGTCACCCATTGTCCGAAAGATACATTACCCTCCATACCCACACTATTGAATATTTTATCCCTGTACCTCATCGTACATTCATATTCCTGTGCCTCGGAAAAGCTGAAAATGAAGGTCAATGTAAGGATTAAAAAGAAAGTAAAGACTTTATTCATTTTAGATAATTTTACATAAAACTAATAAAAATTAAATGTTTGCATAGCATTTTAAATGTAATTTTTTTAACAATGTTATGTTTAAGTAGTTTATTATATTGTCATGGTTATTTATGAATTTTAAAATTGAATCTAAATATCAACCTGCCGGAGACCAACCTGCCGCCATTCAAGAATTGACTGATGGTGTCGTCAAAGGTGAGGAAGCGCAAGTATTATTAGGCATTACAGGATCGGGTAAGACCTTTACAATTGCAAATGTGGTGGAGCAGTTACAAAGACCGACTTTGGTATTGACCCATAATAAAACTTTAGTAGCGCAACTATATTCAGAATTTAAAGAGTTTTTCCCAAAAAACAAGATAGAATACTTTGTCTCCTATTATGATTATTATCAGCCGGAAGCCTATCTACCTACAACTGATACCTACATTGAAAAAGATTTATCTATTAATCAGGAAATTGAAAAACTGCGATTGAGTACAACTTCTTCTCTGATGTCAGGCAGAAGAGATGTTTTGGTCGTTGCTTCCGTATCATGTATATACGGCTTGGGAAACCCTATTGAAATAAAAAAGCAGATTGTCAGAATCAGTGTAGGACACCAAGTGAGTAGAAATACTTTTTTATTTGATTTGGTAAACTTGCTATATTCAAGGACGACAGATGATTTCGCAAGAGGAACATTCCGGGTATTGGGAGATCAAGTAGAAATTAATCTTGCATATAGCGATGATGCCTTTAGAGTCACATTTTGGGGTGATGAAATTGAGTCAATAGAACTTTTTAATCCATTAAGCGGTCAATTTATTTCTTCAATGACAGATATAGCTATCTATCCCGCTTCCATCTACATTGCACCAAAAAATGAATTACCTACTATTATTCGTGAAATTCAAGACGAACTCCAAGAACAAATCAAATATTTCATACAAGAAGATAAGACTTTTGAAGCTAAACGTATAGAAGAACGTGTCAATTTTGATATTGAGATGATAAAAGAATTGGGCTATTGTTCAGGTATTGAAAACTACTCTCGCTTCTTTGATAGGAGAAAAAGAGGTGACAGGCCTTTTTGTTTATTAGATTATTTTCCGGATGATTACTTATTGGTAATAGACGAAAGCCACGTAACGATTCCTCAAATAGGAGCTATGTACGGAGGAGACCGATCGAGAAAACTAAACTTGGTAGAGTATGGTTTCAGATTACCAAGTGCTATTGATAACAGACCTCTAAATTTCAATGAGTTTGAAAGTTTGACCAACCAAACGATTTATGTCAGTGCCACTCCGGGTGATTATGAACTAAATAAAACAAAAGGCGTTTTTGTCGAACAGGTAGTAAGACCTACCGGGCTTCTCGATCCGCCAATTGATGTGAGACCTTGTGCAAATCAAGTAGATGACCTACTCAATGAAATCAGAATCAGAGTAGAAAAAAGTGAACGTGTCTTAGTGACAACTCTTACCAAAAGAATGGCAGAAGAGCTGTCAAAGTTTTTTCTAAAAGTAGGTGTAAAGTGCAAATATATACATTCGGATATAGACACGATGGAACGTGTGGAAATCATACAAAGCTTACGTCTTGGTGAAATAGACGTCATTATAGGTGTCAATTTATTAAGAGAAGGATTAGACTTGCCGGAGGTATCTTTGGTAGCCATCACAGATGCTGACAAAGAAGGTTTTTTAAGAGACACTCGTTCTTTAACTCAAACAGCTGGAAGAGCTGCAAGAAATCAAAACGGTTTGGTCATTATGTATGCAGACAAAATTACCGGTTCTATGCAACGAACAATAGACGAGACCAATCGTAGAAGAGAAAAACAAATTAAATACAATATTGAACATAATATTACTCCAAAAACAGTCTATAAGTCAAGAGAAGAAATTTTACAGAAAAGTACTATTTTAGATATTCGAGATGAGAATAAAAAAAGCGCAAAACAATATGACGATATATCTATAGTTGCAGAACCTAAAACTGAATACGTATCGCAAGATATATTGAAGGATGAAATACAAAAGGTAAAAAAGGAAATGAAGAAAGCTGCCGCAAAGATGGATTTTATGGAAGCAGCAAGATTAAGAGATATAATGTTTAAATTAGAACGTCAATTAGAAGGAATAAACAAATGATATTGAAGTACAATAACAGTAACCTACAAAAATTAGAATCTATTTTTAAACTTAATGAATATGTTATTCGTTATGAAAAAGGTCACTTTCAATCAGGATATTGTGTTTTAAGAGATAAAAAAGTAGTAGTGATTAATAGGTTTTTCGATATAGAAGCTAGAATGAACAGTTTGATAGAAATTTTGCAAGACTTGGAAATTGACAAAGCATTATTCGATGATGTCAGACTCAAAAGCTTTTATTTTTCATTACTTCAAAAAGAGGAAAGTTGAAAGTTATTTTTTTAGGTACAGGAACATCTACCGGCGTTCCGGTTATAGGTTGCAAATGCGTAGTTTGTAGTTCAAATAATAAAAAAGATAAAAGATTAAGAACTTCCGCTTACATTGATACAGGGACGGAAAAGATAGTTATCGACACCGGTCCGGATTTTCGACAACAAATGCTCAACAACCGCTTAGATGATATTGATGCTGTGGTATTTACACATCACCACAAAGATCATGTAGGTGGATTGGATGACATTAGACCTGTAAATTTCTTTCACAAAAAAGATATAGAAGTTTATGCTGAAGATTACGTAAAGGAGTCCTTGGAAATGGCCTACCCATACATTTTTCAGGGCAAAGGGTATCCAGGTATCCCTCAAATCAATATGCATCACTTAGACGAAACCCCTTTCAATATCGGTCACACTTTATGGATCCCCATTCGGGTCTTGCATAAAGATTTACCGGTTTTAGCATTCAGAATAAATGATTTTGCTTATATCACTGATGCTAATTTTATTTCAGAAGAATCTTACGATAAACTGAAAGGTGTAAAAGTTTTAGCAATCAACGCCCTCCGTAAAGAGAAACATTATTCACATTTTAGTCTTGGAGAGGCTCTTGAAGTAATAGATAGAGTAAGACCTGAGAAAGCATATTTGATACATATAGGTCATAATATGGGATTACATGAAGAAGTAAGTCATCTTTTGCCTAAGAACGTACATATCGCTTACGATGGATTAGAAATAAACATATAGACAAAAAAATAGACTGCCTATTCAGACAGCCTATTACAATAACTTTTAAAATTCATTGTGATTAATATTCCCACAAATCATGTTCAAAGTTGAATATTTTTTCCTTGATTCTTTCGGACTCATATAGTTGATCAATCGGGTTCTCCCAAATATCTTTAACTCTCTCGTCTCTCACGTTATCTTCTTTATAGATGACGGAACTAAAAAGTCTCTGTGTAAAAATATCATCCCAAGTTAATCTCACCCCATCAGGAAATGGATTAAACGCTTCAGTTTTCACTAACTTAGCTCTTAAATCAGGCATAAATACCCAAAATAAAGCTTTGACACCTCTCAAAACACCTGTCTCACTATAATCATCCATTACCGGAGCTATACCCAAGATACGTACCTGCATAGTTGAAGTACGTTTATTAAAATACCAAACTTCTTATTGTTTGTATAATTAAACTACAACTGTAGGTATCAAAATATCAGGATTGGCAGCACGCTATCGTTATTTTTTGGAAGTTAATTGAAGGGCATCTTCCGGATTAATCGGAGTCTTGAAATCATCATCATTAGGTGAAAAAACAGGAACGTCTCCCGATTTGACGGCTTCCAATAAGATGTCAATCAAAGGTTTCTTAGGATAAACAAAAGGTTGATTCATCTTTTCTCTTGTATCTATCACTCTCCAAATCTCTTTTTTCCAAAACACATCAGCCTCTCTTATATAATCAGGTTGTAATTCAATTCTCTGGCCGGTCAAATCTTGCACCCACGGCATTGTTTGTAATTCAGTATTGATCGAATTATCCGTACCTGTATTATTATTAACAGGGACATTCTGATTCTTAGTATTAGCAGATGCCTGATTAGCAATTTGATCTGCATCTACTACATCCATTTCAGGCTGCTGAGCTCTCAAAACAGAATGTGAGAAACCAATTAATGAGCCTACAATTAAAGATTTATAAATCAACTTTTTCATTCACGTTTGTTTTATTTTCTTTTTATGCCAAAGTAAAGACAATACCAGGTATTCTTCTTGTAGTGCCGTCAGGCCCTTTCACTCTAATTTCCTCAAAGTAAACAGTATCTCCAGGTTTCATCTCTCTTTGGAAGCCTTGTACCTGTGAGTTAAAATAAGGACCTGAGCAAATAGCAGAAACAGGATCCTGTCTCTTTGGAACAAATGTTACTTGATATGAAATTACTTCAAATTTTGCATCAAAATCAAAGTTTTCAAGGATAGCGGACAAACCATTTTGCACTTTCATTTCAGCAGTCTTGATTCTACCACCATCTTTACCACCTACTTTAGCAACAGGGTCAGGTATCATTTTCACTCTAAACTCTGAAGAAGCAAGTAACTTACCTTTTCCACTTACATTTACTTTCGTAGATCCTGCGGTAGAGACTCTGACATTGTATTTTCCGCCACTGCCTGTAATTGTACCGCTTGACATACTAACTGACAAATCTTGACCTCTTACACCGGCTGCTGAAACTTCAACAGGATTATCAACACCAATATAGAAAACATTCATTTTAGTTGGAGAGATAGTTGCAAAAGGAGCGGCAACTGTATATTTGAATTCCGGTAACTTATAGCTTTTCACTTCATTCGTTCTATCATTTTTCACATTGATAGTACCGGTTACAGGAAATTCTCCTACAGAAGATGCAGCACGTCTAAATACGCCGACACCATCAGAGTTAACAGGTAAACCTGCACCATTGACGGACATACTGACATTTGTAGTCTTACTGTTAAAAGCTGCCAAGAAAATTTCAGCTTCAAAGGTTTCGCCCAACATTACATAAGAAGAAGGCGCTACAATTTTAGCTTGGAATTTATCAAACACGATTTCATCGACTTCAAGATCAGTTTCAGTTCCAACTTTTGTAAACATATAACTTGCCATTTCTTGACCGATATTTTTCATGTCTGTCAAATATTTAGTAAGCATTGTCTGAGAGGCAATCGCCGGAATTTGTAAGAAACTTTCTCTCACCCAGTCATTTGCGGGATCAGCAATAGGATTCTTTTCGTTGTTTTTGGTAGGAGCCTGATTGGGAAGAATATGTACTTTATCACCTTCAATATCAACGTTAAAAGGCCAGTTCTCAACTATTCTTTCTCTATCAGCAGGTTGCTCAATCATGGCATAAAATTTAGTCAATGCATCCTCAATTTTAGATTGAAGTTCATAACCCTTCCCCCCCTTGACATTACCTCGTTCGATACCTTCTACCATAAATCTGGAGGATAAATCCACATCATCGCGTTTCTCCATATCTCCATGAAGTTCTTCCGATGGACCACCGCCTTCTTGTACAAGTTGTGCAGTAATATCTTCGATATAACCGGTAACATTATCAGTTATATCTTTCACTTCTTTGGCCTTATTATAGTATTTAATCACATTTTGATTACCAGGTTCTTTAGCCTGTTTTGCAGCGAAGCTATTATAAATATTCTTAGTTCTTTCATCAATTGTTGTAGAAGACTTAAGCAGACTCTTATTGATTAAAGAAAAAGCATTTAATAGTTCGGCTGATACGTTTAAGGCAAGCATGGCTGTCAATATGATATACATCATATTAATCATCTGCTGCCGGTTATCCTTAGGAATTCCCATAGTATTCTATTTTTCTTTACAACTTAAAAATAGATTACGCTTTCATTGCTGATAGCATATTACCATATACCTTATTAAGGTTGTCTATATTCTGAGATAAAGTATCCATCACTTGAGTAACCTGTTTAGTTTGCTCAGCTAACATTTGGTTCACTTCTTTAGCTTGTTCTGCAATTTGTTTTGAAGCTAACTCAGCTTCGTCAGTTACTCTTTTTGTAGCCAATCTTGTTTGTTCTGCAAATTGCTCAGTAGAGATGCTAGCAGATGCAATAGTTGAAAGGGAATTTACACTTTCATTTAATTTAGCAAAGCTGTCTCCAAGTTTGTTTATTGTAGATTTGTCCAATTTTGCTTCTTCCAACATTTTGTCCAAACTCGCAGTCGCACTGGTAGTTTGTTTTGTCGCAGGTTTGCCGACTCCTGAAAATAAATCGATACCTTCAATTCTATCTCCGGCCAAATCCAATCCCGGAATAATACGTTCCCAATAATAATCTTTCTCAGGCGGGACAAATCCGGAGAGGGCAAAAATAAATGCCTCTGTACCCAAACCAACTGTAAGAGCCATATTTGCCCAAGGTTGGTGAGTCAATTTAGCCCATGCACCAATAATTACCACTGATGCACCTACTCCAAAAAGGAAGTTTTTTGCGGTTTTAAACGCTGGTGATTCAACAAAAGAAGCCATAAATTAATTGTTTAAAAAGTTAGTTAAAAGTATTGTTTAAAATTAAGTTTTGTTTTTATCTAAAATCATTCAATGATCTACCCAAGTAAGGCATCACATTTCTAAATCCGATATAAGATTTTGCACTGTCTTGAAACTCCCAGTCTCTTGTGCTTGTTTGTAAGAAATAAGCGATATCTTTCCATGAACCGCCTCTTATCACTTTTCTCTTCATAGTAATAGGATCGTCTTTTTTAGCATCATAACGAATATCAGGATTCATATCATGCATAAAAGCATAAGAATTTTCAGCAAATGATGAAAGTGTCCATTCTGATACATTACCTGCCATATTATACAAACCGTAATCATTCGGCCAGTAAGATTTTGCAGGAACAGTGTACATTCCGCCATCTTCCGGATAATTACCTCTACCCGGTTTGAAGTTAGCCAATAGGCAACCTTTTGTATTTCTTATATAAGGCCCCCCCCAAGGATAAGGAGACAATTGCCTTCCACCTCTTGCGGCATATTCCCACTCGTGTTCAAATGGAAGCCTAAATTCTTCAGGAAATGCTTCTCCTTTCTTTTGTTTGAAAGAAGTCCACAATGACGTCCTCCAATAGGAGAAGGCGTTTGCTTGATTCCAATTGACTCCTACGACCGGTTAATCGTCATTAGCCGGATGCGTATAATAAGATATTGTCATAGGTTCATTAAAAGAATATGTAAAATCTCTAATCCAGACATTCTCATCCGGCCAAATATATACGGTATTCTTTTCCATAAAAGATGAACGAGATTTTCTGTTTTCCATGTTCATAGCATCCGGATCAGTAGCCATTTCACGCCACTTCATCCATTTGTATTCATAAGTTAATTTGGAAGGATCTAATTCTCTTCTACCATACAATCTGTCTTCAGGCGCATAAAACAATTCATTGACTTGCTGTGCATCTTCACCATCTTCTGACCAGTCAATAGGCATATCCCAATTAATATGTTGTTCGCCATTCTCATTAGAAGTTAGATGATCTCCACCTATCATCATGTGTGCGATAGAGTCTCTCACCCAGTCTGTAAATTGTCTGTATTCATTATTGGTTATTTCTGTTTCATCCATGAAGAAGCCTGAAATAGATATCTGTTTGGTGGGAGCTTGCAACGAATAAACGATATCTTGATCAGATGAACCGGTGTGAAAAGTACCCGAAGGAATATAAACCATACCGTAAGGCATCATTTTATTGTCCCATTTGGGTCTATCAGTAGCACCTACTAACTGACCTTCTAATCCGCTTTTCTTGTTACAGCTAATAAGCAGAGCTAAAAATGTAGCAATAATTAAAAATTTTTTTCTATTCATCTTTTTAATTTTCGTTTGTTCGTTTTAAGTATGAAAGGTCAAAGTTATAGAAAATTTCAATTGAATTTAACCTTATCTAAATGTCTTTAACATATTTTTTAAAGAAATCTTGGATGGTTGATAACTTTACTCTTATTAGAAATGTAATTTATAGGTAAATTATATTCCAACGATAACTCATGTGACCCTTTATTAACATTTTTCAATTTATTTAAACTCATATCATAACTATAAGATACAAAAAGATTATCTATTATACTTAGTCTCGACAAAATAATTAACGATTCAGAGCTATTTTTATTATAACCTCTGTATCCAAGTCCAAAAGTATATTTTTTTTCGTAAGTTGTTGTTAAAAAAGCATCTATTTGATATTTATTAAAATCGGTTTTCATTAAAACCACCGGATTTAACACAAAAGGGGATGAACCCATTGCTAAATTGAACTGTGTACTTATACCCATCAGCCGTCCGAAAGTCAGGTTAAGTTCTTTACTATCTCCATCCAAGGTTGTAATAAAATTGGCAACATTATTTACAAATGCATCTATTTCAAAAATAGGATGAACATAAGCCATCCCCAAGCCGATGTCAGGTCTCACACCCGACTCTTTACCCTCACCCAACAAAGGATCTTGAACACCTACATTGCTGGAAGGAGTTGTTATTTTGTTACCATTTAACATCATGTTGACCATTCCAAAATTTACTCCTGCACTAAGAAATGATTTTTGAAAATGTTTGGAATATGACAATGCCAATTTTGCGTTTGTGAATGCAGTGGCACCTACCCTATCATGTGAAATGAATATACCGCCACCTATATTTTTAAGTGGCAATTTTATATCAGAACCCAAATAAAAAGTTTGAGGAGCACCTTCTAATTTAGTCCATTGACTTCTATATGTAACCACGGTTCTCCATACAGAATTGACACCTACGAAAGCCGGCTGTTCAAATTGCCTATTCCAGATTGAAGTATGAGTGCTATTAAAGGAAACCTGCCCCATCAAGTTTTGACCACAAAAGCACCCGACCAAGATAAGAATCAGGTTAATTAAGGTATTCGACTTTATGCGTTGATTTAAGAATCTCGTCATCTTTTCTAATCAATGATGACAAGTTAAACAATTATTTTCCAACATTTGCTTGTTCTACGTAAGATTTTACAGCTCCCACCATAGAAGGATGTTCAGGTGATGGGGCGACAATATCCAATCGCAGACCTCGCTCACGTGCAGCATCAGCAGTTGTATTTCCGAAAACGGCTATTCGGGTTTCTCCTTGAACGAAATCAGGGAAATTATCAAATAAAGACAAGATACCGGTCGGGCTAAAGAAAACAAGTATATCGTATTTAATATCTCTCAAATCTGACAAATCTGACACTACGGTTTTATACATGACCGCCTCTGTGAAGTTAATTTTTGCCTTGGTAAACATATCTATTGTACCTTGGTCTCTGGCATCAGAGCATGGTAAAAGATATTTACTCTTGTTTTTCTCTTCTTGCTTTTTAATGAGTTCTATCAACTTATCTAACTTGCCGTTACCGACAAAGACTCTTCTTTTACGATATTGAATAAACTTTTGTAAATAGAGGGCGATTGTTTCATTCAGACAAAAATATTTTGTCTTTTCAGAAATCTTGACACGCATTTCTTCCGATATGCTAAAGAAATGATCAACAGCCGTTTTACTCGTCAGAATAATAGACGAAAACTCATCTATATATACTCTTAACTTTCTAAATTCCTTTGAACTTAAACTTTCTACGTGAATAAAAGGTCTAAAGTCCACTTTCAGATTATAATCATTTCCTAAATCTATAAACGGCGACTTACCATTCTCCGGCGCAGGTTGGGAAATTAAAATAGATTTTACAGGTTTTAATAAAGCTATTGTACTACTCTTTACTTGCATAATTCCTTATCCCTTTTTCTATCTAAAGCATCCACCTATTTATACTCAAATATTTAAGAATCAATAAATAGGGTATAATTTTGAAAGTGCAAATGTACAAAATAAAACTAATAAAGTTGATATCTACTTCATCATTTCCTAATTTTTTACTCCGATAAACGGCCATAAGTGTCAATAAGGTAACAGATATTCCCGAAATGTATAGAATAACTGTTTTACTTATTAAAAAACCATTGATACTCAATATCAAAAATATCAAACTTATCAGAAGCCAAAACCATGTGGTGATGATAATATATTGGGTGAAATATGGCTTAAAAAGTTGCTCCATTCCCAAAACAGCCTGTGTGAAAAATTCAAGAAAAGAAATGCATAAAAAGAAGATATTGATAACAACAAAAAGATTGACAAATTCAAACAAGGTAGAAAATTTAAAGGTATGTGACAGACTATCCGTTATATAAAATATAATGGCAGTCAAAGACAAGCTTCGTACTATAAACAATAAGGTAATAGGTAATAAATCAGTATATTTCCGGCTCTTGTACAGTGTTTCAAAGTTTTTAAACTTGACGATAGATTCAATATTATTTTTTAAATAAGTCGGATACAAAAACTTTAGGATAATAAAAATAATGGCAATAGACAACATGATAAAAGCCTCGTAATGTAAAGGTTGTTTTATCTTGATTTGCTGTACGTCCCATTGTGGGTTTTCAATAATATTGACACCATTAACACGGGAATGAATAAGCTCTATCTGAGTAGCAGACGAGTTATTCACAACAAACGAATCTTGAAATGCCGGACTAAATTCCATTTTTGCACTCATTGTAAGAGATGAGCAAGCAACTATCCATACCAATAAGAGTTTTTTAAAAAATATTGACATATCCGAAGTGGATTTTTGAATTTTTAAATTCAATAGGATTTTTCTGTTGTCTTCCCACTGCATAACTCACTCCAAAGATACCCGCTTTTGTTTCAAAGGCGATTCCGGCACCAAATCCAAAGGGATAATCACTTCTCATTTTATCTTCAAATCTTCTCGATACAAATCCTGCATCAAAGAAAGTATATAAGTAGGAATTTTGCTGTAAAATAAAGCGATATTCTGCTGTCATAACAGCATAATGTTGTGTAAAGATAGATTCTTCGTCAAAACCTCTCAATAAATTAGCTCCACCTATTCTAAACATTTCGTTATCGAGAATACCGCCGTTAATTTTTGAAGCGGCTTTTAGACCTATTTTCATGACTTGTCTTGCTGACAATTTGACGTACGCATTCATGGATGCTCTTAAAAGTATCTGAAGTGATTTTAACTTAACAGTATCATATAAAGTATTAAACGGCTCACTCATCGAAATGATTTTTCCATCAGGTTTTATTTTTCTCGTACCCACTTGGATACTGGTAGAGACTTCTACTCCTCTTCTCGGGTTAAACAAATAATCAAGATTTTCAAAATAGGCTTCAAAGCCATATAAAAGTGTATTCACATCTTGAATAGTGGGCAATGCTCTTCTATTTTTAACTGCCAAAGTATCCGTTTTCAAGACAATCGTTTGAGTATTTTCGATATATGCTTTGATATAGTTATTTGCTTTGGTTCGAAAAGGGATTCCCAAAGTCCAATTAACATCCAAAAAAGTAGAGTCTCTTTTATCAAGATTAAATGAAGCCGCCGCACCAATGGGTGAGTTGAGGATATAGGGATAATTAAATTTGAGTTGAAGTGACTGAGAACTCGGTTGTATTCTCTTCCATTCCAAAAATATTTCTTCTCCTCTTTTAAAAGCATTTTGCAATTGCAGACGGGCTTCTCCGGTAATAAGCACTTTACCTGTTGCATTGTTATTAGGCAACAAACCGATTAGAAAATCAAATTTACTAACTTTCTTTTGAGCAAGATAAACGTTAAAAGTGGCTTTATCGCCCCGGAAATTTATATTGGGCGGTCTTATATAAGTCACAAATGGAAGTTTGCGTAACAATTGGTCACTCTCCATTAAAAGTGATTCTTTATAAGGCATTTCTTTTTTAATACCAAGATAGGATTTTAGAAAGGAAGTAGAAATTTTCCCATTTTCTCTGTTTTTTAAACTATCATAGAGAATCAAAGGGCCTTTTTCCAAGTGGGCATTCATTTTAATAGACAAGCTGTCAAAACTGAGTGTATCCCAATAAATTTCAGCAAAAGGATAGCCATTTTCCTGTAAATAAAGCAAACGCCTTTCTAATTGCATGTTTGTTTGTTCTATATTTTCAGTAGTGATATCTTTTGCCGACTTCTTATTTTTTTCGACCACCTCAGGCATAGCAACCGATATGTGATACTTTTCACCTATGAATAATTGTAAATACATGGTGTCATTTACCACTAACCAAATCGAATCTGCCGACGCACTTAAATACATCTTCTGATGCAAATCATTTAAAGTCTGCTCTATGAACAAGGCTCTCTTTTGGGCAGAATTAAAATTTTTCATAGAAGGAATCCCAAAGTTTTTGAGCTTGGAATCACTTTTTATTTTTAGCCAATAATCATTATCGGCACTATACAAAAGATGAATAGCAAAGAAATAAAACAATATGTAAGAAATATACCTTTTCAATCTATCTATCGCTTAGGTTTCCTTAATTTTGATTTTATTTTCTGATGTCCGGTATTTATATCCATATTCCTTTTTGTAAACAAGCATGTCACTATTGCAATTTTCACTTTTCTACCACTTTTGATAGTTATCGTAAAGATATGATACAAGCTATCATACGTGAAATCGAATTACAGAAAGAATTCTTTGGAAGTAAAACGGAAATCAGTTCCGTATATTTTGGTGGTGGCACTCCATCTTTATTAAATGCAGAAGAATTAGGCGACATTTGGCAAAGTTTGGAAAAAAACTTTGATTTATCACTACTAAAAGAAGTAACTCTTGAAGCGAACCCTGACGATATAGACAGAGATTTTATCCAAACAATTTCCCAATCAAAAATAGACAGACTCAGCATAGGTGTACAATCTTTTGATGACTTAGATTTAGCCTATCTCAATCGGGTACACGACAGCAAAAGGGCTTATAATAGTATTTCGCACGCAAAAGATATCGGCTTAGAAGTATCGACCGACTTGATTTTCGGCATTCCTACATCCGGAATTACAAGATTAGAAAGTGATATCAGAAAATTGACACAAATGGATGTCAATCATATTTCTGTATATGCATTAACCGTAGAACTCAACACACCTCTTTATCATTTAATCAAACGGAAAAAGAAAGCTCCTATTATAGATGAAAAAGTGGTCAAAGAAATGTCTTGGCTCATGGACTTTATGCCATCATTGGGCTATCATCAATACGAAATCTCCAACTTTGCTGCACCGGGTTATGAGGCAGTTCACAATAGTAGTTACTGGCATGGTGAAAAATACTTGGGAATAGGACCGTCTGCACATAGTTATGATGGACAAAGTAGATATTGGAATATCTCTAATAATATCAAATATATCCATTCATTAAAAAACGGAGAAATACCTTGTGAAAAAGAGATATTGACTTCACACGACCGGTATAATGAATGGATTATGACAAGACTTCGATTAAAGGAAGGTATAAATAGCGGGGAATTAGGGAAAATATTTGGAGAAAAGCTATATCAATCTTTTTTAGAAAATGTACAAATTTTTGTCAAGGAAGAAAAGGTTAAACAATATGGATATCAATTTATATTGACAAATAGTGGTCGTTTGTGGGCTGATTATATTTCATCAGAACTGTTTATAGAATAACAAAAAAAAGGGTCATCCAATTGGATGACCCTTTTTTATACTAACTAATCTATGATTAGAATTGGTTAGAAGTATTTTTAGAACCACCTGCTTTAAGTGCATGCTCACCGGAGAAGAACTCTTTGTGATCATCACCCATATCAGAACCGGCCATACGTTGGTGTCTAACAGCAGCTACACCTTTACGGATTTCTTGACGTTGGATGTTTTTAACGTAAGCAAGCATACCTTCTTCACCGAAGTAACCTTCAGAAAGATCGTTCATTCTCAATGCATTGGTATGATAAGTAGGCAATGTAATCAAGTGGTGGAAAATCCCTGCTTCACGAGCTGAGTCAGCTTGGAAAGTACGGATCTTGTCATCAGCTCTTCTACAAAGTTCAGTATCATCATATTTTACATTCATCAAGTCAGCACGATCGTAAGCAGATACATCTTCTCCTGCTTCTTTCATTGCATCATAAGCTTGTTGACGGAAGTTTAAAGTCCAGTTAAATGATGGAGAGTTGTTGTAAACCAATTTAGCGTTAGGAACTTGTTCTTTGATTCTATTTACCATGAGTGCAATTTGTTTCAAAGAAGGAACCGGAGTTTCAATCCACAACAAGTCAGCACCGGCTTTTAAAGCACCAACACAGTCAAATACGATACGGTCGATGTTAGTACCGGGAGCAAATTCATACAAACCATTTGCCAAACGTGAAGGTCGATGAAGTTTGCCATCTCTTTTGATAAGTACTTCATTATCTTTCGCATCAGCGATATTGATTTCTTCTGTTTTCAAGAAACTGATATATTTTGCTGCTGCATCGTTTTCATTGTGAGAAACAGGAACTGCTTGAGTCAAACTGGCTCCCTCTGAGTCTGTACGTGCAACGATGATACCGTCATCAACACCTAATTCCAAAAATGCATAACGCAAAGCGTTTAATTTGCCATGAAATTCTTCATGCGGAACTGTTACTTTACCATCTTGGTGACCACATTGTTTTGCATCTGATACTTGGTTTTCAATTTGAAGAGCGCATGCACCTGCTTCAATCATTTTTTTAGCTAACAAATATGTAGCTTCTGCATTACCAAAACCAGCGTCAATATCAGCGATTATTGGAACTACGTGAGTTTGGAAATTATCGATTTGATCTTGAACATCTTCTCCCAATTCTTTACGACGGAAAAGATCGTTTAGTTCTACTGCGTCAGCTTGTCTCAAAAATTGGTAGATTTCTTCGATAACCGCAGGAACTACCGTTTTTTCGTGCATAGATTGGTCAGGAAGCGGACCAAATTCAGAACGCAAAGCTGCTACCATCCATCCGGAAAGATAGATATAAGTTTTATCAGTAGTTTGTCTTTGTTTTTTTACTGCAATCATTTTTTGTTGTGCAATAAATCCATGCCAGCACCCCAAAGATTGAGTATATTTAGAATGATCAGCATCGTATTCTGCCATGTCTTTACGCATAATAGCAGCGGTGTATCTTGCGATATCAAGACCTGTTCTAAAACGATTTTGAACGATCATACGAGCGGCATCTTCAGGAACAATATTATTCCAATTTTCGCCAAATTTTGCTTTTAGCTCCTTCACTTTATCAAGTGCTGAAGTATAAACGGATTGTGAGTTTCCCATAAATAATTTGATATTATAAATAAATAAATTTTTTCTATTTTTATATGAATTTGTATGCCTCCAAGGTCAAGAATTCTTCTAATTTTTCAGACAAACTCATTTTTGCAAAAAGTTCAATCGCCAAATCAAATTTGGTATTTGCATAATCTGCACCATATTGTTGTTTATATGCTACTTTTTGCTCATCGATTAATTTTTCCACTAATTCTTTGGTCACTTTTGTGCCATCAGTCATAATTGCTTTTGGATGATTGACCCATTGCCAAACTTGTGTTCTTGAAATTTCAGCAGTTGCAGCATCTTCCATCAAGTTATTGATAGGAACACAGCCATTTCCTCTCAACCATGCTTCCATATATCTGATACCTACATCAATATTGGTTTTTAGACCTTCTAATGTAATAGTTCCTTTTGGAATTTCAAGGAGATCAGAAGCGGTTACGCTTACATCTTCTCTTTTCACGTGGATTTGATTAGGAGTAGGCATGTATTTGTTAAACTCTCCCAATGCTACTGCGACCAATCCAGGGTGTGCCACCCAAGTACCATCATGTCCTGCTTTCGCTTCTCTCTCTTTGTCTGCACGTACTTTTTCCAATGCGATATTGTTAGCTGCATCATCGCCTTTGATAGGAATTTGCGCTGCCATACCACCCATTGCGAATGCTTCACGTTTGTGGCAAGTTTGAATCACCAATTCAGTATAAGCTTTCATAAATGGAGAAGTCATACCGACTTGAGCTCTGTCCGGAATCAAGAACTCTGTATTATTTACTAATCTCTTAATGTATGAGAACAGGTAGTCCCAACGACCACAGTTTAGACCTGCGGAATGGTCTCTCAATTCAAATAAGATTTCATTTAATTGGAATGTAGCCATGATTGTTTCTATCAAAACAGTTCCTTTAATAGTTCCCAATGGAACATTTAATTGGCTTTGAGCTAAAATAAAGATATCATTCCATAATCTTGCTTCAAGATGATGCTCCATTTTTGGAAGATATAAATATAGACCACTGTCGTTTTTTAATCTAATAGCCACATTGTGGAAGAAATACAAACCGAAGTCCCAAATAGATGCTGACATGGGTTCACCATCTACTGTAACATTTTTTTCTTCCATGTGCCATCCTCTCGGACGTACAAAAAGAACGGCTGTTTCATCATTTAATTGATAGCTTTTACCTCTTGCTTTATCTTCTAAAGAAATCGTTTTCAAGTTAGCATCAATCAAGTTAATTTGACCTTCTATATTGTTTTCCCACGTCGGTGAATTAGCATCTTCTAAATCTGCCATAAAAACCTTTGCACCAGAGTTCAAAGCATTGATAATCATCTTACGGTCAACAGGGCCGGTGATCTCAACTCTTCTATCTTGAATATCAGCAGGACAAGGAGCTACAGTCCATTTACCATCACGAATAGATTTGGTTTCCGGCAAAAAGTCAGGAAGTACACCTTGGTCTAAGGTCTTTTGACGCTCAACTCTCGCTTGTAATAAATCTTTTCTTCTAGCATTAAATTTTCTGTGAAGTCCTACAACAAATTCTAAGGCTTCAGGTGTCAAGATATTATCAAAACCCGGCTGAAAAGAACCGGTTATTTTAACACCTTCAGGAACTCTATAATTTTCTGACATTTTGAATATGGTTTAAAAATTTTTGCAAAAGTAACAATTTATCTTTTTATTTCTAATGAATACGTGTTAAAGATAGATTAAACAATATTTATAACATATTGATAAAAAGCGTAACATTCAATGCATTATCGTGTTAAAACCCTCTCTTCATTCACACTAATTTTATCAGATATATTCAATAACTACAATAGTGTTCATTTGTTTTCAATTTAAGTAATGATAACAGGCATATATACAACTGTTGTTTATAAAACTATTATTAGATTTGAAATGCCTGCACTTTCATTTTTAAAGGATTATTTTTGTAACGATGAATAAAACAAGTAAATTTCAAGTCTTGAGAAAACGACTCGCATCTTTTGGTATAGATGGTTTTATTACTTCACTATTGCTTTTCGTACTTGTCGCTTATCTCAAACCTACCTGGGGTTCTGATGACTCTTCACCTTTCCCGCTAAAATCCATTTCTAACATTGGAGTTAGTTTCATCTTCTTTTTTTACGGATTGGGCTTGAGTATGGAAGAGTTGAAAGAAGGTTTAAGAAATATTCCTCTACACATTTTAGTTCAAGGAAGTTCATTTGTTTTATTTCCATTGATTATTTGGACACTTCACTCTTTTATAAGTCCTGATCCCGATAATACAATATGGACGGGTATCTTCTTTTTGGCTGCTCTTCCATCTACTGTTTCATCTTCTGTGGTCATGGTTTCTATTGCCAAAGGTAATCTTCCCGCTGCCATTTTTAATGCCAGCATTTCTAGTCTGATAGGCGTGTTTATGACACCAATTATCGTGGAGGTTTTTATCAATACCAAAACAGATGGCGGTCAAGATTTAAGTAGTGCTATTTTAGACTTAATCATACAAGTAGTCATTCCGGTAGGTTTGGGTCTGTTTTTACATCGTTTCTTTGCGAAATGGATAAAAACGCAAGGCAAAAGAATTAAAATCTTTGATCAGGCAATTATTATTTTAATCGTATATCGCTCATTTAGCGAGTCTTTCGAAAAAGATTTATTCGCACTATTGGATTATTCATCTTTGTTCATTTTGAGTGCATCCATGTTAGGACTATTTTTTATGTTTTATTTTGGAGTTATGCGTATCGGAAAAACACTCAACTTCTCTATGGAAGATAGAATTACAGCTGCTTTCTGTGGCTCTAAAAAATCATTAGTACACGGTACTGTCATGTCTAATGTACTTTTTAAAGGTAGTTCTTCAGTAGGCATCATTCTCATGCCTCTGATGATTTATCACACACTCCAACTCATGGTAGGAACTGTTTTAGCAGAAAAATTGAGTAAAAGAGAAAGGCTAAGTTAAGTAATCCGACCAGATTTGATAATAATAAAACCGTAAAGGGCGCAAAGCTCTCACAAAAGATTTTATTTAAGATATAAGTTCATAGTTATTTCTGAATAAATGTAATAGAGAGCCTATTTAAACTACATTGATAATATTTTTGTATATTTGATAGATAAGATAAAATCAAAAATGGAAAATGCCTTGCTATATCAACAAATTGCTGAACTTCCAGAAGCCCTCAAAAAAGAGGTGCAGAACTTTATTGATAATCTTATCAACAAAACGATAATATATCGAAATTATTTCGTATATTTACCTTATGAAAAAAAACAGATTTTCGCAAATTGGCAGAGCCTGAAAGATTAGCATTTCGTAAGCAGGCAATTCAACTGATACAATCAGGAAGAAGAAAGAAGTAGCAGAAATAATAGGGGTTAGACCAGCAACAATTACAGAGTGGTGGAGTGATTTTCAGCAAAACGGTCTAAAAGGGCTTATTTCCAAAAAGAAAGGAGTCAAGTCTGAGGATAAGAAACTATTAAGTAAAGAGCAGGAGCTTGCTATTCAGAAGATGATAGTAGATAAGATGCTTGAACAATTAAAATTGGAATTTGCCTTGTGGACACGTAAAGCGGTGAAGGAGTTAGTGGAACGAGAGTTTGGAGTTATCCTTGCGATAACGACAATGGGTGACTATTTGCGTAAATGGGGGTTTACCTCTCAAAAGCCCAAGAAGAAGGCTTATGAGCAATGCCCCAAAAAGGTTCAGCAATGGTTGGATAAAGAATATCCCAAAATCAAAGAACTGGCAAAAAAAGAAAATGCTGAGATATATTGGGGCGCTGAGACGGGTGTAAGGAATCAGTGCAATCATGGCAGAAGTTACGCTCCCAAGGGTAAAACCCCCGTAAAGAAAAGCATGTCCAAGAAGTTTTCTGTCAATATGGTATCGGCCATAACCAATCAAGGAAAAGTTCAGTTTATGATCTATTCCGATACAATGAATGCAGACAGATTTATTGAGTTTATGCAACAACTCATCAAATCATCGTCAAGAAAGGTATATCTGATTTTGGACAACCTCAGGGTTCATCACAGCAAGATTGTAAAAGAATGGATAGATGAAAATAAAGATACGATAGAACTATTCTATTTGCCCTCCTATTCTCCTGAACGAAACCCCGACGAATACCTTAATTGTGACCTAAAGTAAGGCTTATCCGTTAAAAAATCACCTAAAACCAAAGAAATACTCCAAACAAATGTCCAAAATCATATGGATATGCTTCAAGCAAATCCTGAAAGAGTAAGAAAATATCTCAAACACAAAGACATTCAATATGCTGCTTAATAATTACTTTCGGTATTATGTCGTCTGGCTAATAACAAAAAAACAGCAATGAATAAGAAGTCCAAACATCCAAAGTTTGGGTTTTATAAAGGGAAAATTAAAATACAAGATGATTTTGATGAGCCTTTGGACGATTTTAAAGAGTATATATGATTGTAAATATATTAGATACACATACTCTATTATGGTTTCTTTCCGGTGATAAAAACCTGTCAAAACAAGCGCGTCAAAAAATTGAACATAAAGAAACACTTAACTTTATTAGTTTAGCATCACTTTGGAAAATTGCAATCAAAATTAGTTTGGGAAAATTAATCATAACATTTCCTTTTTCAGATTTTAAAACGATTTTAGAAGATAACGGATTTGCAATTTTACCTATTGAATTTGAAGATATTCAATTCATTATTGAAATGGATTTTCACCATAGAGATCCTTTCGATAGACTGATAATTGCTCAAGCAATCCATCATCAGGCAGATGTTATCTCAAAAGATGAAAGTTTCAAACATTATGACATCAATGTTTATTGGTAATTTATAACACGCTACAACCCTTTTCCCCGAATAAGTTCTAAGACAGATGCATGCACGATAGGATTTCCTGCCACAATAGTTTTACCGTAAAGCCAATCCCACCCTCCTTTAAAATCTGTCACCACCCCACCGGCTTCTTGTATGATAAAAGCACCGGCAGCTACATCCCAAGGAGCCAAGCTGTATTCATAAAATCCGGCAAATTTATTCATTGCTACGTAAGCTAAATCCACAGATGCCGCCCCCAATCTTCTCACTCCTCTCGAAGAATGAATCAACCCTTCCAAAACTTCCAAATAAGCTTTGGATTTGGAAAAATCATAGTACGGGAAACCGGTAGCAATGAGCGAATCAGCTTGTTTTACGGATAATACTTCTAATCTTTCACCATTGAGATAAGCTCCTTGCCCTTTTGTAGCGTAGAAACACTCCTGACGATTTACTTCATAGACCAAACCGAAAACAGTTTCTTGGTGATGTTGCAAAGCAATAGAAACCGCATACACCGGAATTTGATGTAAAAAGTTTGTCGTTCCATCTAAAGGATCAATGATCCACATCCATTCAGACTGTTTTTGCTCCACTGTACCTTCTTCCGTCAAAAATGAACTTTGGGGTAACAATGCCTGCAAACCATCGACAATCATTTTCTCAGATTCAATATCTACATAACTGACCAAACTATTCAAATCTTTGACAACAATTTCACCCGTCTTCACTTTACCGTGACTACTATCAATAAATCGTGCAGCTTTTTCAGCAACAGCAATTACCTTTTGAATAAAATTATTGTCTATCATTTTCATATTTCTTTTTCTTGACTTTAGGTTTACCTTCTATCAAAAAAACAAATTCTCCTTTGGGTTCGTTTTCTGTAAAATGCGCCAATAATTCTTGCGCTGTACCCCTACCAACAGTCTCAAATTTTTTACTGATTTCTCTCACAGAAACAAGTTGCCTTTCACCGATATCAGATGCTATTAACTGCTCCAAAAGCTTAAGTACTCTATAAGGCGATTCATAAAGAATGGTTGTACTATCATTTTCTAATATTTCGGCTAATTTTTTCATCCTACCTTTTTGATGCGGTAAAAAACCTTCAAAAATAAATCTATCAGTAGGGAAACCTGACACCACCAATGCCGGCACAAAAGCTGTCGCCCCAGGTAAACATTGTACTTGTATTTGTTGTGCAATCGCTTCTCTAATCAACAAAAATCCAGGGTCGGAAATACCGGGTGTACCGGCATCCGATATCAAAGCAATATCCATTCCTGCAAGCAGTCTATCTATGATAGATTGCACCATTTTATGCTCATTGTGCATGTGATAGGACTGTGTAGGCGTATTGATTTCAAAATGTTTTAGAAGCTTGGAAGAAGTACGGGTATCTTCCGCCAAAATGAGTGATACAGACTGTAAAACATGGATGGCTCTAAAAGTCATATCCTCCAAATTTCCCACCGGTGTAGGAACGATATACAGCATGCCTGACATAATACAAAGATAAGATTAATAAAATAAAATGGGGAGTTCTTTTGAACTCCCCACAACTTACTTCAATAGTAAAAAAACTTTTACTATTATACCACGGCAGCTTCCGTCGGGACTATGACATGTTTTGCCACAACTTCTACCGGATTGACAATATTGTCAAGCACCGGACATAAAGCCTCTACCTGCTTAGACAATCTTTCCAAAACTTCAGGGCTTTCGTTAGAAACAAGTTCCGTTACATATTCGATTTTCTGATAACCCGGGCGGACATTGTCATCTATTGCCAAAAGTCCTCTTACATCTAAGTAGCCGGTCACGACGATATTCACTTCATCTATCCGTATGCCTTTCAATGCAGCCAAAGCCTTATATACAATAGACTGGCACGCTCCCAAAGCTGCTAAAAGATACTCCAATGGATTGGGTGCAGATTCCAAACCGCCATAAGTCGTTTCTTTATCCACTTTAAAGCTAAAGCTTCTGGCTTTCACCTCATTGGTCAATTTTTCTTTCAAGAAGACATCTGTTTCAAATACAGATGCAGCAATTTCAGGATTTGCTTTTATCTGTCCGATTAGTTGTTGCAATCCATCTTTAATTTTTGAAACATCTTCATGTTCTTTATAATCGGATGGTGTCACTATCAATTTACCCGCTACTTCTATCTCATTAGACAAAATATCTAATACCGGACAATACCTTTTCACTGTATCATATAATCTGTTGACCTTCTCTTCGTCTTCTTCTGTTTTTACGATAGTTTCTGCCTCTACCTTATTAAAGCCCGGGCGGACATTAGAATCTATCGCTAAGAAACCTCTCAAATCGAGATGACCTTTCAGTTTGACTTGTAAATCTTCAAAAGGTATTTTATGTCCCAAAGCTAAGATGCGATAGACAATAGTTTGGCAAGTTCCCAATGTAGCCAATAGATACTCCACCGGATTTGGTGCTAGGTCTGTACCTCCTAAAACGGCAGGTTCGTCAAAATTAAATTGATGTTGACCTATGCTTGCTTTTACGAATAGACCTTCAGACAGATGTGTTTCTGCAACAAATATATCGGTTCTTTTTTCAGGGTTTTCTTTTACTGTTTTCACTAATGTAGTGATTGAATCTTGAATATTTTTAGACATGATTTTATATTTTAAATGGTTAAATTTTGATTTGAATAAATTAAGAATGTTCGACCGTCCATGAAACCTATCGATTCCACTGCCAGCCATTTTTCGGATGGTAAAAGTGATAATGTGCCTAACAGCACATACAGCAACACATTCGCATGCACATAGACATACGACTATTTTCCAAATTCAAAATGAATTTAACTTCGGGGGTCACGGACAAATTATAAAATTCTTTGCTCATATCTCTTCATTTATATTTCCTCTTTCGAGGTCTGGATTTGGCACCTTTGCAATTTGCCGGTTGCCAGTGGGTCACAGAGCCAGTCTCTCTCCACATTCTTTATAAATCGTTGCACTTTGTTGAGTGCGCTGACCATAAGTCTAATACAATGATAAGACAGTTTTTTATAAAACAAAAACTTTTTGTATTTTTTTTATTGGAGTGGGATTACTTTATTCCAAAACAAGTTGACAAGCTTTATAAAAAAAGATGCTCAAAAATAAAATCATGGTCATTTAATCAAGATTTTTAGTAATTTTAGATACTTCAAATTACTTTTTATGAGAGCCAAGTCCCTTCTTCTGTTTTCTTTACTTTTTTTCTATTTAACCAAAATAGATGCTCAAGGTATTCAGGTGGATGAGATCCCGTTGAATAATATAGATGCGAGAATGTCCTTTGAACAAGATGATTATTATATTCTTCAGATTGATAAAAAGACTTCCGTTGGGCAACTAAAGAATTTTCATACACTCGGTAATCAATGGATAGCAATGAGGTGGAAAGATATCCAAGAGCAAGGACTATTGTTAAACAATCAGATTTTAAAGTTTGGAAGACTGATACCGTCCTCAAAAATAAGTAATGCACTTGATTACGATTTTGACCTTAATAAACGATACAAATCACATGAAACTTTATGGTTTTACGTTCAGACATGGGGAACAAAAGACGAAACTCAGGCACTTCTAAAAACTTTGGAAATTAGTGATTTTTCTTGGGACAATAACAGCCAGCTATTAAAAGTCTCTGCCAATGACAGACAAATTAAAGAATTATCTCAAGTAAATTTTATCTCTTACATCGAACCTATTTCAGAAAAGCGGACTCCACTCCTCAACACCATGAGATCTTTGATGAATATTGATATCGTTCAAAGTCCTGAACCACTCGGATTGAATCTAAAGGGCGAAGATATCAATTTGGGGATTTGGGACGATGGAATAGGTGGATTCCATAAAGATTTGGAAGAAAACATCATCAATGTTGACAGGAATTTTTATGGAGCGTCAGCTTCACAACACACTACTTTAACAACAGGTGCCATACTTTCAAAAGGACTTTTACGCCCGGACTTTATTGGAGCAGCTCCAAAAGCCAAAGCTTATATTTATGATTTTTTTGGCGAGGTCTTAAATCAGATTTTAGATGCCAACCAAAAGTACGATGTCTTTGCAACCAACCATTCATACAATTTAGGAGATGCTTACAGATGTTTTTATGATTATCAGTATTCCACTGCCAGTACTCAGATAGATCAATTTGCTATTGACCATCCTCAGATTACAAATATATTTGCAGCGGGCAATTCGGCACGAGATTGCCCTTATGATTTTAAAACCATTGTACCCGGATTTCAATATGGGAAAAATGTCATACTTGTCGGAAATTTGCAAAATAATGAAACTTTCTATCCCGGGAGTGCCAAAGGACCGACCAACGATGGCCGGTTTGCACCACATATCATGGCCAAAGGATCCAGTTCCTTTACACCGACAACCGGATTTGTGCTTCCTACTCCGGTGGACGGATACACACACGGATATGGAACTTCTTTTGCTTCTCCTGTCGTAACAGGTGTCGTAGGATTAATGCAAGAGGCTTATTTGAAAAAACATAACGATTATCCACTTAATGCTACCATCAAAGTCATTTTATGTAATACTGCAAAAGATATCGGAAGAAAAGGTCCTGATTACGATTATGGTTTTGGAAAATTAGATGCATACCAAGCTGTCAAATCTATTATAGATGAAAGCTATATAGAAGATGCTGTTTCAAATAATGAAGAAAAAAGCTTTGAAATACAAGTTCCTGATGGGGTTAAGGAATTGAAAGTACTTATCACGTGGAATGATATACCTGCATCTCTACCCAATGATAAAGTGTTGGTCAATGATTTGGATTTAGAAGTTATTTCACCTGAAAGAACTTTTTTGCCCTTAGTACTCAATCCGAGTCAACCTGAAAGTCCGGCTGTCGAAGCGAGAGACAGCGTCAATAATATCGAACAAGTGGTCGTTAAAAATCCTCCAGCAGGAACTTATATCATCAAAGTAAAAGGTCATTTCGTCATCAATTCTCAGCAAGATTTTTCCATTTCCTACTGGTTGAATCCGGATGAGTTTAAATGGAATTATCCTCTGAAAGATAATATTTTAAATGCAAACGAGAGAAATATTCTTAGATGGAGAGCTGAGACAGATATCAGTTATTTAGATTTAGAATATTCTTTAGATGATGGTCATCAATGGATAAGTATCGGTCGTCAATTACCTGACTCTAACTACTATACTTGGACGACTCCGTCCGGTCATTATAGAAATGTTGTAGTCAGAGCATTGCGTCCAGACGGCTCGGTTTTATCAGTGTCAGATAAATTTGCAATAAGTCCGTTGTTGACTATCAAGGCAAGTGCTTGTTTTGGACATATCACAGCGACATGGGATTCTATTGGTGCAGATCAGTATATTTTATCTGTTTTGAATGATAAAAACGAGTGGGAAGACATAGGTGTTACTAATGAAAATAAGTGGATTGTTAATCATTTAAAGTTAGGTCAGGAGTATTATTTTGCCGTCAGACCCGTCTTCAATACTTGGGAAGGCAAAAGAAGTTATGCTGTAAAACTCACTTATACAAATGCCGGAAATTGCTCCTTGGATGAAAAAGAGATGGCAGTCACATCTATCACACCTCAAGAAGGAGCCATACAATCCGATTATGCATTGAAAGACGATGAAACTCTGCATTTTGAAATCCGAAACTTTTCTTCATTCCCAATTCCCAATGTAAAATTATTTTACCAAGTAGATCAAGAAGATGTTCATGAAGTCGATCTAAATATATTGACCAAAAATCAAGTTAAAAATTACACTTCTACCGAAACGTATCATTTCTCAAAACAGGGAATTTATCAAGTACACGCATGGTTGACAAGTACTGATACGGATGTGATATCAGACACTTTGATTCATTATATATATCAGAAAGAATCAGCAGTAGCATCTTTTCCTTATTTTCAAGATTTTGAATCTACAGATGATACCTTATTGCTTACTTCAAATACAGTAGGCATTGAAAAAGCACCCGAATGGGATTATATCAAAACCGGGACGGGTAGATTATTTAATTTTATTTCTTCATCCTTTTCACCCAACGGGAAAAAAGCTTTAACAATTGACTCTTATATGAACAAAAGCGTTGCAAATAATTCTTTATATCTCAATATAGATTTATCGAGTCAGCAGGACTCTTTGGTCTATTTGGATTACAAATTTGTTCAAAGAAACGGCAATGTCGTCGGAGATAGTATATATATTCAAGGGAATCCCCTCAATGATTGGATGCCTTTGGCAAGCATTTATCAACCTTCAGCAGTTGCAGGAAACATCTATCAGATAAATAGAATCAATCTTTCAAAAGCAATAGCAGAAAGCAACCAGATATTTTCAAATCATAGTGTCCTCAAATTTACAATGAATACTGCTAATAATACTGCAACGATGTCCACTAACGGTGGTTATACTTTAGATGATATTAAAATTTACAACGGCGGTATAGATTTGGCATTGGATTCTATTCTTACAAAAGAGGTCTATTGTGTAGATAAAAACGCTCTTCCTTTTACAATACCAATTAGCTTAGTCGGAAGAAACAATTCTCCACAGACTATACCTGTTGGTGAAGTTTTTTTCTCCATCATCATAAATGGTGATACTGTACAAACAGAAACCAATGATGCAGAAATTTTGCCTTATCAAACTTTCACCCATACATTTAATGTTTCCGTCAATATTGACAATTATAAAAGCATAGAGATGGGAGCTGATTTATACTTTGATAAAGACTTTATCACAGAAAATAATAGCATAAAAAATCAGCCTCTCAATGTCATTCAAAATATCACTCATTTTCCTTTAGAACTCAATTTTAATGAAGATGACGAAATAAAACTTGTTCCATCCGGTCAAGCTTATAGTTGGGAATTGGGCAGACCTTCAAAACATTACATTTATGATGTAGCTGACAATCCCGGCAATGCATATATCACAGATTTAAAAAACTTTTATCCACCTAATGAAGAGTCTTATTTATATGTTGGTTGTTTTGAAACAAAAGATTTGACACTCAATAGTGAACTTGCATTTATGATGATTTTTAATACGGAAGTTGGCTCAGACGGTCTTTGGATGGAATATTCGTATGATGGAAAAGAATGGTCAGATGTAGGAGATTCCCAATCAGGATATAATTGGTATAATGAAGATAATTATAACGCATGGGACGGAGACAGGCTGATCTGGCAAGTGGCATCTCTTCCTCTCAATGAATTTGCCCCTTTAGATCCTCTATTGAGTAGTCCTATTTATTTCCGATTCGGTTTTGCCTCAAGTGAATATATTGAAATGGAAGGTGTGGGAATAGACAAATTTAGAATCAATACAACCGCTGAGGCAAAGATAGAATCCACCTCTATTCAAGTTAGAGGAATAAGTTTAGGCAAAGGAATTGTAGCGCTTGAAAAAGACGGAATTATCTATGCTTATTTAGATGATCAGGGACAAAAATTAGGTAATATCACTTTAGATATTGTTACAACTAATAGCAATCTACCTACTTATCGCGATAAATTTTTAATGCCAAGATATTATCATATACATACGGAAAATGAAGTTCTAAAACCTTATCGCTTGATTTTGTTTAATAAAAACACCGAATATCTAAATTATCTCGCAAAAGATACCACAATAGGAAGAATGGGCGAAATCGGTTATTTAGTATATGATGGTCTCAATATTGATACAGATTATCGAAACAATCATTTCAGTCAAAACTATACCTTCTACCATCCCGACAGTTTGGACTTTTGTCCATATAAAGATGGCTATGAATTGAGGTTTTCTATGGATAAAAAAGATGCAGAAATATACCTTACCAGTCACAATGGAAACCAATCTGCCTATCCTATTTTATCTTCTATCGTTAATTTAAAAGTTGAAAGAGCTGAAAATGAGGACAAAACACTCATCCAATGGCTGACTCAAAATGATGAAGCTACTATTGATTATATAGTCCAATATAGTGATGATGCCGTCAACTTTTATGATATAGAAACCATCGCCAAAAATACAACAGGCTCTTACCTCTATGAAGATTCTCTACACAATAAAAACGGTGAACACTATTACAGAATTATTGCTAAAAATGATTTGGCTTCTTATTATTCATTGATAGATTCTGTTACCATAAGACGAGCTGTTACAAACATTAAAAATGAAGCTGCCCAAGAATGGTCAGTTACTTATTTGGGCAAGGGTTATTTACAATATAGTCTTAATAGCATTCATTTTAACAATCCGAAATATAGAATCATAGATATTTCGGGAAAAATAATTGATGAATGGAAAAATTCATCTACTGAAAACAGTCATACTCATTATTCCCCAAAATTAAATTCTAAAGTAAGCGGTATTTATATCTTGCAGGTTTTAGACGGAAAAATGGGTACGAGTACTAAATTTGTAAAGAGTGACTGATCAACATCTTTATAGAGAAATTGTAACGACACAAGATGGTTCAAGAACTATCTATGTTCCGGAATTAAATGAACATTATCACTCAAAATTTGGAGCAATACAAGAGTCCAAACATATTTTTATTGATGCCGGACTCAAGTATTATATAGAAAAAAATCATCCTATACAACTCAATATTTTTGAAGTAGGGTTTGGTACCGGCCTCAATACCCTGCTAACCATCTTATCAGCCTCTACCCCCCCAATAAATGTTTATTACGAGACAATAGAAGCATATCCTGTTCATATAGATGAAATCAAACACCTACATTATTCAGCACAAATTGGAAATGATTCAGATTTGATATTCCATCAAATTCACAATACAGCTTGGCATCAAGATGTAAAACTTAACACCCATTTCACGATACACAAAAAACAAGGTTTTTTGCAAGAATGGAGTTCAAATAAAAAATTTGATATCGTCTATTTTGATGCTTTCGCACCGGAAGTTCAATCTAATTTATGGACAGAAGAAATTTTTGCAAACCTTCATCATTTTATGAATAAAAACGGTATTCTCGTCACCTATTGTGTGAAAGGAAGTGTCAAGAGAGCCTTAAAAGCAAGTGGATGGAAAGTAGAGAAGCTTCCCGGACCACCCGGTAAACGTGAAATCATCAGAGCATATTATCAAGAATGAAGAAAGTAGATATTTTGATTGTAGGCCAAGGAATTGCCGGTACAGTGCTTGCATATCAAGCCATGAAAAGGAACTTGAGTGTCCATGTTATAGATAAACCTTTACCGGGGTATTCTACTTTAGTAGCAGGAGGTATCATCAATCCGGTGACAGGCAGAAGATTAGTAAAATCATGGAATTTTGATTTATTTTATGAAAGTTCGATGAGAACTTATCACGAATTGGATGAGTTTTTAAATATTCATTCATTACATTCTCTACCTATTTATAAGCTGTTAAAAACAACAGAAGATGTCAATGACTGGGAATTAAAAAGAGTCGAGCCTGAGTATCAAGATTATATGAAAAATCCTATTTTCAAATTAGATGAAAGGATAACAACTCATCAAGGAGCAGGCATCTTAACAAGAAGTGCATGGATAGATACAAGACTTCTACTGTCTTCTTTTAGAAATTTATTAAAGAAAAATGATCAACTCACAGAGGACGAATTTGATTATTGTGAGTTGAAAAAAAACAAGTATAAGGACATTGAGTTTGACAAAATTATTTTTTGTGAAGGTCATAGAATAGACAATAATCCATTTTTTGAAGGTATTCATCTGTGGAGTACAAAAGGAGAAGTACTAACCATTAAAATAGAAGGAGAAGACTTTGATTATATCATTAATAAAATGATTTATATCATTCCTTTGAGTAACGGAAAGTATAAAGTCGGAGCCACCTTAGATAGAGAGATTAACACTGAGATTACCGAAAAGGGTAAAAACGACTTGGTGGAGAAAATCAATTCAATTTTAAAAGTTCCTTATAAAATCATAGAACAAGAAACAGGTATCAGACCCAATGTTCGAGACAGGAAGCCACTTTTGGGAGTATCTACAATTGGGGATAATTATTTCTTGCTAAATGGATTGGGAAGCAAGGGTATTTCATTGGCTCCCTATTTTGCAAAGCATCTTTTGGAGTTTATTTACAACAATCAACCTTTACAGCAAGATATTAATTGGCAAAGAGTTTTTAAGGAGAAAAATAGAAAGGCGGCTCAATGAGCCGCCTTTCAGATATAATTGTATAGTAGTGAAACTATTCGATTGTATCGTTATCAAAGTTTTTTCTCAAGGAATTCATTTCTTTTTTTGAGCCGACTCTGATTCTTTCAAATTGTCTGATACCTGTACCGGCAGGTATTCTATGACCCACTATCACATTTTCTTTCAAGCCCAACATAAAGTCTTGGGAAGCTGAAATAGCTGACACATTCAATACTTTAGTTGTCTCTTGGAAAGAAGCTTGTGAAATCCAACTACCGGTCGATAGAGAAGATCTCGTAATACCCAATAACAATGGACTTGATGTAGCCGGAACAGCATCTCTAAATTTGATAAGTTTTTTATCATTTCGTTTCAAGCCGGAATTAGCTTCTCTCACTTGGCGGTATGTCACGATATCTCCGGCTCTCAGTTCAGTAGAATCTCCGGCATCTGTAACAACTTTCTTATCGTAAATCCAGTCATTTTGCTCAATAAACTCAAACTTATCTACTGCCGTTTTTTCAAGGAACTTGGTATCTCCAGGATCCTCAATAAATACATTTCGCATCATTTGTCTAACGATGGTCTCAATATGCTTATCATTGATTTTTACACCTTGAAGTTTATAGACACTTTGAATCTCGTTGACCAAGTATTCTTGCAAAGCAAATGGGCCTTTGATGTCCAAAATATCAGTCGGAGTAATAGAGCCATCAGAAAGGGGCATACCTGCTTTCACAAAGTCACCTTCTTGAACCAAGATATGCTTTGTCAATGGAACAAGATATTTTTTGATAGTTCCATCTTTCCCTTCCACAGCAATTTCTCTATTACCTCTTTTCACCTTACCCAAAGAAACCACACCATCTATTTCAGAGACTCTGGCCGGATTTGAAGGATTTCTCGCTTCAAACAATTCCGTAACTCTTGGTAAACCACCTGTGATATCTCGTACTTTAGACATTATTCTCGGTATTTTCGCAATTATCTGACCGGCATCGATTTTGGCACCGTTATCAACAGAAATGTGTGAGCTTACCGGTACAGAATATCTGAATATTTCATCATTGTTCTCATCTTTTATCAAGATGTAAGGAGCTTTTTTCTTATCCTTAGATTCGATAGTCACTTTTTCTCGGTGACCGGTTTGCTCATCCAACTCAATGCGATAAGTAATATTTTCTATCAAATTCTCATATTCGACCACACCTGAAAACTCTGTTATAATTACAGCATTATATGGATCCCAAGAACAAATCAAATCGCCTTTCTTAACTTTTTGCTTGTCTTTAACAGCCAAAATAGATCCATAAGGAATATTATTAGTCATCAAAAGTCTTCCACTGTCAGCATCAACAATTCGATATTCACCTGTACGACCTATCACGGCTCTAACGATTTCTCCACCTTCGGTTTCTCTGTCAGCAGTTTTTACGTTGTCAAACTCTATCTTACCATCAGCAATAGCTTCATATTTAGATCCGGCAGCAATTCTGGATGCAGCACCACCTGTGTGGAAAGTACGCAATGTCAACTGTGTACCCGGCTCACCTATGGATTGAGCGGCAATAATACCTACGGCATCTCCTATCTCGGCAATTCTGTTAGTAGCCAAGTTTCTACCATAACATTTTACACAAACACCTCTGTGGTTTTCACATGTTAAGACAGATCTGATTTCAACTGAATCTATTGGAGAATTTTCAATGATCTTAGCAATTCTTTCATCAATAAGTTCACCTGACTCAACAATAAGTTCATCGGTATCAGGATGATAAATATCGTTTAATGAAGTACGACCGACTATTTTATCATACAAAGAGTCTTTATCCTCTTGTTGTCCATCAATGATAGAGCTAACGGTCAGACCTCTCAATGTACCACAATCCTCTTCTAAAACAACTACGTCCTGAGCCACATCCACCAATCTTCTTGTCAAATAACCGGCATCCGCTGTTTTAAGAGCTGTATCCGCCAAACCTTTTCTTGCACCGTGAGTAGAAATAAAGTATTCCAAGACTGACAGACCGTCTTTAAAGTTGGACAAAATCGGGTTTTCGATAATCTCACTGCCGGAAGAACCGGATTTCCTCGGTTTTGCCATGAGTCCTCTCAGCCCGGCAAGCTGCTTAATCTGTGTATTTGAACCTCTTGCTCCTGAATCCAACATCATATACACAGAGTTAAATCCTTGTTTGTCGTTAGAGATTTCTTTTAGCAAAGCATTTGTAATACTTGTGTCCGCCTTCGTCCAAGTATCAATTACCTGGTTAGATTTCTCAGTCGGAGTAATCAATCCCATTTTATAGTTCATGGTGATTTCATCTACTTCTGCTTGAGCTTGCTCTAATAGTTTTGTTTTTACTTCAGGGATAATCAAGTCATCAATGTTAAATGAAAGACCCGCTTTAAACGCCCATTTGAAACCAAGATCTTTGATATCGTCAAGGAATTTGACCGTTGTAGGATTATTGGTAGTTGACAATACGTCGCTGATGATTATTTTAAGTGTTTTCTTTGTCAGTAATTGATTGACATAACCTACTTCTTTAGGGACTACATCATTAAAAATTACTCGCCCGACTGTCGTCTCAATCAGCTTATTGACTATCTTACCATCTTCACGAACATCGACCTTACATTTAATCCAAGCATGCAAATCTAACCTACCCTCATTGAAAGCAATAACAACTTCTTCTGGAGAATAGAATGCTAATCCCTCACCCTTGATTATCTCTTCTTTCGTTGTTCTCTTACCTTTAGTAATATAATATAATCCTAAAACCATATCCTGTGAAGGAATTGTGATAGGAGTACCGCTTTGAGGGTTGAGAATATTATGTGATGAAAGCATCAATAACTGTGCTTCAAGAACAGCAGCGTTACTCAAAGGCACGTGTACAGCCATTTGGTCACCATCAAAGTCAGCGTTGAAAGCAGAACAGACCAATGGGTGAAGATTGATAGCTTTCCCTTCTACTAATTTAGGCTGGAACGCTTGGATAGATAATCTGTGAAGTGTAGGGGCACGGTTTAGTAAGACCGGATGTCCTTTCATCACGTTTTCAAGAATATCCCATATAACAGCTTCTTTCTTGTCAACCAATTTTTTAGCGGATTTTACTGTCTTGACAATACCTCTTTCAATCAATTTTCTAATAATAAAAGGTTTAAAGAGTTCCGCAGCCATATCTTTAGGTAAACCGCATTCATGCAATTGTAATTTCGGACCCACCACGATGACAGAACGTCCAGAGTAATCCACACGCTTACCTAATAAGTTTTGACGGAAACGACCTCTTTTACCTTTTAATGAATCTGTCAATGATTTTAAAGCACGTCCGCCTTCAGCTTTAACAGCATTCGCTTTACGTGAATTATCAAAGAGAGAATCCACTGCTTCCTGCAACATCCTCTTTTCATTTCTAAGGATGACATCAGGTGCTTTAATCTCTATAAGCCTTTTCAAACGGTTATTCCTGATGATGACTCTTCTATATAAATCATTCAAGTCAGATGAAGCAAACCTACCACCATCCAAAGGCACCAATGGTCTTAATTCAGGTGGAATAACAGGTAGATAATCCATGACCGTCCATTCAGGTCTGTTGACAGTTCTTTCATTTGCCTCTCTAAAAGCTTCTACTACGCTCAATCTTTTTAGCGCTTCCGCTTTTCTTTGTTGGGCTGTTTCAGTAGATGCTTTATGTCTTAGAGACGCAGCAGTTGCGGCCAAATCTAATCTTGAAAGCAATTCTTTCACTGCTTCTCCACCGATTTTAGCAATAAATTTATTGGGATCATCATCCGGCAAAGCTTGATTTCCGGGAGGAAGACTACTCAAAATTTGAAGATATTCTTCCTCTGACAACAAGTCTAAATATTCAATATTTCTGGATTCTCCATCAATTTGAACACCGTCTCTAAGCACGCCCGGCTGTACAACAGCATAGCGCTCATAGTAAACGATAGAAACTAAATCTTTAGAAGAAAGTCCCAACAAATAACCTATTTTATTAGGTAAAGATTTGAAATACCAAATATGAACGATAGGAACAACTAATTTAATGTGTCCCATACGCTCACGTCTGACTTTTTTCTCAGTAACTTCCACGCCACAACGATCACAAACGATACCTTTATAACGTATTCTCTTGTACTTTCCACAATAGCATTCATAATCTTTTGTAGGTCCGAAAATTCTCTCACAAAACAATCCGTCCATCTCAGGCTTGTATGTTCTGTAATTGATGGTTTCAGGTTTTTTTACTTCTCCATGTGAACGTTCTAATATACTATCTGGTGAAGCCAATTTGATAGTTATTGAATCAAAATCACTTTTTGTTTTTATTTCCTTATTTAAAGGCATAGGAATTTATTTATACTGTTTTTATAATTTTTTATTCAAAATCCAAATCAAGCGCCAAACCTCTCAATTCATGTACCAAAACATTAAATGATTCAGGTAAGTTAGCTTCCGGAAGATTATCACCTTTCACAATCGCTTCATAGGCTTTAGCTCTTCCATATATATCATCAGATTTTAAAGTCAATAACTCTTGAAGGATGTTAGAAGCACCATAAGCTTCCAATGCCCATACCTCCATCTCTCCCAATCTCTGACCTCCAAACTGGGCTTTACCACCCAATGGTTGTTGAGTAATCAAAGAGTAAGGTCCGATAGAACGTGCGTGCATTTTATCATCAATCATGTGAGATAGTTTCAGCATGTATATGACACCCACCGTCGTTTTTTGATGAAATCTCTCGCCTGTCTCACCATCATACAAATAGGTATGCCCCAATTTCGGTAAGCCGGCATTGTTGACAAAATCATCTATTTCTTCTACGGTAGCACCATCAAAAATAGGAGTAGCAAAATTGACTCCCAATTCTTTACCGGCCCATCCGAGAACAGTTTCATAAACCTGTCCAATGTTCATACGTGATGGTACACCTAATGGATTCAAGACAATGTCAACAGGCATTCCGTCCGCAGTGAAAGGCATATCCTCATCTCTTACAATCCTGGAAACGATACCTTTATTCCCGTGGCGACCGGCCATCTTATCTCCTACTCTCAACTTACGTTTTTTGGCAACATAGACTTTTGCTAATTTCAATACACCAGTTGGCAATTCATCACCTATACTGATATTGAATTTCTCACGTTTATATCTACCAATTTCTTCATTGGCTTTGATAGTATAATTGTGTAAAAGACGTTTTACAAGCTCACTGATTTCTTCATCCTTCACCCAGTTTCTTGCATCTAATTCAAAAAATTCAAGTGAGTTTAGAACTTTCTCAGAAAATTTAACACCTTTAGGTACTATCTCTTCGCCATAGGTATTATTGATTCCTTGTGATATTTTGCCACCGATGAGAGCCATCAATTTATCAACGAGAATGTTTTTAACACCCGCCAAGTTTTTAAGGTGTTCTTTTTCTAAGGCTTCAAGCTCTTCTTTCTCTTTTTGTTTACTTTGTTTGTCTTTTTTCGCTTTCTTAAACAATCTCGTATTGATAACAGTCGCCTCAGTGCTTGGTGGAGCTTTGAAAGATGCATCTTTTACATCACCTGCTTTATCGCCGAATATTGCTCTCAAAAGTTTTTCTTCAGGTGTAGGATCAGACTCTCCTTTTGGAGTGATTTTACCTATAATAATATCACCTTCTTTGATATTAGCGCCCACTCTGATGATACCATTTTCATCCAATTGTCGGGTAGCTTCTTCGCTTACATTCGGAATATCGTTGGTCAATTCTTCTTCACCCAATTTGGTATCTCTGATATCCAACTCATATTCTGTAATATGGATAGAAGTAAACAAGTCGTCTCTAACGACTTTTTCTGAGATGACAATGGCATCCTCATAGTTATAACCCTTCCAAGGCATGAAAGCAACCTTCAAGTTTCTACCTAAGGCAAGTTCACCATTTTGTGTGGCATAACCTTCACACAAAATTTTGCCTTTATGTACTTTTTCACCCTTTCTGACGATAGGCCGCAAATTGATGCATGAGCCTTGGTTAGTCCTCTTGAATTTAGTCAGTTTATAAACTTTGATATCTCCTTCAAATGAAATTAATCTCTCATTCTCAGTTTTATCATATCTCACTTGGATTTCATTTGCATCCACATAAACCACTTCACCATCGCCTTCAGCATTGATAAGTACATTAGAGTCTTTGGCAACTCTATCTTCAATACCTGTACCGACAATAGGAGCTTGCGGCTGCATCAATGGAACTGCTTGACGTTGCATATTTGAACCCATCAAAGCACGGTTAGCGTCATCATTTTCCAAGAAAGGTATTAAGGAAGCGGAAACACCTACAATCTGGTTAGGAGCCACATCCATATATTCAAGTGTTTTCATCTCATCTTCATTATCGGCTTCGATGACAGGAAACTCACCTTGTTCCCTACACTTGATTTTCTTTTCTATAAATTCTCCTTTGCTATTTAACAAGGCGTTAGATTGGACAATCACTTTTTCGTCTTCACCTTCGGCAGTCAAATAAGTAATATCGTCATCAGATAAGCTGACCACACCATCTTTTATTTTTCTGTACGGTGTCTCGATAAAGCCCATCTTGTTAATTTTCGCATGCACACAGAGAGTAGAAATCAAACCAATATTAGGACCTTCCGGTGTCTCGATCGTACACAAACGCCCATAATGTGAATAGTGAACGTCCCGTACCTCAAAACCGGCTCTTTCGCGAGACAAACCACCGGGACCTAATGCAGATACTCTTCGTTTGTGAGTAATTTCAGACAAAGGATTGGTTTGGTCAAGGAATTGAGACAATTGACTTGTACCAAAAAACGAATTGATAACGGAAGAAAGTGTTCTTGCATTGATCAAGTCGATAGGTGTAAAGACTTCATTGTCTCTCACATTCATACGCTCTCTAATCGTTCTTGCCATTCTCGCAAGACCTACACCAAATTGAGCATATAATTGTTCACCAACTGTTCTGATTCTTCTATTACCTAAGTGATCGATATCGTCGATTTCGGCTTTTTGGTTCACCAAACGAATTAGATATTTGATGATAGCTACAATGTCTTCTTTTGTAAGAATTCTATTATCGTCTGGAATATCTAACTCTAATTTTTTATTGATTTTAAATCTACCGACTTCACCCAAATCGTATCTCTTATCAGAGAAAAACAATTTGTCAATGATACCTCTTGCAGTATCTTCATCAGGTGGATCTGTACCTCTTAATTGGCGATAGATATCTTGTAAAGCTTCAATTTCAGAGTTAGAAGTATCTTTCTGAAGTGTATTGAAAATGATAGAAAAATCTTCCTCTTGATTTTCTTTTTGAAGAATAATCGTTTTGATATCATTTTCTAAAATAAGCTCTATATTATTTTCATCCAAGAAAGTATCTCTCTCTATTAAAACTTCATTTCTTTCGAGAGTTACTACTTCTCCTGTATCTTCATCGACAAAGTCTTCATTCCATGATTTCAAGACACGGGCAGCAAGTTTTCTGTCAATGCAATCACTCAAATTCTTTTTATTTACTTTTATTTCGTCAGCCAAATCAAACAGCTCCAATATTTGTTTATCAGAGTCGAAGCCAATGGCTCTCAATAATGTAGTGACAGGGAATTTTTTCTTCCTATCAATATAAGCATACATTACATTATTGATATCGGTAGCAAATTCCATCCAAGCACCTCTAAAAGGAATCACTCTGGCTGAAAATATTTTTGTACCGTTTGGATGGTAGCTTAAACCAAAGAACACACCGGGAGAACGATGTAATTGTGAAACAATTACCCGCTCAGCGCCGTTTATGATAAAGGTACCTTTATCTGTCATATAAGGGATATTTCCCAAAAAGACATCCTGAACTATAGTTTGGAAATCTATATGCTCTTCATCATTACATGATAATCTAAGCTTAGCTTTTAAAGGGACACTATAAGAGAGGCCTCTCTCAATACACTCTTCTTCTGAATATCTCGGTGGATCGATAAAATAATCCAAAAATTCCAAAAGGAATATATTTCTTGTATCGGTTATTGGAAAGTTTTCTTGAAAAACTTTAAACAACCCTTCATTTTCTCTATTGTCAGGAGTCGTTTCTAATTGAAAAAAGTCGCGGAAAGATTCTACTTGAATATTCAATAAATTTGGATAGTCAAAATTTTGTTGAATTTTGCTAAAGGAAATACGTCCGCTTGATGTGGTTTTGGCCATACAATGAAAATGTTTGTTAACTTAAATGGCTAAGTGTCTATGCGAATTTTCGATAGACACTTAACTTTTACTTCTTAATATACCTTTTGAGGTATCAGGAGAGTCGATATTATTTCAACTCTACTGATGCTCCGGCTTCTTCAAGCTTCGCTTTTATTTCTTCAGCTTCTGCTTTAGATGCACCTTCTTTCACCGGTTTCGGAGCTCCATCAACAATTTCTTTTGACTCTTTAAGTCCAAGACCTGTAAGTTCTTTCACTACTTTTACTACAGCCAATTTTTTGTCTCCGGCATTTGTCAAGATAACGTCGAACTCTGATTTTTCTATAGCTTGAGCATCTCCGGTGTCACCACCGGTAGCAGGTGCAGCTACAGCTACTGCCGCAGCAGCAGGTTCTATACCATACTCATCTTTTAAAATTTGAGCCAATTCATTGACTTCTTTTACTGTCAAATTAACTAGCGCTTCTGCTAATTCTTTTAATTCTGCCATGTCAGCGTTTTTTTGTTTTTAGAATATTTATTTATAAATGTTGCTTGGAAGTCTTTTATGCTGCTCTTTCTTCAAGAGCTTTTACTAATCCTGCTATTGTATTTCCGCCTGACTTCAATGCAGAAATAACATTTTTAGCTGGTGATTGTAGAAGTCCGATAACTTCACCCAATAACTCTTCTTTAGATTTCAATGTTGACAATGCTTTCAATTGATCATCTCCAACGAAAACAGCGCTATCTATATAAGCACCTTTTACAATAGGTTTTGGGTGTGATTTACGAAATTCTAATAATAATTTACCCGGTACATTAGCTGTTTCTGTAAACATGACAGCAGTCGGCCCTTTTAGAACTACATCCAAGCTATCAGAATACTTATTAGCTTCCAAAAGAGCTTTTTTGATAAGAGTATTTTTTGCTACCTGAACTTTCACTCCCCTTTTGTAACACTCTCTTCTAAGTTTATTCACACTCTCAACTGTCAGACCTGATGCATCAGTAAAATAGAAAAAATCACCATTTGTGAATGCATCTATTAAGCCTGCCAGTACATTTTGTTTATCTGTTTTATTCATTTCTCTCAATTTTTAAACAACAATCCATTCTTATAAAGCTGACTTAGGGTCTATCTGAATAGATGGACTCATCGTTGTTGCCATATAAATACTTTTAAAATAGATACCTTTTGCAGAAGAAGGTTTCATTTTTTGCAGTGTTGAAACAAGTTCCCTTGCATTTTCACTAATTTGTTCGGACTGAAAATTCAATCTGCCGATAGATGCATGGATAATACCTGTTTTGTCAAGTTTGAAAGATATTTTACCTTTTTTTACTTCACTGACTGCTTCGCCAACTTTATCGGTAACAGTTCCTGATTTAGGGTTTGGCATTAAGTTTCTCGGGCCCAATACTCTACCCAAACGACCTATTTTCGGCATCACACTGGGCGTTGCGATGATTACGTCAATGTCTGTCCAACCTCCGCTAATTTTGTCAATATACTCTTGTAGTCCGACATAATCCGCACCTGCTACCTTCGCTTCTTCTTCCTTGTCTTCAGGGCAAAGTACCAATACCGTTTTTGTTTTACCTGTACCATGAGGTAAGCTTACAGTACCGCGAATTGCTTGATCCGGTTTACGAGGGTCAACTCCGAGTCTGATATGAACATCAATCGAAGAGTTGAAGTTAGTAGTGTTAATTTCTTTCACCAGCTGAGATGCCTCCTCTAAGGAGTAGATTTTACCTTTTTCTACTTTAGAATTGACGGCACTTCTTTTTTTTGCTACTTTCACCTCTAAAAATTTATTTATTTAAAAAATTATTCTTGCCAAGGAGCTTTTCCTGTTACAGAAATTCCCATACTTCGTGCTGAGCCTGCCACCATTCTCATGGCCGCTTCGATGGTGAAGCAATTTAAGTCAGGCATTTTAATTTCAGCGATTTCTTGCACTTGATCCCAAGTTACAGATCCAGCTTTACTTCTGTTAGGTTGAGCAGAGCCTGACTTTACATTTGCATATTCCTTTAACAAAGAGATTGCCGGAGGAGTTTTAATAACAAATGTAAAAGATTTGTCTTTATAGACTGTGATTACCACAGGACAAATCTTTCCTGCTTTATCTTGGGTTGCCGCATTGAATTGCTTACAAAACTCCATGATATTTACTCCTTTCGAACCTAAGGCAGGACCGATCGGAGGAGCCGGGTTGGCTGCTGCACCTTTTACTTGTAGCTTGATAAAGGTTTCAATTTCTTTAGCCATCTTTTATAAAATTATTATTGTTTTTCTACTTGAATAAAATTTAATTCGACAGGAGTCTTTCTTCCAAAGATTTTAACTGTAACTCTCAATTTCTTCTTATCCTCAAATACTTCTTCTACTTTACCTAAGAAATCGTTGAAAGGACCGTCAATAATCTTCACATCTTCACCTACTAAGAAAGGTTCTGACATTGTATCACCTACCTCAGACATTTCATCCACTTTACCAAGGATTCTGTTTACTTCGGAAATAGACAATGGATCAGGATTTTCCTTGCCCAAAAAGTGAATCACACCGTTAGTAGTTTGGATTAAAGAGATAATGTCGCCATTGAGTTTGTTTGGATTTGCTTCTACAAGCATATATCCCGGAAACAAGTTTCTTTCAGAAATCACTTTCTTTCCATTCTTCAATTTATACACCTTTTCGGTAGGTATCAAAAACTGAACAACAGCATCCGGTGTATTTGAACGAGAGACTTCCAACTCAAGTAAATCCTTAAGTTTTTTCTCTTTCCCACTGATTACTCTAAGTACGTACCAATTGTTCTCTTCTGCCATTTTAGTATAATTAGTTTATCAATTTATAGATAATATCACTAAAGGTCATTTTGCCTAACATATCCATAGCGCTGATAAGCAAGGCAATAACAATGGAGGCAATTCCCGTAATAAGTGAACTTTTTTGAAGTTTTTTCCAATCAGGCCAAGTCACTCTATTTACAAGCTCGTCATAAGACTCTTTTATATAAACTATTATGCTATTCATCTTTATTATTCACAACGCACGGGTACAAGGATTCGAACCCTGATCTAAGGTTTTGGAGACCTCTATTCTACCATTGAACTATACCCGTAACATGAGAGAATGACTAATGGAATTTTAAAGACCACTAGCCACCATCTCAAAAATATTTTAATTACTTAATTATTTCTGTTACTTGACCAGCACCTACTGTTCTACCACCTTCTCTGATAGCAAATTTCAATCCTTTTTCAAGAGCAACAGGGTAAATCAATTTTACTGTAAGAGCAACGTTATCACCCGGCATGACCATCTCAACTCCTTCAGGAAGTGTAATTTCACCTGTAACGTCAGTAGTTCTTAAATAGAACTGTGGACGGTAGTTGTTGAAGAATGGAGTGTGACGTCCACCCTCTTCTTTTGAAAGAACATACACTTCACATTTGAATTCGATATGAGGAGTGATAGATCCTGGTTTACAGATAACTTGACCACGTTTGATATCGTTTTTATCAATACCTCTTAATAATAGACCTACATTATCGCCTGCTTCACCAGTATCCAAAATTTTACGGAACATTTCAACACCGGTTACAGTAGATGTAGTTGGCTTTTCTTGCAAACCTACAATTTCTACGGGATCACCTGTATTGATAATACCTCTTTCGATTCTACCTGTTGCAACAGTACCTCTACCAGTGATAGAGAATACATCTTCTACCGGCATCAAGAATGGCTTATCAACAGCTCTTGGAGGAACGGGAATCCATTCGTCAACCGCTGCCATCAATTTCTCAATTGCCTCAACACCAGCCGGCTCATCATTAAGAGCTGCCAATGCAGAACCTTGAATTACAGGTGTATTGTCGCCATCGTAACCGTAGAAAGTCAACAATTCTCTAATTTCCATTTCAACAAGCTCTAATAATTCAGGATCATCCACTAAATCTACTTTGTTCATAAAAACCACCAATCTTGGAACACCTACCTGACGAGCAAGAAGAATGTGTTCACGAGTTTGAGGCATAGGGCCGTCAGTAGAAGCCACCACGATGATTGCGCCATCCATTTGAGCAGCACCTGTCACCATGTTTTTTACATAGTCAGCGTGACCCGGACAATCAACGTGTGCGTAGTGTCTGCTTGCAGTTTGGTACTCAACGTGAGAGGTGTTGATAGTGATACCTCTTTCTTTTTCCTCAGGTGCATTGTCGATTGCATCATAATCTTTTTTCTCAGCTCCACCATGTTTGGATAGAACATAAGTAATTGCCGCGGTCAAGGTAGTTTTACCATGATCCACGTGTCCAATCGTGCCGATGTTAACATGCGGCTTATCTTTTACAAATTTTTCTTTAGCCATAATACAAATGGTTTAAATATAGTTAGTTAGTTAGGAATTTCCTATTTTATTCTTCTTTACAGAGCCAATGACGGGGATTGAACCCGTGACCTCTTCCTTACCAAGGAAGTGCTCTACCGCTGAGCTACATCGGCTTAGTTTTTGAGCGGATGACGAGGCTCGAACCCGCGACCCTCAGCTTGGAAGGCTGATGCTCTACCAACTGAGCTACATCCGCAAACTTACGAAAACAAATGGTGGGAGGAACAGGATTCGAACCTGTGAAGGTATACACCAACAGATTTACAGTCTGTCCTCGTTGGCCGCTTGAGTATCCTCCCCCAAGTTTTCTAACAAAAACGAGCCAGCAGAGGGACTCGAACCCCCGACCTGCTGATTACAAATCAGCAGCTCTACCAACTGAGCTATGCTGGCCTAATATTATTAGTAATATTTGTAAGAACTCTTCTCTTCAAAAAGATTCAGCTCTTTGAATTGAGGTGCAAATTTACTACTAATTTTTAGATTACAAAGCTTATTGGTGTAAATTTTTAATTTTTATTCTTAATTCTTTCTAATTGTCTTTTTAATGAGTCAACAGCCAAGTCCACCGACTCTTCAAAAACTTTTGCTTTCTCTTTTGCAATTATCACGTTGCCGGGAATACTGGTCTTAATCAGCACCACTTTATCTCTCACTTGCGTATTGAGATTTTCAAGACTCAATACTACATTGGAATCAATAATCTTGTCATAAAACAAGGTAAGTTTGTTTACTTTTTTTTCAATAAAATCCAACAATTTTTGATCTGCTGTAAAATGTACTGTTTGAATGTTTACTTTCATAACTTTAAGCTTTAGGATGTGAATTTTTAAAAATTTCTTTTAACTTTTCTATTGTATTATGTGTATATATTTGAGTAGATGCAAGACTTGCATGCCCCAATAATTCTTTTACATCATTTAAAGGTGCGCCATTATTAGCCATATGTGTTGCAAACGTATGTCGCAAAACGTGCGGGCTTTTCTGAATTTTGACTCCACCATTTTTCAGGTTTTCTCTTACAATTCTATAAATGAGTTCGGGATAGGTTTTGACTCCTTTATCGGTGAGAATCACCGGACTATTTTTGGAGGCGACACCAAATGTATTTGCAACGATATCGGCATACGTGTCGAGTGCATTTTTCAATCTCGATCCCATAGGTACTACCCGCTCTTTTCCACCTTTTCCAAAAATCCGAATCTGCATCAAGCTTTGGTCAATATCTTCCCATTTAAGATTGACCAATTCTTGTCGTCTTAATCCCAAATCATATAAGACCTCAATCACAATCCAATCTCGACATCGAGAAAACGAATTGTCTTTGGGCTCTACATCCTTCAAGACATTTTCAATAGTGTTGCTATCTATATATTTTGGCAGGCGTTGTGGCAACTTAGGTGTATATACATTTTTGGCGGGATTTGTTTTCACTAATCCCTTGTGGATGGCTAACCTATAAAAGGTTTTTACAGCAGATAATTTCCTATGAATCGATGAAGATTTGATATCATTTTCAACCAATTCTACTATCCATCGTCTGACATCTTTAGAGTGTACCAAATAAAAATTCTCAATTTCCCTCTCTTTTATAAAATCGGAAAATTGAGAAATATCACTTAAATAGGCTTTTACTGTGTGAGCAGAAAAGCGTTTCTCATAAATCAAATATTCTTCAAAATCCTTTATCATCTATATCTCCCCTGTAAAGAAAATATTAAGATAGTAAAAGGATTGAGAAAAGAAAAATTTATTCTTCTATTCTTAATATTTGTTCACGATAAATAGCTTTTAATCTCTGTTCTCTGTTTTTTACAGATGGTTTTGAGAAATATTGTCTATCGCGAACTTCTTTCATCACTTTTGCTCTGTCATGTTTCTTTTTATATGCTTTAAGAGCTTTATCCAAAGAATCCATTTCTCTTGCGTCGATTATCAACATTTTATAAATTTATTTTAGCGTTTTTAAAGAGAGCGCAAATATATAGCTTTATTTTTAAAAAACTTATCTATTTCAGCCAATATTAATTTTTAACAATGATTGAGGACGATTTGCCATATATGATATTTACTTTTTGATAGAGAGCAAAGGTATCTCAATAACTCTAACAGTATCTTCAGTAAAGCTTTTTTGAAAGATTTTCTGTAAAAAGTTTCTGGGTTGAATGTGCATCACTAATATTGAGTTTTGAAAATCTCTTGTATAATCTCTCAGTCCCTGAGCCAATGAATTTTCAATTTTTGTTTCCACATATTTGAAAGGTATTCCTTTCACCACCTTATCGGATACATCAATGGTTTCGGTAATAGATACCAATTGCACGGCTCTGACCGGCAATTTGAGAAATTCTTGAATAGAAATCACCGAGTCGTAAATATCATTTAATTCGGCATACAAAGTAGCCACTATCATTTCATCAATTTTTCGGGCTGTCCAATGATTAGGAACCACCATCACAGGCCACTTGGATTCTTTTAGTACATCTAAACTGTTTGTACCTAATACTTTATCGACAATGCCTGTCATTCCATGTGTACCCATGACGATTAAAATCGTATCAGAATCAGCGACTTCGCTGAGTACTTCATCAACTATTCTATCCCCTTTTTTAATTTTGACCTCAACACGTACATCACGACTCAATACCAATGAACTTTTTGCCTTTTCGATTTTATTCAAAAGGCTCTCTTTTATTTCTTGAATATCTTCATCAGACCAAATCATAGGTGTAGTCGCTCCTATCAGCATATTGATGACGTGAAATAAAGAGACATCTGCACCATTGTGGTCTGCAATCAATATAGCTTGTTGTAATGCAATAAATGCATTATCAGAATGGTCAAAAGGAACTAAAATTTGTGGCATAGACAATTGTTTAATTTCGTATCCTAATATACGGAAAGTATATGTATTTACAATCCTTCATTTAATTTTATTTGATACATCACCAAAGCACCGGCTACACTTACATTATAAGAATCTATATTTTGAATAGGTATTTTATAGAATGTATCTATTTCTTTTTGTACTTGAGGGCTGATTCCCGTGTCTTCTGCTCCAAGGACAATTACTATTGGTTGGTTTGTTTCTATTTCAGAAATATTTTTTTCGGTATAGGAATGAATCCCTAACAATGTAAATCCATTTAGTTTTAAATCTTTGGCAGCCACTGCCAAATTATTGACTTTACAGATAGGTAAGTGCATCAAGGCTCCGGCAGATGCTTTGATAGCACCGCCTTGTATAGATGCAGACTTTCTCTTAGGAACAATGATACCATGAAAACCCATGCCATGCGCAGTCCTTGCCAAAGCTCCCATATTTCCTACATCTGTCACACCATCTAAGAGCAAAAGTTTAGGTCGTTCTTCTGTCACTAACACATTGTCTATCAGTTCTTGTAGTTCCCAAGCTTCTACCACACTCAAAAGAGCCATCACTCCTTGATGATTTGCATCTTTGACCTCTCTTTTTATTTTTTCCTCAGGAACGATTTGATAAAACACATCTTTCTGATGACACAAGGATTTGATTTTCTCTATCACTTCACCTTTGGCAAACTTTGATATCATCACTTTATCCACCTCTTTTTCACTTTCCAAAGCTTCAATGACGGGATGACGACCAAAAACGTAAGACATCTTAAACATAAATATGTATTTTTGCACAAAATAAACATTTAAGACTATCTTGGTGACGTAAGTCTGTCACAAAACACAAAATCAAAAAGTAAATACTTTCTAAAATGAACAATTTAAAAGAGCTGAATTTAGGGAATGTTCAAAAAACGCTTTTGTTACCTTTAGCTGCAAGGGTATTTGAAAGTAAACAAAAGAATAGTATTCTTCACGATCCCAAGTCTGTGGAGATTGCTAATCAATTAAAGTTTGACTATCTAAAAATCTGTAGGGAGATGACAGATGTGGGTGTAGCTGCATTGGTGGTCAGAGCCGTAAAATTTGATGAACATATCAGAAGATTCCAACAACAACATCCTTACGGAAAAATTATTACTTTGGGCGCGGGTCTTGACACTTCATATTATAGGTGTGATAATGGTCTCAATCAATGGTACGATCTGGATTTAGAAGATTCTTTAGAACTGAGAAAAGAGTTGCTCCCGATAGAAAACGACAGAATACATTATCTCGCAAAATCATTATTTGACCCATCTTGGATAGATGATATTGGCGACATCTCCAATGGAACACTCATACAAGTACCGGGTGTACTTCCCTATTTTCCTAAAAAAGATGTAAAAAGTTTCTTCCAATCTGTCGCACCTCGTCTCAAAGGTGCAGAATTAGTAGTAGATGTCGTTTCAGCATTTGGGATTTTGTTTGTTCAGCGTAAGATTCATCAATCCGGTATGAAAGATGCACATTTGCAATGGAGTATTTTCGATGCCAAAGAAATGGAGACATGGTCTGAGCATATAAAAGTGGCGGAAACAGAGCTTTATTTCAAAGGTATTCATACTTCGGGCAGATATCATCTTTTTACTAAAATTCCGATGATGGTCAACGATATTTTCGGTATCTCTCAGATTGTCAAAATCAAATTTGTATAAAAGTTTTTTAAGATGAATCAGCCTAAAATTTCTATCATTACGATTGTTTTTAACAAGGCTGATGAAATTGAATATACTTTAAAGTCTGTCACCGAGCAGACTTATTCCCACATAGAATATATCGTCATAGATGGCCACTCTACCGACGGCACGATAGAGATTATCCAAAAGTATCTCAATCAAATCAATATCTATATATCCGAGAAAGATCAAGGTATTTATGATGCGATGAACAAAGGGCTTTCTAAAGCAAGCGGTGATTATGTACTTTTTATCAACGGCGGCGATTCTTTACATCAAAAAGAAACGATACAAGATATAGTAGATAAAAGTTTTTCAAATTTACAAGCTGCCGATATCATCTTTGGAGAGTGTATGTTAATCAGACCTGATAGGACTTATATTTCTACAAGAAGTGCAAACAAACACCAACAGTTTCCAACTTCGCTTCCACATTTGTCATTCAAGCACGGCACCAATGTTTCCCATCAATCTTTTATGACAAAAAGAAAGTTAGCACCTTTTTTTGACTTGCAATATAAATGGAGCAGTGATGTAGATTGGATGTTGAATTGTATGAAAAAAGCCCATTTAACTTTAGCTTATGATGGAATCATTTCCGATTTTGTCATAGGTGGCGTGACCGACCGGCATAGGTTATCTTCTTTATGGGAAAGATTGAAAATTATGAAAAAGCATTATGGTTTTTTCAATACTATTTTATTTCATTTTGAAATTATATTGATACGTCTCAAAGAGAAATTAGTACTTTCATCTTAGCCAAAAATTTATCAAGTAACTAAAAATCTTTTGACAAAGAGAATAACCACATCGGTTTTTTATTGACCAATCCTCCGTCAATTCCCCAAGCAGCATCTACCCTGATAAAATAGCCCAATAAAGTCGTCCTTAATCCTGTACCCGTTCCCATGACTGTAGGTCGTCTGAAATATTTCACAGTGACTACTACAGGATTACTCGCTCCGTCCGGCGTCACTTGTTGGGTGATATATGGATTGTCTTTTTGTAGTGGCATCAAACCTTTATATGCTGCACCGATATCATAAAAACCGATGACTTGAAGGTTTTGTAAAAAGTCTGATTTTAAAGCTTTTTTCGTAAAAAGTGACATAATCGGAATACGCAACTCCGAATTGAGAACGGTATAGCTATTTCCGTTTCTGATATTGATAGGGAAGCCTCTCATATTAGTAGCCTGCGCTTGAAAGGCAAACTCATTGATGTCCACAAAATTGTTATTGTCATACTTGTTATTGAGCCAAGAGTCCACACCACCCAAGGAATACAAGACTTTTTTCTGTCCAAATGAACTTGCACCTGCTAAGCGGTTGGCCCAAATCACATTTTTTACAATAGGTGTATAATGTCTGATATCATATCCAAACGTAAAGAGGTTGGTCTTCTTAGCATTCCAATTTTTAAAATATTCGGTATAGATTTTATACTTAAAGCCATTGGGAATATTGAGTTGAACCTCTTTGGTATTATCTTGTACAAACTCCAGCTTCAAGAATGACCAATTTTCTTTTCTATCAATGTCCGCTTGCAGTGAAACAGGTTCTAAGTAGGCGAGGTTGAGCTTATCATTTCTAAAGCCCATATACAATCTCAAGCTTTTTGAAATATCAAAAGGATAGCTCAATCTCAGTTCCATATAATTGGTACGTTGTCTGCCGATTGCAGGAATGAGATAAGAATTGTTGACCAATAAGCTATAATCCTCCTTTTTAGATCTGAAATAATAAAAGTATCTCTTATCTAAGCGTTTTTTCAAATTTTCATAGCTGACAAAAACTTCTGAGCCTTTAAAATTAGCAGGTAATCTGAAACCGCCCATTAATTTGTGGTCCTCCATCAAATCCTGAATGCCATAGGTAATCATACCGCTGATATCGGGATAATCAAAATTACCTCCGGTCTGAGAAATACTTTGATAAGTGAAAGGCAAAACAGAATTGTCCAACTGTGTCATCACAAAATCAGAGGAGAATGTTGCACGATAAGGCACTGCTCGTCCCGCCTGAAACTGTACTAAAGGTCTGTTGCGTTCTTCGATGATTTTATTGTACTCCTCATCAGAAACAGCTCTGACAGAATCAAGAAAATTTTTATCCAACTCTTTCTTTTCCCGAGTGGTCAAAAGTGAATAATTCCAGTCTGTATGAAAGGTAAATTGGAACTCTTCATTTAAAAGTGTATCTAATTCTGTACTTGTCTTAGACTGTATTTTTGTAATTCTTTTAGTACTTAACTGTATTTTTTCATCCTTATTGGCAAAAGATTTTGAACCTGCATAATTTGTCAAAGAGAGCTGGTCTGCAATACTGTTTTCTCTCAAAGGAGAAAGATGCACTTCCATCTTTTTTTTGCCTTGTACCAAATAGGCTTTTTGCCTACTTCTTTCAGCAATAGAAACTTCCTGCATATTTGTATTCAAATCACTGACAGGTATTTTATTGGAAATATTATAAGTATAAGAAGTGTCAAAGCTCATCGGATTTTCCCTTAAAGTATCTATCTTTTCAATTTTTCTATTGATACCGGCTTCATAAAGATTGACAATCCCATTTTTATCCGAAAGCAAGGTAAGTTTATTTTCTTTCAAGGGAATGCCAAGTTTGACCGTCTCGGAAACGGGTGTGTAAATTTTACTGATTTTTTTGTCGGCACGTTCTAAATTGAGGAAATAGATCTGGTTTTTGTCCACAGGTAGAATTGTGTCAAAAGAGATATTACTCGTCCACTCGTTGGGTCTGTTAGAAGTAAAAAGTATTCCTTTTTCACCATATAATTCCGTCATAAAAGGTTGGGAATCGTCAAAGACATCGTTGGTGAGCTGGGATGTGCTTCTATTAATCAGATGGTATAAAAACAAGTCTGTCTGTCCACTTTTTTGAGCAGATAGTATCAAATATCTGCCATCTTGTGTATAGTTAGCCTGAAATACTCTTTGGAAATCTCTGATATCGTTTTTTTGCTTCTTTTTTGTCAGCAAGTCATAATCCACCTGTTTCACTTTGTCTTGTTTTTCATGAATTTCCGTGACTACTGTTCCGGATGGATTCCATGTCAAGATAGGGTAAGAAAAGTCGTAAGGATAATTATCCGAATAATATCCGGCTTTCTGAATCTTCGTCCTTTTTCCACTTTCAATATTTTGAACATAGGAAATATATCGTCCATATTTATGCACAGCATAAGCAATATTTTTTCCATCGGGAGAAAGCTTTATTTCTGAAAGCTGGTGTTTCTTTTTGAATCGGATTTTCAAACAAGTTTCATCCGCAGGAAGATATTTTTCGGCTATATCAACTTTAGCATGAAATTGAGCATATTCAGTCCATTCTTTGATAACATCTTCAAAGGACACCCCCAAACCTAATTGGAACCCTTTCTTGACATTGCGGTTGATTCGGGTGAGATAGAGAATATTTTTTATACTGGAACGGCCATATTTTTTGGCTATATAATACCACAAAGCATGTCCGGCAAAGGTAGGATTTGTAGTAGAAAGTTTGCTAAAAGACGGCTTCTTGGTATTGTTCCAATATCTTCTCAGTTGGTCATCATTTCCTACATTCCAATCTTCACCAATATATTCCGCCACTCCCGGCATGAACCAATCCGGCAAATTCAAAAATACGGCATCTCTGATGATATCCGTAAAGCTCTGTCCTGCCATCATAGAATTGAGATATACTTTGCTGAGTTCGATATTAAACATTTTGAGCATATCGCTATGCTGGCCATTGAAATAGAGAAAAATCTTAGTGCCTTCTGCATCATTTTTACCGCCGATGTTGTAGGTATTTTCAGAGATTCCGATATTGGTTTGAGACAAATCTCCAATATTATTATAGACGAGAATACTTACTTTGTCGCTTAAAATATAATTGAGATCTTCTTCTAAAATCCTGACTCTGTCTTCGGCAGCATTGATAATGAACTTTGCCAAATTTTGGCCGCCCGGATAGTAGTAGGTAATAAAATGTTCCGATTCGTAAGATGACCAATCAAAGTCTTTGTATTGCACTCTGTTTTGACCAAACGCCACTTGTGTGCCACCTTGAGCCCATGCAACACTTGTACTCCAAAGAGATAGCAGCACAATGAGTAGGTTTTTGAAATACAAATCTTTTAGCATCTAATCTTTCTTCTATCTAAAATAGATAACTTTGCAAAGTTCCAATAATTCTCTATGTTTCAAAACATATAAACAAACTTTATGACTTTTATACATTCATTCACTTTCAATCCTTTTTATGAAAATACTTATATCATTTATAATGAGCAAAAGGAGGCTTGGATTATTGATGCAGGTGCCTATACGGATGATGAATGCAAGGAGATGGCAGATTTTATAGACAGTCATTTATTGAAACCAGTCCGACTACTCAATACCCACTGTCATTTAGACCATATTTTTGGCAATGCGTTTATCACAGAAAATTATCATCTGTCACCCGAATGGCACGAAAATGAAAGTCTAATGGCTAAAAATGCGTCTCTTGCAGCATCTATGTTTGGAGTAAAAGCTCCCCAATATGTCGCACCCGGCAACTTACTGCAAGTGGGGGAATCCTTGACTTTGGGAGATGCCTCTTTCAAGATACTTTTTACACCCGGACATTCTCCCGGAAGTGTCTGTTTTTACAATGAAAAAGGAAAGTATGTCATCGCCGGAGATGTACTTTTCAGAGAAAGTATAGGACGGACGGATTTGCCCGGTGGAGATTACAACACTTTGATTCATTCTATCAAAAATAAACTATTGACACTACCGGATGATGTAGAAGTCTATAACGGACACGGCCCCCAAACCACCATCGGACACGAAAGGAAATACAATCCGTTTTTGAGGTAAGATTGTGTAGCGATGTAAAATTATAGCAATACAATTTTTCTGACTCTTAGTAGTTTTTGTTTAGGTATCGGTTCATTTTACAATAGCACGAAGTGTTTGTATTTTATGAAAAACAGTCAACATAATCTCATATATGAAGCAATATAAAAAAGTGCGACTAAGTAATTCAATGACTTTTCATATCCTCAATAACCAAAGTCTTCAAAACTTACTCTTCGAGCTTATACAGTGAAGACTTTCAGGCTATTTTCGTTCGAAAGGTATCCAAAGTATTGCAATCAGTTATTTTCATCCTCAAGCTCAGTGGCCTGTCAATCCGAGGACTTATATTCCGAGATATTCAGAAGTTGACTAATTGCTAAATCGGTACATCCCCAAATTAGCAAATTATCTCATTTACCTTCTTACTACAATGACACTACCCAAAGCCAAATTGTCTGAAAACAGATTGTTCCAATCTTTCAGCTCTTGGATGGTCACATTGTATTTTTTTGAGAGGTTGTATAAAGTATCCCCTTTTTCAACAGTATGATAGAGTGCGTCTTGTGATTTTTGTTGGTAATGGTCAGCATAGATAAGATACAAGTCTTTTTCGTAATTAAACGGATGAAGATTGAGGTCGGCAACTGTATAATCATCTTTCTGTTCTTCCATATCACCTTTTACAAGTTCTTCCTGTTTTTTACCCTCTTCCATATTACCGTTTCTAAGTGGAACAGTGATCTCCTTGATTTCATCCACAGCCTTTTTATTTTTTAAAGCCGGTTTTACCTTTGCTTTTCTATTTAAAAAAATAGTCACACCATCTGCCGGTTCTTCACCATCAGACAAATGATTTCTCTTTTGTAGCTTAGATATCTTAACGGCATATTCCTGAGAAATATCCCATAAAGTCTGTCCGGGCAAGACCTTGTGTTTTCTTTGGGTAGCCCTGTTTTTTTTAGAAGCCAAATATACCAATTGTCCTTCTTTGACATTCTCTTTGGGTTTTAAATCATTAAAATCTCTTAACCGGTAAGCAGAGAGTCCGTTTTGTTTGGCAATGGATTCTATCGTTTCAGTTTTACTTACTCTTACAACTTTCACCCCATTATTGGTAAACACTTTTGTGGAAGCTAAAGTGACCTGCTTAGGATGTGTTTTGGGAATAATGGTAATACTTGGATTGGAAATCACTTTGACATCTTTCTTTTTCAAATCTGCCAAAATCTTCAATTCGTCCTTGTTGACATTTCCTCGATAAGTTTCCATATCCTCATCAGACAAATCCATATCATACACAAACAACTGATTTTTCTCTATGGTAGAGATTAACATCTGGGCATATTGGGGATTGGTTGCATAGCCGGCAGCTTTTAATCCGTAAGCCCATCCTTTATAATCATTGGTTCTCAATTGAAACAAGCCTGCATATCTCGGACGAGTCAGTAAAAACTGCGAATGGTCCATATAAGATTGGACAACGTTATCATAGACTCTGAAACATTCATCCACTGCATCATCCGTATGTTTCATACTTGCACCAATCCATCCCACATGGCATTTGATACCAAAATGATTATTACCCAAAGCTGCCAATCTACTTTTTCCCATGTTGCTCTCGTGCAAACCTTGTGCAAGTGTAATACTCGCCGGTATGCCATATTTTTTCATTTCAGACATGGCAATGGCTTTATATTTCTGGATATAACGTTCGGCTTCCGAATCGCTTTGTGCGACAACTGTTTTTAATGTGAAAAACAATGTTGCCAAAGTCAAAAATAAGTAAGATCTAATTTTCATTTTTAATAAAAAATTACTTTTTATATATCATATTAATACCGTCTCTAATAGTAATGATAACGTTTTCTACTCTCAAATCTTTTAAGACTTTCTCATTAAAATCTCTCATCATTTTTGCTTTTCCCTTTCCATCCTCATCTACGACTTCACCTCTCCACAAAACATTGTCCACCAATATGATACCGCCACTGCGTACTTTGTCTATCACTAAATCAAAATACAATCCATAATTCACTTTATCGGCATCTATAAAAACCAAGTCAAACTGTTTGTTTATGGTAGGGATGATTTCTGCAGCCGAGCCGGTTTTGCATAAAATTTTATCTTGAAAACCAGTGGCTTGAATAGCCTCGTTGATGAGTTCCTCTCTTTCGTCATTAATATCTATCGTAATGAGTTGCCCATCCTCTGACAGACCCTCTGCCAAACAAATAGCGGAATATCCGGTAAAAGTTCCGATTTCAAGGATATGGGTGGGTCGTAACATTCTGCTGATAAAAGAAAGAAAACGACCTTGCACTTTCCCGGAAAGCATATTAGGTAAAAGAACATCTTTGTAAGTCTTACGTTCTAAACCTTGCAATGCCAAAGACTCTTCTGAAGTGAAGTCGGCAGTGTATTGTAAAAGCTGATTTGAGATGATTTCACTCATTTTATTCCATTATGATAAGAACATGGTTTTTTTCAATCGCATCTTGTTCTTTCACTTTTATTTCTTTCACTATACCTGAACCCGGACTTTTGATGATATTTTCCATTTTCATAGCTTCCAAAATCAACAAAGAATCTCCTTTTTTGACCTCTTGACCCACAGTAGTAAAAACCTTCAATACCAAACCCGGCATCGGAGCAATGATTTTATCTATTTTTTCAGATTCGTTTTTGGACATTCCCATTTTGTCCAGCTGTAAATCCAATTCGTCTTTTAGATTTAACTCGAAGATATCATCATTGACCTTGATGGTAAAAGTTTTTTCCTCAAAATCAGCTTTGACCAATTCTAAATTATAAGAACGATAATCCTTGATGACATTGAATTTCTCGTCAGATATTTTAGACATATCTATACTTATCTCGTTATCATTCAAGAATAATTTATTTTCTTCTATTCTGATATCAATATGATTATCATTTGAGTCAAATACTCTATATTTCATTTATTTTTAATTAGTTTGGAATAAAGAAGCAAGATACATAAATTTTAAAGGTATAGGCGATGTCAAGATGTACAAAAATAAAAATTAAGAATTTTCAGTTTTCACAAATAGTTTTCACAGGTATAGCAATCTTATTGACTTTAAATCTGTCAGCACAAAATACACGAGACAATGGTTTTCAACTTCTTCATACCCAATTAAATATACAACCTAATTTTCATAATAGGACGATAAAAGGAAACGCCACTTTAAATATACTTGCAAAAGATGTGCATCGTGATACTTTGATCCTGGATGCCAAAGGAATGACTTTTGACTCTATTTTTATCAATCAGGAAAAAGCTACCTATACTTATGATGGCATGCAGATTCATTTCGCACTGAATGAAGCTCAGAAAAACACTGACACTTTAAACGTACATATCTTTTATACCGCCCATCCTTATCAACTCAATGAAAAACAACGAAAATTAGGACAAGGCGCTTATTTTATCAATACATCTAAAACCAATCCTTACAGAAAGACCCTTTTTTGGACACAAGGCGAAACCGAAGCTTCCTCTTGCTGGTTTCCGACTATCGAGCAGACACATCAAAAAACAAGTCAAGACATACTTGTCACTATTCCAGATTCTTTAACAAGTATCTCCAATGGGAAACTCATACAACAAGTCAAAAACAATGATGGTACAAGGACAGATCATTGGCAACAAATGAAAGTACATTCACCGTATCTCTTTGCTTTGATAGTCGGTCCGTATAAAGAGTGGAAAGCTGTTTCAGATATCACACCTGTCAGTTATTTTGCGATGGATGATTCATACTCGAATGTAGAAAGTAATTATGCTCATACACCTGAAATGATAGATTATTTTTCCACCATTTTCCGCTATAAATATCCTTGGGACAATTACAAACAAGTAGCAGTGTACGATTTTGTAGCAGGTGCGATGGAAAATACCTCTTTGTCTGTTTTCAATGAAGATTTAACGATAGATCCTATTTCTTTACAAGATAAAAGATGGAGAAATGATTTGATTATTGCGCACGAATTGGTACATCAGTGGTTTGGCGATTTGGTCACGCCTGAAGATTGGTCTCAACTGACTTTGAGTGAATCGTTTGCAAATTTCGGTGAAAGCTTATGGTTGGAAAAGTGGAAAGGTGAAGATGATGCAGCCGTTTTTAGATATAAAGCTTTTAACCGATATATGAATGAGTATCTGTATAAAAAAACTGTTCCCTTGGTTCAAAGATATGAAGAGTCACCTGATGATCTTTTCGACCGTCATCGCTATAATAAAGGTGGTTTAATATTGCAAAACTTACGAAAGTATCTCGGAGACGAAACCTTTTTTAGCGGACTAAAAAATTATCTCCAAGAAAATGAATATAATTCTGCGACAGTCAGACAACTACAACAGTCATTTGAAAAAGTGAGTGGTAAAAGCTTAAATTGGTTCTTTAACCAATGGTATTATTCGGCAGGTCATCCTATTGTAGATTTTTATTACCAATATGATAGTACACAACAAGCGATAGTCATCAAGACTTTACAAAAGCAAAGAAAGCATCTGGGTACTGATATTCCTGTTTTTAAGATTCCTTTGAATATAGATATTTATATGAATGACAGTGTTTTGCATCAAGAATTAATTATCAACGATACTGTTTTGGTTTTTCGAATTAATGTATCTGAAGCACCTTTGGCTATCAATATAGATCCCGGCAAACAGATGTTATGGGAAATCAAAACTCATCACAGACCGGACGAAATTGTTTATTTATATAAAAGCGTAAAGAGTGCCATCGACAAAGTCTTTTTAACCAATGAATTGAGAAGAGGTGGGAATTATGATTTGACAGCACAGATACTTTTGACTGATTTTGAATCACAACATTGGTATGTAAAACAAAAAATATTGGAACTATGTCTCCTATTTAGTGATGATAACAAAAAGGTTTTAAAAGAGATTTTACTCCAAAACTTAAAGCGTCAAGAGAGTATAGAACGAAACTTATATCTAACTACTCTACAAAAATTGAATAGCTCAGTTGTAGTAGATTTGGCAAAAGAGCTGCTGCAGTCTGACTCGTCTTATTTAGTAAAAAGCACTTGTCTTAAAATCTTGAAAGACAGTTTAAAAACAGATGCTTATCCTTTTATAACTCCTTATCGGGAAAACGAAAATCCGAATCTGCAATTGGCTATTGCATCTATTATGTCTATTCTTCCTCAAGATACGGATTTGAGTTTTTTTGAAAGATCACTTCTTACTATTCACAATAGATATACAGATGATCTCTGTGCTTCTTTTGAAAACTACCTTTTATCCATTGATAAAAAAACTTATTGGGACGGACTTCAAATTTTGAAAAATATTATCGAAAGCGAATATCCCAACAAAAGAGTCAAACAGGCTAAATCTGTTTTAGAAACTTTACAGATAAAGGAGAAAAATCATAATCGGAAGAAAAGACGGATGGCGAAGAGAATAATTTGGGAATTAGCAAATTAGCTAATTTGAGAATGTACCAATGTACCAATTTACCAATGCCAAAATCATTAGACCATGACTTTAGTCGTGGGATAATGAGGTGAATGTACCAATGTACCAATGCACCAATGTATCAATATATCAATATATCAATATAAAATCATTAGACCATGACTCTAATCGTGGGATAATGAAATCATAAAAAAAGGGAGAAGCATCAGCTTCTCCCTTTTTAAATCTGTTATGTTAATCAAATTAGTCTGCTTTGCTGTTGAGATGTGAATTTTCTCTGAAAGCCAAAGTACCTTCATTTTCTTCTTCAAAGCTATCATAAATAGTAATTCTTGAATGATGAGACTCTGATGAATGTGGAACATTCTCAAATTTTTTGTTTTTTCTTTCAAAAGAGGGAATTTCTTCCATTTCACGAATAAATTTTGGATCTCTATAATTACCTGATTTTAATCTTTTATTGAGAATCTCTTTGTTCTTATTAGCTCTATCTTCTTGTGTTTTCACATGATCATTCAACACTGCATCCAAATCATTGGTGTTTTCACGATGTGTAATTTTAAATACAAACTCTTGTTCAGTACTTTCAACAATTTCTCCTTCATCTTCATCAATAGTTCTTTCAAAAGTTTCAAACTCATAAGTAGTAGCTTCGTCTGCCCTATCTAAAAGTGAAAATTCTTCTTCCACAAGATCTAACTCTATGCTTTGGGATGGTTCTTCCACTACAAATTGTTCAGCGACAGGAGTCACAACTGTTTCTTTCACCTCGGGGCGCTTAGGCTCTTCTTTGTCAATAGTAACAAATACTTTTTCAGGTTTACGGGTAGAATTATTTTCCGTTTTATTTTGAAATCCAGTAGCTATCAAGGTAATAGAAATCTCTTCATTCAAAGATTCGTCTTTACAAACCCCCCAAATCAACTCTGTGTCGTTGCTTGCAGCATTTTGAACATATTCTGTGATAGATGTCACTTCATCCATCGTCACTTCATTTCTACCTGATGATATATATAGTAAAATACCTCTGGCTCCATAAATATCACTATCATTTAGCAATGGGGAAGAAATGGCAGCATCTATTGCTTTGATAGCTCTACCTTCTCCTTCTGCTCTACCGATACCCATAATAGCAACACCACTATCTACCATCACGGTTCTGACATCTTCAAAATCCACATTGATATAACCCGGTTTGGTGATGATTTCTGAAATACCCTTTGCAGCAGTGGTCAAAATATTGTCTGCATGTGAGAAAGCTGCCGTCAGTGACAAGTTTCCAAATACTTCTCTCAATTTATCATTGGAAATGACAATCAATGAGTCCACATACTGTGACAGTTCATTGAGTCCGGCTTTGGCTTTGTCCAATTTGGTTTTACCTTCAAAAGTAAATGGCATGGTCACGATACCGACAGTCAAAATACCCATGTCTTTAGCAATTTTTGCTACGACCGGTGCACCACCGGTACCTGTACCGCCACCCATACCGGCAGTAACAAATATCATTTGAGTATGTGACCCCAAAGCATTTCTAATTTCGTCTTCGGATTCCAATGTCGCTTCTTTACCCACTTCAGGTTTTGCTCCTGCACCTCTACCTCCTGTCAATGACGGACCTAAAGCTATCGTGTTAGTAACTACACTTGTTTTTAATGCCTGTCTGTCAGTATTGCAGATGACAAAGTCCACTCCGTCTATGCCCTGCTCATACATAAAATTGACGGCGTTGCTGCCTCCGCCTCCTACACCAATTACTTTGATGATAGATTCTTCTTTTGTTTCAAATTCCATAATATTGATTTTATTTATTTTTATCATTAAATTCTTCAAATTCATTGTCTTCAATGAAGTCTTTCATTATTTCTCTACCTCTGATAAGCATATCTTTCAAAAATCTTCTCTTAGGTTTTGGAGCATCAGGTTTTTTCCCTTCTTTTTCTCCCGTTTCTTTTTCAACTTTATTATCTGTAGGGTTGATTTTATTTTCATCAGTCTGCTTACTATCCGTCTGCTCATTAGCCTTTGTATCTTTCGGCTCTACTTTTTCTACCTCTAAGACAGTTTTGGTAATTTCTTTTTCTTTTAGCTCTACGTCTTTGTCATCTAACAATCCTTTAATGACCAAACCTATGGCAGTAGAGTATATCGGATTTTCTATATCTTGAATTTTTGATTTGGAAAGGTGCTCGCTCGGCACTCCCAATTTGATATCCATTCCGGTAATATATTCTGTCAATTGTCTGAGATGTTTTAATTTGGAGCCTCCTCCCGTGAGTACAATTCCACAAGACAATTTATCTTCTAAACCAGACATTTGAATTTCATGGTGGACGGCTTCGATGATATCTTCCATACGTGCCTGAATGATTCCGGCAAGCATTTTTTTAGAAATCTCTTTGGCAGGTCTATCTTTGACCCCCGGGATTGTAATAACCACATTATCTTGTACGTCACTTGCATAAGCACAACCATGTTGGACTTTAATACTTTCGGCAGTACGCTTTAAAACTCGACAACCTTTTCTGATATCTTCGGTAACAATTTCACCTCCAAAAGGAATAACGGCCGTATGTACAATCACACCATCCACGAACACGGCAATATCTGTCGTACCACCACCAATGTCCACCAATGCGACACCTGATTGCAATTCCTCTTCACACAAGACCGCAGCAGCAGAGGCAATAGGTTGCATGATTACATTTCTCACAATAAATCCCGCCTCATTGACACATCTTTTGATATTGCTGACAGCTACTTGCGAACCTGTAATCACATGAATTTTAGCTTCAATTTTACCACCCGGCATTCCGATAGGATCATGAATATTAGTTATTTCATCCACTTTATATTCTTGTGGAATAATTTCGATAATCATATCTCCGGCAGGTAAAGGAAGACTCTTCGTTTCTTCTTTGAGTAAGTCGATGTCTTTTTGAGAAATCACAACGTGATAATTTTTTCTCATCATCACGGCATGATGCTGCTTACTATTGATATGTGCGCCGGCCACACCCACATATACTTCTTTAAATTTAAAACCGGATTGTTTTTCAGCCTGACTCACAGCACTTTTAATAGCTTCTACAGTGCGGTTAATATTGACAACATCCGCTCTGATGACACCGAAAGACGGTGAGATTCCGATACCCAAAATTTCCAACTTATCATTGGCGGTTTGTTTGGCGACAATGGCAGCTACTTTTGTAGTTCCTATGTCGATCGCTTGAATAATTTTTCCTTCCATATAACAGATTTATTTACAAACAATTTGATTTTTATATTGAACGTCTATATTTTTAAATTTATCCCAACCGGTTTTATTCAAAACTTTTTCATAAAACAAATCGAGCTTTTGGAGCTTTTCCATTATTTCAGAGCTGTCTCCCAAGGTGACGGAATGATGTCCCATTCGCGGTATCATTTGAATATCTCCCTCATCAGTCATATTGAGTTGGGCAATCTGTGCCGACCAATATTCATCACCTTTCACATCTTCTATCACTTTAATCAAAGATTTTAATTCCTTAGATTGGATTTTAGAGACCTTTTGATACTGCTCTTTGATAGCTCCTGTCAGTATCGGAACTTTTGCGGTATAAGCAGTAGAAAGTGGAATTTTATTATTATCTATATCAATATAATATCCATCTCCATTGACAGGAACTACTCTTGCGATAGGAACGATCTGTTCAATAGAAACATGTAAGATAGACTGTGCATCAATATAGGCATTGGCTTTTCTGATATAAGGATAAGATTTTAAAAAGCTTTCAAGTTTGGATAAGTTTTCGTAATCAAATGATTTATCCTTTGAGAAAAATTTATTGATACTGTCTCTGACTATTTCTTTGGATACAAAAGCCTGACCATTCCCATAATCTATATCCACAAAAGCGTTTTGGGTATTTATCTGAGACTGACCATGTCTGAATGACATTATCGTCAATACGATGAAAGCTCCAAAGCTGAGCAACATGAATGATTTAAAAACAATATTTTTCAATTTCCTACTCATATCTCTTTAGACTTTAACCATTGAAAAATATTGGGTAACAATTGATTGATATCACCGGCTCCCACCATTAAGACCAAATCTGCCTGAGGGTCTGAATCAAGTTCTCCCACCAAATCATTTTTATCTACTATTTTTTTATTTGTCGAATGAATGTCTTGTAAAATCAATCTTGAAGTGACACCTTCCATCGGTAGTTCTCTCGCCGGATAAATCGGTAGTAAAATCACTTTATCAGATACACTCAAAGATTTTGCAAATTCTGTTGCCAAATCTTTGGTTCGTGAATATAAATGTGGCTGAAAGACAACTGTCAGATGTCTTCCGGGATATAGGTTCTTGGTAGTTTGAATGACAGCATCTAATTCTCTTGGGTGGTGCGCATAATCATCAATCAATACATATTTATCACTTTTATAGATTGTCTGAAATCTTCTTTTTACACCTTTAAATGTTGCAAGTGCTGTTTTGATATCTTTCTCAGAGACACCTAATTCCAAAGCTATGGCAGATGCTCCTACTGCATTTTCTACATTGTGTCTTCCTCCGTAATTCAGTATCAATTTTTTGATAATGCCTTTTGGAGTGTGTAATTGAAAATGTGTTGCTCCATCTTCAAATCTTACATTGGTAACATGGAAATCTGCTCCCGTATCCTCTAACGAATAGGTATAATAGATAGAGTCTGGTGGTAAAATTTTGGCATCTACTTTTTTATTTAAAAAAATAAGTCCGTCTTTTTTGACTCCTTTTAAGAAATCGGCAAAACCTTCCTGTATGGTTTCAAAATTTTTATAAATATCCAAGTGGTCGGTATCTACCGAAGTCACCAATGCGATATTAGGTCGGAGGTGTAAAAACGAGCGATCATATTCATCAGCTTCAACCACCACGTATTTATCGCCCTCCAAATAATTAGTGTGATAGTTAACAGTCAAGCCTCCCAAGAAAGCACCTACATCTTCACCTGCCGTCTTTAAAATATGTGCGACAAGCGATGAAGTCGTCGTCTTGCCGTGTGCACCGGCTATACAGATACTAAAATGATGATTGCTAATCAACCCCAATATTTCAGCTCTTTTCTTAACTGGATAGCCATGTTCTTTATAGAAATTATATTGTCGGTGTGTTTGAGGAATAGCAGGTGTATAAATCACCAAGTCAACATTTTTATTTAAAGTTTTTATCTCGTCGCTATAAGTAATAGAAATTCCCTCTTTTTCCAAATCACGTGTCAATACAGTCTCATGTAAATCGTAGCCGGAAACTTTTACACCACGGGTATTAAAATACCTTGCGAGTGCACTCATTCCGATACCGCCGACACCTATCATAAAAACGCTATGTATATCTTGAACTCTCATCGTGTAGTCAAAATCGTTTGAATAGTTTTAACAATCTGTTCAGTGGCATTGGATTTTGCCAGTGTTTTTATATTTTTGGATAGGTCGTATTGCAATTCTTTATTTTGAATAAGCCCTAATACTTTATTGCAAAGCTGCTCTGTCGCCTCACTATCTTTCACTAATATGGCAGCGCCTTTATTGACCAAAGCCATTGCGTTTTTAGTTTGATGATCTTCTGCGACATTGGGTGATGGTATCAAAATAGCAGGTTTTCCTACAATACACAACTCAGAGATGGATAAAGCTCCCGCACGTGCGATAATCACATCAGCAGCACCATAAGCATAGTGCATCTCTTTTAAAAACTCGTGTATTTGAATACCTTGTGGCAATCTACCTTCCCAATTTTTTATAATATTTTCGTAGTAAGCTTTTCCCGTTTGCCATATCACTTGCAAATCATTTTGAGAGAAAGTCTCTATACTTTTATTGATACTCTCATTGATTGTTTTCGCCCCAAGACTACCTCCAAAACTCAAAACAACCGGTTTTTCAACACCTAACCCGAAGAAAGCACAACTTTCCTCTTTACTCGGCAAATCCTTTAGTATCAATGAACGCACAGGATTGCCGGTATAAACAATTTTCTCTTGGGCAAAAAATTGTTCCATTTCGGGGTAAGCGACACATATTTTCTTTGCTCTTTTTGCTAAAAATTTATTCGTAATGCCCGGATAAGAGTTTTGCTCTTGAATCAGTGTTGGAATTTTTTTTCTATTAGCCATCAATAACAAGGACCCGCTTGCATAACCACCGACACCAATAGCAATATCCGGTTGAAATTTATCGATGATTTCTCCGGCTCTTTTAAGACTTTTGAGCAACTTAAAAGGTAGCTTTAAGTTTTTCAATATCGATGAGCGTTGTAGTCCTGCAATTTCAAGTCCTTCGATAGGATATCCGGCAGTAGGAACTTTTTCCATTTCCATCCTACCCAATGCACCCACAAATAAAATATCTTCGGCGATACCCCCTTCTTTCAGTGCATCAGCTATTGCCAAGGCAGGAAAGATGTGACCGGCTGTGCCACCACCTGATAAAATCACTCGATATTTTTTGTGCTTTTCCATTTATACGTTGAGTTCCATTTTGGGTTGATAATTTTTATTTTGCGTATCGTCGTAATTTTTGACATATTTACTCACACTCAATATGATACCAATGGCTATTCCATTGAACCAGATAGAAGTACCGCCCATACTCAGAAAAGGCAAGGTCAGACCTGTAACAGGTAATAAATTGACTGCAACACCCATATTGATAAATGCCTGTATGACCAAACTCATCCCTAAGCCCAAAGCCATCAGCGCACTAAAAATCCGGTTGCTTTCTTGTACGATTTTTATCACTCTGTATAAAAGCAATAAGTATAAGAAAATGACAAAAGCACCGCCTACTAATCCATATTCTTCGACTATGGTTGAGAAAATAAAATCAGAGTAAGCTTCCGGCAAGAAATTACATTGCGTACATCCGCCGGGATTAAATCGTATCCATCCACCATTAGCAATGGCAATATTGGAATTCATCACTTGGTAGTCCACATTTTCAGACTTAGAATCCATAAAGCGCTCTATTCTTCCTATCCATGTAGAAAAACGACCACCCGTATGGTAAGAATAAGCTACAATTCCGGAAAATACTACCAACCCAAATAAAATAGTTGTTAAAATATATTTCATACTGACTCTCCCCAAGAACATGATGATTAAGTTAGTCACAAACAGAATAAGGGCTGTGGACATATTTTCAAGCATAATCAGTCCGCAGATAATTCCAATAGGAGCCATGATAGGCACAAAGCCTCCCCAAAAGTCTGTCACTTTACCTTGCTTGACGGCAAGTGTTCTCGAAGTGTACATAATCAAGGCCAATTTGGCAAAGTCACTCGTCTGAAAGGAAAGATTGATAATAGGGATGGAAATCCAACGTTTTGCATCATTTACTTCACTACCAAATTGAAGGGTATATATGAGCATAATGACGGAAAGTAAAAGCATGATTTTTGCCGCTTTGGAAAAGTATCGATGATCAATTTCTTGAACAATATAAGCTATTACCAAACCCAAAGTCAATACAGATAAGTGTTTGACCAAGTAAAATTCGGTATTTCCATCATGTCTGCGAAAAGCCAAAGATTGAGTAGAACTATATACCACTGCCAGTGAAATCACCGATAGTGAAGCAATGATACCCCAAATTAACAGGTCACCCTTTCTAATATTTTCTATAATTCTACTTAAAAACATAGCTTATAAGTTTCTCACAGACTTTTTAAATTTTCTACCTCTATCTTCGTAATTTTCAAAAAGGTCAAAGCTTGCACAAGCCGGTGATAACAAGACGACATCTCCCGCTTCCGCGAAATTTGAAGCCAATTTTACTGCCTCATCAGCACTTTTTGCATCTACGATATAGCCTATCTCGTCTTTAAAAGCTTCATGTAGCTTATCGTTTTCGAGTCCCATACATATCAAACCTTTTACCTTTTCTTGTGCCAGCTCTCTCAAAATAGAATAGTCATTGCCTTTGTCCACTCCACCGGCAATCCATATTACAGGTTTATTCATTGTTTCCAATGCATACCATACCGAGTTGACATTGGTAGCTTTTGAATCATTGATATATTCCACTTCATTGATGGTCGCTATATATTCTAATCTATGTTCTAAGCTTGAAAAGCTTTGTAAGCTGTCGCGAATAAACTTTTTTCTGACTCCTACAAGCTTGGTAGCGATTCCCGCCGCCATAGAATTGTAAGTATTGTGCATTCCTCTCAATGAAAACTCCTCTGTTGACATAATTTCTTCTAATTTATCTGTTTGTATTACGAATTTATTGTGTTGGATAAAAGCACCATAAGGCAGTTCCTGACGAATTGAAAAAGGTACTTTTGTGACGGTTGATGTTATTTTAGCCAAGTGGTTTTGTATTACCTCATCATCGGCATTATAAATGAAATAATCTGAGACATCTTGGTTTTTTGCGATACTTAATTTTGACAATATGTAATTTTCAAATTTGTGATCATATCTGTTTAAATGATCTTCAGTGATATTGCACAAAACTGAGACCACCGGTTTGAAAGTTACACACCCATCTAATTGGAAACTACTTAGCTCCAAAACATACCATTCGGCCGGAGATTCAACAATCAGTCTGGCAAAACTTTTTCCTATATTACCACCTAATGCCACATTATATCCTGCATGATCAAGTATGGAATACACCAAAGAGGTTGTAGTCGTTTTTCCGTTGGTCCCTGTGATGGCAATTACTTTCCCATCCGAATGTCTAAAGGCAAATTCAATTTCGGAGATAATCTCTTTACCCAATGCCTTTAAATCCAAAATCATAGCATGATCATCAGGAATACCCGGGCTTTTGATAATGATATCTGCCGTTTTTATTTTGTCAAAAGTGTGTCCTTTGGATTCATATTCCACTCCTATCTTATCCAATTCGGATTGATGCTCGTCAGTAATAATTCCATTATCCGAAACAAAAACGTCCAGCCCTAAGTGTTTGGCCAAAATAGCTGCACCTACTCCACTCTCACCACATCCTAGTATGACAATTCTTTTTGACATTGCTTATCTGATTTTTAATGTGATGACAGCTACAACAGCCAATATGATACTCACTATCCAAAATCTGATAGTGATTTTAGTCTCGAAATAACCCAACTTTTGATAATGATGATGTAGAGGTGTCATTTTAAAGAATCTATTTGCTTCTGCATAAGGTCTTCCATATCTTTTCAGACGATATTTAAAGACCAATCTTTGAATGATAACAGAAACCGTTTCTGCCAAAAATATTCCACTCAAAACCGGAATCAATAATTCTTTTCTCACAATGATGGCAATGGTGGCAATCACACCTCCCAACATCAAGCTGCCGGTATCTCCCATAAATATTGTCGCAGGATGTGCATTGTACCACAAAAACCCCACACAAGCTCCGACTACCGCAGCACAGGCTATTAATACCTCACCGGATTCGGGTATATACAAAATATTCAAGTAATCTGCTAAAACAATATTACCGGAGACAAAGGCAAACAAGCCCAAGGTCAACATATTGATGGCTGAAATGCCCGATGTCAATCCATCCAATCCGTCTGTCAAATTGGTTGCATTAGAAACGGCTGTAATGATGAAAATAACGACGGGTATAAAAATTATCCATCCCCATTTCATATAATCATCCGTAAAAGGTTTCAATATATAGCTGTAATCCCAAAGATTATCTTTCATAAAAGGAACATTGGTTTTAAAAGATCTGATATCATGCGATACATAATATCCGTTTTCAATCGTCTCTACCTGCATCCCTTTTTTAAAATTTGCACTTTTGACCGGCTTTTCCCAATCTACCTGCCCATCAAATTGTATATTATAATAATAAACTTTTTCAAAATCCTTGACTCTGACATCTTTGTGAGCATATAAGACAGCTCCTACAACTATTCCCAATATGATTTGTGCAAAGATTTTGTATTTGCCTTTTACTCCGTCTTTATTTTGCTTTAAGACTTTAATATAATCGTCCACCATGCCTATTGCACCCATAGAAATGACTGCAAAAACTATCAGCCAGATATAGACATTATCCAATTTTGCCAATAGGAAAATAGGTATCAAAATGGCAATTATCATAATGATACCACCCATCGTAGGCGTGTCTTTTTTATTCACTTCTCCCGGAAGGCCCAAGTTTCTAACTATTTCTCCAATCTGGTGTTTTTGTAATTTGCGGATGATACGTTTACCCACATATATTGCAATGAGAAAGGAAAAAATAAATGCCAAACTAGCCCTGAAAGTACTGTACTGAAATAACCTGGAACCTATCAAGTGATAGCTCTTATCTAAAAAATCAAATAAATAGTACAACATTACCTTTCAAGTTCTTTAAATGTTTCTCGCAATATTGCTTTATCGTCAAATGGATATTTTACACCTTTGATTTCCTGATAGTCTTCATGTCCTTTTCCGGCAATCAATATGATATCTTTAGAATCAGCCAAAGAAACTGCTGTCCTGATAGCCTCTCTTCTATCTATTTGAGTCAATACTTTTTTCAACTGTGTTTGATCCACACCTGTTTTCATTTCTTCTATAATTGTCAATGGCTCTTCACTTCTTGGATTATCAGTAGTAATAATGACTTTATCGCTGAGCTCCACGGCAATTTGAGCCATCTTAGGTCTTTTGGCTTTATCTCTATCACCGCCACATCCCACGACCGTAATCACTCTTTCAGACCGTTTTTTAATACCTGCTATCGTCTCCAATACATTGAGTAAAGCATCCGGTGTGTGAGCATAATCGACTATGCCGATGATTCCTTCCCTTTCGGATTGTACACGGTCAAATCTCCCTTGCGCTCCGGTCAGTGTACTCATTACACGCAAAGCCTCATGTATCTCAATCCCCAATAGCTCAGCGACACCGGCTACAGCGAGAATATTATAGGTATTGAAAGTTCCTACCATAGCGGAAAACATTCTGATACCGTTGATTTCCATATCCAAGCCTGCAAAGCTATCTTCAATGATTTTTGCTTTGTAGTCTGCAAAACTTTTTACTGCAAAAGTGTAGCGTTTTGCCTTGCTGTTTTGTACCATCACTTCACCTCTTTTATCGTCAATATTGACAAGGGCAAAAGCTTCTTTCGGCAAATTGTCAAATAATTTTTTCTTGGCTTGTATATAGTTAGCAAAAGTCTTGTGATAGTCTAAATGATCGTGAGTAATATTAGTAAAAACCGCACCTGCAAACTTTAATCCTGCAATCCTATCTTGATCAATGGCATGACTGCTCGCTTCCATAAAAGCGTATTCACAATGATCATCAACCATCTTTTTGAGCATTTCATTGATTTGTATTGCATCATTGGTAGTATGCGTCGTCGGATAAATCTTTTTACCTATTACATTTCTGATGGTGGACAATAAACCGGTCTGAAAACCCAACCCGGAAAATAGCTGATAGCAAAGTGTAGCGACTGTTGTTTTACCATTAGTACCGGTAACAGCTGCCAATTTTAAATTCTCAGATGGTCGGTCAAAAAACTCATTTGCGACAATGCCTACTACTTTACGGCAATCATCCACTTGGAGGTAGGTAATATTTTCTTGAATAAATTTCGGAAGTTGATTGCAAAAAATGACTTCTGCACCCTTGCTGATTGCACTATCAATAAACTGATGCCCGTCAACAATTGTACCTTGATAAGCAAAGAAAGCTCTTTGTGGTTTGATAAGACGTGAATCAATGGCTAAGCCCAAGATACTTCTATCCAGAGAACCTCTTTGCTCTACCACCTTTACGTCTTTTATCAAATCTTTCAACCTTTTCATATCAAATCTCCAATGTCAAAATTATCTCATCGCCTTTCTTAGCTTTTATGCCCGGTAAAATAGACTGTCCACTCACTTTCCCCAATCCGTTAAATTTCACCCTTAAACCCATATTTTCGAGCAATACAAAGGCATCATCCAAGTTCATTCCTTTCAAATCAGGTATCTTTGTTTCAGAAATAGGCATAGCCTTGATAGCCAAACCTGCATTCTTCACTTTGATATCCGCATAGCTCACGTTATCGGACAAGTCGGTGTGTATATGATATCTGTCCAATATCGTTTTCACCTGTGCGACATTCCCTTTTACCTCCGTAATCATCTCAGGTTTTTCCTCCGAAGGAATTACAAATTCATGTGCGACTGACAGATTAGTAGTCATACTTTTTTCTGCTAATTCTTTAAAAATAGGGCCTGCGATATTTCCACCTTGTCTTCTTGCACCATGCGGCCTGTAAATCATTACAATACAAGAATATTGAGGATTTTCTATCGGGAAAAATCCGCAAAACATAGCTTGATTATCATTGGTGTATTTGCCTATTTTGGGATCAAAAATCTTAGCAGTTCCTGTCTTGCCGGCAATGCTTACATAGTCTGACTTGATACTTCTTGCTGTTCCTTTTGGTCCTTCTACCACATATCTCATCAATTCTTTTATAGAATTGAGGGCATAGTCACTCGCAATTTTGACATTAGAAACTTTCGGATGAGTTTCCTTGATCACTTCACCATTCTTTTCGATACGGCTTACCAAATAAGGTTTTACACGATAGCCACCGTTAGCAATGGTATTGTAAAAAGTAAGTATTTGCAATGGACTAAAAGTCTGTTCGTAACCAATGGCTTTCCATGGTAGAGAAGTATTACTCCAAGTTTCAGGTTTTTTCACGCCGGGTTTAGATTCACCTGCCAAATCTATTCCTGATACTTCTGTCAATCCGTATCTCTGAAGATTTTTATAAAAACCATTTCTGTCATTCTTAAAATTATCGTCAATCAATTTTGCGGCTGTCAGATTAGAAGATATTGAAAACGCATCCCGCACATTGATTCTTGGGGGCAATGCATGAGATTCACGTAAGATACGACCGTGAAAATTGATTGCGCTACCATTCCCGATATTGACAGTATCATTTAATTTGAGATGATACTTATCAAACAACATCAAATAACTGACTGCTTTAAATGTAGAACCCGGTTCTGACCTATGAGCAACGGCATAATTTTGTATTTCATCATATTGACCATCAGATCTTTTCCCCATATTAGCCATCACTTTGATAGCTCCTGTCTTCACTTCCATCATCACGACACATCCAAAATCAGCTTGACTAGAATCTAAAGCTCTTCTTAGCGCATTTTCTGCCACATCTTGGAGATTAATATCCAAAGTGGTCACAATATCGACACCGCTTTGAGCTTTCACTGTACCTTCATTTTGAATGGGAATCCAAATATTGTTAGATACTTTTTGCTTAAACTCGGCACCTTTTACTCCGCCCAGAAAATTGTTGTAAGCCGCTTCTAAACCGACAGCATTTCTATCTTTAGAATAAATACCGATAGCCCTTTGAGCTAAAGTACCATAAGGGTTTTTACGGCTCAATCTTTCTTCCACAACCAAACCACCTTTATATTTACCTTCTCTAAAAAGTGGCCATTTTTTGATTTCTCTCAGTTCTGCATAGGTAACATTTCGTCGCAACAAGAAACCCCGTTTCTTGGCATTTCTTGCCACGCTTAAATCTCTTTCATATTGACTTTTACTTTGTTTGCCAAAATATGTCGCCATATAATAAGCCAAAGAATCCACGTTGCTTTCAAAAATCTTATCCGTCATCGCCGCAGAAGCAAAATCAATATACAGATTGTAATAGGGCATGGAAGTCGCTAATAAATCTCCTTTTGCAGTATAGATATTACCTCTTTCAGGATAGATGTCAAACCATCTGGTCGTCGTTTCTTCAGCTTTTTTTAACCAATACCTGTCTTTGTAATGCTGTATAGAATACACTTTCCACAATACGGCCAAACCGCTTATAATCATTAAAGCGTATAGGACGTAAATGCGTAATAATATATTGGTCTTTACTTTCATTACCTGTTATCTACAATTTTATAAGGCGACTCCAATAAAGGCTTCAAACCCAGCGGTTCTATGTCATTTTCAATTTTAGAAAACATACTTTTTTTCAACATATCAGATTTGATAGAGAGTTTTTCCCACTCCAATTCTTTGATTTCTGCTTCCAATTTATTTTTATCGTTGATCATTCTGACCGCCTTGTGGGAATTGTAAATGTGAAACAAAACAATACAGATTAAAAAACAGAAAAAGAAAGCGCGCTTGATGATAACCGAATAATTCAGTAAATCGCCAACGCCCAAGAGATTCAGCAAATCCTCTTTGATTTGTTGCCAAAGTGCAGTTTCACTTTCTGCAATCTCTTTACTTTCGAGAGCATCTATATTTTCATTCCCGTTCATAATCTTTCTGCAATTCGTAGTTTAGCACTTCTTGATCTCGGATTGTTTTTTACTTCTTGCGGATCTGCAACAATCGGTTTTTTATTAACAGCTTTCCACCAATGTTCAAAACGACCATATATATCTTTTTCAGGCTGACCTTCACAGATGCCGAATTTGATAAAGTTTTTTACCGGTCTGTCCTCCAAAGAATGATAAGACATGACCACCAAACGACCTCCTTTCTTAACGACCTGTGTAGTCTGTTGCAAAAACTCATAGATGGCATTGATTTCATCATTTACTTCTATTCTGATGGCTTGAAAAACTTTAGCGGCATATTTCATTTCTTCACCCTTGGAAAAAGGTGATATCACATCTAAAAGTTGCTGGGTCGTATCTATACTTCCACTCGATTGGATGACATTTCTTATTTCCGCCACCAAACGCTTGGCATTCTTCACTTCTCCATATTTAAACAATACATCTGTCAATTGTTTATCGGAATAGGTATTGACAACATCCCAAGCCGTCAACGCTGCATCCTGATTCATGCGCATATCTAAACGACCGTCATATCGAATCGAAAAACCTCTTTCAGCAGTATCTATCTGATAGGAAGAGATTCCAAAGTCAGCAATGATACCATCCACAGGCAGCGCAGAGTAAAGTCTTAGATATTTATAAAGATGACGATAATTTGCATTAATAAAAGTGACTCTATCATCATTCGGCAAATTGTCTTTAGCCGCTTTATCTTGATCAAAAACATACAACCTACCTGTTGCATCTATCTTATCCAAAATAGCACGACTATGACCTCCGCCACCAAAAGTGACATCCACATAAGTGCCGGAACTCACAATATCAAGTCCTTGAATACACTCTGTAAGCATAACCGGTATGTGATAAGTCGCCATTTTATCAATTAAAGATTTCCAAAAATTTCATCGGCCATATCTGAAAAATCGTCCATGTCTTTACTCATCTCTTTTTCATATACCTCTTTTGCCCATATTTCAATATTTCCTAAGTAGCAAACTATGACTGCATCCTTATCCAAAGCGGCTAATTCGCATGAGCGTTGCGGAATCAGAATACGATCGCTACTATCTATTTCGATATAGACTGCATTTTTATGAAAAGCTCTGATAAATTCCCTGTGGCGACTATTCATTCTATTGAGTCCACTCAACTTCAGAGTTATTTCTTCCCAAGCTTCTTCTGTATAAAGGTCAAGGTTATTATCCAATCCCTTGTTGATAACAAATACCTTAGAATTGCTCTCCGGCAATTGACGCAACAAACCCGCAGGAAGCTTCATCCTTCCTTTGGCATCTATTTTACATTCAAATTGTCCGGTCAGTTTAGCCATAAAATCGAGAAAAAATCAGTTTAAAAGTTTTGTTGAGATAAAATTAGAATATTTTTCCCATTTTCTACCACTTTATGACATTTTTTCCCACTATATCAATTAGTTATCTTAAAATTTTGTTGAAAACTAATACTGAAACAATATGTTTATATGTTGAAATAAATTGTAAAGTTCTGATAATCTTTATTTTACATTAGAATAGTTATCCACAAATATGTTGATAATTTTATTAATGGCTTTTATCCCAAATTTTAAAATTTATGACTGGCTGAATATCAGTAGCTTGGGCAAGCTTATTTTATAGAAGAAGATGAAGTAACAAATGATAAGTTACAAACGATAAGCAACAAATGATTGGTGTTAAAAGAGTCTCAAAAGTGTGTTAAAAAAATTACACTTAATCAAATTTCAAGTAACTTTAAATGTCGGAACAAATTGATAATGAGCGCCCTGACATCTAACCTAAAAATCAATATTATGAAAACGTTCAATCTAAAGCCTCTATTCACATTTATTTCAATGACATTGTTTATAACATTCGTCATTTTTCTTCATTCATGTAAAAAAGATAAGAAAGAAAAAACTTCTACTACTGTCGTATATGTTGCCGGGACTAAAGAAACAAGTTCTGGACAAAGAGCCATACTTTGGAAGAATGGAGAGATTCAAACATTATCAGACTTCAACTCAATGGCAAATTCTGTTTTTGTAGATGGTAATGATGTTTATGTGGCAGGTATTGAAAATGGAATTGCTGTAATATGGAAAAACGGCAAAGTACAGCAACTTAGCACAAAGTCTTCAGTTGCTAATTCGATTTTTGTAAAAGACAAAACTGTCTATACCGTTGGGCAAGAAATTATTGTCGCTAAATTATGGAAAAACGGATTTAGTACAAGTCTATTCGATGAGAAAAATCAAACTGTAGCTTATTCTGTCTATGTACAAGGTAGTGATGTATATGCAGTAGGGCTTCTATATGACAACGGCAGTAATTTAGCTCAACTATGGCATAACGGCATCACTCAAACTATAAATGGCAGTCTTCCATACGCTATGGCTAAAGCTGTTTATGTGGAAAATAATGATGTTTATGTCGCCGGAAATGCCGGGACTAAGCTAATTCAATGGAAAAATGGGGGACAACAAATCATCAGCTATGACAAGGATGTTGTAGTATCTTCTCTTTTTGTTCAAGATAATGATGTGTATATAGTAGGTCAGCTTGGTAAAAGTGCCTCTTTATGGAAAAATGGATTTAAACAAGACTTATTTATGGGGGCTGATGCAAAGTCAGTATTTGTTTTAAATAATGATATTTATGTTGTAGGATATGGATTAGAAGAAGCTAATAATGTTGCTATGTTATGGAAAAACGGGGAAGCTCAAAATCTCGGTGATGGCTCTAATGCCAGTGCGTCCTCTGTTTATGTAGTTCAGGAATAGCTTATGATTACTTCTCCTTCATCCTTTTTTCTCTAATTTCCCGCCCCTCGGCTATCAATCTCTCTATTTCCTTTTTGACTATTTTCACATCAGCACCTGCCAAATAATCTGACTCTTCTTTATTTTCAAAATAGATGGGTTTGCCAATATTGATTATCACTTTTGATTTGAATAGATAAGGAACAAGTATAGGTGCAGCCGGAAACCTTAAAAATTTCTCCAAGAAATCTATATTACCGAAGCTGTACAAAATCTCTTCACAGCCGGCGATACCGACAGGTATAATCGGTGAATTTGTTTTTCTTGCCATGTGTAAAAACCCACGACCAAAGCTCTGTAATTGATATTTTTTTGAACTGGGTTTGGAAATACCTCTTGCCCCCTCGGGGAAAACGATGACTGCTTCATCATTGTTGAGCATTTTAATACAGTTTTCTATATCTCCTACTGCTCCGCCCATTTGGCTAAACCAATAACTAAAAAACGGCAAAGTAGGTATAAACCTCTCAAACATACCTTTAGGAGCTCTCGGCGCAACAGGATTAACAACCAAAGCATATCCCAATAAAATAGCATCAATAGGTAATTGCCCACTGTGATTAGCAATAACCAGACATCTGCCTTCTTTTGGAACATTTTCATTTCCTATCACTTCCACTTCAAAGAAATCTTCATAAAAATACCTGCCCAAAGTGATATAACGTTTGATGGTTTTTATATTAAATCCCCAAGCATCATAACCATATTCTCCCACATCATTTGGAAAATTCTTCAAAAAGTTTTTGACTTCTTCGTCTCTCTGTAATATTTTTTTAATAGCTTCGAGCATCTTTTACAACTATTCAAAACAATATAACAAAACTTTTAGTTTTTACTATCTTCAAATTTATTATGAAAAAGATATTTCTTTTAGCCTTTCTGCCTATATTTGTTTTTACCACTTGTAAAAGTCCAAATGTTGTCAATTCGACTCTCCAACAAGATATCACCACCCAACATAAAAACTATGATATCCGTATTATGACCTATAATGTCGAAAATCTTTTTGACACCAAAGACGACCCTGAAAAAGAAGATGGGGAGTTTTTACCTTGGGGTATCAAAAAATGGACTTATGATAGATATCTGACAAAATTAAAAAGGATTTTCAAAGTGATTTCCAATATCAGCGAATGGGAATATCCGGGAATCATCGCTCTGACCGAAATAGAAAACGGAGATGTTTTGGAGGATTTGATTCACTTAACGCCTTTGGTAGAATCTGATTACGGTATCATACACGAAGAATCGCCGGATGCAAGAGGTATAGATGTCGCTTTCTTATACAGACATTCTGTTTTCAGACCTATCACACACGAAAAACTACCTGTCACTCTCAGCGATGATCCTCATTTTAAGACAAGAGATATTCTTTATATACAAGGGCTTATTAATAAAAATGACACTTTGCATTTTTTCGTCACACACTTTCCTTCGAGATTGGGCGGAGAAGCTTACAGCGAATCTAAAAGAGTGAGAGCGGCCACTGTGATAAGACACAAAGTAGATTCTATTCTGAATATCAATTCAATGGCAAAAATTATTATCACAGGTGACTTCAATGACGAGCCCAGCAATAAAAGTGTGGAAGAAGCTTTAAGGGGCAAGTCTTCCTTAGAAAATGCCCGGCAGGGAGACTTATTCAATATGATGTATGAAATGCATAGCAAAGGTTATGGAACTTATAAATATCAATCTCAATGGAATATGCTTGACCAATATATCATCAGCCCGGGATTGCTTGATAAAACATCTAATGTCTATACTAACGCTGATGGCGCAAGAATCTTCCAACCCGACTGGTTGTCCGTCAATGACGACGCCTATCCGGGACTAAAACCCAATCGTACATACAGCGGCCCCAACTATATAGGAGGCTACAGCGACCACTATCCGGTCTATATGGATTTGTATTTTAAAAAAGATAAAAAAGAAGAAGCCAATAAAATTTTAGGTAATTGATTTGAGTATGCGCTCAATTTAAAGTAAAAATAAATGAATACTGAAGAAAATTCTGATAGTGAAAAATATTTCCTTTTAGAAAATTTGTTGTCTGATATTTTGAATGAAAGTAGAAAGTCTATTATCAGTTTGCCTGAAAAAATTGTCAATATTTTCTCAAAAAACATCGAACTTACTTTTGTCGAAAAGGAAGAAAAAGGCAATGTCTGTTTTGCCACCAACAACTCTGAACTCAGAGATGATTTTAAATTGGTTTTTACATCTTTGGATATATGGGAGTATGTCAATGGGCAGTTACTTTTTGAACCTTTAGTGAAAAATCGCAAAATATTAATTCCCTATCCTCATACTGAAAGAGATTTTTGGCAATGGGTATCAAAGGGTAAAAAATTGAGAAAGGATTTTACGGCTAAAAAAGACAACTTGCCATTACCTGAATGGCTAATCAAAGTACAGAATGAAAAATTATTAGATGAAAAAGATTTTTTATTGGCACAAAAAATAATCACCTCATCATCAGATTAGTATTTATAAGCGATGATTAATCAATCTGAAAACATAAATACATGATAGTACGTCTATCCTCAAGATGTTTCTTTTCATAGTAAGTTTGAATATTATGCAGTTCACTCTCTTGTTTGTCCATCGCATATATATCGGGATAATCTTTGATAGTTTTTAGCTTTAACTCCTCTATGATTTCTTTTGTATATTCATATAAAGACAAGGAGTCTGTTTTTAGATGTACAAAACCTTCTTTTTTTAAGAATTGTCTATAAACTTCAACAAACTTAGGAGAAGTCAATCTTTTATTTCTCTTACTATTTTTTAAAAACGGATCGGGAAAAGTAATCCAAATCTCACTGATTTCATTTTCTGCAAAATATTCAGGTAAATGGTCTATTTGTTCTCTGATAAAAGCAATATTATTCAATTCGCCTTTTTTAGCAAGATTAGCGGCAGTGTATATTCGATTGCCTTTTAAATCTACTCCGATAAAATTTTTATTTGAAAATATTTCGGCAAGACCACGGGCATAATCGCCTTTCCCACAAGCTAATTCCAATACAATATCGTTCTCATTGCCAAAGTGCGTTTTAGACCATTCGCCTTTATGGACTGGATTTCTTTCATACACATTGTCCATTTTTGCAATCGCTGCATATTTACCCAATTTAGACCTTGACATTTTCCAAAAATATTTTTTGCAAAAGTAATATTAACTTTTAGATGGTTTATATTTTGAATGATTGAGTATCTCCTGACCGGATTCCATTTTCAACAATTCTTGAAAGGAAGTATTGGGAAAGTTTTTCATGTACTTTTTGACAATCTGATAACCGACCCATCTACCTACTCTGTCAGGTGCGCCTTGTGGCATTCCCATTGTTGTAGGTGCATCATTGATAAATTTTCCATAGTCTATATATGTATTATCAAACAGCCAATCACCATCAATCAAAAACGCCCAAATTTCCTTTTCGTTATTCACACACCACTGCCAATCCTCTTTGGAATAATAAAAGAAATCTTCCATTGGCTTTTCAGGCAAAAGATACGAAGCGATGTAATACAATTTTCCATAATAAACCATCATATCCAACAAGCTGGCACCTCTTTTTAAAGGTTCATCCTTTAAATCTTGTGTAATGACAAAGGCAGCATCCGATGTGATATACTTTTGTTGAAGTCTCTTGATAATAAAATTAGGAAATCCCATTGATGAATAATAAGGATAATCCACACCGAGGTATAAATCCAATCCAACTCCCAAATAGTTCTTGTAGTAAAAACTTTTAGGTCCGAATTGTGAAGTGTAAGTCACTAATCGTGGCACAGGCATTCCGGGAAAATAATATTGGTAGTTCTTAATAACCAAGTTTAATTCCTTTTCGTATTTCTCAAAATCTTTAAATACCAATTGTATGGTATCGTTGAGCTTGACCATATCGGGATGATGTATCAATTCATCCAAGACATTATAGGTATATTGCCTGCTTTTGCTCGTATCATCTAATTCTAAGACCGCTTTCAGATAAAAATCCATCAATACCGGATATTCCTTTGTCAGCTTGTCTATTCCTTCTTTGGTTTGGTTTTTGGGTATCGCATACAAATCTTGTTCGAGACGGATAGTAGGCAAAGGATTAGAAATTTGACTAATATCATTTTGTTTTCTATTATCTTTGTGTTGACATTGGATAATTAACACGAGCACACTAATAAGAATAAAATTTAATTTCAGATATTTGCAATTCATACAGATACAAATATAAATACGCAATTATGAAAAAAATACTTTTTACGTTTACTTTGGGTTTATTTAGCTTAACCGCTTTTTCTCAAACAAATTTCCGATTCGGATTTACAACATCTCCGGGATTTTCATGGTATTCGGTAGATAGCAAATTACAAAAAAGTGAAGGTGCAAAATTTACTTTCAATTATGGAGCCATCATGGATTTGAATATTGGTACAGATGAGAGATACGCTATCTCTACCGGTTTGGACATCAATTTGGAAGGTGGAAAGTTGAGAGGATTTTCTTTGGACAAAACGGCTGAAAGCTCTATAACGGCAAAAGTTCAATACCTTGAAATTCCGATTGCTTTAAAATTGCGCTCTAATGAATCTGCCCAAAATTTAACCTATTATGGTAGCTTGGGTATTATCAATGGTTTTAGAATCAGGGCAAGAGGCAAATACGCATTTCAGCCTGATATGGTACTTGGCAAGAGTAGTATAGAAGAAAGTAATATCAAGATCAAAGATCTTCCTTTTTATCCTTCCAATATCAAGAAAATCAGTCCTTATCAATTGTCTTTACATTTTGAGGCGGGTATAGAATACAGAGTATCTGACAATACCTCTGTTATCGGAGGTCTTTATTTTAGAAATGGATTTACAAATATTGTTAAAGACAGTGACGATGACAGAGTCGTTGCCAGAGGGATAGGCATCAGATTAGGTGTCATGTTTTAAACCTATTATCATTTAAAAATATATAAAAGAGGCTGTCCGAAAAGTTTTGGACAGCCTCTTTTATTCACAGATTACACTTTTTATCTTTGCATGATGAGCTTAAAAAGAGCATATCTATATCTACACATTTCCATACTTCTTGCGGGATTCACCGGTATTTTCGGAAGACTTATAGAATTGAGTGCCATACCATTGGTTTGGTATCGTGTGATGTTAGCCGCTCCCATGATAGCCGTTTTTATGTACATTCAAAAACAAAAGATTATTTATCCGTTGACAGATATTTGGGCGATTGCAAAATCAGGGATTGTCTTATCTATTCACTGGATATTTTTCTATTCAAGTATCAAATATTCCAATGTTTCAATTGCCGTAGTCTGTTTTGGTCTGATAGGTTTTTTCACCACTATACTTCAAACTCTTATACAAAAAGCAAAATTTTCTTTTGTAGAACTTTCTTTAAGCTTAATCGCTATAGCAGGAATAGTCGCTATCTTTAATTTTGAAACTACCTACAAATTAGGAATTACACTCGGCATTATATCGGCGTTTTTAGCGGCACTCTATACTGTATTGAATAAAAGCTTGGTAGAAAAATACAAACCTACACTGATTAATCTCTATCAGCTTACTACTTGCGCTGTCGTAATGAGTTTTATTCTCCCGTTTCAAATGCATCAGGCATCCGACCAACATTTGATACCCGATACTTACGATATTTTTTATCTCTTACTTTTTGCATTTTTTTGTACTGCGGTCTTGTATATCCTCTTTAATAAATCTTTGCAAAATCTATCTCCGATCACTGTCACCTTAAGCTATAACTTAGAACCGGTCTATTCCATCATTTTGGCAATATTTATTTTTAATGAAAATAGTGAATTGTCTAATCAGTTTTATTTGGGAGTCACTTTGATATTGTTATCCGTCTTTCTACAGAGTTTGTATTCCGTTCGTGCTTACAGGAAATTAGGCAGACATTTATAATCACCTAATCTAAAAAATCGTCTAAGAGTGTACTGATTTTTTCATATTCCAATAAAAAACCATCATGTCCATACAAAGAATGTATAGTTGTAAAATGGCTGTTTGGAATATTTTCTGCTAAAAGTTTTTGTTCCGGAAGTGGAAAAAGGTTATCAGAATCTATTCCTAAAACGAGAATTTTAGCTTTAATTTTTGACAATATATCTTTGGGTGTTCCTATACGTCCTCTCAAGATATTGTGATTGTCCATCGCTTGAGAAAGTCTGTAATAGGAATACGCATTAAAACGCTTTATCAATTTTTCAGCCTGATGTCTTTGATAGCTACCTGCCTTGAAGTGGCTCAACAATTCGTTAGTATCATCTTGTTGCTTGGTATTATAAGTCTCATAATTTCTATACGAAATAAGCCCTATACTTCTTGCGACACCCATTCCTATAGCACCGGCATTTTCATTTTTTTGTCCAAAGGTTTGGTCTGCTTCAATCGCCATTCTTTGACTTTCATTAAAAGCAATTCCCCAAGGAGAATGTCTGATATTTGTCGCTCCGAGAAGTGCATTATCAAAAACCTCAGGTTCTGCAATCAACCATTCTAATAGTTGTTGTCCTCCCATTGAAAAACCTAATGAAAACCAAATTTTCTCAATTCCAAGATGTTTCCGCAAAATAATGAGGCTTTTCACCATATCTCGCACTGTAATCACGGGAAAATTACCATAATACGGTTCACCCGTTTGGGGATTGATACTCAAAGGACCCGTAGAGCCGTAACAGGAGCCCAACATATTGGCACAGATTATAAAATATTTTTGAGGATCAAAATATTTACCTTCGCCCACCATGCCCGGCCACCATTCTTCAGGATTACTATTGGCACTAAAAGCATGACACAACCATACTACATTGTCTTTTTTATCATTTAATTTTCCAAAAGTATGATATGCGATTTCAATAGTGGGCAGTGTAGTTCCACTTTCAAGATCAAAAGGATGCGGATATGACAAAATTTTTGGCAACATGGTTTGCAAAAATAAACAAGAGTGAGTAGATTTTTGCATATCCACCACTCTTGTATATAGTTATATTGTAAAATTTACAAAATTAGATACCTGCTGCTTCCAAAGCTTGTTGGATATCGGCTTTAATATCTTCAATATGCTCGATACCTACTGAAATTCGGATATCGTTAGGGTAAACGCCTGCGGCAATTTGCTCTTCTGCCGACAACTGTTGGTGAGTTGTTGAAGCCGGATGTATCACCAAAGTTTTAGCATCTCCAAGGTTAGCAAGATTACTAATCAATTTCAGATTGTCAAGGAATCTCTTCGTAGCTTCAAAATCACCTTTTACTTTAAAATTATATACATAGCCGAAATGTCCTTCTCGTAAATATTTTTTGGCTAATTCGTGATATGGACTATTAGGCAAACCAGTATATCTTACTTCTTCAATTTTAGGATTATTTGCTAACCAGCTAGCAAGTTCTTTGGAGTTTTCACTGTGTTTTTCAGCTCTTATGGACAAAGTTTCAATTCCGGTAAGATTCAAGAATGAGTTGAATGGGCTCGGTGCATTACCAAAGTCTCTCAGACCTATTACTCTTGCTCTGATAGCAAATGCAATGTTTCCAAATGGACCGCCTTCTCCAAATATTTCCCAAAAGTTGATTCCATGATAGTCTATTGCAGGTTCTGATATTAAAGGAAATTTACCATTTCCCCAATTGAAGTTTCCGCCATCAACAATAATACCACCTATTGAGTTACCGTGTCCGTTGATCCATTTTGTAGTAGCTGCTACAACGACATTCGCTCCATGTTCAAAAGGTCGAAATACATATCCTGCCACACCAAAGGTGTTATCTACTACCAAAGGAATATCATATTTTTTAGCCAAGGCGGAGAATTTATCCCAATCTGGAACATTACCTCTTGGATTTCCCATTGCTTCCAAATAGATAGCTTTTGTATTTTCATCTATCAATGCTTCATAAGTAGCTACATCATCGCCATCTGCCGCAAAACGTGCATCAATACCTAATCTTTTGAATGAATGTCTAAATTGGTTAGTAGTCCCACCATAGAGGAAAGGTGTGGTTACGAAGTTATCACCGGCCTGTATAAAGTTAGTGAGTGCCAAGAATTGTGCTGACATACCCGCAGATGTTGCCAAAGCAGCAGTACCACCCTCCAAAGCGGCTATTCTTTTTTCCAATACATCAGAAGTTGGATTCATAATACGTGTGTAGATGTTTCCAAACTCTCTAAGTGCGAAAAGATTAGCACCGTGATCAGTGTTTTTAAAGTTGAAAGTTGTTGTTTGATAAATTGGGACTACCCTTGATTGTGTTGCTGGGTCAACTTCCTGTCCGCCGTGCACCTGTAAGGTTTCAAATCTGTAATTACTCATAATTAATGATGTTTTAAATAGTTTGTTTTAATTTTTTAATTCGTTTTAAAATTGTTATCAAAAAAAAAGCTTCTCATTTCTGAGAAGCTTTCTATATTCTATTTCATTGAACTATACAAATGACCTCTCATACATCTTGGATGTACATCATACACATTTGACAGTTCATGGTTTTTTTCATATTTCGAGTGCTAATGTATGCAGTTAAAATTTAATTGCAAATTTTTTTTCTATTTTTTTTAATTTAATTGATAAAATTGTCATAAGCATCTGCATCCAACAGATTGTCTAATTCTGCACTATCAGATATTTTTATCTTGATCATCCATCCTTCACCATAAGGATCCGTATTAACCAATTCAGGTGCATCTTCAAGCTTTTCATTCAATTCAATGATTTCACCTCCAACGGGCATAAATAAATCAGAGACTGTTTTTACCGCTTCTACACTCCCAAAAACTTCATTACTGTCTAAAGTTTCTCCTGCTGTATCAATATCCACAAAAATAATATCTCCTAATTCTCCTTGCGCAAACTCAGTAATTCCGACAATTGCAAACTCGCCCTCGATGCGAACCCATTCGTGTTCTTTTGAATATCTAAGATTATTTGGTACTCCCATGATTAATTTTTGATAAATTTATAAGATTAATTTGAAATCATCAACTAAAAACAAAATTAGCTGAGATTTTATACATTTTTTAATAAAAGTGTGATTTATAGGGATATCTTTTATGATAGGTGTCTTGGACTAATAGTACCAAGGTATTTCTAAACTCATCTATTCCCTCTTTATCTATTGCAGAAATAAATTCACATAAATGTCCGAATTGTTTTTTCATACTCTTCTTAAATTCTTCTTCCAATTGCTGTTTAATTTCAAGTGGCAAAAACGGGTCAAAATACCTTTTTCTATATCCATCCATCTTATTAAAAACCATCAATACCGGGACATCTGTTACCGAAAGCTCTGTTAAAGTTTGATTAACTACTTCTATTTGCTCTTGAAAAAACTCATGGGAAGCATCTACAACATGAATGATAATATCGGACTCCTTGGCTTCGTCCAAAGTGGATTTAAAACTCTCTACTAAATCATGTGGCAATTTTCTGATAAACCCAACTGTGTCAGATAGTAAAAAAGGAACATCATCTATGACCACCTTTCTCACCGTAGTATCTAAAGTGGCAAAAAGCTTGTTTTCTGCAAACACATCGGACTTGCTCAAAATATTCATAATGGTAGATTTACCCACATTCGTATATCCCACTAAGGCAACTCTAATAAATTCACCTCTTGTTTTACGTCTCGTGGTAGCTTGTTTGTCTAATTCTTCCAATCTTTTTTTGAGCAATGCTATTTTATCCTTGGCTACACGTCTATCTGTTTCTATTTCTTTCTCTCCCGGTCCTCTCATACCGATACCGCCTTTCTGTCTTTCCAAGTGTGTCCATAAACCTTTTAATCTAGGAAGAAGATATTGCATTTGAGCCAATTCCACTTGTGCTTTAGCTTGTGCCGTCTTAGCACGTAATGAAAAAATATCTAATATCAGTGAAGTTCTGTCTAATATCTTACATTTTAGTGTACTCTCTAAGTTTCTTATCTGGGTAGGTGTCAATTCATCATCAAAGATGACCAAAGTTGCATCTGCAAATTCTATATACTGCTTAATTTCCTCGAGTTTCCCACTTCTGACAAAGGTTTTAGGATCGGAAAATTCCATACCTTGCGTAAAACGTTTAATTGTGATAGCTCCTGCGGTTTCTGCTAAGAATTGTAGCTCATCCAAATATTCCTCTACCTTCTCTACAGATTCATTATTTCTGACAATGGCTACTAAAATTGCTCTCTCTTCAGTTTTCTGATCTAACTCAATCATATAGCCATTTATGTTTTAGAACTTAAAATTCAAATTCAGGGTGCTTAACAACAAAAAAAGGATTGAGTAGATTTTCTTTGTTGTACTTTAATTCTTCTTGTGTTTCATTATCTATAATCACTGCTCCGGCTTCTTTCGCCACGATGTGTCCTGCGGCAGTATCCCATTCCATAGTAGGTGCTAATCTTGGATATACATCTGCCTGCCCTTCTGCCAGCAAACAAAACTTTAATGAGCTACCGGCGGCCACAAAATCAATATTGTGGTACTTCTTTTCTATTCCTTTCACATAATCGTCAACAGCAGCACTTTTATGGGAACGGCTCGCTACAACTCTTAAAATTCCATCTTCAGCAATCTTTCTAATTTTAAGTTGCTTGATATCTTTACTATCCTCTTTTAAGAATGCACCTTGACCTTTTATGGCATAAAATACCTTTTCCTGTGCCGGAACATAAACAACACCTGCTACTACTTCCTGTTGATGGACCAAGGCTATATTTACTGTAAATTCTCCGTTTCTTTTAATAAACTCTTTAGTCCCATCAATCGGATCAACTAACCAACACCAATCCCAGCTTTTACGCACCGAAAAATCTATTAATTTATTTTCCTCAGAAATAATAGGAATTTGCAGATATTTCTTTTTTAAAGCTTTTGTAATAATTTCATTACTCAACAAATCGGCCTCAGTAAGTGGCGATTTATCATCTTTCGTTTCTATTTTAAATTCTCTATCATAGACCTTCATTATAGCATTTCCTGCTTCAATAGAGATCTGTATTAAAAACTCAATATCTAAATCTTGCAGTTGAAAACTCATAAAAATTGATATTCTAAATCCTTTCGGTTAATAATTAAACTACTTTCATCTATGCCCCAATCTATATTGAGCTTTGGATCATCATATCTCAAACCATCTTCTGCTTGAGGATTATAAAATTCATCACACTTATACAAGACCGTAGCCGTTTCCGACAAAACCACAAAACCATGCGCAAAACCTTTGGGGATAAAAAGCTGTCGCTTATTCTCATCTGAAAGTATAGCTTTTACATATTGTAAATAGGTTTTCGATTCAGTTCTCAAATCTACCGCAACATCTAAGATTTCTCCTTGTAAAACCCTAACCAATTTACTTTGAGCACTTTCTCCTCTTTGAAAATGCAAGCCTCTTAAAACCCCATAAGTAGAAAAGGACTGATTGTCTTGTACAAAATCCAAATTAGGAAGATATTTCGAAAAATCTCTTTTGTTATAGGATTCAAAGAAATGACCTCTGACATCTTCAAATACACTCGGTTCTAATATAATTACTCCTTCTATCTCAGTTTCAACTACTTTCATCCAGTAAATCTTTATCAGCAAGTTCGGTTTCATCATCACTGTCAAAAGCATCTTTATATTCAGGCCATATATATTTCTTGATATATAAGTATGCTATCACAATCAGCATCAAAAATAGACAAATAGCCATATTTATTATCAAAATCAGCAGCTTTGACGTAGTAATTATAATTAGTGGATAATAGGGTCGTTGTAGTAATTGAAAGATAGGTGTAATATTATTAATAGTCACCTTTGATGTTTCAAACTTCTTAATTAAATCAGAGTATAACATCTGATAAAACTCTGTATTTCTCTGCTGCCTTAACTGTGGTATTCTCGCTGTATAGAGCAGTAAATTTTTTGACCTGTCTTCAAAACTTGCTACTTGATATTCGGAGGAGTACAACATATTTCTAACCGAATCCACCCTGTTTCTGAGGAAAATATAGTTTGCTTGGGCTTTTTCGGTCGTTTTATCAATATAAAAATTACTTATGTTTTGATATAAAAGCTCTAAAGTCACTTTAGCTAACTCTTCATTTTTTAAACTAAGACTAATAGAATATGCACCCGATTTCCTTTGAGTAATTTCAAGTTTTGATCTAAGTAGTGAAGAAATTCTCATAAAAACACTATACTGACTTCTTGTAAGAGAACTTAGATTACGGAATGCCTTAAAATAGGGCTTATCGCTTCCATAATATTCGATGATAATCTGGTTAATCAAATAGTCATTTCTCCCCTTAACCACACACTTATTGAATAATAGATTTGACATTAATTTTTGGGATAGCCCTATCTCTTTCAACTGATCGACTGTCAAGCCTTGTGTTGCATAGCTAGTAAGCAAATATGCTGATAGAGGGTCAACACTTGTTGAGACCCCTTGCTGCATATTTTCATCTTGTAAAACAAATAGAACGCTCCCTTTATATTCAATTTCTCTATTAAAGAAGAAATAAATCGCAACTCCAAGACAAACAATTGCTATAATTATGAATCGCAGATAATGTTCTTTAAATAATCTTTTACATCTTTTAAAGACAATTGAAAGAGTCTTCAAAGTTTCTTTCATACCACTTTGTGACTCTTCTTGATTATTTATTTCAAGCTCTTTCTCCTCCAATTTCAAATGTTTTGTTTGGGTAAATTTAATCAGTAGTTCTTTTTAAGAGCAAATAAAGGGTAAGTGTGGTTGTAATACTACCCAATGCACCTTCTATGATAGCGTTAAATCTATTCATTGATTGCTGCGCATTACCTAGTTTACCTTTCTTTTTCTTCAAAGGCTTCCTCGGGATAACCACCTCTGAACCTTCTATTACCTTGGGATAGGCTCTTGTAAAGATTGCATATTTAGTCCCCTTGATATGACCATTAGGTAATATCACATAAGTATCTTTTTTCTTAGCATATTTACCGAATCCCGAACCATATTTTTTTATATAGTACTTAGCCCTCTTACCTTTTGTATGCGGAACACTTATTTTCTTTTCAGGTGTGATTTTCAGGTAATCTTCAGGACTGATAGTATCATATAGTAATACCAATCGTTTCATATCACTCTCATAAAAAGGATAATCTATCTGCCCTCTCACGGTAACGATGTTCTCTCTTGTCGGGATATAGATACTGTCTTGAGATTTTAAAACATAATTAAATTTTGAGCCCGGACGTCTCATTGCCTTATCTAAATTAACCAAAAGTTTCCCAACTTTGTTATAATTCCTTGTGAGTTTGGTACCGGGAGTATAAGCTTCTTCAGTAAGTCCTCCGGCTCTACGTATAATATCTGAAAGCTTTTCATTTTTTTTCAATACATAATATCCCGGATATTTAACCTCACCAACAATTTCCACCTTCTTTTGAAAATCAAAATCCGGAATCCTCCTTACATATATTTGGTCAAATGGTCTTAGTATATAAGTACTGGCAATAGGATCATTTACAAAATCTCTATCTATTTCCAACACTTCTATAGAAATCTGTGTAGGCTCTGAATTAACAACCACGTCATTAAAGTTTGAGATCCTGGCAATTTCGATTCTATTACTGGCCGCATCCATCGAAAAGCCTCCTGCCATTAGCAAGATATCCGATAAAGTTGTTCCTTCCTTATAATCAAAAACAGCAGGACTATTGACAGAACCAGAAACTGTCACCTTTGAGTTAATATCAAAAATTTCATTACTGAAGACCAGCACATTGTCTGTTTCCTGTAATTTAAAATCTTCGAGTTTACTCATGTTATTAGAGGTATCTATCGGAAGTGTAATTATCTTTCTTTGAAAATTTTCATCCGTTCTGGTAATTATAATTTTATCTAAAAAGACTCTTTCTTTAAAACCTTGGGCTAAAAGTATCAAATCTTTTAAGTTCATATTTTCCCAGTATTCCATCACTAAAGGGTTATTAACAGCTCCTGAAATTGAAACCGTCTTGTCTTCCATGAAAGATAAATTTGACAGCACTCTGATTTCATCACCTTGAACAATCTCTATTTTATCCAATGCTTTATAATTGTCAGTCGTATCAATCTTAAAACTCAAATAATAAGGTTTATTTGTAGTCCTATCAATTCTCTTGATGAAACCTCTTTCCAAATAAGCGGAAGGTAAGACACCACCGGTATATAGGAATGCGTCTCTAAGTGTCATCCCCTTTTGAGCGGGATATTCGTCTGGTTTCCTCACAGCTCCTTTTATTTGAATAGTATATCTATCAATAAAGATTTCTTTGTTAATCAAATAAAACTCATCTCTATCCTGTAATAATATATTTTGATCCGAATTATAATCACTAATTGCTTTCCCTAAATCAATACGAATAACACTTCTAAGACCGTCATCATCATAATTTTGTCTGAAAATGTAAGCTTCTTTCTTATATGCATTATCAGCATAACCTAATGCTCTGTCAAATAAATCACTCACTCTATCACCCGGACGAAGTTCATACCTGTCCGGTACTTTGAAAGGACCTTTCAAGTCCACCCAGTTTTTTGCTTTCTCCGGAATTGTCCGAACCATTATCTCATCGCCATTATATAATTTTAATTTGGTTTTGGTTAATCGTAAACTATCCAAATTAAAATCCAATAAAACTTGTTTATTATTAACATACCTTGTTATCTGAATGTAGTTTGTAAGGGCATCAGCAGCATATCCACCTGCATACTTTAATAGATCATCAAATGATTCATCCGGTAATAGTTCATAAGTAAATGGTCTTTGTACGGCACCCGATATTTTCACCAATTTATCAGACATCGGCACAAAAATATAGTCGTTATTTTGTAGAAAGTAATCATCCTGTGCAGTAGGGTTATTTAAAAACTCATATAAGTCAAATTTTCTAATAACGACACCATTTCTTTTAATCTGTATATTTCTAATAGATCCAATTTTTGTTGGCCCGCCTATAAATGCCAGCAAGTTAAAGACGGTATTTACAGCCGGAACGGTATAAGAGCCGGGCAATTCTACTTCTCCTACGACATTAACACTTATAACTCGTGAGTAATTAAGTGTCACATCAAACTGTGAGTTTTCAACCATATAGGCTCTGGAGTATCTCGCCTTAATTACTTGAATGGCATTTTCCAAAGTCAGCCCCTTCAAATAAATTCGACCTACATATTGAGGTTGTATATATCCATCTTTCTCAATAGTAAAAATCTCATTATAATCAGCAAATCCCCAAATCGCAATATTTAACTGATCGCCTACACCAAGTACATAATTATACGGAGGTCTGACATCCAAAGCACTGGAGAACAATTTCGTTTTGGATTCCCTAAAATATTTAAAACCGTATATGGGTACAGCTTCAAGATTCTCTTTATTTTCAGTAGCAACAGCTTCAATAATTTTTTCTGCGGATTCTGATGCTACATTGGCTTGATCTATTTGCTCCCTATTTTCTTCTTGAGTCTCTCTTGTACCAAGTCCTTCTTGCACTTTCGAAATTTCAGAGCTATTAATTAAACCGTCAATTGATGAAGGTTGTTGAAGTTTTAAACTTTCAATAGCTCCTCCATCTACGTCACCATATTTTTCTTTCAGTTGATTCAGCTCAAGATTTGTCGTATCTGTAGTACGCCCGCGGTTCGTCTCAACATTTTCGCCGGTCTGAGCCAATAGAAAGTTTGAACACCCCAAAAGGACAAATAAGATAATATATATATGTTTCAAATTCATTTTGTAATTTTACTGATATTGTCTTTCATAATATTTTTGATACTCACCACTTGTAACGTTTTTTAGCCATTGAGTATTTCCTAAATACCAATTTATTGTTTTTTCAATACCTTCTTCAAACGTGAGAGATGGAGACCACCCTAATTCTCTTTTTACTTTTGTACTATCAATAGCATAACGTCTATCATGTCCGGGTCGATCTTTAATGAAAGTAATCAACTTCTCTGAACTTTTATCATCACGACCAATCTGCTTATCAATGATTCCACAAATAAGCTTAATAATATCAATATTCTGCCATTCGTTAAATCCGCCAATATTATAGGTCTCATTTACTTTTTTACTATGAAAAATAGTATCTATTGCCAAAGCATGATCTTTTACCCAAAGCCAGTCTCTTGTATATTTCCCATCTCCATACACCGGAATGGGTTTCTGATTTAATGCGTTTTGAATCACCAATGGAATTAACTTTTCGGGAAATTGATTAGGCCCATAATTATTAGAACAATTTGAAATCACATAGGGAAGACCATAAGTATTTCCATAAGCTCTGACAAAGTGATCAGAACTTGCTTTTGATGCCGAATATGGTGATTGAGGATCGTAAGATGTCGCTTCTACAAAGAATCCTTCATCTCCCAATGTCCCATATACCTCATCGGTTGATACATGATAAAAAAGATTTCGTCCCGAATCATCTTTCCATGACACTTTACAAGCATTTAATAGGTTGACGGTGCCCATTATATTTGTTTCCAAAAAAATCAGTGGATCCAAAATAGATCTATCTACATGAGATTCCGCAGCTAAATGGATAACAGCATCAAATTGGTATTCTGAAAACAAATCTTCAATAAATTTTGCATCTCTAATATCTCCTTTAATAAATGTATAATTGTCTTTATTCTCAATATCCTTTAAATTCTCCAAATTTCCCGCATAAGTAAGTTTATCAAGATTATAAATATGATAATTCGAATACTTACTTACAAAGAGCCTCACTACGTGTGAACCAATAAAACCTGCACCTCCGGTAACTAATATTCTTCTATTCATCATAAATTATAATGTCCAGCGAGAAATTTTGGAAAATTTATCTTTATAAATATTCTTCAAATCAACAATAAATGCATCATCTGTTAAAATTTCAGCAAAATACTCCTCTGATAATTCTTTATAAGCTTTATGTGGCACAGCAACAATCACTGCATCATAATGAGAAGAAATTTTATCTGATAATTCAACTTTATATTCATGCAAAACTTCTGACTTAGAAGCGTGCGAATCAATTATATCCAATTGTATATGATACCCTTTCAACTCATTGTATAAATCAAATATCTTTGAATTCCGAATATCACTGACATCTTCTTTAAAGGTCGCCCCCATAATAAGCACCCTACAGCTTTGAGGGTTTTTCTTCAAGCCTATTAGTTGTTGAACTACCTTTTTGGCAATATAAGCAGCCATTCCGTCATTGATTCCTCTACCTGATAAAATAATTTGTGGTCTATATCCTAACTGCATGGCTTTATAAGTAAGATAATATGGATCCACTCCTATACAGTGGCCTCCAACAAGCCCGGGTTGAAATTTCAAAAAATTCCATTTTGTGCCGGCAGCTTCCAAGACATCATAAGTATTAATTCCCATGATATCAAAGATTTGTGACAACTCATTCATTAGAGCTATATTCAAGTCTCTTTGTGTATTTTCAATTACCTTGGCAGCCTCGGCTGTCTTAATAGAACTTGCCCTAAAGACTCCAACTTCTACTATTGATTCATAAACTCCGGCAATAACTTCTAAAGATTCCGGCGAACAACCTGAAACTACTTTTTTTACCTTAGTCAATGTATGCAAGGTATCTCCAGGATTAATCCTTTCAGGTGAATAACCCACAAAAAAGTCAGCAGAGGCTTTCAGCCCACTCCCCTTTTCTATAATAGGAATACAATCTTCTTCAGTACAACCCGGATACACCGTAGATTCAAAAACGACATAATCTCCCTTTTTCACCACCTTACTCAAAGTTTCACTGGCCTTAATTAACGGAGTCAAATCAGGTGTTTGGTATTTATCAACAGGTGTAGGAACAGCAACGATGTAAAATTGTGCTGTCTTTAAATCTTCTAAGTCACAAGTAAAATAAATATCTCTCCCTTCAAAAGATGAAGAATTCAATTCTTTACTCGGGTCGATCTTATTTCGCATCATCTCAACTCTTGATGCACTAATATCAAATCCAATTACAGAAAACTTTTTAGCTAATTCCAAAGCTATGGGCAGCCCTACATAACCCAAACCCACCACTGCAATCTTCTTCTTCTTTTCAAAAAAATTCTGCAAAATTAAATCTGACATAGTTATTCCTTACAAAATAAGTAACGAAGATACAAATCATAACAATAAAAGAAAATATGTTGTAAGGACATTTAATAGTATTATATTCGTTTTATTCATAAAATCAAGAAAAGGATGTTATATCAAATTTTCATAAACTTGTTTGGTTTATTATTGAAAATTCCTCTTTTCTCCCAAAAATGGAAAAATAGATCTCAATATGTGCAAGAATCTACAACATCTCTAAAAATTAAGAAAAAATTGTGGATACACTGTGCTTCTGCCGGTGAGTTTGAACAATGCATACCTTTATTATTGAAAATAAAATCTACGCTTGACATAGAAATTGTAATCAGTTTTTTCTCTTTTTCCGGTATGCAATATTATCAACTGAATCCCATTGTCAACACAGCCTTTTTTTTACCTATTGACACCCCAAAAAATGCAAAAGCTCTTATAAGTAATATCCAGCCCGATTATGTTTTATGGGTGAAATACGAATTTTGGCCAAATGTTTTAAATGAAATTTTTACAAGAGAAATTCCATGTGACTTACTATTTGCAGACTTAAAAAATATTGAGAAAAAGAATTTTATTGAGAAGAGAATCATTATCCCGTTGCTAAAAAGATTTAGCCACATATATTCTATCAGCGATAGTTCAAAATTGAATATTAATTATCAAAAGGTAAATGACGGTAAATGGGAAAAAGCCTTGGATAACACAAAGCTATCCTATAACGATAAGGTAATTGAACAATTTATAGACGGTAATACAGCTATCGTTTTGGGTAGCGCACATCTAAGTGACTTAGCCTATTTAAAGACATTACTCAATGACACTGACATATATAATGACTTAAAATTTATTGTTGTTCCGCATGAAGTGAATGAAATTGAAATCAAGAAAATAAAAAAAGAATTGCCTCAATCAGGTCTATATAGCCAAAACGAAACACATCAGAACATTTTAATCATGGATCAACTCGGTCAACTTAAATTTATATACCGATATGCACAGGTCGCATGGATAGGAGGGGGATTTGACAAAAGTGTCCATAATGTTTTAGAGGCAGCAGCTTACAATATACCTTTAATATCTGGAGTCAAAATACAGAAAATGCATGAAGCCGAAGTTTTAAAGAAAGAGGGAATTTTAAAGACTTTCTCTAATATCGAAGAATTAAAAGCCTGTTTAAAAACAAGTTTCAATGATGAGACTATTTCCAATTTATCGCAAAAGGTTTTCTCAAAATATACAATAGATAACTATATATCATCTATTATAAAAGATATTAAAGCTGTAACCGGCTAAGAAATCAAACTTTTTAATTTTTCTACCAATTCTGTTTTATCCTCCCAATTAAATTTTCCTGCAAATTCATTTTCTACCCTTTGCCATGCATTTTCATCATTGCTGTCTAAATAACGAATAGCGGTTTCGTAATCTAAAGGTTGATTGTCAAATAGTTCTCTAATAAACTCAAACTTGTTGTTAAGAGATATTCTTTCGGACATAGACTTTTTGATTCTCGTATTCAAGTCTTCTATTGGTTTTCTTGTTTGTTGTAACTTTTCATTCAAAGATGTTTTGGGTTGTACAACTTCATTAGGAAACAACAAAGGAGTTTCAGGTACATTTCCCGGGCTACTCAACATTTCTTCCAAATAGGTAGCTATACTCCTTCTCTTTTTAGCAACCATCTTGATTTCGGGCTCTACCTGTATCTGAGTTGGGGATGTTGTATTTTCTTCCTCCACGACTTCAACGATTGTCTCTTCAGAAATAGTAACCACATCGTTTGGGGTATCATTTTTAACATCTTCTACTTTAACGTCCTGTTCTGCCTTTTCAGTTTCTAAAGTGCCCAAATTGATTTTATCCTTTACACCATTGACAGTCCCAATCATTGCAAGCTCTTGAGATTCACTTTTCACTTCGGGAAATTCATCAATCAGAGATTTGTACTTTTGAGAAATTACTTTTAAATATTTATCAATTAAGGCATATTCTTCTTGGGAAATTTTACCCTCTTGTTCAATATGAAAGTGTAAATTGCGGATTATTTGCCAATATTGTTCTATTTTGACTAAAGCTTCTTTGATGTCCATAATTATAAAATTAGTGTAAATATAAAAAAATGTTTGTTGAGCCAAGAAGATATAACATAAGAACTGGTTGGATTGAGGTAATTTGTGGATCAATGTTCTCCGGAAAGACAGAAGAATTGCTCAGAAGGTTAAAAAGAGCACAATTTGCCAATCAACGTGTGGAGATTTTCAAACCCCAAATTGATACAAGATATGATGAGACGATGATAGTATCGCATGATGAAAATCAAATACAATCCAATCCAATCAGTAGTTCTGAAAGTTTGTTATTATACTCCAATGAAGCAGACGTCATCGGGATTGATGAAGCACAATTTTTCGATGACAGATTGCCTGATGTTTGTAATATCTTGGCAAAAAGTGGGGTTAGAGTGATTGTGGCAGGCTTAGACATGGATTTCAGAGGACAACCTTTTGGCCCGATGCCTGCTCTCATGGCGAATGCCGAATTTGTCACCAAAGTTCACGCTATCTGTGTCAGATGTGGAAACCCTGCCGGCTATTCATACAGATTAGACGAAAGTGACAAGACGATTCTATTGGGTGAAAAGAAAGAATACGAACCGAGATGTAGAGCTTGTTTTAACGAAGGAATGAAAGATCGGAATAAATAAACCTACAAACTTAAAGTTTTCCAATGACCATCCGGGATTTCCTCTTTATCATGTGTCACATACAAGACTGTTCTATTTTGGGCAAACTGACTAATTTTTCGTTTAAAATGCTCCCGCCATTGTATATCCATTCCTTGAAGCGGCTCATCTAAAATGATAAGTTCGGGGTTTCTCACCATAGCACTTGCAATAAGTATCATCTTTTGTTGACCGAGTGATAAGTCACCTACTGAAATTCCCAACAATTCATAAATTCCTAACCATTGGGAAATAGTCTCTGCTTTCATTTTTTTTTCTTCTTCCGATAAAATTGTCTCCGTGTACAGATTATTCATATTTGAAAGAATCAAATCGACACTTTTATTTCTTGGTTCTATATATCTGAGCAATTCAGGAGAAAAATAACCTATTCTACTTTTGATTTCCCAAATACTTTCTCCACTTCCTCTTTTTCTACCAAAAAGATAAAATTCATTAGAATAAGCTTGTGGATGATCTGCCATGATCACAGATAAAAGTGTAGATTTACCGGAGCCATTTTTACCTTGGATTACCCAATTTTCACCATATTTTACACTCCATTCAGGAATATCTAAAACTATCTTCTTACCATATTGAACTTTAATATTCTTCATTTGGAGTAAATAGCGTTTGCCATTCATTTCGTTCAAAATAAATTCACTAGAAAGTGCTTTGATATTATCTTGGCATTCCATGACCGATTTTAATCTGAGCGTATTTGTGATGAAATGCATTTTTGGGAGTTCGTGTTCGTGTGCTGCAATTAAAATGGGAATACCTTGATTGATCATCCTTTTTAGTATTTCATTTAATTTTTCTCTTGCAGATTGATCTAATCCCGTATAGGGATTATCGAGGATTAAAATTTGGGGCTGCTTACATAAAGCTATCGCAATCATCAACCTCCTTGTCTGACCATTGGAAAGCTGCACAAATGGCTGGGACAGCATAGATACCAATTCCATTTGATTGGCTACATTTTCAATTATCTTTTCATCATTTGTCACACCCAAAAGAATATCTTTGGTTGTAGGGATATCATCTTGCTCGGCAGCCTGAAATCTCCTTTGATAATATAAATCTTCAATATAATGACAGGTGGGTATTTTTATCTCTTGAGGTACAAAAGCTATCCACTCACTGATAAAGTTTGTCTGATGGGTATTTTTCTTTAAAATCTCAAAATAAGGATACTCCACACTTGCCCCCGACGAAAAAAGTATGCCGGCGATTGTTTTCAAGAAAGTCGTTTTACCACTACCGGTAGGACCGGTCACACACCATATTTGATTTTTTTCCCAAGTAAAAGAAAGGTCTTCTTGAAGTAATTTATTTCTGTATCGTAAATTTAGATTTTCAACTCTCGCAATAATTTTTGACATACTTTAATAATGTATAATTAGAAAAACCATAGAAAATAAGATTACTCTTTACCTAAGACTTCCACTTCTAATAGCGAATAAACCGGAATATGATCTGACAAATCTTCACCATTCTCTTGAAATGCATTTCGTGCTTTGTCATAATCCAACAATCTAAATTTAATATTCGTATTAGAACGATAAAATATTCTATCCACAGTTTCACAATCAGGGGACAAAGTATTTTCACATTCCATCAGCGATTGACCATTCTTTGCCGGCAAGATACCATCTCTCACAAATTCTATCCAAGTATCCGTAAATCCATTTCGTGTAAAAACCTCCAAAGTATCTTCTAATCGGGTATAACGAGAATTAAAATCACCCAATATGATAACGGCATTGCCTTCAGAGTGTTGGGCTATAAAATTAAAAACTTGCAAGGTATTGGCTCTTCTCGAGTCGGTATCTTTTTTCTCAATACCTGCATTGGTGTGCAAATTATAAACATCTATTTTGATTCCATCGGCAATTTCAATTTGTTGATAAGAGAAACCTTTGGGAGTCAGACAATCCGTGCCATTACATTTAGCCCACTTCACGCGCCTGAGTGAGGATATTTTATATTTTGACAAGACATTCAAGCCATCTCCAAAAGGTACAGGTCCCATCCACTGTGTCTTATATGGAAGCGTAGAGTTTTGATATAAAATATGATTATAGTTAAAATCTTCTTGCACGCCCACCAAAGAATAATTACTAATTCTTCTCCCCATTTCAGCAGTATATTTTTCCGGATTACCACTGGAAAGAACCTCAGGGAGACCGGCTACATTATAAGTCAAAACTGATATTGTGTCTTTAAATGGAAAATGAAGTTCAACATCCGAATGGAGTGTATTATTATCTTTTTTACAAGCTGAAAAAGAAATTGTCAAAAGACCAATAAATAGGCTAAGGTTTCTAATTGAAGTCATATTTGTAAATGTAAGAAAACTTTTGCCTTATTGAAGCCATAAAATATTAGAACTGCATTTTTGCACACAAAGTATTTATAAAACAATTCCTAATTTGTAGTTGACCAAAAGTAAAATTTTAAAAATTTGATTATGTTTGTTTAAAAGAGACAAGTATGTATCCACGAGAAGAAGTTGAAGCATTTTTCGATAAGAAAAAAATAAAGAGTTTTCAAAAGATGGTTTTAAACCCTGTACTTTTTAAAGCCGGATTGGTGAGAGATTTACCTTTGGCAGCCATGACAGGTGTAAAATTCAATCAATTGACCGAAACAAATACAGAGTTCTCAGTAGAATATAAATACATCAATAAGAATCCTTTTGGTACGACTTATTGGGCAGTTCTTGGGATGATTGCCGAAATGGCAAGTGGAGCCATGTTATTGATGTACACACATAAACTAAAACCAAGCGTCTCAACTTTTGTGGTTAGCATGGAAGCCAAATTTGTTAAAAGAGCGGTCGGTGTCACCTATTTTAGATGTGACCAAGGTTTAGAAATTGCTGAAAAAGTGTATCACGCTTGCAAAACAATGGAAGCAGTAGAGATTCCCTGTAAAACAAACGGCTATAATGAAAAAGGTGAAGTTGTAGCCGAATTTCAATTTATATGGGGAATAAAAGCACGGAAATCAAAATAACAAATGTCAGACCTTTTTTATTCTGCAAAACTCAGCTCACGATTTCCCGAGTTGGTCATGGTAGAAAGTCGTAGAAATGGCGGTTTCAGTGTAGCACCTTTTAATAGTTTGAATTTAGGACTCAATACTTCTGATAGAGTCGAACATGTCCAAAAAAATAGAGGGCATTTTTTCAAAGCACTCAATATTTCTGAAAAGCTGGTTGCCGGTGGTCTTCAAGTTCATGGTTCGGAAGTTTTAAGAGTAGAAAAAGCCGGTTATTTTGAAGGTTTTGATGCTTTTATCACTCATAAAAAAGATTTGTTCCTGACCATAGGAATTGCTGACTGCACACCTATTTTAATTTATGATTCTCTCAATAAAGTAATTGGCGCCGCCCATGCCGGATGGCGAGGGACAGTGGCAAAAATTGGTCAAAAGACGATAAATGCTATGCAAAGTTCATTTGGCACTCAAGCAGAAAACTGTTATGTATTTATCGGTACTTGCATAGACCAAAAACATTTTGAGGTAGGTGAAGAGGTAGCCGAATATTTCGATAAAAAGTGTATCAAATACTATTCACATACAGAAAAACCACATATTGATTTAAAAGAAGCCAATAAGCAACAGCTTATAGAAATTGGAGTTCCAGAAAATCAAATAGAAACATCACCTTTCTCCACAGTAGAAGATAACGACAAATACTTTTCTTATCGAAATGAAAAAGGTGTTACCGGAAGAATGTTAGCTGTGATTGGGATTAAAACTCCCAATTAACCATTTGTTGCGTACTCAACAAATCTTCCATATTTTCTCTACGTCTGATTAGATATGGCTTGCCTTTATACACCATTACTTCTGCGGGTCTGTATCTCGAATTGTAATTAGATGACATAGAATACCCATAAGCACCTGCATTGTGCAAAGCAAGAATATCTCCTTCATGCACTTCATTGAGTTTTCTATCCCAGCCAAAAGTATCTGTCTCACAGATATAACCTACTACAGAGTAAATTCTATTCGTTCCTTTGGGATTTGATATATTGGTGATGTGATGATATGCATCGTACATCATGGGACGTATCAAATGGTTTTGACCGGAATCTACACCAGCAAACACTGTGGACATGGTTTGTTTGATAACATTGGTTTTGACAAAAAGATAACCACTTTCACTGACCAAAAACTTACCCGGTTCAAACATAATATGCAATTCTCTCCCATAAGTTTTGGAAAATTCTTTGATTCGCTTCGTCAACTTTTTGCCGAGAAGCTCAACATCAGTAGTATTATCACTTGGCGAGTATTTTACTTTAAATCCACTACCAAAATCTACAAATTCGAGATTAGGGAAACTTTCAGCACTTTCCAAAAGTACATCTGCACCTCTTAAAAAGACATCTATGTCCAAGATATCCGAACCGGTGTGCATGTGTAAGCCTGTAACCCGTATATCATAATTTTTGATAACACGTTCCAATAGCTTTATTTGATAAATAGAAATTCCAAATTTAGAATCAATATGACCCACGGAAATCTTTGCATTCCCTCCTGCCATAATATGAGGATTCATCCTTACACAGACAGGATAAGAACTTCCATATTTCGCACCAAATTGTTCTAAAACAGATATGTTGTCCACATTGACTATCACTCCGAAATCTACAGCCATTTCTATTTCCTCAAAGCTCACCCCGTTGGGAGTAAAAATAATATCCTCAGGCCTAAAACCTGCTTTAAGACCAAGTTGTACTTCCTGAATAGAAACAGTATCTAAACCGGAGCCCAATGAATTTAAAAATTTTAAGATATTGATATTAGTGAGTGCCTTACATGCATAATTGATTTTTACATCTGTATCTTTAAAAGCCTGTTTCAGTCTATTGTATTGTGCCTCGATAACATTGCTATCATAAACATATAAAGGTGTGCCAAATTCTGTACACATATCCAAAACAGAAACCCCATCAATTTCGTATCTGCCATTCACTAAATTCATAAAAAAATTTTTGCAAATCTAATGTAAAAGATTAAGAGCCTATAAAAATCAATGACAAAACATTCAAACCATAAATATTTTTTTACTAAAAATTAAAATGATTGTTTACCAAGTCATAACAAAACATCGTTCAAACATCATTTATTTCCAATTAAAATATTGATTAACTTTACTCTGCGAATATTTACTTTTCATTCAAAAATCATAAAAAATGGGACCTAATGTAGATATAATAAATTATGCTATCCCTGGCTTTGTACTTCTCTTGACTATCGAAATCCTTGTAAATGCCTATCAAAAGCGTGATCTTTTTGAAGTAAAAGATACAATATCCAGCTTGACGATGGGAATCGGGAGCGTCATTATCGGAATAGCAGGAAAAGCACTTACATTCGCTGCTTTTTCTTTGGCCTACAAGTTTAGCATTTTTAAGTTGGATTGGGCATGGTATGTCTGGGTTTTGGCATTTTTTGCAGATGATATTTCTTACTATTGGTTTCATAGGAAAAGTCACGAAATAAGATTCTTTTGGGCATCACATGTTGTTCATCACTCTTCTGAAAAGTACAATTTAGGAACTGCACTCAGACAACCTTGGACCGGAATTTTGACAGGTACTTTTATTTTTTGGATATGGATGCCCTTGTTAGGATTTCATCCCATCATGGTGATGACCATGCAATCTGTCAGTCTGCTTTATCAATTTTGGATACACACTGAAACAATTCACAAACTTCCTAATTTTATCGAATATATCTTCAACACTCCGTCTCATCATCGGGTACATCATGGTTCTAATCCCGAATATATTGACAAGAATCATGGCGGAATCTTAATTATTTGGGATAGAATATTCGGCACATTTCAGAAAGAACTTTATCGTCCCACTTATGGATTGACTGCAAATATCAATACTTTCAATCCTTTGAAAATTGTTTCTCACGAATGGATAGATATTTTTAAAGATGTCAGTAAATCCCATTCACTAAAAGATGCTTTTCACTATATTTTCGCCGGTCCGGGCTGGAAATATTCTAAGATAGAAGATAATAAAACGCAGGAATAAAAGTAAAAATCATCCTTTAAAGCAGATGCAACAAAACAAAAACAAACTTGTTAATTATTTGTATTCAGGTGTTTAAATGCAAACATTTGATTATTTTTAAAACATAAAATTGCAACCATGTCAGTCTCAACCATAACATCTACTCTCTTTGACGCAAAAGCTATTGTTCAGAAACAAAGAGATTATTTTAACACAGGAATTACGAAATCTGTTGACTTTAGAATAGCACAGCTCAAAAAGTTGAAATCTATTATAGAGAAAAATGAAAAAGCCATAGCAAAAGCTTTGTATGATGATTTAAGAAAATCTGAATTTGAAGCTTATGCTACAGAAACCGGGATTGTAATCGCTGAAATAGATTTGATGCTCAAAAATATTAAAAAGTGGGCAAAACCAAGTAGGGTAAAAACACCTTTGTTTCACCAATTAGCTACCAGTTGGAGATATCCCGAACCTTATGGAGTTACATATCTGATTGCGCCTTGGAATTATCCTTTTCAATTACTGATAGCACCTTTAGTGGGAGCAATAGCGGCAGGAAATACGGCTATCATAAAACCATCCGAAATTTCCGGTCAGACAGCCCTACTCATACAAAAAATGATATCGGAAAACTTTGACGAAGGGTTTATTAAAGTCGTTTTAGGAGGGGTGGAAGAAAGCAAATCCATGCTCGAACAAAGATTTGACTACATATTCTTTACAGGTGGTACAGAGATAGGTCGTTATGTATATATGCAGGCAGCTAAATTTTTGACACCGGTTACTTTGGAGTTAGGTGGCAAAAGCCCTTGTATTGTTGATGATGACATACAACTGACTCATACATCCAGAAGAATTCTTTGGGGAAAGTTTACCAATGCAGGACAAACTTGTGTAGCTCCGGATTATCTGTTAGTTAACAAGAGAGTAAAAGCTAAGCTCATAGACAAAATGAAAGAACATCTCAAAGAGTTCTATGGAGACAATCCGGTTAATAGTCCTGATTATGGGAGAATTATCTCTGACCGGCATTTTGACAGATTGAGTGCAATGATAGATTCCAACAAAGTTACTTTAGGAGGGCAAACCAACAAAGAAGATAGATACATTGCCCCTACCTTTATGGAAGACATCAGTTTGAATGACAAAGTCATGCAACAAGAAATTTTTGGTCCGATACTACCTATTATAGAGTATGATAAATTGGATGATGCGATTGCTTATATAAAACAGTTTGAAAAACCTTTGTCTTTATATATCTACTCTCAAAATTCTGATATACAGCAAAAAGTAATGGATGAATTACCATTCGGAGGTGGATGTATTAACGAATCTATCATGCATGTAGGTCAAAGTCATTTACCTTTTGGAGGTGTAGGAGAGAGTGGAATAGGTGCATATCACGGTCAGTCTTCCTTTGAAACTTTTTCACATTACAAAAGCGTATTAAAAAAGTCCACTTTAGTGGATATGCCTATCAAATATCCTCCCTACAAGGGACATGAAGGTATTATTAAAAAGTTGATGAATTGGTTTGCATAAGTTTTTGACATAGTTAATTTAAAAATGAGGAGTATTTCAAATAAGTACTCCTTTTTTGTAACTATATCGGACTTTAATTACATTTTATTTTACTTTTGATTTCGTAAGTAATTTTACATGGAATATTTAGGCTATGCTGCATCTGTTTTTATTGGAATAACTATAGGACTTTTAGGTACAGGCAGTGGAACATTAACGTTACCTGTATTGGTCTATCTGTTTTATAAAGATAGTGTTGCTGCCGGAGCTTATGCACTGTTTATAGGCGGCTTTAACAGTTTGTTTGCTTCTCTGTCATACTTTAAGGATAAGTTAGTAGATTTCAAGATTGCGGCATTTTTTGGCATCCCCGCTGCTGTCTCAGCTTTTCTAACAAGAGCTTATATTATCCCACTAATTCCCAAAGAAATAGTACGTTTTGACAACTTTACTTTGACAAAGGGGATAATGTTTATGGCTATTTTCGCCGTTTTACTAATATTGGCTGCATTAAGTATGCTTAATAAATTAAAAATCTCTTTTAATTCTTTTCCAAACAATAAAAACGCTGCCAATCAATTTCTGATTATTCAAGGTGTCATTGTAGGTTTTCTAACAAGTTTAGTCGGTGCAGGAGGCGGTTTTTTAGTTGTTCCGGCATTAGTGGTCATTAGTAAACTACCTATGAAAAAGGCGATAGGAACAGGCTTGGTAATCGTTGCAGCAAAATCACTCTTTGGTTTTTTGGGCGAGAGCAGTGAGACACTGATAGATTGGTTGTTTATTTCGAAAGTCTGCTTCTTCGTGCTTATCGGCGTAGTGATAGGTGTTGCTTTATCCAAGCGCATAGATGGCCAAAAGTTAAAGCCGGTATTTGGTTGGTTTATTCTCTTTTTAGGAGTTCTAATCTTTATAAAGGAAATATTTATGAAGATGTAATCAAATAAATTACAACCACATATAAATCAATAGTAGTTTCAATGGTGTCATAAATTGACGGACTCCCCAGCTTTCGGCAGTCGGAATGACGATAGGAAGGAATCTCATTCTATTGCTTTCAGCTAATTTGTGACACCTCCGGTAGTTTTGCCATATTAAGTTTTCTTAACTTTAAAACGGTAAAACAAGTATGAACACAACTTTGCTCTCTATATTATTCTCAATTATTCGAAATCTTTACTATATTCGTATGGTTAGAAATTAATTTCCGTTCGAAAGTCCGATTTCTATCATCTATTTTTAGCTTGGAAATTTGCATTATAAACTACAAATTATTTACCATGAAAAAATCATTTCAACTCGCATTTTTTATCCTGCTCACAGCAACAGTAATGTCCTGTAAAAAGGATAAGGAATCAGAAGATTCTAATCCCCCAAAAAACAACCCTTATCTGAATCCCAACCTGAAGTACGGATCTGTCACCGATATTGATGGCAACAAATATGCTACGATAGAGATAGGTGCGACCAAAAGTGGAAGAACGACAGGCACACAGGTCTGGATGGCAGAGAACCTGAGAGTCACTAGATACAACGATGGTACAACAATACCTCATGTCACGGATGACGGGCAATGGGAAAAACTGGCTGTCGGGGCATATAGCGTATATGATAATTCATCTAAATATGATGAGATATATGGTAAATTATACAACTGGTATGCGGTAGAAACAGACAAGCTGTGTCCTGAAGGTTGGCATATACCCACAGATTATGAGTGGGATATTTTGGAGGCATATTTAGGTGATAATGTCGGCGGCCAAATGAAATCCACCAACGACCTGGGATACTCCTAATGCGAGAGCCACCAACGAGAGTGGCTTTACAGGCCTACCAGGTGGCAACCGCGACAAAGATGGAACATTCAGCAAAGTTGGAAGCTTCGGTATTTGGTGGAGTTCTACGGAGACCAATAGAGCCAGTGCCTGGGGCAGATACCTGACCCATAGCAGTAATAGTCTAGTAAGCTATGGTTCCAATAAGGAGTATGGACACTCCTGTCGTTGTCTGCGAGATTAGACACTTTTCCAAAGTTCTAAACTTTTGAAAAGCTTTACGCCTCTTGTCCGAGACCATCTTACGGCATGAAAGGCTGAAAATCTTTGTTATACATAAATAAAATTACAATTAGGTCATTTGCAGTTTCATTGTTTGTTTGGTTTTGAATAACCCAAACGAGCCACCCATTACAACCACAACCAAAGCTCCATCCTCCTATCCTCCTGTGGCAGACAAGTGGCAGATATGTGAACATTAGCTTAATAACATTGATTTGTGTTGGAAAATATCGACAGATAAAAGACTTTCTGTTAATTTGCAGACAGATATAAATGTAGATGGCTCAAAAGAAAATAGTTGTCATAGGTGCAGGATTGGTAGGATTAGCTACGGCTTACCGGATGCAGGAAGCCATGCCGGATGCGAAGGTCATAGTGATAGAAAAAGAAGACGGATCGGTGCGCCATCAAAGTAGCCACAATAGCGGAGTGATACATTCAGGTGTTTATTATCAACCTGGTAGCCTAAAAGCCCAAAACTGTATCGCAGGATATCACTATCTGACCGAATTTTGTCAGCAGCATGGCGTGGATTTTAGGATCACGGGCAAGCTGATTGTAGCAGTCAATGAGGAAGAGGAGCGGCAATTGCCTGTCTTACAGCAGAGAGCCGCAGAGAATGACTTACAGGGAGTGAGGATGCTCAATGCCCGGGAGATAGCGGAAAAAGAACCTGCCATACAAGCTCGGAGCGGGCTTTGGATACCACAGACAGGGATAGTGGATTTTGTACAACTGGCAGATAAACTCTGTGAACTGCTCAGAGTCAAAGGAGCAGAATTGTATTTTCATCAGGAGGTAGAAGATATTGTAGTGACAAAAACATCTTTGTATATCCAAACCCGGTATCAATCTTTTGAAGCGGATATGGTAGTGAATTGTGCAGGATTGTACTCAGATAAAATTGCGCTAATGGCAGGAGTGCATCTTGGGCATCGAATCATTCCTTTTCGGGGCGAATATTTTATATTGAGAAAAAAAGCTGCCCAAAAAATCAACGGATTAGTCTATCCTGTACCTCATTCGGGTCTACCTTTTTTGGGCGTGCATCTTACGAGAAGAATCAATGGGGAGGTAGAAGCAGGTCCTAACGCCATACTGTCGCTAAAGCGAGAAGGCTATCAACGTGGTGCTTTTTCATGGAAGGATACATGGGATACGCTGAGTTATGCCGGATTTTGGAAGATGGTCTCAGGTTTCAAAAAGATAGGTTTCTCCGAGTGGAAAAAGACCATGTCCAAAACAGTTTTTACTAAGGCTGTGCAGAAGATGATGCCATCTGTGACAGAAGATGATCTGACACCTGCCATGTCGGGTGTCAGAGCGCAGGCTATCAGGAAGGATGGTAGCCTGGTAGATGATTTTTTGTTGCTCCGCTCGCCCGGAATGATCCATGTATGCAATGCCCCATCTCCTGCTGCTACTTCCTGCTTATCCATAGGGCAGACTATTGCGCAAGAAGTAGAAAAGGCAATCAATAGCAGGACAGCCCTTTAATTAGACTGTAACTTCTTTCTTACGAAATATGGATACTACAGAGTGCAGGTATTGTTAGCCAAATTACTTAGATGTTCTTACTAATAACCAACAAGGGTAAATTAATTAAGGCAATAAACAAAAGCTCCGTGCTTTTTGCACCTTAGGTTTTGCAGGCGGGTGTTCACAGGACAAAAATGGCGTAAAATCTTTTACTGTTTGACGACCATAGGGAGGAGTTTAAAAGATTTAGCCGTTAAGAACAATCAATGTGGCCATAATCTTGTTTTGGATTGAGAAATAAATAAACGAAAATTTGAGCTACTGCTCGAATACGGGAAGATTGTAACGTATATTTGTTAGCGAAGTACTATTATCGCTTACTTAAATAAAAAAGAAGCTGCCCGACTTTTGGACAGCTTCTTTTATTATGAACAAAGAGTATTTTACTTATTAATCTTCATTCCCGGGTGTGGTGCTGGCAAATTATTATCACCTGTTTCACCTTCTTCGGCAAATCTAAATTCTACTCTGTTGTTTTGGAATTTATCAAACTCTCCACCTTCGGATTGCACTACTTCTCCAATATATTTTTCAATAAATCTATCACGGGAAATACCGTATTTTTCGACAAGATAATCAACAACTTCATTTGTTCTGCACCATCCTAATTGTTCGTTATATTTAACACTCTTAGTGCTTCTTGAAATACTTGTTACGACCAAGTTCAATTCAGGGTTTTCTTGCATAGCCTTTGCCACTTGTTCTAATTGTGAGAATTGAGATTTGTTAATACCACATTTATTTACATCAAACGGTATAACAGGTAAAGGAATAACATCTGTTGCTCCTTTCTTGCTAGCACAACATTCAGGTGATGCAAAGTCATAAACATTTTTACAATCAACAATTGGTAAAAGAGGTGAAGAGAAAGGTTCTGGATCTTCACAGTCAGGACAACCATCACCATCACTATCCAATAATCTACCGTGGCTATCTACAGGGCAATCAGCTTGTGTATTCGGCTCTAAGTCATAGAAATTATCCACACCGTCAACATCGTCATCGGCAAATCTATCGCCAGGTGCTTCATACTTACGTAAAGATGCAGACAATGGATTATCCCACCACATTGGTATTGTTCTTTTTTCTTTTTTGCCTAAGAACACTGACAATTTGGCTAAAACAGTATGATAAGTATCAAAATCTCTTGTCAAATCACCTTGGTCTGTCCATCTTAAACCATCAATTAAATCATCATTCGTCATAGTCACTGTATGTTCTAAGCCAAGAGAAAATCTCTTCTTTTTACCCAAAAGTGCTTCTACACCTAAACCACCTCCTACAACAAAATTAGAGACTCTATCAAAAATATTACCTTCATTTCTGTGTCCTTCTGCGACAGTCTCATACGTACGTTTTCTTGGACGACCTTCATACACATTGTTATACAAATATTTTCTTACTTTGCTTCTCTCACTGGGCGCTACCTGACTACCTCTCTTACTATCAGCCTGAAGTTCAGGAATTCCATCAGAACCGTATAATGTCTTATATGCGAAATAAGGTTGACCATCTTCATCTAAAGCATCGACCCAAGTTTTGTAGTTCATTACACCGGCATCAATATGGGCATATAAATTAAAACGGTGTTGCCCTCTGTGGGCAAGCATAATATTGGTCAAGTTAACTAATAATGAAGCTTTCAACTCCATGATATCAGTTTTGTAATTATCAAAAACCGAATTAATCCCGGTGCCTTTATATCCGGCTCTTCTATATGCTTCATTAGGCATCCAAGTTGAAGGTGTACCGGCAGAGCTAAGCATTCCCTGATTGGTAATCATTCGCGCTTCGTAGTTTTGCCCCCAAGATCTATTAAAACCAAATTCATATCTTGCTGACAAGATATAACTAATATTATGTCTTACAAAAGCAGATACACCCCAGCCACCAACTGAATGGACATCACCACTCACGGTAGCCATACCACCACCGACTCCAATGGCCACTTGTCTTCTTAATCTTGGTGAATACAAAGTATCACCATTGATATAAGCATCATATTGGTCTTTGTTTTTTTTCTTAATTTGAGTTCCTATTGGCCAGTATTCTTCAGGGAGTTTGTTGTAATTAATTACATCACCACCTACTGACGAGTTTGTTATCTCCAAATCGTTATTTGTCGAAGATTTGCTAATCGGCTCATCTTGCGCATGCAGTAGTGAGAAACTCCAAAAGACGGCAAGGAATCCTAATAGTGTAGTTCTTTTAATGTTCATAATATTAGTTTTAATTTTAAAAGTCACCTACAAATATAAATGACAATCTATTAAAAAGATTTATAATTTAGTTATTTTTTCGATAAGAAACCAAATTTATATCAAATTTAGTTGTTTTTTTCTATTTTATTATTAAATATTCGTTCAAAATATTTAATAAATTCTTTTAAAGCCATTTTATTTCCACCCGGTGTAGGATAATTACCTGTGAAATACCAATCGCCTTTATTTTTTGGACAAGCTTCGTGTAAACCCTCTATCGTCTGAAAAATCAATTCTACATCTCTTGTCATGTGATCCGGTTTGACTAAGTCTGCAATCTTTTGAGATATTTCATCCGCACTGATACCGTTATATATATCTTTTACACAATTATATATCTGATTGTCGGGTTTCTTTATCTCTTCAATACATCTATCATAAATGTTGTAAATAACTTGTTCCTGTCCTCTTTCTTGAAGAATCTCCACGACCGCTCTAAACGCGACAAAAGAATCCATTCTTGCCATTTCTATACCATAACAATCAGGAAATCTGATTTGCGGAGCTGAAGAAACAACAATAATTTTTTTAGGCTTGAGCCTATTGAGCATGGTCAAAATACTTTCTTTAAGTGTGGTACCTCTTACTATCGAATCATCGATAATAACCAATGTATCCACATCATCCTTTACCACTCCGTATGTCACATCATATACATGATGCACCATATCATTTCTTGAGGCATCTTCTGTTATAAAAGTCCTAAGTTTGACATCTTTTAATGCAATCTTCTCAATTCTGGGTAAACTTTGCAGCTCTTTTTGCAATCTATCATTTTCCCAGTTTTCTTTATTTGCTTGTTCAAAAATATGTTGTTGGAATTGAAGGTTAATTTCCTCAATCATTCCGTAAAAAGCTATCTCAGAAGTATTGGGTATAAATGAGAAGACCGTATTTTTAAAATCATAATCGATCCTCTTTAAGATAGCCGGTACAAGGTTTTTACCTAAATTTTTTCTTTCTTTATATATATCAGCATCTCCACCTCTAGAAAAATAGATTCTCTCAAAAGAACAAGCTGCATTTTCTCTTTCAGGGATAATCCGGGCATTTATAACTTCTCCATTCTTCTTTACTATTAATGCCGTCCCCGGTTCTACTTCTTTAACATCCCGAATTGAGACATCCATAACGGTTTGAATTGCAGGTCTTTCCGAAGCCACCACGACAATTTCATCATCTTGATAATAAAAGGCAGGTCGGATTCCATTTGGATCACGTAACACAAAAGCATCTCCGTGTCCTATTAATCCTGCCATTACATAGCCTCCGTCAAAATCTTTGACAGATTCTCTCAATATATTTTGCACATCTAAGTGCTGGGCTATTTTTTTAGTAATTTGAGCGTTATTGAGACCCTCTGCTTTATACTTATCAAATAACCTTTGATTTTCTACATCCAAAAAATGCCCTACTTTTTCAAGTATAGTAGTAGTTCCCGATTTTTCTCTAGGAAATTGACCCAGTTGGATTAAATTGTCAAATAGCTCACCAACATTCGTAAGACCAAAATTACCGGCTATCATCAAAGTTCTCGTCATCCAGTTATTAGGTCGGATTCTGGGATGGCAACTCAATATCCCTTTCCCTTCTGTTGTTCCATATCTAAGATGTCCAAGCAAAAGCTCACCCATATAGGGAAACGCTGCTTTGACTTTTTCCATGTCATCCAAGACTTTTTTCTCATCATCACTTAGATAGGAAAATTGCGAGAAAATGCCTTCAAATATTTTTTTTATTCCTTGATTATCAACACTTCTAATTCTATCGTAATATCTACTTCCCGGTTCAGCATCTAATTTGATGGTCGCCAAACCCACACCATCTTGACCTCGGTTATGTTGCTTTTCCATCAAAAGATACATCTTAGTCAGTCCGTAATGTACATCATTATACTTTTCTTTATAGTAAGATAAAGGCTTAAGTAGTCTTATAAGAGCTACTCCACATTCGTGTTGTATAGAATCACTCATACACTAAGAATTATTTTAAATAATTTCTGATATAATAGATTGTAGAGTAATATTTTCCGCCTCAGCTTTAAAATTTTTAATAATTCGGTGATTAAGAATAGGGAAACATACTGCTCTGACATCCTCTTCATCCGGAGCAAATTTACCCCTTATGGCGGCATGAGCTTTGGCGGCATAGACAATAGCTTGAGATGCTCTTGGACCTGCCCCCCATGAAATGTATTCTTTTACGACCGTAGTGGCTCTGTTATGGTTGGGTCGTGTAGAAGCAACTAAATTAACGGCATATTCAATCAGACTATCAGTCACAGGAACTCTCTTAATCAAATTCTGAAAGTCAATAATTTCATCTCGACTCAAAATCTTTTGAATAGTCACTTCATTTATACGACTTGTCTGTTTGACAATTTCAAATTCCTCTTTTATAGACGGGTAATCTAATTCTATATCGAACATAAATCTATCTAACTGCGCTTCCGGCAATGGATAAGTACCTTCTTGTTCGATAGGATTTTGAGTAGCCAATACAAAAAACGGACGTTCTAATTTGTAACTATAACCAGCAACGGTGACAGTCCTTTCCTGCATTGCTTCCAATAAGGCGGCTTGTGTTTTAGGTGGAGTCCTGTTGATCTCGTCCGCTAAAAGTAAATTTGTAAAAAGAGGACCTTGATTAAATGTAAAAGCACCTTGATTTAAAATCTCTGTACCTATAATATCAGAAGGCATCAAATCGGGAGTAAACTGTATTCTTTTAAAATTTAAGTCTAATGCTTGAGCAATTGTTTTGACCATCAAGGTTTTGGCAAGACCTGGTACTCCTACTAACAGACTGTGGCTATCACAAAGTATTGAAAGCAAAATCAGTTCAATGGTACTTTCCTGACCTACTATTGATTTTGAAATTTCCTTTTTAAGTTGGAGATATTTCTCAGACAGACTTTCAATTCCTACTTTGTCATTCTCAAACATATATTCTTTTATTCATTAGACAACCATGATTGTAATTTGGGACAATCTTTATATTCATCACTAATAAAGATATAAGATTTTTTCGATCTTTTCAGCACCCAATCTTTTATAAGCCTTTGTTCTTTTTCACTTTTTGCAGTATCCAGAATCTTAGAATAGTCTTGTGCCAGATTTGCCTGATGAGGTGCTACTTTTGAATCTAATTTTGCTATTCGAAAAGCATAAGTCCCGTCTTGCATTTGGTATGGTTCGACTTGTGATATCGAATCAACACTCAAGCTCTCAATCATCTTAAATAAAGCGGGATCCATCTGCTGTGGTTCCATAATAGTACTCCCGGACTCATAGTTTAAGACTCTACCGCCATTACCCTTTGAAAAATCATCATCTGAAAACTCCTTAACAGCATCAAAAAAGTTGAGATTACCTTTTACAATTTCATTTCTCACAGAATCAGCTTTGTTTTGAGTCTTCAAAATATCATTATTGGTAGATTGGGCTCTAATTAGGATATGACTACAATCTATTTGTTCTCCAATACGTTTATTCAGCTTGATCAAATGATAGCCAAACTGCGTTTTCACGATATCAGAAACTTCACCATCTTTCAGTTTGAATGCAGCCGCTTCAAATTCGGGAACAAAAGAGCCTCTTGGCATTAAGCCTAACTCGCCACCTTCGGCTGCCGAACCAGGATCGTCAGAATAAAGTGTAGCCAATAATGCAAAATCCTCCCCATCTTCTATTCTCTTTTTAAGATCTAAAATCTTATCGAATGCTTGTTTTTGCTGATCTTCACCCACACCTACTTTAAAAACAATTTGGGAGACTTCATATTCTGTATTAAAAAAAGGCAAACTGTCTTTTGGAATTTTATTATAATAATCTCTTACTTCCGTTGGCGTTACAGTCAAGCCTTCCACAATTTTATCTCGCATTCTTTGAGCTAACATCTGGTCTCTGATGTCGTCCCTAAAATCTTCCTTGATAACTTCTATCGGCTTGTCGTAATATTGTTCAAACAGTTCCTTGCTACCCAACATACTGATATAATAGTTAATCTTTCTGTCTAATTCGGAATCTACTTCGTCATCAGTCAAAGGAATACTGTCTAATACCGCTTGAGAGGTCATAATTTTATTCATCACCAATTGCTCCACCAAATAGCATCTCGAATCTCTATTGTCTTCCAAATCTTTTGACAATAAATGAACCTGATTTTCAATATCTGAATACAAAATGATATTGTTGTCAATGTTTGCTATTACTTTATCTACGAGAAAACCCGGTTTAGAATCTTTGGAATAGGCTTGATGAGAAAACACCAACAAACATATTACAAATAGGGAGAATAATTTCTGCACTTTTAAGATTTAGAATTAAGGACGAAGATAAATATTTCTCATTGTTTTAACTTCATCAATGTGTTAATTAGTCTTTTTCTCCAAATTATTCAATACATTCTTATCAATTTTAACAACATATTTTTCATGCAACTGCTTTAACCACTCTTGTTCTAACTCTTTTTGATAGGCGGAGACGACATAACCTTTTACCTCTGAGATATCTTTTCGCTGTCTCGGCAAAATCTCCGTCACTTGATAAAAAGAGCCATCTGCATTCATATACAGACCTGCTGCCCATTGAATTTTATTCCAAGTATCACTTACATTTTTTTCAAGAGTTTGCTCTTTCAAATCAATATTGTAATGATTGTTTTTTTTGAGAAATGCATCCCATTCTTCTTTTGTATTTAATTTATTTTTCTTGACAAGTTTTTCAAGATTCTTTAAAGTAATAGAGGTTTTAGGTTCTATATCTACAACTCTTGCCCTTTCATTCCACATATATTTATCACCCAATTGATTATAAAATAATATCAGACCTAAACTATCGTTAGCAGCTTTATCCCATAATTTTTCCTTGGTCAATTCAAATATCAGTACACCATTTTTATATTCTTCCAGAAGTTCTCTATACTCATAAAGTGAATCTATTAGTTTAGACTCATAATTGTGAAGCAATAATTCATGGATAGCCATATTGAGTAACTTCTCAGGTTTTTGTTGAGGCTGAATATTTATGACAGTGGGGAAAAGTTTTGAAATAATTTCTGAAAATTGTATTTGACTAATATCCTGACCGGCAATTTTTACTACTGAATAAGGTTTTTCTTCTTTAGAATATACAAAAGTCTTTTGATTAGCCAAGGTATCCAAAGCATTGAGATACAGACTCATATTTTCTTGATTAGGAATATACTCTGCCATCTTTTCCAATTTGTTATTAAATTCTTTTGCAGCTGCTTCATATATTCTTGAATGTAAAATCTTATTTTTTAAGACAGGTTCATATTCATCAAAATCTTGTTTTTCTACTTTCACCAATCGTTTGATAATATACCAAGCGGTATTTGATTTAAAAGGTACAGAGACATCTCTGTTTTCTTTCAGTCCAAAAGCTACTTCTTCAAATTTGGGGATATACGTATTAATACCAAACCACTCCAATTCCCCACCCTTCATGGCTGAATTTTTATCATCACTATATTTCATAGCCAAATCTGCAAAATCACCTCCTTCTTTTACCCTTTGATAGATACTGTCAATTCTGATTTTAGCCTTGTCGGCTTCTTCTTCATCTTTAAAATTAAGCTTAATCATGGCTACTTTAATTGTCCCGAAAGCAGACCTCACATCATTCACTTTAATAATGTGATAACCCAAATCGGTCTCTATGATATTACTATAACCACCCACGGGTGTGCTGTAAACAGCATCCTCTATTTGTGGAAATCCAATCTGCATAGCCGTAAAATATCCCATAAAACCTCCATTAGAAGCAGAGGGTTGATCTTCAGAAAAATCTTTTGCCAATTTCTCAAAATCACTTCCTTTCTTTAACTTGTTAAAGATATCCTCAATCTTAGTCTTCGCATTTGCTGTTTTCTTATCTACAAAAATATGAGAAACCGACACGTCCTTCTGCATTCTTTCATATTCCTGCTTTACCAAAGGATCCAATATTTGACGCTGGATATGGTTCTCTAAGAGTTGTCTTTTATAGCCTTTATATTCATCTTCCAAAGCAGCAATAGTGTCTAAACCCAAATCTTTCGCCTCTTGTACTTTCAACTTATAGTTTATAAAAAGTTGAAGGTAGTTTTCTATTGACTGTTTTGAAAAGTCAGCCGAACCATCAATATTATTTTTTTGATAAACATAGGTAAATTCTTTCACGGAAGTAGGATTCCCACTAACGGTAAAAAGTGTAGCATTCTCATCTAAAGTTTTTACTTGCGCAAAAAGTGAGATCGAGAGGAAAATAAATGATGAAAGAAGAAGCGTTTTTTTCATATATACATATCAATTATGACAAAATACAGTTTAAAGTCAACAGACAAATTTAATCTACAATATTGAACTTTGAAATTTTTATAGAAATGAAATAGTTGACTTTGTTTATCATTAAGATTTATTATCAATTTATATATCATACACTTTAAACAAGAATTTAATTAGTTACACGAATGGTCTTATATTTGATGTCATCGCATAAAAAGTTAAATATGAAATTTCTCAACATTTTAATTACTTGTCTGATTTCAACGCTTTTTTTACAGGAAGTAAAAGCACAATATGTTCCACATAGTCAAGATACCGATGATTTATCCATCATATTTTTAAACTATCAGTCATCGGTTATGTCAAATAATGTGGCCGTTATGATATCATATATCGACACAAGTACAATCAAGCAGTTCAAAGAAATTTTTTACAACTTAAAAAATAGCGATAGTACCGAGTTGATTACAAAAGATTATTCAACCATAGCGGCAGTTATGTATGCACGTTTTATGGCTCCGGAAGGCGCTATTTCAAAAATGAATAATATTTTCGACTTTTTAAATTTCTACAATAAAATCAACTTGCAAGCCGATATCACCCAACAAAAGGTGATTGACATCAAGATAGATAATGATATAGCAAGGGTATATACAACATTAATCGGCTATGAAGGCGCTGATATGAAGACATATTACTTTATCAAATACGGTGATGGTGATTGGAAAATTTCATATAATCATGCGTTTAAAGAATTTAATGAAAATATTGAAAGTGATATGAAAAATTACGGTGTTCATTCAAAAGAGACAATGATAAATTCATTCATTGCGACACAAAACTATAATGCAATGGGTAGAAATGTTTGGCACATTGTTAAGTAATTCAAAATGGGAGGGAGTGTATTTTTTAATCGAAAAAAACACCTTATCTTTGTTGCCCACTTTCAGTGGATTTGTTCATTGATTTAAGGGGCTGACTGGAATTGACGGGAGGTCGGCAGATGTGTAAGCATGTCGAGCATTGTATATTTGGCTCGTAAAACCTAAAATACAGAACTTTTTTTATACGGCGATAATAATTACGCCCTTGCTGCTTAGTCGTAACGACAATGCAAGCAAGTGTCCACCAATAGTTTTCCTTGTTGCTATTGACTGGGCATCGATCAAGCAAGGATAGTTTGATGAAAATGGTTGACTCATTAGACAAATTCTAAACCTAAGCAAGAAAATAGGTCAGTAGAGACACCTTATTTTTGTCGAAAATCAAGTTTCCACTAAACATGTAGAAAGCCCATAGGCAACTTAGCCGGACGAGGGTTCAAATCCCTCCAGCTCCACAAAACTCAAGTTTATGATTACGATTTATCACTATACAAAATGTAGTAAAAGCCGTTGTGCGCTTACTTACTTAGATAAAAATGGGCAACCATACAATACAAGATTTTATTTGGACAATCCTCTTTCAAAGGAAGAGTTGATAGCTTTGAGTAAAAAGATAAATGCCCCTCTTATTAATATGGTAAGAACGAATGAGTCTATTTACAAAGAATTATTTGGTAGCAACGTACCAAGTGATGAGCAACTACTTGAAGCTATGGTTGCCCACCCTATTCTTTTACAAAGGCCCATCGTAGAAAGAGATGACGAAGCCATCATAGCCAGACCACCTGAAAAAGTTTTTGAGTTACTACAGTAACAACTTTAGGATATCAACTCTTAGAGATATGATATAAAAAGCTTTTACTGTCATAGACAGGTAGTTCAGAAAAATAGAAGTCTGATACATCTTCTGTAATGATTACTTCGCATTTGTTTTCCACGGCGGAATAATATTCCAAACCATCCTCAAAATCATGTATAGCTGAATTTTTCAGACAAGCTTGTACTGCTTGTTCAGCTACAAGTGCGACATGAATATGTTTGGAAAGTAAATCTATTTTTTCTTTGGCTTTCTGTGTACCACTTTTCTTTTCGGCAAAATAAAACGCTATTGCAAGACAAATCGGCGAAGTATAAAGATGATACTTAGATTGATTACTCAAACTGACAATTTTAGCAGCATAAGAAAAAAGTGGATATTGCTTATTCAATACAGCTACCAATATATTGGCATCTAAGAAGATTTTCATTTTTTAGATTTGAAAAAATCTTCTTTTAATTCTTTGCGAGAAGGTGTAGCTTGGTATTCTGCTTGACCTTCAGAAAGCTCCATCACCCAATCTGAAATAGGAAAATCATCCAAAATCTCATATTCTTGACTGATCATCTTTTTATATAGATACTCTGTCAATCTGGATAGGCTGATATTGTTATAAGCAGCAAAAGCTTTGGCTTGCTTTATAACATCTTTGTCAAATGCCAATGTGATTTTCGCATCCATAGTTATAGTTTATACGACAAAAATAAATAATCTATACGTATAACTCTATCGACTCACTAGCTTTAACACTTTTATATGGTTAGTAAGACTTACCGCATCTGTTTTTTCTGGCTTCTATGCGGATGCGCTTCTTTTCCCTTTTCTCTTCTTTTTTCAATATCTGCTTATAGAAATGGCCATCTTCTTGTGCAAATGCCTCAGCTAAATCATCACTAAAAACATCAGGCTCAGCTTCTTTTAAAATAGGTTGCCTGATACGTTCAGTTTCAAATAATTCATCAACCACTTTGACAGATTTTTCAGTCAAAGCATTGAGCGACCATTGACCAAACACACAATGTCCACCCTCATACATTTGTAACTGGTATTCTTCATGAGTAGTGATATAACCATTATAAGCATTAGAATATGGAGCAAGGATTACATGGCTGATACCATGTTTTGTAGTTCTATCTTCAATCGCTTTGACAAGTCGTTTACTGGCAATTGTCGTAATTTCAAAAGGTATTCCCAATACGAGAATAGAGCCAATTTTGACCGCTTGAACCGGTAGCACTTGTGGACTCAAAGGAATCTTATCGTAAATACCCATACGGTCAAACATTTTGATATTTCTAATCAGCTCATCTGCAAAATCCGGAAAAAATAATTTTCTGGGTTGTAATCCAAAAATCTTATTCGTCCCCGTTTCTAATACGACCGCCTTTTTACCCTGCGCTTTGACCATACGTTCTATATAGGCCTTATTTTCACCTGTACTAAAAGCAAGCCTGGCTTTGGTCACCAATTTTGAAAGTATATCTGCACCCAAACCTAAAAATTCGGGCATACCCGGGCCATCCATGATAGAACCTAATAAGAAACTTGTTCCCATGCAAGACGGACTGGTCACACAACCTTCTTTTCCACCTGTAAATTCCGGATCAATATCTATTGCACCAAAGTTACTATACACTACCTGTCCAGCTACACCTGAAGTTCCTAAATCCTGTTCTTTATCTATTGATTCTATGATTTCATGGGCTTTTTTGTATTGTATATTCCCATTGTATTTAGAGCTTTTCAAATCATCTTCAAAAGGTCCTTCCCAATATCCTCGTTGTCTATCTAATCGGGAATTGTATTTCACTCTAGCTGAAACATCACCACAAGCCCCCTGAGCGAAAGCTCCGACATATCCTCTATTTTCATCATAATATGAGTTTTCTAGCTCAGTCGCAGCAAAACCTTTATTATCCGAACATATCCTTGTCCAATTATTTGGCAAATTAGTTGTATGGACTGCAAACCAGTTGATAGAACCACGAGGATTCCCTTTTTCATCTGTCACTTGTAATAGTGTCATTCGTTTATCTGTGGCTTTATGTCTATCTGCAAAAGATATTTTTTGTTCGACTTCCGGATTTAGATTATACGCAGCAATAGACCTATTGTAGCTGATAGAAGTTTCTAAATCAAACTTACCTTGCCCAATCTGTACTTTCCCTCGTGCTTTACTTTCCTCAGCTTGTACAATAGCATCGTAGATTCCATTGACAATTTTATCATAAATCACTCTCACAAAACCCGGTGAACTCATGCTATATAAAGGATGTAAAGAATAACCGCTCGGACCGACATGTGTATGCTGAGCGCACAACAAAAAGTTATCATAGTCATAATTCCATTCAGGATGATTCTGTTTCAACTTGGTCAATACACCGTCTTTCAGAGAAGGATTGATCATACACAGCTCCGTGTTTACAATTACTACACGTCTATTTGTTTTTGAATCATAAAACACAAATGCTCTTGCATAAAGTGGCGTTTCAATATCCAACATCACTTGAGTTGCAAGTCCATATCCCAGCATACCTACTCCTCTTTTAAAACCGGTAATGTCTCCTTTACCTACTCCTATTTCTAACATTTTACAGTTATCTGTTTTTGGTGATGATGTAAATTTAATCTTTATAAACTAAAAGTTTTTACTACCCCGGTCGTTTCAGTTTGATTTTTGTTAAATAAGCAATTTTGTACGTTCCAATTACATTTACCATTCAAAACTGA
>JAMLHH010000030.1 GCA_023957215.1 Chitinophagales bacterium
AATCATCAAGTAGAATTGTATGATGAGTTTAAGCAACGTTACAAAGAAGAACTGAATCATTGTTTTCAATATAAAACTTTGAAATCATGAATATCAGAATAAAAAGGATATATGATTCTTACGATAAAGACGATGGTTACAGGATATTAGTTGACAGACTTTGGCCACGAGGCATTTCCAAAGCGGATGTAGCATTGGATGAATGGGAAAAAGAAATAGCCCCTTCTAATGAACTTAGGAAGTGGTTTAATCATCAAGTAGAATTGTATGATGAGTTTAAGCAACGTTACAAAGAAGAACTGAAAGATAAAACTGCACTACTACAACATATTGCAGCACTCGCTAAAAATCAAACTGTTACTATCCTTTATGGTGCAAAAGATACAGAACACAATCAAGCAGTAGTATTGTTAGAACTCCTCAAAGAACTTTAGAATATCCTCGCTAATACTATCGTTTGTAGTCTGTGGTTGTCATCCGTGGTCAAAAAAACTACGACTTCAGCGCAAAAATTCCTCCGATTGCAAAAAGTGCAGTATAAGCTTGCCAAGGTTGACCGGAAGCAACCAAAATACAGGCACCGATTACACATAGTCCACCAAACACCATATACTTGACAGAATCCATCGGTAAGACCTTAGGCTCTTTGTAATTAAAGGTTTTGTCTTCCAATTTCTTAAATGTTTCCACTAATAGCAAAGGTGATCTTGAAACGACATCCATAAATTCAGGTGCATTTTGCAATGTCGTCTTGATAAGTTCTATCGGATTGACTTCGTTTAAAAATAGTTTTCTTATCGGCTTTTTGGTAACTTTTGCAATATCCAATCCCGGCATAATTACGTTACCGACTCCTTCAAAGGTAATAATCGCTTTCACCATCAATACCAACTCCAACGGAAAGAACATACGGTATTTTGCACCTAAGACGACAGATTCAAAAATCAACAATGCCAAAGAGAAATCGTTAAAGTTCGGATTACGTATCCACCTGTTACCTATTTCTTCCATTTCTCTTCTGAAACCTTCCGGATCTCCACCTTTACCCGGTTTGGCTGTAATAGATAAATATCTGGCTGCCGCTTTGATATTGCCTGCTACCAATGAGCTGTAATAGTAGAGCATATTTTTACGGGTACTTTCTTCAAATCTCCCCACCATTCCCAAGTCAATAAATCCGGTTTTAATACCTTCTTCCGAACGTATAATCAAAAGATTGCCCGGATGCAAATCCGCATGAAAGAAGCCGTCACTATACAACATTTTAATGATAGCACCGGCACCAAGTTCTACCGCTCTCTCTTTTTCTTCATCATTTAAAATTTTAGCACATTCTTCATCCGGTTTTAGACCATTGAAAAATTCCATTGTGATAACATCCGAATTGCTAAACTCTCTATAGATTTTAGGAAAAACGACATCCGGTTCATTTGCAAAATTAGCGGCAAAAGCTTCCGCATTATTGGCTTCTAATTTTAAGTCCACCTCTTTGTTAGTATAATTACAAAACTCGGTAAACATATTTTTGGGCTGTAATCCCGGTAAAAACCATTCCAAAATCCCTCCGGTAAATTTGATGATTTTGCTATCCGTCTTGATAAGCTCTCTTGTTCCCGGTTTGAGTAATTTGATGACCACCTCTTCTCCGGTTTTCAATGTCGCTCTGTGTGCCTGTGCAATGGAAGCCGAACCCAAAGGATTTTTCTGTACTTCCAAAAACATATCGTCTATCGGTCTGTCCAAGGCTTCTTCGACCACTTGTATATATCTATCATATTTCAATGCCGGCAGGGAATCCAAAAGCTTTTTGAGTTCATCTGTAATTTCTTTTGGTAAAACATCTTCTCTCAAAGACAAAATTTGCCCCAATTTGATATAAGTGGCCCCCAACATTTCCAAACGCCTCCTGAGCTGTATGGCAAAAGGTTGTTGTATCAACTTTTTATTTAAAAAAGGCCAGTTTAACCACAAAAAGATTTTCAAAAACGTAAATCTCAATTTAGGCTTTTGATTGGTCTCTTTTCTATGTCTTAAATAAGCAAAGCCTCCTCCTAATGCCAAAGCATTCAGATGTCGCATCGTGATAAAAAATCTGACTATCAGCGAGTCCGGCTCTTTCTCCACATACTCCTCATACACTCTTTTCTCTTGTAGTTCGTAGCTGTTAACTTCGCGGTTATCTACAGGCTCTATTGACATTCTTGAATTTCCTTTTTGTTCGAGCGATAAAAGTAGTTATTTATATTAAGATGTAAAAATAAAATTAAGTTTACAGTAAATTAACATGTAAATTTTCATTCTAAGTGGCTATAAAACAAGCTTTTTGATATAAAAATTTCTTCGTAAAGCAATAAAATACCATCTATCTTTCAGAAGTTAAAAAGTAACTGTCTTTTTATTGTATCTGAAAAAGTAAAAACTGTATAACTTTATGAAAACTGTCTGAACAATGGAAATTGAATATAGAGACGACATTCAACCTACCACGCACCAAATCATTGACGTATATGATAGTTCGGGAATTATGAGATCAACAACAGATGTGAAGAGAATCGAAAAAATGTACACCCATTCTAACCTTGTGATTACCGCTTGGGACAATGGTCAACTTGTAGGGATTTCCCGTTCTTTGACAGATTTTTGTTATTGTTGCTATCTATCTGATCTTGCCGTAAGGAAAGAATATCAAAAAAACGGAATAGGAAAAAAGTTAATAGATCTGACAAAAAATAAAATCGGAGAACAAACAGCACTCATTTTACTCGCTGCGCCCTCTGCAATAGATTATTATCCCAAAGTAGGGATGCAAAAGATAGAAAACGGATTTATCATAAGACGTACAAAATAGTACTTAAAAATCATAGTTGATATTCACAGTACACCCTTCACTACAGTTTCTGCACATATCTATCTCCTGACGCGAACGAACAAGCTTCTCACGAAATTTGTAATATCGATTTCCCCACCAGATTTTGTCAAAACTTTTATCCGACATATACCCCATTACATAGCGGGCATCTTTATCAAAACAACAAGGTAAAACCCTGCCATCCCAAGTCACCACACAAGAGTGCCATAACTTCCAACAGCTATTTTCCATCTTGTTTTTAATCTCATAAGTACCGTCCGGCATCTTTTTATAACGAGAATACTTATCATTCAATGGAATCAACGGATTACCATGCTTATAGTCATAAATCTGTGCTGTTTTTAGTATCACCTGATCTACACCGATTTCTTTGGCTATCTTTCTCAGTTCAGGAATTTGATGCTCATTATGTCTCACCACCAAAAACTGAAAAATCACAAAAGGTGTTTTACTTTTCAATTTCTTTTTCCAGCGGATGACATTTTTAGCTCCCTCTATCACTCGGTCGATATTTCCACCGATACGATATTGCTCATAAGTATCTTGAGTCGTACCATCTATCGAAATAATCAATCTATCCAAACCGGATTCCACTGTTTTTTCGGCAATTTTATTCGTCAAAAAGTGACCATTTGTAGAAGTTGCAGTATAAATATTTCTAGTTTTCGCATAAGACACCATGCTCAAAAAGTGCTTATTCAGATAAGGCTCACCTTGAAAATAAAAAGTCAAGTAATTAACGTGTTTATACACTTGGTCGATAATACTTTCAAACATTTCAGGCTCCAGCATTCCCGTATCTCGGGTAAATGAACGCAAACCACTCGGACATTCCGGGCATCTCAGATTACAAGAAGTTGTAGGTTCTATCGCAATTGAAAAAGGTTTTCCCCATTGGATAGGCTTTTTTAGATACTTAGAAATATAAAAAGAGACATAGATTTTCAACATATTCCAAGCTCTTCTCGGTGTCAAAGTGCTGAAAAAGTTGATATCATTCTGCCATTTAGCTTTCATTTTAGACAATTACCGATTTAAAATGGTCGAGAAAGCGCACATCATTTTCCGATAAAGTACGGATATCCTTAATACCATACTTCATCATCACGATACGCTCCACTCCTATCCCAAAAGCAAAACCGGAATACACACTTGAGTCTATCTTACAATTTTCGAGTACATTAGGATCCACCATACCACAACCCAAAATTTCCACCCAGCCGGTATGCTTACACACATTACAACCTTCACCATGACAAAGGAAACAACTCACATCCACCTCAGCAGAAGGTTCCGTAAATGGGAAATATGACGGTCTCACTTTAATCTTGGTATCCGCACCGAAAAATTCAGAAGCAAAAAACTGTAAAGTCTGTAATAAGTCCGCAAAAGACACATCCTTGTCAATATACAAACCCTCCACCTGATGGAAAAAGCAGTGCGAACGAGCAGAAATCGTCTCATTTCTAAATACTTTTCCCGGTGATAAAATTCGGATAGGCGGCTTTTGTCTTTCCATCACACGTACTTGCACACTTGAAGTATGCGTACGCAAAACTGTCGCCGGATCTAAAGAAATGTAGAAAGTATCTTGCATATCTCTTGCCGGATGATCTTCGGGAAGATTTAAAGCAGAGAAGTTATGCCAATCGTCTTCAATTTCACGATCCTCTTCTACCGTAAAACCGATTTTTCTAAAGATATCTACCATCTCCTCCATCACTAAACGCACCGGATGTCTAGAACCTACAACTCTACTCACTCCCGGGCGTGTCAAGTCTAGTTCTGCAAATTTAGCATCTTGTTCCTTCAACTCCAAAGCCGATTTCAGCTCCTCATATTTGCCCTCAGCCGCCTGCTTTACCGCATTGACTAATTGCCCAAACTCCCTTTTCCTCTCATTCGGCACAAATTTGATTTCCGAAAAGATAGATTTCAGTACATTCTTACTTCCCAAAAATCGAATTCTAAACTGCTCCAAGGCTTCACCATCTGCAATTTCGGCTTGTTGCACCTCTTCCAAGAGCGCTGTCGCTTTGTCGAAAACTTCCATGACTACAAAATTACACAACTAAACTTAAACTCTATCTATGTGCCTACACATTTGTGTAAAGATTGCCCTTTTGCATAGCTTGTAAATTCTTCTCGAGTGATAAACTTCTAAGGCAATAACTAACCTATACAAACGTAAAAATCCGATACGATGAGATATTATTGAATTACTTGATTGATAGACTTTACAATATGCTGTTTGACAAAATGAAATTGTTTTATTATCCAAAATCTGCTTTATGATAAAAGACCATCAATCATTTTTTCAAGCTCCATCGATAATCGGGAAGTGTAGATAACAAAAGTGCAGCACCACTGAATACAAAAACAGAATAATTAAACGGTGAACGAATACCCGTAAAGGCAAACATACTGATACCAAAAATGAGAGTTAAGGCAAAACTACCTGCCGCCATCCATCTCGTTTTGATCCCTAAGATTAGACATATTCCAAAAACCGTTTCCAATATGGTTGCAAAAACTGCCATCATATTACTCAATTCAGGAGTCAAATAAGGAGTGAGTATCATCGTATAATTTGCAAAATTTTTCCAATTGCCCCAAGAGTTTCCGTTTGTTCCGTCTTCCCCCAATACACCCAATCTGTCCATGACCGGAATTAAAAAACCAATACCTAAAGCTATTCTTAAAAAGAGTTGTGGTATGTCAAACCGATTTTTCATTCTATCTCATTTTTATAGTAAACGATAGTCTTCTATGAATGTTTATCTGTTGATATCGTCTAAGCATTGATATCCGATTGCAAAAATTAATTTTTACCTTTGCATACATTAAAAATAAATATAATGACAAAAGCAATCACCCTACTGGGTTTATCCTTTGTTTTTTTTATAGCATGTAAAACAAGTAGAGATATTTTTACCAATCAAAAAACACAAAATAATCAATCAGATATGAACAATCCATTTTTTAAAGAGAGTACCTTGCCTTTTAACACCATTGATTTTGACAAAATAAAAGTTGCAGATTTTGCCCCCGCCTTTGAAGAAGGCATGAAGCTACAAATGGAAGAAATAGATAAAATTGCAATAATCCGGAAGTACCAAGTTTTGAAAACACACTTGTGGCGCTTGAAAAAGGTGGTCAAATGCTCAATAGAGCCACTAATGCCTTTTATCTGTTAGCCGGTGCAAATACCAATGATTCCATCAATCAACTGAATGAAGAGTATTCACCCAAATTTTCAGCTCATTATGACGCAATCTACATGAATGACAAATTGTATCGACGAGTTGAAAAAATTTACCAACAACGTGATCAGCTCAATTTAGATTCCGAATCCAAACGCTTGGTGGAATTTTACTATCAAAATTTTAATGCTTCTGGGGCAAAACTTTCAGATACAGATAAAGAAAAACTCAAAGCACTCAACTCCGAATTAGCCACACTGACTACAAAATTCGGTAATTTACTCCTCGAAGGTTCTAAAGCGGCGGCTGTCATCGTCAAAGACAAATCTGAGTTAGACGGATTATCAGAAGATGAAATAAAGGCTTTTGAAAATAATGACAGTTGGAAATTACCTATAGTAAATACGACCCAACAACCTTATCTCGCCTCATTAAAAAATCGTGATTTGAGAGAAAGAGTATTTGAAGCTTCATGGAATCGCACCGAAAGAGGTGATCAAAACGATACCAGAACTTTGATTGAAAAAATCGCAGAACTCAGATCAGAAAAGGCAAATCTTCTCGGGTTTGAGAATTTTGCCGCATGGAAACTTCAAGATCAAATGGCGAAAGATCCTAAAAATGTAGCTCATTTATTGGGTCAATTAATACCGGCAACCGTGGAGAAAGGCAAAGGAGAAGCAGCAGACATACAGCGACTTATCGAAGCGCAAGGTGATACTTTTAAAGTACAGGCTTGGGATTGGGATTTCTATGCTGAGCAAGTCAGAAAGGAAAAATATGATTTGGACGAAAGTGAATTGAAACCTTATTTTGTATTAGACAGTGTCGTAAAAAACGGTATTTTTTATGCTGCCGAAAAACTATATGGCATCACTTTTAAAGAAAATCATTCACTACCGATCTATCACGACGATGTGAAAGTTTATGAGGTATATGACCATGATGGTTCAGCCTTAGCACTCTTTTATACCGATTTCTTCAAAAGAGACAGTAAACGAGGTGGTGCATGGATGAGCAATATGGTAGAACAATCAACTTTATTAAACAAAAAACCTGTCATTTATAATGTTTGTAATTTTACAAAACCTGCTGAAGGGCAAGTGGCATTTATCTCTTTCGATGATGTCACAACTATATTTCATGAATTTGGTCATGCTTTACACGGAATGTTTGCATCCCAAAAATATCCGTCTTTATCAGGGACTGCCACTTCAAGAGATTTTGTAGAGTTCCCATCACAGTTTAATGAACATTGGGCAGCTTATCCAGAAATTTTAAAAAACTATGCCAAACATTATCAAACGGGCGAAGTCATTCCTCAGTCACTAATAGACAAAGTAAAGAAAGCGGCAACTTTTAACCAAGGATATGCTTTTGGTGAATATTTAGCTTGTGCAGCTTTGGATATGCAATGGCACACAATAGGCATACATGAAAAAGTAAAAAATGTAGATGACTTTGAACAAAATGCATTGAATCAAATAGGAACTAATCTTTCTTATATTCCTCCAAGATACCGTTCTTCTTATTTTCAACATATATGGTCTAATGGATACTCCGCCGGATATTATGCATACTGCTGGAGTGAAATGCTTGATAATGATGCTTATGCATGGTTTGAAGAAAATGGCGGACTTTCACGCAAAAATGGTCAATATTTCCGTGATATGATTTTATCAAGAGGTAATTCTGAAGATTTAGAAAGTCTATATTTAAAATTCAGAGGTCAAGAGCCTAATATTAAATATCTATTGAAGGCAAGAGGTTTGGAAGAGTAGATTTTATGTCGGGAAACTCTTTGTCGTTGTCATCAATCGAATTTGTAAAGGTTCTATTACGTGGAGTAGGTCAAATCTTGTTTCAAAAGAATGCCTTTTCAGGATTTCTGTTTTTGATCGGGATTTTCTATAATAGTTATTGGAACGCAATAGTAGCACTTTTCGGATGTACAATCAGCACATTGACAGCCATTTATTCTAAATATGATAACGAAGATATAAAAGATGGATTGTATGGCTATAATGGTGCTTTAGTCGGCATTTTTATCTTTGTATTCTTTGAGATAAATATCATTACGTGTACGGCTCTTGTCTTATGTGCGATGGCTTCAAGCACCACGATGCATTACTTAAAAAAGTTTTTACCTCCTTTTACATTTCCTTTTGTTTTTATAAGTTGGATAAGTTATTTGGTTTTAAATACGATACATACACCGTTTAGTAGTTTGATACCGGTCACTGTTGAAGATTCCAACATACATATATTATCAGCTTCCTTGAATAGCTTTGGCCAAGTGATGTTTCAAGAAAATATTTTTACCGGCTTTCTATTTGCATTAGCTATTTTTATCCATTCAAGAAAAGCTTTTATTTATGGTTTACTTTCTGTGGTAATATCCATTTCTTGTGCAATACTTTTGCAAATTTCCACAAAAGATATCAATATTGGACTAATGGGTTATAATGGAATTTTATGTGCCATCGCTTTAATAGACAAGAGAATTTTCACCACTATTACATTAATTTTAATGGCAGTCATTCTTTCTTTGCTTATTCAAATAGGTATGGTAAAAATAGATTTAATCCCGTTGACAGCACCTTTTGTATTTTCGACTTGGATAGCACTATTATTTAAGAAATCGATAAAGCTATTTCAGGGAACAAATATTATCACATCTTAAAAATTTCCAATATGAATTTATTATCACCAATCATCAGAAATGCTTTCTATTTTCAGATTGTTCAGAACTTTATGACAAGTATTTTTTCATAAATGGTAAATGTATCGTCCTAAAATAGGTGGATATTGCAGAACGAGCGTTTCAAAAAATGTCGAAAAAAAGACGACGGTTTATAAGTTCGAAAGAAAATTTACCACCGTCGATAGATGAAACTGACCGCAACAAATCGCTTGGCAAGAGAGCTGCTTAGGTGACAGAATATTGAAAAGAATCGTGGATTTTGTGGAGACATTTATGAATGAGATGAATTTGACACTATCACATTAAGTGTCAAGGCTTAATGAAATATGTTTCTTTATCCCTCCTCCTTATAAGGGTTCGTATCTATAAAATCACTGTTTTCCCTTAGCTCTTTCACCTCTTCATCCTTTTGCTTGATCTCCTTAAACAACTTATCCATTTTCACAACTTCATCCATAGAGTCATCTCTAAAAAACATCAACTCCGGAATCATTCTCACTTTATTACGGATTTGATTTCCCATGAGTCTTCTGATGCCTTTGTTATTCGTCTCAATAACTTTTAATACGTCATTAGGGTTTTCAGAGTTGTAAATACTCAGATAGACTTTAGCTATCAATAAGTCAGGTGTCATATTGACTGAAATGATGGTCACCATAGACTGTCCTAAAATTTCTCCCATCTGCATTTGAAAAATTTCACTCAAGGCATTATGAATAATCTTACCTACCTGTTTTTGTCTTTTCGATTCCATATCTCACAATTTTCAAGTCTAAAAGTAAGAAAACAATAGATATATTTGTTGTAAGTATGAACAGTCTCAGACCACTTTTACCACTAATTAAGAAATATCCATCCCAAATAGGGCTCAATATTATCTTTAATATCATCTCAGCGCTGTTTTCCGTTTTTTCACTTTTAATGCTAATCCCCTTTTTACAAGTACTCTTTTACAAAGACATATCCTTTCTCAATAACTCCCAACTTCCTAAGATTCCATTTATAGATTTGCTTTACAATAAGTGGACATTCATAGTGGAATCACAAGGTCAGGAAACCGCCTTATTAGTACTGTGTCTTGTACTCGTCTTCTCGTTTGTCTTAAAAAATGGCACTCGATACTTAGCTTCTTATTTTTTAATCTTTGTCAGGACAGGAGTTATGCGGGATTTGAGAGAAAAGGTTTATCAAAAACTGCTTGCATTAGATTTTTCCTTCTTTCAAAAAAACAGAAGAGGTCATATTCTTACAATTTTTGGAAACGATATTCAACAAGTAGAGTTTGGTATCATCAATTTTATTGAAACCGGATTCAAAGAGTCTGTTACTATCATCATCACTTTAATCAGTCTGATTCTTTTAAGCCCTTATCTCACTCTTTGGGTATTCATACTTTTACCTGTATCAGCTTTATTCATCGGTCGTATCGGCAAAAGATTAAAAAAAGATTCCAATGAAGTCCAAAATCAATTTTCCATTATGCAGATGATGATAGATGAATTGATGCACGGTATTAGGATTATACGATCATTTAACCACATGGATATCTTGGTAAAAAAATTTCAATCTGTCAATCAAAAGTATAGGAGTCTTCACCATGATTTATTAAAAAAGAAAGAGCTGGCATCTCCCCTATCTGAAACTTTGGGTATTATGGTCGTAGTAATACTTTTGCTCATTGGTGGCAGAGCTATTCTCAAAGGCGACAGTACACTGTCACCTGAGGTTTTTATCACCTACATCGTAGCATTTTCACAAATCATTTCACCTGCAAAAGCTTTTTCCTCCGCTTGGTATCATATTCAAAGAGGTGTAGCTTCTATGGATAGGATACAATCTTTGCTTCAAACAAAAAGTTTTCACGAAATCTATCCGGGAGAAGAATCTATCCATACTTTCAAAGATAGCATAGAAATTAAAAACTTAAATTTTGGTTTTGATGATAAAAACACTATCCTACAAAACGTTGAAATTCATATTCAGAAAGGTCAAAAAGTAGCTTTTGTTGGTTTGTCGGGGAGTGGAAAAACAACTTTGGTCAACTTAATTTCCGGTATTTATCAAGCACCCGAAAACGGTATCTTGATGGATGGTATTGACATCAGAAAATACCGTTCTAAAGATTACTCACGACTGTTTGCCATTGTAACGCAAGATCCTATTTTATTCTATGGAACGATAAAAGAAAATCTTTTATTGGCAAACGAAAATACTGATGAAATATCAATAGCTACTGCCTTAAAACTTGCCAATGCATATAACTTTGTAAACCGGCTACCCGAAAAAGAAAATACACCTATTGGAGAGCGCGGTCAACAACTTAGTATCGGTCAACAACAGCGTTTGACTTTGGCAAGGGCATACTTAAAAAATACTCCTATTCTTATTTTAGATGAGATAACAGCATCCGTTGACAATATTTCAAGTAAGAAAATTAAAGATGCATTACAACAAATCAGTCAGGAGAAGACAGTTATTACAATTACACACAAGTTAGAATCTATCGTAGATTACGACATCATTTACTTATTTGACAAAGGTCGGATTGTTGCACAAGGGACACATGATGTATTGGTAAATACTTCTTTGCTATATCGACAAATTTATTCTACATGGAATGAAAATGACGGTGAATAGCTTTTCAAATACTATTGTTTAAAAATCAGTTGGCGATAGCTTTTATCTCTTGTATTAATTTCTATTATATAGATTCCTGTCCGCATTTGAAAAGGTAAGACAATTTTTGAATCAAAAACTTGCTCATTTTTATATACTCCACTACCTTTCAAATCATAAATTTTCACACTTTCTACCTTATGACTCAAATTAGAAATAAACAACACTTCTTTGACAGGATTAGGGTACAAAAGAGGAACTTCATGCCATTTTGAATCAATAATTGCTGTTGGTTTATTGATACCCTCCTGCGCCAATCTATATACACTCGCCAAAGTCAATTTTGAACATTTCAAGAAATATTCAAGATTCATATTCCCTATCGTATCTCCTACTGTATGCCAATATGGATTGTTGTCTTCTCCATAATACACTTCATTGATACCTGATGCCGTATATCCGGCAGTCCAAAAGGAGGCATAATCCGAAGAACTCGGTCCGGGATTGATCAAAGTCGTTTTTAAACCAATCTGATAGTTTGCATTTTGTTCTATTATCAAATCTGACAGAGATATTGATTTTCCTACCTGACGAGTACTGATTTCCACTTCACCATCGTTGTCGCCATCCCAAGCTATCATATCCAAATTGATATATGCAAGTAGGGTTTCATTTCGGCTACCTATTGATTGTACATAAGCTTTACTACCCAATAAACCGGGTTCTTCTTCATCCCAAAATGCAAAAACTATTGTATAAGGCAATTCTTCATCTTTTAAAACTCTTGCCACTTCCATGATTGCTGCCACACCACTTGCATTATCATCTGCTCCCGGAGCCACTCCCGAATAAGGCCTCGAATCATAATGTGCACCTATGATTATTTCTTGTTGCGGGAATTGACTTCCCTTTTTAAAAACCAAAAGATTTTTCCCCGTACTACTAAAAACCAATGAATCTATCTTGTAATGATAAGATTGCATTTGTTGTTTGATAAATTGAAAGGCTTTTTCATTACCCTGTTGCATATAGCTTCTCGAAAAGATAGTATCTGTCTTCCCATAAATAGTAACAGGTAGTTCTCCACTGAGCTGCTTGACAGCTTTGGTCAAACTATCTACTTGCATTTCATCAATCAAATCGCTCAAACGGTCTTGTGCCAGTGTCAAAGTATGATTGATAAAAAGAAGAAGAATAAAAGTATAAATGGTTCTCATTGTATAAAATTAAAACGAATTATTTTTAAACATTAGATGTTTGGGTACTTTTGTCATGTTAATTTTCATTCTTATTAGGTGAATATAGAAAAATCAAAACTGCCCGATGCTTTTATACGGAATATGAAAGATATTCTCGGATGGGAAAGTGAAAAACTGTTTGAAAGTTTTCAAAGTGAAGAAACAAGTTCTATCCGTCTGCATCCAAACAAAGAATTTTCTCCGGATTTTACTTCCACCGATATAACTTGGGAATCAAAAGGCAGATATTTACAGGAACGCCCCATTTTTGCATTGGATCCGGCTTGGCATGCAGGAGCTTATTATGTACAAGAAAGTTCATCTATGTTGGTAACTCAGGCTCTTGAGAAAATAAATCTCAGTACACCAATAAGAGTTTTAGATCTTTGTGCTGCTCCGGGAGGTAAATCCACACATCTTCTAAGCTTAATCTCCGAAGACAGTCTTTTGATCAGTAACGAAATCATTCCCAAAAGAAATCAAATATTAGTGGAAAATTTAGAAAAGTGGGGATCAAATAATATCATCATCACCAAGGCAGAGACGTATCAATTTGGAAATTTAGAATCATTTTTTGATATAATACTCGTTGATGCACCTTGTTCGGGAGAAGGTCTTTTCAGGAAGGACAAAAAAGCTATTGATGAATGGAAAGAAGACAATGTGCAAATGTGTACCGACAGGCAAGAAGATATATTAAGAAATATCGCACCGGCATTAAAAAAAGAAGGCTATCTGATATATAGTACCTGCACTTATGAGGTTAAGGAAAATGAAGAACAGATACAAAAGCTGATAGATACAGGTGAATTTGAATTAATACCATTGGATTCCACAGAACTGCCAGGAGTCGAAGATGGAAAAATAAAAGGTACTTTGAGGTGCTGGACTCATCAAGTAAAAGGGAGCGGTTTTTTTATTGCTCTGCTCAAAAAAGTGAAAGAACATACTTCCGGTGAAGCTCTCGTAAAAGAAAGACATTGGAACTGGCAAGTAATAAAAAAAACGGAGAAAATCATAAATGAGTTTGCAAACTTTGATGAAAAGAATATTCTTTTCCAATCAGGTGAGTTTATTCGTTTATTTCCCAAAAACTATCAATTTGATTTAAACCTTATAGGTAAAAGAATACCTGTCACACATTTCGGTATCAATATAGGTCAGTTGAAAAAAAATATCCTAATACCGGCACAAGGCTTGGTACATTCCAAGTTTTTACATAACGACATTCAAAAATACGAAATCAGGGATCGTGAAATGGCTTTGGATTATTTGAGGAGAAAAGACATCCCAACTGTTAATTACCTGAGCAATGGCTGGGCAGTCGCCCAATACAAAAACCTACATCTTGGGTGGATAAAGAAAAACTCTCAGCGTATCAATAACTATTATCCGATTTCTTGGATGTTAAAGTTATAAAACAAAAAAACCTTGCGATTGTGCAAGGTTTTTTTGTTTTATTTGTTAGTAAAAATTATCTACTTAATCTAAATCTGACCGGTGCCATCATTTTCACTCTTACAGGAGTATCTCTTTGTTTACCCGGTTTCCACTTAGGCATGGATTTGATAACTCGTTCGGCTTCTCTACCTAATCCACCTCCCGGATCCTTGATCACTTTTACATCTTTGATGGACCCGTCTTTATCAATCAAAAACTGAACTGTTACCGTTCCTTCAATACCGTTATCCATTGCAACCTCAGGGTATCTGATATTCTTAACAATAAAAGCTTGCATTGCGGCTGCTCCTCCGGGAAATTCAGGTTGTTCAGAAATTTCATAGAATTCATAGTTTCTGTCATCTACGTCTTCTTTTTCTTTCACTACTGCCGGACCATTGCCAAAGACTTTCGGTGCAGGCTCTTCTACAACTTTTGGTTTTTTCTCGTCACCTTCTTTGTTGATAGTACTGATTTCCTTTTTGTCATCAAGTGCCTGATCGATGGTCGTTACGTCTTTATCAGCAACTTCCTCATCTTTTTTCACAACCATCTCCACAAATTTAACCTGAGCAATATCAGGTGGCGGTGGTGGTGGTGGCGGTGGCGCTACTTCTAAATCAGGAATATCTTCGGGTGGTAGCTCTACATCGACTGATTCGACTAAGACTTGTCTATCTTGTTTTTTCTCAGACTGCCTTAAATCAAACCTCGTCAATAAAACCGCAGTGGTAAAAAATGCTACAGATATTACTAAACCTATTCCGATATATTTACCATTGAGTTTACGTAATTGATATGCACCATAATCCTTATTGCGCCCTTCAAAGATGATGTCGTCAATTGTAACAGAAGAAGAATTATTATTTGTATTACTCATTTTTCAAATCAAATTTTATTGTGTACTACTTGCATTCCATTTTCCTGCGACAGCTTGTATTTCATGTGGCAATAAATCTTGTAAAGCAAAGATTTTGATACCTGTAATATCCATTTCATCTAAGATGTCCACTATATTTTTATATCTTGCTTCCGAAGTAGATTTTAATAAACAGATTGTTTTATCCGGCTCTCTAAAACGCTGTAAAACTTTTTGTTTCTTATCTAAAATTACTTGTCTGATACCGTCTGCGCCATAAGCCGTTCTCTGTAAGTCATTACTTTTCAAGTCCTGTGGCAAACCTTCATAGTACCATATTATATCATCTTTATCCATGATAATTGTAAGTACCTGAGATTCTTTTACAGCTTCAGAGGTTTCTTCTATTTTATCTTTATCCGGAGGCTTAGGCACTGCAAGTTGCATAGCAACCGGTTGTGACATGGTGGTGGTCAACATAAAGAAAGTAATCAACAAGAAAGCCAAGTCCACCATAGGAGTCATATCCACATGTATGTCTTTTTTCTTTGCTTTTACTTTACCTTGGTGTCTTCCTCCGCCACCTGATGTATCCATTTCAGCCATTGTATCCTTTAAATTTTAATATCCTTTAATTAAAAGTTTAATTCACTTTCGTTCCAAGTGTCGTGATCAAGTTAAAACGATAAATATCTCTATCTTTTAAGATATTAATAATATCCTTGACTGCATCCACATTGGCATTTTGGTCTCCTTTTATTGCAATCGGAATGTCAATTCCCTCATTCACTCCCGAAGCTCTCGCTGCATTGATCCAATCACCTAATTGATTGTCTGAAGTATCTCGTGGGATACCGGTCAAACCTTTATCAGAATTAATCTCCGCCGGACTCAAATCCAAGAGAGAAGGTAGCTGATTGATTTTATATCCGAAAGTTTCCACATTACCGAATTTGGTAATTTGATCCTCAGTCAATGTTTTCAATACAGGATATTTTTGACCATATCGTTCTATCATACTATTTAAGGTAGCAATCCTTCTACGAGGGACTGACATACCAAAATAGGCATTACCTTCCTTATCCACCGATATAGTAAACAAGTCATCCGGTACTTTCTGCTCAGCTCTTGATGCCGGAGTATCAATAGCTACTGCTTCATTAGGTCGGAATTTAGCTGTGAGAATAAAAAATGTCAAGAGCAAGAATGACACATCTGTCATAGCCGTCATATCTACCCTAACATCTTTTTTTATTGCTCTTCTTTTAGCCATTTTCTTGTTTTAATTTTTATGAGTGTTTTCCTGCAAAAGTTTGTGCAATACTAAATCCTATTTCATCAATTGAATATGTCAAATCATCAATTTTGTTAGAGAAATAGTTGTATGAAATAATTGCAACAGCGGAGGTAAAGATACCGATAGACGTATTAATCAAGGCTTCAGAAATACCTGCTGCCAATGCTGCCGGGTCAGGACTGCCGGAAGTAGCCATCGCTGCAAACGCCCTAATCATACCCAATACAGTACCAAACAAGGCAATCAAAGTGGATACGGATGCCAAAGTAGAAAGAATCGGCAAGTTTTTCTGTAACATTGGAAGTTCCAAAGTTGTTGATTCTTCAATCTCTTTAGAGATGTTTAAAACTTTTTGCTCTGTTGTCAAAACTGTATTTGCATCCATCGCTTTGTATTTCTTTAAGCCTGCTTGTACTACATTAGCAACAGAACCTTTTTGTGTGTCACATGCACTAATAGCAGAATCTAAATCTCCACTATCTAAGAATCCCTTAATTTTCAATAAGAAATCAGAAGTCTTACCCTTACCTGTAGCCTTGCCTATTGAGAATGCGCGTTCAATACTGAAAGCAACAACAGTAATAAACATTGTCATCAAAAATGGAACGACAAAGCCACCGAGATAGACTATACCTAAATAGTCGCCGGGTTTTGCCTCTGTCTTTGCTTCATTCAGAAAGTGTTCAGGCGCACCGAATACTTTGTGGAAAATAATTTCCGATACAATAAAAGCTGCGATAATAATCAACCATGCTGGAAGTTGAAACCCTCCACCCTTCTTTGCATTTGAGCTTGCATTTGTTTTAGCCATACTTTTTGGTTTTTAGTTTTTTATTTTGCCGTAAATGTAATTGTAAATTTTAAATTTCCTATAATTTTTCACCAAACTTTAAGTTTTTATTAAGACATCATAGTCAAAAGAACAATTTAATACCGATTCTCTTCATCATCCTCTCGTCCTAATTTCATGCCATAAAATCTTATGCTGTAAAGATTTACACTTCTTATGACTTCTATCCTCCCATAAGTCATATTATATAAATAATCAATCTCATTTATGATAAATATTAATTTTGTCTCCGTTCAGATTTAGAAGTTTGCTAAAGAACGTTTAACAAGGTACTACCTTATAAATTTGTAAAATAAATGATTAGAATAGTTGTAATAATCTCCCTTATTACACTTTTGTCAGTATATTTAAAGAAACTCATAAGAATAGTAAGAATCCTAAAATCAGGCTTGAACATATCAAAAATATCTATATTTTTATTTGATAAATCTTACATCTTCACAAACTTATAAGTTTCGCCTTCATCCTCATCAAAATAAATTTTCAATAGATAAGTTCCTTGGGCAAAAGATTTTACATTCAAAGGTATGATATCGCTGTCAACTGTTTTGATATTCTTAGAGTACATTTCTTTTCCTTGAACATCATAAACCACAATAGATTTGGGTATGTGGTTAACAGAAAATTGTAAATTTAAAACTTCGACCGTGGGGTTTGGAAAAATTGTGAGCGTGTATTTCTCTGATTCTTGGATAGTGACTTCTTTCATTTGGGAATAGGTCACATTTCCACTGAGTTCAATTTGTTTCAATCTATAATAACTTAGACCGGTATAAGGGGTATGATCAGTCGTTTGATATTTTACAAGCGAATTTAAGTTTTGTGCGGGAGCCTCAGCGACAAATTCCCATGTCTTTCCATCTTTGGAGCGCTCAACGACAAACTTATTCATGTCTTTTTCGGTAGCAGTCGCCCAATCTACCAATACGAATTGATTGTTGACAGTATTTGCATCAAAGGTCAAAAGTTCTAACGGCAAAGGGCTAATCCTATCCACTATCACCCACCAATCAAAAACTTCATTATTGGGAACAACATCCACACTTACCTCATTTTCTGTCGTATTAACAGCGACTACTGCATTTCCCGGAATATAGTCATACCATGAATCTAAGACAGGATTGTATCTTTGAATAAATACATCGCTTTCTATAATGCTATTCCCCGTTCTATTATGTTCTACATCTCTGTATGACAGCAGCAAAAAGTTAAAATCCGGTCTGTCTGCATTTGAATGATCATAATTTTCAGCCCTTATCTTCCAAAACCTATCCATGACATGAGGAGAATTATCAGTTCCGTCCAAGCCTCGAAAATTTGTAATCCCACTTGGCAGATAGCTGGAGTTGAGATAATTACCTCCATCATAGGTCGCCAATTCAAAATATCCGTTGCCGACACCACCATAAGTAGTAAATTCTAATGGGAGATAATCAGCAGTTCCTATTCCAAACGGTATTTTATAATCACCATTTGTACTACCTATATTCCAATGTACATTATTATTTTCTGCCTCCGAAATAAAATGACCGCCATTTAAAGTTCTTGTAATCGCATTGGGGTTAGAATTATCAATAGTAAATTGCGCATTGTTTTTGATATTAATATATGCTCCATTTATCACTAACCTTGATTGCCCCAAAGATATGATATTAAAACTTATAAAAGCAAGGAACAATAAGGATTGTAAATATTTATTCATATCAGGTATTTTATTAAAAAGGTATAAGATTCATTTATATAGATTAAAGGTACATAAAAATTTAATATGGCAACTACAATAAATAGGATAGATTTTGTTTTTAATGCCAAAAACACTTTGATTATTCATACCTATACAATGTAAAATGTCTTTCGAAACAATAAAAAATCGTTCAGTCTGAACGACTTTTATCTTACAGTCAATCAATAGTTTATTTAAGCTCCTTAGAGGGCAAGCCCAAAACTCTACAATCTACAATCATGCTGTATCTGTTGTGCCCTTTCAAACATAGTGACTATCCATCCATTTTTTTATTGTGAATGTATTTGACTTTATTTTGTATATACGATAGCTTATTTTTTGTCATTGAGTTTACCTTTACGGCTAAACAATACTTTAGTTTTCATGGTAACACATTTTTGAATTTAGTAACACATTGGTAACGCATTTACCTTATTCAAACCTAACCAAATGTAATCACTGCCAAAACGTGAACCTTTCAAACACTAAGTATAAGAACAAATAAAGCACTTTAGAGCAAGTTTGGTTAAAATTGATAAAGTGCTTTTAGTTGTCCTACTAGGGCTCGAACCTAGACTCTTCTGAACCAAAATCAGACGTGTTGCCAGTTACACTATAGGACAGTGTCAACTTGGGTGCAAAGATAATTCGTTTTTATATTTGTACAAATAAACAATGGTAAAAATTAGTATTTTTAAGCAAAATCAAACTTTCTCGTTCCAATAGTAGGAATCGGGATAGATTCTTTCACCAAAAATAGCGGTCCCCACTCTGATAATAGTCGCTCCTTCCTCTATTGCAGTCACAAAATCGTGGCTCATTCCCATAGAAAGTTCTTTTGCTTCTATACCTATATCTGATAAGTCCATCTGTATTTTTTTAAGCAATTTGAAACACTTTCTTACCTTTTCGGTTTCAGCAGAAAAAAGTCCTATCGTCATCAGACCTTTTAGATGCAGTCTATCCAAACTTGCAATCTCTTTTGCCAAAGCAAGTGCACTTTCAGGTGCTACACCAAACTTACTCTCTTCATAAGAAGTATTGACCTGTAAAAACACATCCATTTCTTTGTCTTCAAACTCTAATCTTGTCTGAAGTTTTCGCGCTAAATCCAATCTGTCCACAGATTCTATACAATCTGCATATTTGATGACATCTTTGATTTTATTGGTCTGCAAGTGGCCGATAAAATGAGATTGGTGTGAGACTTCTTGCAGCGCTTCAAACTTATCTCTCAATTCCTGAATCTTATTCTCACCGATTAGAGTATTTCCATTTTTCAGCGCTATCAATATTCTCTCTGGTGTGACAGTTTTTGTTGCCAAAAGCAACTTCACTTCACTCCTATCTCTACCCAATCTGTCACAAGTGGTATTTATTTGAGTTTGTATATGCTGAATATTATTTAAAATCGTTTCCATTTCACAATTCCATTTCTTCTTTCAAATATTTGGCAGTGATAGATTTTTTAGATTTGATGACTTCTTCAGGACTTCCCTGCGCCACCACCGTTCCGCCATCTCTTCCAATCTTCTACACCTATATCTATGATATAATCTGCCACTTTTACGACATCTAAATTATGTTCGATGATTACAACGGTATTTCCTTTATCTACTAACTTTTGAATCACACCAATCAAAATCCGTATATCCTCAAAATGTAAACCGGTAGTCGGCTCATCCAAGATGTAAAAGGTATTACCGGTATCACGTTTGGAAAGTTCTTCTGCTAATTTTACTCTTTGTGCTTCACCCCCGGATAAAGTGATAGAAGATTGTCCGAGTTTTACATACCCCAAACCTACATCCACCAATGTTTTCAGTTTGCGTTTCGCTTGAGGTATCGCATCAAAAATTCATGCATCAGCTATCGTCATTTCTAATACTTCATGAATACTTTTGCCTTTGTATTTAATTTCCAAAGTCTCGCGGTTATAACGCTGTCCCATACACTTGGTACAGTCCACATACACATCCGGCAAAAAGTTCATTTCTATCAATTTTTAACGCCACCCTGACATTCTTCACATCTTCCGCCTTTGACATTAAATGAAAAGCGACCGGGTTGATAACCTCTGATTTGAGATTCGGGTACTTTGGCAAATAATGCTCTGATATGGTCAAATAATCCCGTATAGGTCGCAGGATTAGAACGGGGTGTACGCCCGATGGGTGATTGGTCAATTTCTATCACTTTATCTACCCATTTCACTCCGTCAATAGATTTGTAGGGCAAAGGATTTTTGATAGACTTATAAAATTTCTGACTTAAAATAGGATACAAAGTATTATTGATCAAAGTAGATTTTCCACTACCTGAAACACCTGTCACCAAAGTAAGTGTCCCCAAAGGTATTTTAATAGTTACCTCTTTTAGATTATTGCCACTTGCGCCCTTGAGTGTAATAAAATTACCATTTCCCTTTCTACGTTTTTTAGGGATGCCTATTTTCTTTTTACCATTCAAATAATCAGCAGTTACAGAATCATATTCCAAAAATTCTTCAATAGTGCCTTCTGCCACCACTTCACCACCTAATTCTCCACATCTTATCCTAAATCTATCAGATAGTCGGATGCCAACATGATTTCCTTGTCATGTTCCACCACGATGACCGTATTGCCGATATCTGTCAGATTTCTGAGAGATTTGATTAAGCGAGTATTATCTCGCTGATGCAAACCGATACTCGGCTCGTCTAAAATATAGGTGATACCTTTTAATTGAGAACCGGACGGTAGCCAATCTGATTCTTTGACTCTCACCACCGGACAGCGAGCCCGTTGCTCTTTTGAGTGAAAGATATCCCAAACCGACTTCCAATAGAAAATGCGTTCGTTCTTTCAGTTCCTTCAATATATCTCTTGCAATAATTGTATCATTTCCGGTAAAATAAGTATCCAAACTCAATACCCAATCGTAAAACTCATACAAATCCATTGCAGTCACATCTGCTACATTTTTACCATTGATTTTAAAGTGTAAAGATTCTTTTCTCAATCTTTGACCATGACAAGTTTCACAAGGATATTCCGAAATATAATTTGCCGCCCAGTTTTTTAGAGTATCAGATATTTCATCGTGATAACTCCTTTCTATCTGCGTAGCGATTCCCTCAAACTTAAAAGGAGCTTTTTCATCAGAACCATTGCCGTATAATATTGTCTTTATACTCTTTTCAGAAAGTTTTTCTATTGGAGTTTCCAATTTGTCTTTCTCTACCGCCAAAAGTTTTTGTAAGTAGTTAAAAGTATTGTTCTTTTTATATTTCCCTATCGCCACGATACCACCATCGGCAATAGATATTTCTCTATCGGAAATAATTTTGGCAACATCCGCTTTTTCTTCCACCCCGAGACCTTTACAAGTCGGACAATATCCATAAGGCGAGTTAAATGAGAAAGTATTGGGCGATGGCTCTTCATAAGAAATTCCCGTAGTCGGACAAATCAATGATTTACTAAAAACTTCAATCTTTTCTGTCTTTAAATTCTGAATAAAAATCAAGTCTTTACCAAAATCTAAAGCAGTCTGAACGGATGAACGGATACGCTGTAAATCTTTATCTTCTACCTTTATTCTATCCACAACCAATTCTATATCATGGATTTTATACCTATCCACTTGAAGTTTGGGAACTATCTCGGTAATCTCTCCGTCTATCCTCACTTTGAGATAACCTCTTTTACTCAAATCTTGAAACAATTCCCGATAATGCCCTTTTCTACCTCTTACTAAAGGTGCTAAAATTGCAATTGACTGATTTTGATATCGTTGAACGAGATTGTCAATGATTTGCTCTTCAGTATAGCGGACCATTCTTTCACCCGTATTATAAGAGTACGCCTCACCCAATCTTGCAAAAAGCAGACGAATAAAATCATACAATTCAGTAGTTGTTCCCACTGTCGAACGAGGATTTCTGTTGGTCGTTTTTTGGTCGATAGAAATCACAGGACTCAGACCCGAAATCCTTTCCACTTTCGGTCTTTCTATGCTACCGATAAACTGTTTTGCATAACTGGACAGACTGTCTAAATATCGTCTTTGCCCTTCCGAAAAGATAGTATCAAATGCCAAAGATGATTTTCCGCTACCACTCAGTCCGGTGATAACCGTCATTTGGTTGCGCGGTATTTTGACCGAGATGTTTTTAAGATTGTGCTCTTCCGCACCTGTTACCGTGAGAAAATGCGTATTATCTTCCTGAGATATTTCCGTTGGAATCGTTTCTACCAAAATTTCCATTTCGCTAACTATTTATCGTTTCCGGATAAAAGTTGCTCGATAGAATAATCCTGTACTTTCTTTTTTACCATCAAAAGCGCCTGATCTACCCGCTGCTGAAAATAACTTTTCATCTCCGCTTTTATCTCATCAGACTTCATCGAAATCTGCCTATCGATATCTTTTTTCAGCACATCCATCTTATGCAAAAAATCTAAAGTAATTCTTCGCCCCTCATCCTCCGTATATTGCTGATTTTGGATAAAATCTTCCAAAAGCTCCTCAAACTTATCTTTGGTAAGCTTCATCGTGCCGACAAACATGTACAATGTTTTGTTCTTTAAGGACATTCAAATCTGATTTTAAATGAAACGCTAATTTATACATTTAGAAACTGATTTCTGAAAGTTTTGTTTTACATAAATCATAAATGTGGAAAAGATATTCGTTTTTCATGATAGCCATCCAATTCTGTCAGATACAGATATTATTTGATTTTCAATTATTTCACCTTCTTTCCAAAATTAATTAATGACAATTACATTTTTATCTCTAAAAAAATTGAAATCTTAAAAAGACTTTGTAAATTCGCACATTGAAATATATTTTTAGATAAGACTAAATTTATATTTTCATAAATGAAAATTATAAAATAAGCGATGCTAAGAATTGAAAACATGAGCGTTATTTATCCGAATGGAGTAAGAGCCATCAGCGATGTCCATCTCGAACTTGAGGAGGGCAATATTTACGGCATTATCGGACCCAATGGTGGTGGCAAATCTTCTTTTTTAAAAGGTATTTTAAACTTGGTACATCATACGGGAAATGTCTATTTCAATGGACAATCGATTCAAAATATTGCAAAACAAATTGCCTATATAGAGCAAAAGGAAAACATTGACAAAACCTTCCCTATCACTGTATATCAATGTGTTTTGATGGGAACTTATCCGGGGTTGGGTCTGTTTAAAAGACCTGGGGAAAGAGAAAAAAATGCTGTTGAGGAAGCGCTCAGGCAATTAAAACTATATGATTATAAGAATGTACAAATCGGAGAGCTTTCGGGCGGACAGTTTCAGAGGGTTTTATTGGCAAGAGCATTGGTACAGGAATCCATCTTACTTATTTTAGATGAACCCTTTGTCGGGATTGATATCAACAATGAAACAATCATCATCAATCAGTTAAAAGAGTTGGCAAGGAGTGGAAAGACAATTTTAATCATTCATCACGATATGGAAACGGTGGAGGCATATTTTGACAACCTAATTATGATAAACAAAAGAGTCATTGCCAGCGGAAAAGTTTCAGAAGTTTTTAATCAAGAGAATTTTGAAGAAACTTTTAACAACTACACGCCCACTTTTAATCTTCAATTTAAAAATACTAAGATCTAAATATCATGCTGTTATTTGTCAATTTCGCCAACGATTTTATGCAATATAAATTTCTTCAAGAGGCGCTATGGGTTTCTATGGTGCTAGGCATTGGATGTGGTATTGTAGGATGTTTTATCATTTTACGCGGACTTTCATTGATGGGTGATGCTATTTCCCACGCCGTCATTCCGGGAGTGGCCATTTCCTATATGTTAAATATCAACTATTTTATAGGCGCCGTAATTTTTGGCATCATGGCAGCTTTGGGCATGGGCTTTATTAAAGAAAACAGCAAAATAAAAAGTGACACTTCTATTGGCATTGTCTTTTCTGCATTTTTAGCTTTAGGAATACTTTTAATCACTAAAATACAATCTTCCATCGACCTCAATAATATTCTTTTCGGGAATGTATTGACAATTAAAAATGAGGAAAGGACTTTGACTTATTTAGCGATTGCTGGAGTGTTGCTTACCATCTTTTTGTTTTATAAAGAACTGTTATTGACCACTTTTGACCCTGTGATGGCTAAAGCCAGTGGAATGAAAGTCAAACTCATCAACTATATCTTAATGACCATTTTAACTGTCATTACGGTTGTTTCCCTCCAAACAGTTGGCGCAATATTGGTTGTGGCAATGTTGATAACTCCTGCCTCTACTGCCTATCTTCTCACCAACAATTTCAAAACAATGCTTCTCCTTTCGGCATTGTTGGGGGCAATTTCGTCTGTAATTGGCTTGGTGGTCAGTGTCTCATATAATTTACCTTCAGGAGTCGTCATCGTTTTGACTTCTGCCGTTCTATTTTTAATAGCTTTTATCCTTTCACCAAGAGATGGATTGATAATCAATTACTTGAAAACCAAAAAATTATGATTAAAATTCATCTGAGCGGTTGGTGGGTAGCTTTTATTATATGCGTTTTTACTTCTTGTAATACAATCAATGAAGAAAATTTGGCGAATGACAATCGGCTGTTAATCGTTTCAAGTTTTTCTATCATCAGCGATATCATTCAGGAAATAGGCGGTGAAAAAGTCTTGGTTTATAATTTGGTACCTATCGGTATGGCTCCACACACTTATTCCCCAACTCCCAAGGATGTAAAATTTGCTCAAAATGCAGATATCTTTTTTTATAATGGATTAAATTTAGAAGGAGGAAAAAGTGGATGGGTTTTCAAAATGATATACGCATTGGGTTTTGATACAAATAAAGTTTTTATGGCATGTAAAGATATCCCTGCGATGTATCTGCAAGATGAAAACAATTATAAGGAAGTCAATCCACATGCTTTTATCAGTCCCAGAGTAGGAGTCCAAATGGCTATAAATATTAGAGACGCTTTGGTACAAAGCGACAAAAAGGATAGTGTCTTTTATGTGGTAAGAGCTGAAAATTATATCCGGCAACTTCAAAATATAGAACGAGAATATCAAGAGAAATTAGGCAGTATTCCACAAAAGCAACGAGTTTTTATAGCGAGTGAACAAGCCTTCCAATATCTCGCAAACGATTATAATCTGACAGAAGGCTACATTTGGGCAATAGATACAGATAAAAACGGAACTCCCAAGCAGATGATGAATATTATAGATTTTATACATCAACACACTCCCCATCATCTTTTCGTAGAATCTAACGTGGACAGGAGACCAATGGAAGCTGTTTCTGAAGCGACAAACATCCCTATCTACCAGCATCCTATATACAGTGACGAACTTGGGAAGCCCGGTCAAACTGCCGATACATATCTCAAATATTTAAAGTACAACTTAGAACAGATATATAATGGGCTAACGACAGACAAAACTATGTATAAATAACTCCAATACTGAAATACCTTCGTATAGTATAGCAGATTTTATCAAATTTTCTCTCTGACCTTTTAAAATTACAGAAAACAAGTCTTTTTATCCATTAACCTTGCTTTTAATCAACATATCCTTATCTTATCAACACCTTTTTATATCACAATGATAAATAAATCTAAAAGAGTGTAGCAGTATTCTGAAAATAAAATAGATAAAACGTATATTTGTAATTACGCAAGGAGAGTTATATGGAAGCTGTTGATTCAAGAATAATAGATGATGTAAAAAAGATTTTTACACTGTACTTAGAACAGAATAAACAAAGAAAAACTCCTGAAAGATTCTCAATCTTAGAAGAAATTTACAGTAGTCACGAACATTTTGATGCGGAAGAATTGTATCTGCAAATGAAAAAAAACAGATACAATGTCAGTCGCGCTACCGTTTACAATACTTTAGAACTCTTGGTTAGTTGCGATCTCGTCAAAAAACACCAGTTTGGTCAAAACCATGCTCAATATGAAAGGGCTTACGGCTTCAAACAACACGACCATATCATTTGTGATAATTGTGGCAAAGTGGTAGAATTTTGCGATCCGAGAATTCATCTCATCAAAACGACAATGGAATCCCTTTTTAATGTAAAGATTAAAAGTCACTCATTGACATTCTATGTTGATGGTTTCAGCGATTGCGAACATGAAATCAGTGAAAGTGAAAAATAAAACCAAATCCAAAATAAATTTTTCTTATATTTTATGAAAGTAGATGTCATTTTAGGTCTTCAATGGGGCGATGAAGGCAAAGGTAAGATTGTCGATTTCTTTGCAGAGAAATATGATATAATTGCCAGATTTCAAGGAGGTCCCAATGCAGGTCACACACTTGTAATCAACGGAAAGAAAAGTGTCCTTCACACAATTCCCTCAGGAATTTTCAGACCCAATTGTATGAACCTGATTGGGAATGGTGTAGTCATCGATCCCATTATCCTCATGGCAGAAATATCAAAATTGGAAGCTGCCGGCATTCCGGTAAGAGAAAGATTAATTATAGCCAAAAGAGCAAATCTGATTCTTCCTTCCCACAGACTATTGGATGCAGCATCCGAAAATGCAAAAGGCAAAGAAAAAATAGGATCTACCTTAAAAGGTATCGGGCCGACTTATATGGATAAAACCGGACGAAACGGTCTCAGAATTGGCAATATTTTGGAAGATGATTTCCAAGACAGATACAATTCACTTAAAGAAAAGCACTTGTCGTTATTGCGCAACTATAACTTTAACTTTAAAATTGAAGAGCAAGAAAATCAATGGTTTGAAGCAATAGACAGATTAAGAACTTATACAATTAAAGATAGTGTCTATTACATCAACAACGAATTAAAAGCCGGCAAGAAAATCTTAGCAGAAGGCGCACAAGGTTCCATGTTGGATATTGATTTCGGAACTTACCCTTTTGTGACTTCTTCCAATACGATTAGTGCGGCAGTTTGTACCGGTCTGGGTATTGCACCTCATAAAATAGGTGAAGTAATCGGTATCACAAAAGCATACTGCACGCGTGTAGGAAGCGGCCCTTTCCCTTCAGAATTAGATAATGAGGTAGGCGAGAAAATACGTCAGGAAGGCGGTGAATTTGGTGCGACGACAGGGAGACCGAGAAGATGTGGCTGGATTGACTTACCGGCGTTAAAATACACTTGTATGCTCAATGGAGTGACACAAATAGTTGTTACAAAATTAGATGTTCTTAATTCCTTTGACAAATTTGGAGTCTGTACAGAATACGAATATGACGGACACAGGACGCAAGAACTACCTTTTAGATTAGAATCTGCCAATATCCAACCTGTGTTTGAGTACAAAAAAAGTTGGGGAAGTGTTCCTGAAGACATGAGTGTAAAACAAGAAATGCAGGAATATGTTGACTTCTTGACAAATTATCTCGAGATCAAAGTTTCTTGGGTTTCCGTCGGACCGGACAGAAATCAGTTAATAGAATTTAAGTAATGAATATGAAAGATCAACGTCTAACTAAAATAATAGATATTCCTCCGAAAGAATTTAGGACGAAGTTTCTTTCTGATAATCAAGATAATCATTTTATACTTTTTGACGACTGGCAACTCGGGTCTTCTCATCAAGACTGGCTAATTGCATGGGGTGAAAAAGATAAATTTGTTATTTCGCAAAAAGATTCTACCACTCTTCAAGATTTTGACAGATGGCTAAAATCTAGTGGAGATTGGAAAGTAGGCTATATCAACTATGATTTAAAGAACAATTTAAATTCACAGCTACAAGTCAGAGAGAAAGCAACACTTACAGCAGATTTACTCTACTTTTTTATTCCGGAGATTATTTTTCGTCCCAAAGGTGGGCAAGTGGAAGCGCTTTATCATAGCGGGGCAAAATTTCCCATATTGAGTAATGACATTAAGTCTGCTCAAAGTGTTTTACACTTCAAATTACAAACGACGCAAAAGCAGTATTTACAGAACATCAAGCTAATACAAGAAAAGATTGCCCAAAACGAATTACAAGAGATTAATTATTGCATTGAGTGGCAGTCTGATGATATTTTAATCAACCCGGCTCATTCGTATTTACACTTACAGCAAGAGATGTGCGCTCCTTTTTCTTGTTATTTTAAAATCAATGACACTCATCTCATTTGTAATAGTCCTGAGCGATATCTAAAAAAATCTGCTGACAAGCTGATTTCCCAACCCATAAAAGGCACCAGTAAAAGATATAGGGATAAAAAGAAAGACGAAGAAAGTAGAAACTTACTACTCACTCACAAAGAGCAAAACGAGAATATCTTGGCAGCCCAATTGGTACAACAAGATTTTAAGACTATCGCCGTCAAAGACAGTATTGAAACGACAGAATTAGCGCAGATATATTCTTACGAAACTGTACACCAATTGGTATCTACCATCACTTGTCTATTAAAAAAAGATATTCAGTTTTCGGATATTCTCCAAGCCACTTTCCCAATGGGTAGCATGACCGGTCTTCCAAGAGAGAATGCTATACAAACGGCGGAGGATATCGAGATGATGCATAGAGATATTTATTCAGGTACGGTAGGTTACATCACACCGGACGATGATTTTGACTTTAATGTAGTCATCAGAAGCCTGATTTATTTTCAACAAGAACATAAAACCTATCTCCGTACAGGTGGAGGTATCACCCAATCATCAATTCCCGAATCAGAGTGGAAAGAATGTCACTTAAAAGCAGATAAAATATTGAAGTTTTTTACTAAAAAGTCCGATTAGATTCATCTCACATCTTCCACCTTGCCAAAGCAGGAATATCAATTGGAGCAAATTCGTTTTTCAGAAACTTATAATAAGCGCTTATAGCAACCATTCCTGCATTGTCTGTACAATATTGATAATCAGGAATATATACAGACCATCCTTGTTCGTCTGCTAAAGCTGAAAGAGTTGTACGCAAACCGTTGTTGGCACTGACACCTCCTGCAATAGCTATTTCCTTAATACCGGTTTGTTGCGAAGCCTTTTTTAGTTTATCCGTCAAAATCTCTATGATAGTATATTGAACGGAAGCACAAATGTCATCTACATTTTCAGTAATAAAGTTGGGATTTTTTCCCATTTCATCCCGTAGAAAGTACATCACTGAGGTTTTAAAACCACTAAAACTAAAATCCAAATCAGGCACTCTTGGTTTACTGAATTTATATTTTTTGGAGTCTCCGTTTTTAGCGTACCTATCTATCAACGGTCCGCCCGGATATGGCAATTTGAGCATTTTGGCAGTTTTGTCAAAAGCTTCACCTGCCGCATCATCAATAGTAGTACCTATCACTTCCATTTCATTATAGTCTGTCACTTTTACGATTTGGGTATGACCGCCGGAAACCGTCAGACACAGGAACGGAAATTTGGGAAAAGGAGCATCAATAAAATGAGCCATCACGTGCGCTTTCATGTGATGGACATCAATAATCGGAACATCTAAGCCCTGTGCCATCGCTTTAGAAAATCCGACTCCTACTAACAAAGACCCCAAAAGTCCGGGTCCTCTCGTAAAAGCAATTGCACTGATATCTTCTTTAGTTTTACCTGCCTTTTTGAGGGCGACATCCACTACCGCCACGATATTGACAGTATGTGCCCGTGAAGCTAATTCGGGAACGACTCCTCCATATTCGGCATGAATGGCCTGAGTAGCAGCAACATTAGATAAAATTTTCCCATTATAACAAATAGCTGCGGATGTATCATCACATGAAGATTCGATTGCTAAAATGCATATATTATTAGGAGTTTGAAGACTTTGCACTATTTTTGATGTATAATTCTAAAAAGACTTGTTGGGCAAAGTTACAAAATCAATTTTCAAATGGATAGGAATAATCCTATTCTTCGTTTTTGCGGTTTTTATCACCCTTGTGATTCTCATCCAACAGCCTAAAGTTCAAACTTGGGCAGTCCAAAAAGCAGCACATTATTTATCAGAAAAAACAGGTACAAATATCTCGGTCGATAAAGTAGATATCAAGTTTTTCAGGACAGTCTCCATAGGAAATGTTTATCTTGAAGATAAAAATAAAGATACCCTTGCTTATATCAGGTCTTTAGACACCAAACTTTCATACTTTAATCCTTTTAAGAAACAATTTCATTTCAGCACCTTGTCTTTAGATGGTGTAAGGGCTAATATCTACAATACCGACACTGACAGCATTTATAATTACCAATTTTTATTAGATGCTTTTTCAAGTGGTAAAAAAGAAAAAACTGTAAAAAACGCTGATAAAAAGAAAAGTAGCTCCAACATAGATATTGATGTTAATCAGATTTACCTAAGCGATATTGCAGTCTTATTCGACAATCAGTTTGGCGGACAAGGACATGATATCAAATTGAAATCTTTGGATGTAGATGTGAAAAATTTTGATTTAAACGATAAAAATATTCTTCTCAAAAATGTCAACATCGTACAACCATATTACGTTTTGACCACTCATAAAAAAAGTAAGAAAGAAGATAAGGAATCTTCACCTTTTGATGTAAACATCGGGTTTTTAACGAGAGTAAATAAGTTACAAATAAAAGATGGCCACTTCGGCATGCATGATGAAACCAAAGAAAGGACTCATGCTAAAAACGGGTTTGAATTTTCATATTTCGATGTCAGCAAAATCAATCTCGATTTAAAAGATTTCCAGTGGGACAGTACTATGGCAGTCCACATTCAACATTTAAGTGCACAATCTCTTGAAAACAATGTCGATTTAAAGCTTTTATCCGTAGCAGCCAAAATGGACAATCATTCTATACAAGCTAAAGATTTGACCGTTAATTACAATCAGACAAAAGTGGCAGGAAATGCACTTTTAGAGTTTGGTAGTTTTGAGGATTTTGGAGACTTTTTAAACAAAGTAAAGCTGAGTGGAAACATTGCAGAATTGCAGACCACTGGAAACGATGTAGGTGTATGGGCGAGAGTTGCTCAGCAATATGTTCCTGGCAATGTCAATATATCAGGAGCGTTTAATGGCGAAATAGCCAATCTCTCTACAAAAAATCTAAAACTAAAGGTCAATCAATCAACAGTGATAGATGGAGATGCTACTATCAAAGGTATTCCCAACCCTGACAAAATGTATATCACTGCTAACATACGTCAATTGAAAACCCGTGGGAGCGATATACATCAAATTATTCCTTATGTGAAACTACCGAGTATCATCGACAGTATCGGGAATTTTCAAGCCGTGGGAACCTATGAAGGTTATATCAATAATTTTAAAGCCAATACAAAAATTAAGACGGATATAGGCGATTTGATAGCCAATGTCCATCTCGATTTTTCTAAAAAAGGTCCACCGTCTTATAATGGACAAGTACAATCAAGTGGATTAAAGATTGAAAAGTTGCTCGGAATCGACAAACTCACGGACGCAACTTTTGATTTGATGATTCATGGAAGCGGTTTTGATTTGAATAGTGTCAATACTTCCGTAAAGGGAACTATTTCATCTATCGAGTACAATTATTACAAGTATAAAAATATCGATTTGGATGGCACTATCAACAATAAAGTTTTTGATGGAAAAGTCAGCATGCATGATGATTGTGCAATAATAGATTTTAACGGTAGTGCCAATCTCTCTAATCCGGAAAAACCCATTTATAATTTCCATGCTAAACTGCAAGATGGCGATTTACAGCAACTCAATCTGATTCCTAACCGACTTATTGTCAGCGTGGAAGGCGACTTTAATTTTGAAGGAGCAAACATCAACAACTTGATAGGTCAAGCCAAGCTCTCAAACATCAGTTTAAAAAATGAGCAAATCAATGTGGATCTATCAGATTTAACAGTCAGTTTGGAAAAACAAGACGATTACAAAAAATATACGATAGAATCTGATGAAATCAATGGTTACATGAGAGGATATTTTGACCCTATCAAATTACCGGCTTCATTACAATATTATATTTCCAACCACACTACATTGGTCAATGCGCCGGGTATCGAAAAATTAGATCATCTGATATATCCGCAAGATGTAGAAATGAATATCAGAGTATCCAAAGATATAGGTGTTTTATCCTTTTTCGTCCCACAAATAAAAAGCTTTTCGGATATTGATTTGAGTGGCACTTACAATAGTGAAAAAAATAAAATCAACCTCAATCTCAATGCAGATTCCTTGATTTACAACAATATTCATTTTCACGGTTTTAACACAAATATTTTCGATAGAAATGATTCTTTAATTATAGTAGGCGACTTGAAAAATTTAGAAGTTGGAAACGCCTCTTTCAACGGCTTTCATCTCGGAGCAACTTCCAATCTGAGTGGTTTTTATAGTAGGTTAAAAGTGGAAAATGATTCTGCCGCCAATAATCTCAACCTGACGACCATAGTCAACTTCGACAAAGATAGTACAAAGATTCGTTTTCCAAATTCAAAAATCAAAATCAACAACAAGACTTGGGTGCTCAATAATGAAAATAATATTTTGATTCACGACACTATTTTCAAACTCAACAAATTTGACCTCGTACAAGGCGATCAAAGTATCATTATCCGAAACAGACAAAATCTTTCGACCGCATTCGTAGGCATACGAAACCTTCATATATTGGATATCACCCAGCTTTTTGACAAAGATAATATAATCAAAGATGGTGTATTGGATGCCAGAATCAGACTTAAAAATATACTGAAATCTCCGAATATAGATGGTGATATTACTTTGAGAAGGCTGAATATTCTTGATGAAAAAATAGATACAATCAAGCTGAATGCCCAACTTTCCGACTCGGATAAATCTTTAGATATTGACGGTTCTATTATAGACGAAAATTACCAACTCAGTGTAAAAGGTGATTATTCATTAGATAAAAATAACCTCTCTCCCATCAACTTAAATGCAAAAATAAAAAAGCTGAGTCTCAAATTTTTAAGTTTCCCTTTCATTTTAGGACATGAAATTTCAAATCTAAATGCATTTGCAAAAGGAGATATTCAGGTGAAAGGTTCATTTAATAATATCGCTTTAGACGGGAAAGCAAATATCATTGATACCGCTTCCGTAAAAATCAATTTCTTGGGAACAACTTTAAAATTTGCAAATGAAGATATCGTTTTAAAACCCAACAGTATAGAATTTTACAAAGGCGGCTTAATGGATAAAACGATTACTCTTTTTGATGACAATAACAACACTGCCACTTTAAGAGCTAAATTGGAACACAAAAACTTCAAAGATTTTACAGTGGATGCCAGCATTATTTCCGATAAGTTTAAGTTTTTAAATTCAACGTATAAAGACAATCAAGACTTTTTCGGTACAGTGTATGCTTCCGGTGTCGTCAATATCAGCGGACCTATTGACAATATCAATATGGATATCAGTGCGAGAACATTACCTAATACTGAGTTTAACATAGTTGTTGCAGGTTCGGCAGATGACGAATTGTATGACTTTGTCAAATTTACGGATAGAAGTAATCCTAAAGATACTATCAAAATTAATAAAGAAGCAAAACCCAAATCAGGTTCCAAATTGAATATGGTACTTAATATCGCAGCTACACAAGATGCATTGCTCAAATTGTATTTGGATTATAATAAAAATGATGTCATTAAAGCGCGTGGGAATGGCGATTTACAATTATTGATTGACCCTAATAGCATGAGAATGATAGGCGATTATGTAGTCGCATCAGGTGAATATTTATTTTCCCAACAAGATATCATCAATAAAAAATTTACTCTTAAAAATGGCAGTACCATCAGTTGGAGCGGTGATATCATGGAAGCAAAGATGGATGTAGATGCTTTTTATAGTTCACGGGTCAGCATGAATGATATTGTAGATTCCACCTCAAATTTGAGAAATAGAAAATTTCCTGTGGATGTCGTTTTGAAAATCGGTGGTACGCTATCTAATACAGAAATAAACTTCGCATTAGAGCCATCTAAAAATCAAAGCAATATACCGGATGAACTGACGGCAGTCTTGGATAGAATCAACAGTGATCCTGCACAAGTCAATACACAAGCTTTCGGACTGATTTTATTTAATAGATTCTTAAATCTTCAAGGAGCTAATACCTCATCTGCCAATAATATCGGCGTAGATATGGCAATGACTACACTTAGTGAATTTTTCAATGCTAAAATTTCAGGTTATGTCAATGATGCTTTGAGTACTTTGATACCGGGTGCGGAAGTGGATATCAGCCAAGGAACAGACAATACCGGAATACGACTGACTCAAAAACTTAGCAATGATAGGTTGATCATCAATATTGGTGGTGATGTACAATATGGGAATAGCAAAGACAATCTGAAATTACAGGAGAACAACACTGGTTTTGTTGGCGACGTGGAAATCGAATACTTAGTGACCGAAGACGGGCGTATCAGTGCCAAAGTGTATTCAAGATACGACAATACCATCATCCGCTTAGACAATGAAAGTTATATCAAATCAGGTATCGGTATTACCTACCAAAAAGAAGTGGACAAATTTGGTCAGTTGTTTAAGTTTGACAGAAAACGAAAAAAAGGGAAATAGCAGAGGTATCAGCTTTTTAAAATACCCTCATCTTTCAAGACAGATTTGACCATATTGGTAGAATCAAATGTTCCTCTCGTAAAAAAACGGTAGAGTTTATTTTCCTTACGTCCGGTCTCATTTAATATCTCTTCAAATCCATAACCTTTTTGATGAAATTCAAGGACTATCCCGTAAAAATCTTCCAAGTCATTCAATTTGGTTTGGAGTCGGAAACGTCCATCTTTTAATTTGGGATTGTGGCTACAAAAAAGTATTTCAAACTCCAACTGACAAAGCTTCTTTAAACTTTCTATTTGCTGTTTCATACTTTCAAAAACACCAAAATATTTGATTCTGTCCGCTACATACAAATCACCACTAAATAGCCAACCTTTTTCTTTAGAATAAAACGAAATGTGATCAGTGGTATGTCCGGGAGTAAAAATGGCTTCTAAAGTACATACGCCGATATCTATTTTTTGACCATCATAAATGGGTAAAGTATTGACTTTGTCCACTTCCCCATTGATATATTTCCCGAGAGGTGAAACTTTATATCCTTTTCTCAGCACTTCTCCGGCAATCGGATGTGCATAGACAGGAACTTTCCACTTTTCGCTCAGATAAGCCGCATTGCCGGTGTGATCTTCATGTCTGTGAGTAAGAATAATCTTTGTGATTTTATAATCAGAAAAGAAATGGTACACTTCATTTCTACTATTGCTCTGACCTGTGTCAATCAGTGTATCTCCAAGATGATATGCATACACGGTCTGTAAGTTTCTATTCAGTTTGATGACTGAAAATCTAGCACCTACCACATCTTCATACTCTAACTTTCGAACCTTGATCATCTAATTCTTGCTTCTCCTATCTATTTCGTCTCTAAGCGATGCTGCTTTTTCGTAATCTTCTTTTTCCAAAGATTCGTCCAACATTTTCTTCAATTCGTCAGTGCTGTATTTTTTGTAGTTTCCGATAGACTTACCACCGATGAGATTATCCAATTCGTCTTCATCCTCATCAACAATATCTACCAAATCCACTTCTATGCTTGCCATATCCATAATAGACGGATATGTATAAATCGGCGCATTCATCCTAATAGCAATGGCGATGGCATCAGAAGTTCTTGAATCTATTTTTTCTTCTTGACCGTTTTTATCACAAATCAATTCGGCATAAAAGATACCTTCCAAAAATTTACTGATGACCACTTCCTTCAAAACTACCTCATAAGCATTCATCACGCTTTTCATTAAATCATGGGTCAAAGGTCGTGTCGGTCGGATATTTTCCATCGCAACTACAATAGATTGCGCCTCGGCATTGCCTATGACAATGGGTAATCTTCGAGAACCTTCCACTTCTCCCAAAATGACGGCAAAAGAGTTGTTATAACTCGCACTTGTAGTCAAGGTGATCACTTCCAAATGAATCTTATCCATAAAGCACAACAATATACATTCTTTATCCGAATTTGAATATAAGTGTTAGCAAAAAATACTTTTGCACTCAACAAAATACTTAGATAGAAGCTTCCAATCTAAGACGAATAGCCTAACAGTATTTTATATTTTCCTACTAAAAAGAGACTGTAATTAGGCTAAAATTTCATTCTCAAGAACAATAGATTTAGGGAACAAGATATTATTTTCAAGATGGACATGTCTGAAAGTATCTTCCTCAAATTCTTTTAACTTTTCAAATAAATAAGTATATGAATTACAAGCATCAGCAGGAAGCAGGTAATCTTTGGTGATTTCTCTCATACTTCTCAAAGCTTCGGCAGTCTCATCATGTTCGGCTTCCATCGTTTCTATTGCATTGGCAAATCCACCTCCGACAGTTGATTTCTGGCCATTGTTTTTCATTTGTAACATTTGCTTGATGGCAGGAAATAAAACAGATTCTTCTTTACCGACATGTATCAAAAAATCATCCAACATCATTTTGGTAATCTGTGCCAATTCTTTCAATTCGGGATGCCTTCCACCGTGTACATTTGCAACTTTTTCAGCCAATCCGATTATCGGCTCAGCATTATTTCTAACATATCTGTGATGTGTATTTAAAATATAGTCTGCCAAAAAACCTATTTCCCAATTGTTGTAATCTTCTGATGGCAAAGCCGATTTGTTATTAGCAGCAGTTTCTAATGCTTTTCTCAACTCATCTTCACTGACACCCACACTTTCACTTGCTTCTTTCAAAGATTTATTGCCATGACAACAAAAATCTATATCATACTTTCTAAATACTTCAGCCGTATTATAATTTTGGGCAACGATGCTTCCGACTGTTTCTTTTTGTTCGTTTCCCAAGATTTTTTTGGAAATTCTAATCTCAAAAATATCCGGACCTTCCAAAATATAATCCCAATTAAAAATTTCCCCCTTTTCGGCCATCAATTGATAATAAAGTGGTTTGGGGTCGTGATCATTGTGTATCACAAAACCTTCTCCCTCTTTCAAATTATCAAAATATTGAAAAATGGTAGGATGTTTTTCTCTTGGAGGCAATTGGGTCACATCCAAAACTTTTTCATTTTTAGAAACCTTTATTTCCTGTTTCACCTCATTTTTAGGTGTAGTCGTGACTGTGCTTTGACCTCCATTCATATCAGCTTCCATTTTTATACCTATTCTGATTTCATATATATCGGGACCTTGTTTTAAATAATCCCAAGTAAAAATATCGCCTTTTGTAGCTGAAAGCTGATAGTATAAAGGTTTGGGATCATGGTCATTGTGTAAAATAAAACTTTGCCCGGGTTTTAAGTCGTTAAAAGTTTTCATAATAGTAGCAAATTTTACAGCAGGATTCAATTCTGCTGCATTGAGGAACAATTCATTATCCATATTCATCATCTTTTTATCTTTTCACTAATTTATTGAAGTTTTGACAGAGTCAATACTTATTTATAG
>JAMLHH010000031.1 GCA_023957215.1 Chitinophagales bacterium
ACCTAAACGCTGTATCATTTCTATACCCTTACTGATAGGCTCGTGATTTACACCTTCATACGCATCTCCTACATATATACTGTCATATTGTTGCGGATAAATAATCAGCATATTGTTCAAAGCAAAATGTTTTTCAAGTTTACTCGGCAAAGTATCTAAGGCACTGATATGTGAAGAAGTTCCCCGACGTGCGGATATCAAGATAAATAAATCATTGTCTCGGATTTTTCTGGATAAAATTAAGAAGTCTTCCCAATCATTAAATATGGCGACATTGATATCTGCGGAAAGTCGGGCTTCTTTTACAAAATCCAAAATTGCATTTTCAGTGTTCTTATCACAGAAAAATTGAATGGAGGTAGTCAGTTCTTGCGCCAGTTGACAAACTTTTGACATCCAAAGTTTGAATCCTTTTTCATATTCCGCCAAAGGTGGTACTGCCACTACAATTCTTTTATGTGAAACAAGAGGCTGCTCTAAATGGCTGACAAAAACCATTTTATCACTATTAATCAAAATACTATCTAAATTGTCTCCTATTAGTTTTCCAAAGGTAAATCCACTTCTCTTAGACCATCTTAAAACGATAAAGTCTGCCATTATCTCGCGTGAAACTCTCGTAATACCGCTCGCCGCATTGTGATCAATGGTTGTAATGACATCTACTTCTGTCTCTGTTGCAGAAGCCTGTTTGACATACTCTTCATACTTATTTTTAGTCTTGATGATATTTACTTCTGCCTCATCATCGTTAGAAACGACTGTCAAAATTGAAATCGGAGCTTGTCCCTTCTTATCTTTGAGATAAATGGATAATTCTAACAGCTTATCCAAATTTTTCACATCAGCAATAGGTAAAAGAATTCTCTCATTATTATTAAGCGTAGTTTTTACTAAGTCTTCTGTATTGTTTTCATCTTCAACAATAATTTTTTTAGCGGCACTCTCTGTAGCAAATGAAGCTATAATACAAGTAATCAAAATCAATACAATAGTTCCGTTTAGAATAGATTTATCCAAAATCCCAGCTTGATGTCCGACTAAAATCACTGCCAAAGTAGCGGCGGCATGTGCACCACTCAGTCCGAATATCAGCCCTCTTTGTGCTTTGGTATATTTAAAAATAGTTGAACGTCCATGCCGCAATCCATTTTCCTGAAATAGCTACTACCGATAAAACCATAATATTATCGCACTCGAACCATTGAGCAATACGCTGATATCGACTATCGTTCTACACTGATGAGGAAGAAAGGAATAAAAAGCGAATTTCCTATAAATTCGATTCTATTCATTAAAGCAGAAGAATGCGGTATCAATTTATTCAATGCCAAACCTGCGGCAAATGCTCCAATAATCTTTTCTACTCCTGCCACCTCTGCTAAAAATGAAGCCAAAAAGACAACAGATAAGACGAAGATATAATGAGAATGTTTCTCACTTTCCAATTTGCTAAAAAACCATTTTGCAATTTTAGGAATGATAAAAAACATGATAAACGAAAAGATTGCCAAAGAAATAACAAGACGAATCCAAAATTCTTGGCTGAGATTCCCTTGATGATTCCCCATGATGACAGCCAAAATAATCAACACGCCGGTATCAGTCAGTACAGTTCCTCCTACTGTCACCGCCACCGCCTGATTTTTTGAAATTCCCATTCTACTGACAATTGGATAAGCCACCAAAGTGTGAGTCGCAAACATACTGGCCGTCAAAAAACTTGCATTAAAATCATAGCCCAAAAGGAAATGACAGGCAGGATAACCTATTAAAATCGGTATTAGAAAAGTAAATAGACCAAAAATGACACTCTTGTTCCTATTAGCTTTGAAATCGTTCATATCTAACTCCAAGCCGGCTATAAACATAATATACAGTAAACCGATAGTAGAAAAGAGCTCAATCGCAGAGTTGTTTTCAAGAATACCAAACCCATGAGGTCCTATCGCCACCCCCGATATAATCAGACCGATAATTCCGGGTATATTGAGACGCTTCAACAAGATGGGAGAAAGTAAAATAATGAAAAGTATCAATGAAAAAATCAGTACAGGACTCTTTAATGGCAGACTGAATTGTAGTAATAGTTGATTAAAAAAATCTGTCATATTTCTTTTTTTTAGATGACACGACTTACGGCATCATACCTAAAAGGTACCCTAAGTATCGTAAACATACAAAAATAAGGTTTTTTTATTGAGATAAAAATTGCCGAACTCCAGAATGTGTCTTTGTAATGAAACAATAAAGCAAAATCAAGTATTTATGCCCAACTTATTCCACAACAAGAAAATAACTTATAAAAAACAATAGTATTACAAAATCAAAAATATCACAAAAACAATTTTCCCGGCCTTCCATTAAAAAGTGTATCAAAATCATGTGCTTGATGCATAGATTGAATAACGGCTTCTGAAGGTCGGACAAAAACATTAGGATAATCGACTTCGCCCCATTCGGTACGGATAGGATATGCTAATTTTTCTTCTTTGATTGAAAATTGTGAATCTACACCCAGTTTATTACCTCTAGGATCAAGTCTAAACCATCCCACGTTGTCAAGATAGACAGCATTTAATCCATGTAAAGCAAAACCGGAATTTCTATCCTTTGGATTTTTTAGTACTCTTTGATAACAAAAGCCCGCAGGAATACCCAAAGCTCTCAAAAGAGTTGCCAACAAATGAGATTTGGCAAAACAGATACCTTCGCATTGCTCCAAAACATTTTCCGCATTGATAGTAACAATATCACTTTTTAAGTCAAAAGAGTGCTTGATTTCATCTCTTGCTATTTCAAAAGCTAATTTTGCTTGTTCGGTCTTATCGGAAGTTTGAGTTCTAATCCAATTTAATTTTTCTTTGACCAAAGGTGTATCAAATACGACGATAGGTGGGATTTCGGATAAGTAGTCCTCTATATTTTTAGATTCCGTAATTAGTTGCATAAATTATTTGGTTTTACTAATAAAAACTATAAAAACAGTTAGATTGTTTAGCGAAGCCTATCTCTCTATCTATGAAGAAAATAATCTGTTTTTAGAGCTTATTTATAAATTTTCCGATGGAAAATTTGACAAGCATACTTTGGCGACCATTTCTTGACCTCGGTAGTTATTCAAATCTCAATGCTTCTATTGGATCTTGGTGGGAAGCTTTAATAGCAGGATAGATACCGGCTAAAAGTCCTACTATCAGACATAAAGCAATACCGAAGGTCATCCAAGACCAAGGAATAATAAATGCGCCTCCCATCATCAAAGAAACTGCATTTCCGGCGGCTACTCCTAACAATACTCCTAAAAAACCACCTATTACACAAATTAAAATAGCTTCATATAAAAACTGTGACAGGATATCATTATTTCTTGCACCGATGGCTTTCAATGTACCGATTTCTCTTGTTCGCTCAGTGACCGATACCAGCATAATATTCACCAATCCGGTAGCTGCGCCCAAAAGTGTAATAATGCCAATTACAAATCCGCCAATAGTAGCATAAGATAAGTTTTCGACCAGTACTTCTGAAATACTGTCACTTTTCATAATGTCAAAATTATTTTCATCTTTTGCCCTCAATTTCCTGACGATTCTCATATCACCAATGGCCTCATCTATCGCCCAAGACATCTTAGATTGATCCACAACTTTGACGCCTATTATATAGGTACTGCTTTTTGTCGTGTAAAACTGACGGCAGTTACCCATCGGGATGAGTGCAAAATTGTCAGAAGTAATCATACTGGAGCCCTTTGCTTCCAAAACTCCTATCACCAAATACCTTTTACCATCTATGATGATATATTTTCCAATCGTATTGTCAACATTTTCAAAGAGTTTTATCGCCACATCATATCCGATGATACAGACATCGGCACCCGAGTTCATCTCATGGGTTGAAAAATTTCTGCCTCTGTAAAAATTATAACTTTCCACTTCGGGATAATCTTCATCTACACCAAAAATAGACACATTGGGATTGGTTTCGTTATGTTGATATTTCAACTTTGCAGTAGCAGTAGCTACCGTTTGAATATTGACAGGATTTTTATCACCATAGAGTTTCTTGAATTTAACGGCTTCCATATAAGAAATCGGTTCAAATACTTTAGGAGAGTTTCTGGATCTGCCTATTTGAATAGTCATACTCATATTCCTAATCTTAAAGGTATTGGCCCCCATACTGCTAAAGTCTTTATTGATATAAGATTTGAGACCATCAATTGCCGTCAACACTCCTACCAATGACATGATACCGAAACCTATAATACTACAAGTAATAATAGCTCGTGCCTTATTTTGTCTAATAGAAGAAAAAGCAAGATGTATGGCTTCTAAGTTCATTTCAATTATTAGGCAAAGTACAAAAAAGGGATTGAACTACTCCAATCCCCCTTTTAAAATTATAGCTTTTTAGAATTATGAGAACTGTAAAAATTGATCTTCTAACTTTCTAAATTTCAGATTGAGTGCATCCAAAATAAAGTTTTGCTTCAATTTCCAAGGATATTCAGCACCTTGACTCGGCAATATACCTGCCTGAATAGCCCTTTGTACGTATCCTGCGTGAAAATTGAGTGCCGGTTCTTTTTCTATCGGTTTATCAGATTTGACAACAAATACTTTCTTTCTTTTCTTTTCGGTAACATTAATCAGTTTACAAAAATATTCTGACACCATATCAGCTTTCAAAGTCCAAGAGGAGTTTGTATAACCTAAAACAAAAAGGAAGTTAGGTACATCTTTTATCATCATTCCTTTATAGACTATACCTTCTGCCGCTCTAAATTCTTTGCCATCCATATAGGTTTTAATACCTCCTAACATTTGTAATTCCAAACCGGTAGCAGTAACGATGACATCGGCTTTTAATTTTTTACCGGATTCTAAAATGATACCATCCTCTACAAACTTTTCAATATGATCGGTCACAACACTCGCTTTACCACTTCTGATGGATTTGAACAAATCACCATTCGGCACCGCACAAAGCCTTTCATCCCAAGGATTATATCTTGGCGTAAAATGTGTATCTATATCATAACCTTTCGGCAATTGACTTTTCACATGTTGCCTGAAATACCACTTCATCAATTCGGGTTGACTCTGGCATAAGTTATAACTGACGACCTGTAAACCTATCTGTGCAGCACGATTCAGGTTGTATTGTACAGTTATAGGTAGATTTTTCAACAAATTTTGTGGGAGCATACTCCGGTTAGGAATACTTGCCACATAAGTAGGTGATCGCTGCAACATCGTCACATGTTCAGCCTTATCCGTCATAGATGGAACGATAGTCATAGCAGTAGCACCACTTCCGATAACCACAATCTTTTTTCCTGAATAATCATAATCTTTGGGCCAAAATTGTGGATGTACGATTTCTCCCTTAAAATCCTTTTCACCCTTAAACTCCGGCCGATGTCCCTTGTCATAATTATAATATCCCAAACAGGAAATTACATATTTAGAAGTATATTTCACCGTTCTACCACTTGCATTATCTTCACAACTTAAAGTCCAAGTATTTGTATGACTATCCCAATCTGCCCTTTTGATTTTTGTATTGAAATGAATATTTTCTTCTATTCCGTTTTCGCTGGCAGTTTCCTTGATATAATTCAAAATCAAACTTCCATCGGCAATGGCCTGATCATAAGTCCAAGGTTTAAAACTATATCCCAAAGTAAACATATCTGAATCTGAACGAACACCGGGATACTTGAATAAATCCCAAGTTCCACCCATATCAGCTCTATTTTCAAGTATTACATAAGATTTTCCTTTACACTCTTTTTGCAAATGATATGCAGTGCCGATACCGGACAGTCCGGCACCCATGATAATCACGTCAAAATTGTTCTTTTCCATAATTCAAATTTATATATGAAGTAAATAATTCAATGTTTGCATTGTAATTTACGAACAAGTATCGGATTTTGTATATTTTTCAATATTAAATTTGCTATTTTTAAAAGGAGTCTTAATAAAAGGATAGTGGCATCTCAACAAAAAATCATTGAGAATATTTCTTCAAGCTATGTTTTTCAAGTGTAATGATTGTAGATATATCGGCATTTAAGATATTTTATCTCTTTAAAAAATGATTAAATGTCCAAAGAGAAAAGATAATTTTCATTAAGGATATTATCAATTGTTTATCGGTGTGACAAAAATCACATCAGGAGTTTTTGAATCAATGTTAAATAAACAATATCTGGATAGCACCACTGTCCCGCTCTTACTAATAATCTTTTCTGCGATAAAGTAATATTAAAGATATATGTAACTGTGTGATAATTATATATTAGAAAAATTATATTCTATAAGTATGTTCATCCAGGGTACAGATAGCAGATGATATTTTCATTAAAGTCAGGCGTTGTCAAAAGTTGTCAAAACACACTTCCCTTCCACTTTATTCTCAAATCAAACTTCATGTAAAAAAAATGTAAATTTTAGTATTAAGCAATTATAAAATTTTATTTAAGCACTCAAGATGTCGTGATGGTAATCACAAAAGCTCCTCGTATCTTGTGCGTGCTTTGTGATAGAATTAAGCATTAAACATACTGTTATGTCACTAAGAAAACAACTCAAGAAAAGCTTTATTCTGCCATTATTGACAGTTTTAGCTGTGCCTTCTGTCTATGGACAGGAGACAGACACTCCCAATGAAAACACTTTTAGCATCTCAACTCAAATACGTCCGAGATTAGAGATTAAAGATGGTGCCTATCAACCTTTATACAAAGGTGAAGATCCGGCGGCACTTATCAGCGATCGAATCAGATTAAACCTCGACTATTCTTACAAAGGCATTTTGTCTCTGAGAATTGCTCCCCAGCAAGTCGGTATATGGGGACAAGCTAATATGGTACAGGGTGCTGAAAATAGCGGAAATCGAATTGCATTATTTGAAACTTGGGCCAAGCTCAAATTAGCAAGCAACTGGGATATGAAACTCGGTCGTCAAGTTATTTCTTTAGACGATGAAAGAATCTTTGGAGAGTTAGATTGGGCACAAGGAGGAAGAGTGCACGACGCAGTTTCTTTTCACTTCAGTAAAAATAAATATGAATTGAAAGGTTTTTTTGCATTCAATCAAAATTACAAATCCAATTATGGAAACAATTTGAGCAATCCATCCGGCAATCTTTATAATACCACTGACGCATTCCCCTATAAATGGATGCAGACAGCTTGGGCAAGTTTTCCGGTCGGAAAGACATCAAAAATCAACCTATTGTTTGCTAACATAGGGGCGCAAAATGTCGCCCCTCTCATCAACCTGAATGATCAACCGAATAAAACAAGATTTTCACAAACTTACGGTGTCAATTATTTCAACAATGGAGATAAATGGTCAGGTAACGTTTCAGCATATTACCAAGGTGGAAAGTCTATTACAAATATTAAAAACCAAGCCTATTTAGTTGCAGCCGCTGTCAATTATAAAATAAATGAAAGCTGGAGTGTAGGTTTGGGTAGTGATTTGGTCAGTGGTAACGATTTAGGAGCTTCAAATGATAAAAACAATGCTTTTAATCCACTATTTCACACCGGACATAAATTCTATGGCTCTATGGATTATTTCTATTCAGGAAATGGACATAGTAATGTAGGGCTTTCAGATTCTTATTTAAAAATAAACTACAAGGGGAAACAAAATTACAATATCAATTTAGCCGTACATCAATTTGCAACATCTAATCAAGTTACAGATTTTACAGGTAATTATAAAAAGAATTTGGGACAAGAAGCTGATTTGTCATTTTCATACAAGCTGAATAAATTTTCTACAGTGATGGGTGGTTATTCATTTTATATCAATACACCGACCCTCAGTTACCTAAAAAATGTACCCAATAGCCAAAAATACCAACAATGGGGTTGGGTTTCTATAAATATTACACCAACATTATTTCATACTAAATTTTAAAAACCATGAAAAAACATTTGATTATTTTAGCTGGTGCAGCAATGCTTTTCGGGATGACAAGCTGTAAACAAGTAAGTAAATCGGGCGCAAAATCAAGCTCAAACAATGGCACTTATTCTCAATCCATGCCATCCGTAGATATGGTAGCAGAAGGAGAACCACAAGAAGCAGAAGTTACGGCTGCTCCAAATGTACCTGCACCCGTAGGAGACAGAGGTCCTAAAAAATGGATTGTAAATCTTGAAACTACTGAGACTCAAGCAGAAATCGCTGACGGTAAAATGTACACTTTTTGGACTTTTAACCATACCGTACCAGGTAGCTTTATCAGAGTGAGAGTAGGTGATGAAGTAACACTTAACCTCAAAAACGCTGAAAACAGTGTATTACCTCACAATATCGACCTACATGCAGTAACTGGTCCCGGTGGTGGTGCGGCAGTGACTACTTCAGCTCCGGGTCAAACGACATCTTTTACATTTAAAGCTTTAAATCCGGGCTTATACGTTTATCACTGTGCTGCTCCTCCTGTTCCAATGCACATTGGTAATGGTATGTATGGTTTGATTTTGGTAGAGCCGGAAGGTGGATTACCGAAAGTAGATAGAGAATACTATGTCATGCAAGGTGACTTCTACACCAAAGTGTCTGCTACAAATCCTAATTTATTGGAGTTTGACAATGACAAAGCTGTTGCAGAACAACCTGATTATGTACTATTCAACGGTAAAAAAGGCTCATTATTGGGTAACAATATGATAGAAGCAAATGTCGGAGAAACTGTACGTATTTTCGTAGGAAACGGCGGTCCTAACTTGACATCTTCTTTCCACGTAATAGGTGAAATCTTTGACAATGTATATTTGGAAGGTGGCTCTACCATCTCTCACAATATCCAAACGACTATGATTCCTGCCGGTGGTGCCGCTATCGTAGAGTTCAAATGTGAAGTGCCGGGAGAGTTCGTATTGGTAGATCACTCATTATCAAGAGCTTTCAACAAAGGAGCAATTGGTAAATTAGTAGTTCGTGGCGACAAAAACCACACTGTATTTCAAGAGAACAAGTAATTATTAAACGATAGACCATGAAGAGAACTTGGATAAGTATTGTTGTTATCATATTGGTGATAAGCCTGATTGCATGCAATAAAACTCAAGACGACATCATGCCTGTTCAAGAACAAAACTCTCCCGAGTCTATTCATTCAACACAAATAAACACTAAGATGGTCTATATTCCCGGTGGAGAGTATAGACCATTTTATAGTGCTGACTCTAATGATGTATTTGTCGCTCCTTTTTTAATGGATGAAAGACCGGTGACCAATCAAGAGTTTTTAGAGTTTGTAAAAGCAAACCCTCAATGGCGAAGATCCAATGTCAAACGGATTTATGCTGACAGTTCCTACCTCAAATATTGGCAAGGAGATTTAAAATTACCCCAAGAAGCCTTACCTGATGCACCGGTCACTTATATCCCGTGGTTTGCCGCTAAAGCTTTTGCTGAAAGTGTAGGAAAAAGATTGCCTACATTGGACGAATGGGAATTTTTGGCAATGGCAGATCAAGATACCTCAAATGCCAGAACAAAAAAACAATACTCTGATGATATCATTAATTTGTATTTGGAAAAAGACAGACAATACAAAGCTGTCAAACAAAGTGGCCCTAACTACTGGGGAGTCTATAACATGTTTGATTTGATTTGGGAATGGACTGACGATTTCAACTCTGTATTGATTAAAAGTGATTCGCGAGTCGGTGAAGATGACAAAGGATTATTTTGTGCCGCCGGCGGTGCAACCACAGCCGCTGACATTCTCAACTATGCAGCCTATATGAGATTTGCATTACGTGCCTCCATCAAAGCAAACTACAATATTGCCAATTTAGGATTCAGATGTGCTAAAGACACTATTATTTCACCATCACAAAATCAAGAATTATGAAAACATTACACTACTTTTTAGCTGTCGCTTTTTTAATGATATCTTGCCAGCAAAATAACAATTCAAAAGTCAAAAAAGATTTACCTTCTAATTCTATCTTTCAACTGAGTTCCGAATGGCAAAATCAAGACGGTAAAACAGTACACCTGAAAGACCTTCAAGGTAAGACTTTGGTGGTGGTAATGATTTATACCACTTGCAAAACTGCGTGTCCTGTATTGGTGTCAAAAATGCAATTAATCGAATCAAAAATCAGTCGTCAAGATATCAAAGATGTTTCTATGGTCTTAGTATCTATAGATCCGGAAACTGACACGCCGGAATTTTTAAAAGATTTTGCAATTAAAAATAATATGGATGCTCCACAGTGGGTTTTCTTACGCTCTAACGAAGCTGCCACTCAAGAATTTGCCAATGTCCTTTCAATGAAATATAAAAAGATATCTCCCATGGACTTTTCCCACTCAAACATCATCAGTATTTTCAATCCACAAGGTCAACTAATCATGCAAGATGAAGGCTTAGAAATTGATGTTGACAAGATAGTCAATACTGTACATGGGGTTTTGAAAGGCTAAAGTCTATTCCTCTATAAGATGTGGCATATCTACTTTTGTCATTAGGAATAAAGCAATAATAGCACCAACCAAACCGGCAACTGCCGTCAAATCCACTCCTTTAGGATTATCAATACTGTTACCCAACAATAACAAAGTAGGAAAAACTAAACTTGTAATAGACAACCCTATTTTCATTACAAAAAATTTCACCCCAAAAAATGTTGCCGAGCGCATTTTTCCTGTATATTGGGCATCTTCGGTAGCCATATCAGAAATCAATGCCATCGGCAAAATTCCAAAAATAGCCATTGGCAATGTATTGAGTAATATCACTGCTACCAATATCAGCCACGTAGGAATACTGATATGTCCCATGATCATAATAAACAGAAACAGTAAAGACTGCATCACAAATGCAAAAACCAATAGAAATTTCTTTCCAAACTTTTTTGTCAAAGGAATTATCAATGGAAAACTCAATCCTGAACAAGCTGCCACTCCTATAATAATGTAAGTAATGTAATGCTCTTCAAGTCCTATCAAAACAGTGATGTAATAGGCAACACCAAGTTGTACAAATTGTGTAGAAATCCAATAAAACAATTCGCAAATCATATACCTTCTAAACTTCTGTATCTTTAGGACAGATTTCATTTGTTGAAAAGGGTTGCCTTCTACTGGTTCAGATTGAATACAATACTTATTTTCATTGACAAAAATAATAGGCATCAACATCAAAAGACAAGACAAGGATGCAAAAGCTAAAATGAGATACTTGAAAGCCAAAACGCCACTTATATCAAATGTTGAGGATACCCATCCTTTCAAGGCAAAAATGGTATTGGCTCCCACAAAGCCGATTCCCCATGTAATAGCCAGCAAAGTACTGATAAAAACCCGATCATCTTCCGTATGACCCAATTCGGCAATTAGACCATTGTATGGCGTGACATAGACAGATACAAAAACATTAAATACCAAGACTGCTGTTGCCAACCAAATGACATTCATCACCGATTTATCTTCCACAGGTGGATAAAATGCCATAATCATACAAACTGTAAGAGGTATAAAAGCGATGGCCAAAAAGGATCTCCTTCTTCCAAATTTCAATTTTGCCCTATCAGAAAGTGGTCCCATAATAATATCCATTACCGCACTTAACAACATTCCCACAAACATCAATATGCCCACTATCGTAAAACTAAAAAATACTGTATTCCGCTCTATGTATTCAGGGAAAAGATGGACATCATTGCCTCCGGGTGGAATATAAAAGTAAATAAGTAACAACATCAGACAAGCATTTGCCAAATTCCAACCTGCCTGACCGAATGAGTACATCACTTTTATGAAAATAGGAACTTTTGTGACTGAAGAAGTATTCATTGTATATGTCAGCAAAGGTAGGATTAATTTATGAATGTAACGGTGTATCTCATGACGATTAAAAATTTATCCACACGGTCTTTAATTTACTCATTCTCATACCAAACATTGCCGGATTCATTCTATATGCGTACATTTATACGAGTTTAGGAAAACTAAAATTAAACCTATTAAATGAAAACAAATCAAAAGTTTGCAAATTCGGAAATCCTATTCTTTTGTATCACTTTGTTTTATGGGATTTTAATCTTAACCAACACTCAATATTACAGTCCACACGATGATTTTCTCTTTCTCAATGCATTTGATGAGGGCAAATGGCGCGGTATTCAGAGTTCGGAATTTAGCACTGGTCGGTATAATTTGATGCACGGTTTTGATTTGTTTTTAATGACTTTTTTCAATAAAACAGGTTCATCTACCTATTACTATTTTATCTCCTTTTGCTTATTTATTTGCAATAGTTATATCTTTTATTACATAGTAAGACCCTTACTTCACAACTCTCGTTTTCTTTTAACCGGACTATATACCCTATTATTATTTTCAACAAGTTTTACCAGTATTTATTTTCGCCTCCTGTATCCTGAAAGATATATCATCTTTTTCTTGGGGCTAATTTTTATTTTACATTTAAAACTTCTTCAAGGTAAAAATCAAAAGCTGTATCTGATTCTAATTTTATTGTGTAGTAATTATATGATGAATCTGAAAGAACCTACTATCCTTTGCGTTATCTTTTTAGGAATCGGCAACCTATTTATGTATTCATCATCAATAGAAAAGCAATCCGATAAAAAGTTTTTATACAATGGTATCGGTCTGATTTTATCAGGTATTCTTGCCCTGACTATCTATTATTTAATTATTTTACCCCAAGCACAAAGCCATTACGGAGCCAATGGGATTCCTTTTTTTATTAATTTTTTGAAGAGTATCGTAGAATGGACTTTGGCAGACCCGATTATTTTTATCTTATTTCTCCCTTTTTTTACTTATCACTTTATTCAAAGTGCTATCCGAAAGAAAATAGATATTTATGATGTTTTCGGTTGGAGTGCGGTGGGCTACATATTGACTTTTTTCATAAAAGGAATTGCATATTCATCTCATTACTTGACTCCGGCTTATATCCTCATTATCCCATTTTTAATTAAAAATTTCCACTCGAAAAACACTCTTAAATACCTGTTATATTTATCAGTTATCCTACAGATGGGCAATGTCAGTCTTGGTATAAATGATATTTTATTTCAAAAATATAATAATAAAAACTTCCATCAAATTATCAATACCATGAGTGACATTACTCAACGACATTATAAAAAATATCATACCAAAACCATATTTCATGTGCTAGGAGGGAAAGACCAAGGCAATCATTTCAGTTCGGGAGCTCTGTATTTTATGAATAAAAAAGGCAATGACGAAAAGATGTTTGACTTTTCATCTTTTGAACCCATCTGGGACTCGGCTTATTCAATTATGAACATAAAAAATCCACCTTACACTTTTATGAATTCCAATTTAAGTCTGCCTATTTCTAAAGGTGATTATATTCTTTATACACCTTATACCGTTTTAAAACCGGAGGAGGACAAACATCCTAAAACGCTCATTCAGACGTGGCAGGCGCCCTCCTATTTTGGATACTTAAATTTTAAGGATGCCCTGAGAACCTGTATTGTGTCTTTGTATAAAAACAAAGCACTTATTAGAGACAATAAGTCCTACAAAATAGCGCAATACAAACTTTATAAAGTGTTATAAACGAGCGATAGGCACTTGCCATGACTTCCACACAGTGATTTTGCCAAAATCGTAAGTGATTGATAATGTTCTTGTTAATATCTAAATATTTTCGATATTGGGTGTTAATTTTACTTTTTACCTTTGCCTTTTATGTTTGTGAGACGGTTTCAACATAAAAATGGCAAAACATATATTCAAGTAATTGATAAATCAGCTAGGAACTATCGTGTTATTAAAAGCTTTAGATCTTCAGATAAACGGTCGGCAATGAAAGAATTGGTTGACAAAGCAGGTCGAAGGATAAAACGAAATCAGGTTTAATTGACACAATTAATCTGTCTGACACAAAAGACTTGTTGGCAAAATGTTTTTTGTTCAATCGTCAATACCTTTTCCATCAAGTATATGCTGATAATATTTTTCAATTCGGGTTTGTCGTGTTTGGGATTGTTTGGCTTGATTGAAGTAAAACAGATAGCCTTTTTGTCGTCCGGGTGTTAAAGTATAAAATGCTTTATTGAATGCTGTGTCGTCATTTAAAGCTTGTTGAAGTTCTTGAGGAATGGGATAGTCTGTAACTTTTTTCATTTCAACTTTCTTTCCCGACTTTTCAATTTCAACTGCTTGTTTGATATAATCTTTAATAACAGATTTTAGATTTACGATTTGTTTTACGTTAGCAAATCGGATTTGTCTTGCCGACTGCACATTTTCTGTCTGTTGTATCAAAATGCCTTTCGGGTCTTTTAGCAAAGCTCCTTTGTGAAACAGCAAAGCACAATATTCTTTGAAACCGTGAATAAGCACAACATTTTTCCCTTCAAAAGTGTAACATGGGTGCATCCATTTAAAATCTTCTTCAAGCGTTTTGTTTTCAAGGATAATTTCGCGCAACAAATTATATTCTTCATTCCATTTTTGGGACTTTTCAAAAAACCGTTCTGACCGTGCGTTCATAAGGTTGATTTAATTTTTGCTGAAAATGATTTCTCTGTCGGCAGGTCTGAAATACCATTCATTCCCTTTCCCAATTTTTCCACCACAATCATATAATTGAGCTTTTTTGTATGGATCACCGGGTAAATTCATTGAGCGACTTGTGAATGACTTTTTTAAAAAATCTAATAAAGAGCTGATTAACAGCTCTCTATCAAAGTGTGGTGCGGAAGGAGGGAATCGAACCCTCACACCGTAGTACACGAGTTTGAGTCGTGCGCGTCTACCAATTCCGCCACTTCCGCATCCTTGGTTAAAAGGTGAGGCAAAGATATAAATAAAACTATTTCTTGCAACAGCTTTTTATTTTTTATTTGAAAAAATATCTAAAAATATCCAAACCATTGGCATAAAGCATTAAAAATAACAAGATGGCCATACCGACCATTTGAGCATATTCCATGAGCTTTAAAGGTGGTGCTTTTCTGAATATCATCTCATACAAGAGAAATACCACATGACCTCCATCCAAAGCCGGAATAGGTAAAATATTCATCACCGCTAAAATAATAGATATCAATGCGGTCATGTTCCAAAAGGACAACCAATTCCAATGACTATCAAAAGCATTGGCAATCGTGCCAAATCCACCGAGAGATTCGCTCATTTTTGCCTTTCCGTTGAAAAGGAGTTTCATTTGTTTGATATAGCTGTCCAAAGTGCTGAATGCTAACTTTATCCCCGCAGGAATTGCACTTATGATGCCATATTTGACTACTGTAATATCGTAATATTTACTTAGATTCATATCAGGTACAAAACCGATTTTACCTTCATCATCTACTAAAACCTTTAAAGTCTTGTTTTCGCCATTTCTAACAACCTGCAAATTGACTTCCTGCCCTTTGTTTTCTTGTAGATTTGCCGTTAACTCATCGAAGAAGATAGTAGATTGATCATTGATGCCCACGATACGGTCATTGGCCAAAAGTCCGGCTTTATCAGCATTTGAACCCGGAACCAATTGGGCAACTTCTACCGGGAAGCGCGGTAAAATAAATTGTAAAGACTTACTGCGTGAACGTTCGGAAATCACTTTGGAAACAAAATCTTCCGGTACATTTAAGACCGTATCGCGGTCATTTCTTTTGACTTCGATAGTTTTTGCATCTTCAATCAATATCACTTTGGTGAAATCATTGAAATCCTCCACAGGTTTTTCATTGACCGATAAGATAAAATCTCCATTTTGAAGACCTAGTTCGTTTGCAAGACTGTCTGCCACCATGATCCCGTTGGTCGCATTTTTCATCGGTAGATACTGTTGACCCCAAGCCATTAAGATACCTGAATAGATAGCCATCGCCAATAAAATATTGACAGTGACCCCACCTATCATGATAATAAGTCGTTGCCATGTCGGTTTGGCTCTAAATTCCCACGGTTGTGGTGGTTCATTGAGTTTGGCAGTGTCCATACTTTCATCTACCATCCCATCTATCTGTACATATCCACCGAAAGGAAACCAGCCGATTCCATATTCTGTTTCACCTATTTTCTTTTTTAAAAGTGAAAATTTCAAAATATTCGGTAATGGGAAGAGAAAATCAAAAAATACATAAAATTTTGAAACTCTTACTTTAAATATCTTTGAAGGGATAAAATGTCCTAGCTCGTGCAAGAAGACCAAAATGGTCAAACTGAGCATCAGTTGAGCAATCTTTATAAATATATCCATGAATCTATTTCCGTTTTAGAAAGCGCAAAAGTACTGAATTATTTTGTACTAAAATAAATGACTTTCGTTAAGTCTTACAAAGAGTCTTATCATTGTTAGCATAATGTAAGATTTTGTCTTTTGAAGAAAGTTTGGTCACTTTATTGAAAAAATCAATGTAAAATATTTTAAAATTGCAGAGGAAGTAGCATTTGTCAATAAATTAACTTTATGTTTAAATTCATTTTGAGTTTTCAAATAATTGATTGGCTATTTTCACAAGAATATAAATATAGACTATGATAGAAACAGATATTTGTATAGTTGGAGCCGGCCCTGTAGGACTTTTTACCGTGTTTGAGGCCGGATTGTTAAAAATGAGATGTCACCTGATAGATTATCTTCCACAAGTGGGAGGGCAGCTTTCAGAAATATATCCCAAGAAACCAATCTATGATATTCCGGGTTATCCTACGGTTTTAGCACAAGAGCTGATTGATAACCTCATGGAGCAAATCAGACCTTTTAACCCGACTTTTACTTTGGGTGAGAGAGCTGAAAGCCTTGTACCTCAAGAGGATGGTAGTTTTATACTCACCGGACATGAAGGAACTGAAATTCATGCTAAAATCATTTGTATAGCAGGAGGCTTGGGTTGTTTTGAACCAAGAAAACCTAAGATAGACCATCTTGAAAACTTTGAGAAAAATGGTGTGGATTATATTGTAAAGGATCCCGAAAAGTACCGTGGAAAAAAAGTTGTCATTGCCGGCGGTGGTGACTCCGCTTTGGATTGGGCAAATTATTTGGTGGATGTGTGTGATGAGATTGCTTTGGTACATAGAGGAGAAACTTTTAGAGGGGCACCTGATTCTGCCGATAAAATTCAAAAATTAGATGCAGAAGGGAGATTGAAACTTCATTTAAAATCAAATGTGACGGCATTATCTGGGGACAAAACTTTGAAGTCAGTGACAATTACAAGTTTGGACGGAGAGGAAACTGAAACAGAAGTGGATTATTATTTACCGCTTTTTGGTTTGAGTCCCAAATTAGGACCTATTGCAGAATGGGGATTAAATATTACCAAAATTGCAATAGATGTTGACACAAAAGATTATTCTACAAATATTCCGGGTATATATGCCGTCGGTGATATCAATAATTATGAAGGGAAACTCAATCTGATACTTTGTGGTTTTCATGAAGCAGCATTGATGTGTCAAAGCGCATTTAAAATTATCAATCCTAATCAAAAATACGTCTTGAAATACACGACAGTAAATGGTGTTCATGGTTTTTAATTTGAGATGGAAAGTATAGAAATCTTTATAGAAGATAAAGACGGAACAGAGAAAATATTAGAGATACCATTGGGCATACAGATGAGTCTGATGGAAGTCTTGAGAGGTGAAAACGAAAATATTCAGGGAATTTGTGGGGGAATGGCTATCTGTGCGACTTGTGTGATAGAATTACTCAATAAAGATGAACTTGAAATTCCTGAAATGCAAGATGATGAGTTGAGTGTTTTAGAATCTCTACCTGAGCATTCTGAAAATAGCAGATTGGCGTGTCAGATACCAATCAGTGAAAAGCTTCATCACCTGCATATCAGAGTGCCGGAAACAGTTTTTGTATAGGTATTCAACAGTTTTCTATTGTAATTGAACATTTTATAATGTTGAATTATCTGTATGTTTTCGGATGTTTGCATTTGATGTTAATATCTAATTCTAAATTTACTTATAATTTTTTGTTATAAAAGATAACTTTGAGTACAAAGACATTATTGTATGAAAAGTATATTTTGTTTTTTGTTGTTTTTACCTTTTGTGGTAAGTGCACAAAACATTTATAAAGTCACCGGAAAAGTCACTGATTATGAAACTGGAGAAGAGTTGATAGGTGTCAATATCTTTATAGATGGTAAAAAATTGAGTGGCACGGTTTCTGACTTTGATGGGAATTATAGTATCAAAGTAGCCAAAGCTGATACTTTGGTTTTTAGATATGTGGGCTACAAGGACGAAAAGTTTATGATTGATGTCGATAAAGTACTGAATGTCAGACTTCAATCTGAAAACATAGAACTCAATACTGTTGTCGTCAGTGGGTCGAGGAAACAGGAAAAAATATTGGAAACACCTTCCTCCATTTCGGTTGTAGGAGCAGAAACTATCAAAAACAGAGTGGCTTCCAACGCAATGGATTTTTTGAAAGATGTCACAGGTGTGCATATCAATAAAAGTGGTATTCAAGGAGGTACACCGTCTGTGAGAGGTTTTAACGGGTATTTTTCAAATGACTTGATGACTTTGGTGGACAACCGCATTGCTTCTTTGCCTTCACTTCGTCTCAACTCTTTCAATATGATACCAACTGATAATGATGATATTAACAGAATAGAAGTTGTTAGAGGTCCGGCATCTGCACTTTATGGTCCCAATGCAGTGAGCGGTGTTGTACACATCATCACCAAATCGCCGATTGATGAACCTGAAACGACTATTTCAGTGGGCTTGGGAGTAAGATCCTATATTTCCGATACTTTGCCCAATAAGAACAATCCTTATCCGAGATTTGACGAAAAAGATATTACGGAAAGGACTATCAGGACTTTTGCATTCCGACACGCTGATACGATTAGAACGACAAAAAAAAGAGGAGTTAAAATGGGGTATAAAGTTTCCACCAAGGTGTTTAAAGGTTTGGATTGGAAATACAGTGAACCCAGTGAGCCGGTCAAAATTATTCGTTCATTACCTTCCACCTCCGGCCCGAAATATTTATTGAGAGATGGCAGTATTGACCCGAAAAACAAAGGTGAAGAGGTCAATAATGTCAGGGATGAGCATATTAGCAAGGTGAGTGTAGATGGCAGAATGGATTTTCGATTCAAAAAAGATTTGGATTTGATTTTGTCCGGTGGATTTAATACATATTCCGGTGTAGATATGACACCGATAGGAGCTATGCAAAACAGAGGATGGAAATACTACTATGCCCAAACCCGCATTATGTGGAAAAAACTTTTTGCACAAGTGTATATGAACGGAAACCAAGCGAGGGATTCATATTATGTACCCACAGGGTCGATGTTTAAAGACAAATCGAAGTTTTATGCACTTCAATTACAACATACAACAGATATAGGTAAAAAGTTAAACTTGATTTATGGTACAGATGCTTTTTTCTACAATCCTAATTCAGAACATACTTTAAATGGTCGCTATGAAGAAAGTGACAACATTCAAGAAGCAGGGGCATATCTTCAAGCCAAATATCAAATACATCCAAGATTAGAAATACTTGCTGCTTCAAGAATGGACTATGGTACACAATTGGAAAAAATATCTATTTCACCAAGAGCTGCCTTTATTTTCAAACCGGGTACAGGACAAAACCTACGATTTGTTTTTAACAAGGCATATAAGACAGCCGGCCCCGCTGCGTACTATATTGATGCAGAGCAGGCAACTATTCCAGTAGATATTCCAGTAAGAGTATTGGGAACGCCTAATTCGGGTTTTCAATATAGTTTTAACAATAATCCTTATTATGATCATCAGCTGTGACCACAATTTCGCTCTCCTTATGGTGGAGATAGATATCAATATTATAATGTAGGTGATCCTAATTTTAACAATATCGGTTGGCAAGGGATTTTATCTGCTATCAAAGAACAATTTGTCACGCAATTTCCCAATATGCCAGATTTGCCTATCATCAATGATTTAATTGATCAATTAATCAGTGATTTGACACCTGCGACAATTCCATCCAATATACCGCAAGTAGTGAGAGACTTGAATGCCACAGATAGAACTTTTACGCCATCTGATTGGACAAATATAAAAGATATCAGTGGCTTACGGCCGATGCAAACCTATAATTATGAATTTGGGTATAAAGGTTTGGTAGCTAAAATGTTGTCATTATCGGTAGATTTGTATAGGACGGATTATAAAAATTATATTGCTCCGGTAACATTTGTTACTCCGGCAGTGATGTTTGATCCGGATGTATTATTACAATATGTAGGCCCTGAAATCAGTCAAAGATTTAATGATCCCCAAAATGCAGTTTATAAGACTTTATTGACAGCTCTTTTGGATAAAAATGCAAAATTTGACGGAAATAAAAACGGAACAGGTGAAGATGAATTATTGGCATTGTTTAAAACTGCCGTTAGTAATTTACCGATAGGTGTCATCAATCCACAACAAGCAAATGGACCTGAAATGTTGATGGTAACACGTAATATAGGTGATGTCACTTTATACGGAGTGGATTTGGGTTTGACAGCATTTCTTTCAGAAGATATTATAGTGAATGCAAATTATTCTTTCGTAGATAAAGATTCCATTCCGATCCCGGGGGCGCAACATGGTTATGTAGCTTTAAATGCACCTAAACATCGGGTGAATGCAGGAGCAAGTTATCATATTAAGAAAATTGGCCTCAATGTCGGTGCAAGATTTAGATGGATGGCAGGCTTCCCTGTCAACTCGGGTAATTTTACCGGTCATGTCAGTGCTTTTCACGATATGGATTTGGACATCTCTTGGACACCTACTTTCTTTGATAAGCTAAATGCCACTTTGTCCGTCCAAAATCTTTACAACAACAAACACCAATACTTTGTAGGCTCACCTGTAATAGGTACGATGGCAATGTTGAGATTGGGATATCAGATAAGATAGAGTTTGGAAGTACAAAGTTAGAAGTCTGAAGTGTGAATTTTATCATTTCCTAAAAAGCCATCCTTTAATATTATTCCTGTTAAAGATGATTTCCAACCTTATTTGAATCGGATTTTTATGTCACTTAAAAAAATTACGTTAATTTAGGCTTTTTCATCAATATCAAGCAGATGAAAGTTGGCGTTTAAAATAATTTGTATTTTCTGATTAAAACCTTCATATCACCAAAAATAATTAAATTGGTATGAAATTAGCAATTCATTTTCACCAAGAAAACCAATAAGATGCCAAGACTTATCATTTTACTTTTTCTATCTTTTGTTTTTCAGAATGTAAAAGCACAAGAAGTTGTATGGGCTTCAAGAGTAGTGAATTACTCCTCCCAATATGACAACAAGAATTTTAGTGCAAATCAAATTTTAGGTGAACCCAATGGGATGCCTTACCAAGAAAGAAGTCTTGTATCTTGGACACCTGCCTCCCGTACAAACGAAGCAAGCATCACAGTGGAATTTCCTAAAGCCGTCAATGTGCAACAAATTGGTATAGGTGAAAATCTTTTAGCCGGAGCGATTTCCAAAATCGTGTTGATAGATGCTTATGGCAAAGAAAATATTGTTTACAACCAAGCTCAAACCGTACAATCCCAACCCAAAGCGGATGCCTTTTTTAACTACTTTATACCTCTTACAAATTACAAAGTCTCAAGACTGAGATTGGAGCTGAGATATGCCGATTTTAAGACACTTCCACAAATTGACTGTATAGGAATTTCGTCTGACGGCAAAAAAATACAACCCAAAATCAATACCCTTGAATATACGGATATTGTCCCGCGACCGGAAAATCTCGGAAATAGGGTCAACTCACAGTATCACGATATGCTACCTATCATTTCGCCGGACAATCAAACCTTGTATTTTGCGAGAAAAAACGCACCTGAAAATATGGGGATGGAGAAAAAAGATGATATCTATGTTTCTCAAAAATCCCCTACCGGATTTTGGTCAAAAGCATATAACATCGGTGCGCCACTCAATACAGACGAACATAATTTTGTTTGTGCCATCAGCCCTGACGGCAATACTATGTACTTAGCCAATAAGTATGATTATAGGACGGAAGGACAGGGTGTCGCCGTGAGTTATAGACAAAAAAACGGTACTTGGAGCAAACCTAAAGCATTAGATATCATCAATATGTACAATAAAAATAAGTATGTCTGTTATCATTTGAGTATAGACGAAAAAGTGTTGGTGATGGCAATAGAACGAGATGATACTTATGGCGACATGGATTTATACGTCAGTTTTAGATATGCAGATGGCACTTGGACAGAGCCTATGAATATGGGACCGGATCTGAATACTGCCGGTGCAGAAGCCAGTATATTTCTGGCAGCAGATGGAAAGACGATTTACTTTTCATCCAATGGGTACAATGGCTATGGAGATTTGGATATGTATATGAGTAAAAGATTGGACAATACTTGGAAAAACTGGTCAACTCCCGTCAATCTCGGCCCGAATATCAATACCATCGGAATGGATATTTATTATACCATTCCTGCGTCAGGTGAGTATGCTTATTATTCCAGTGACAGAGGTGGTTATGGTCTCAATGATATTTTTAGAATAAAATTACCCAAACAACTTCGTCCCGATGAGGTGAAAATAGATCCTGCTCTCTATTCAAGTTACACAGTAGAAATACCGGCTTTAAAACCTTATCAGCAGTATGAAACTTCGGCAGTAGATAAAAGAATCGAAGAGCTGAAAAAACAATTAGACGGGAACAAGACAACAGATAACCAATCACTTCAAGACTTGGATAAAAGGAAAAAACAAATAGATAGTGATATAAAAAACTTGGAATCCCAATATTCAAGATTGAATCATCATCCACAAAATTATTCACAACGACCTTTGCCGACCTTTGACAGAGCTTCAGTTCCTCAATATGATGCTTCTTACGATAGTAAAATCAATGACCTGAAACGACAACTTATGCAGGTAGAGTCTTCCCAGCCCATTTTAAGAGTTGAAAAGGAAGAAAGTGAGCCTACTGACAGCTCAATAAAAACGACAGGTATTCCGACTGCTTCTTATGATAAAGCACTTTCTGTGTATGAAGAAAAGCTAAAAAAACTGCAAGAAGAAAACGATAAAAAGAAATCACAAAATCAAACAAACATTGAACCGTCTCAGACAGTTGCTTCTGAAATCACCCAATCTACAAATCCGAATTCCACTCAGCCTACTTTCTCTCAAACAAGCAGTCCTATTGTAACAAAAAAGTCTGATTCGCAGTTGACGGCATTAGAAGAGAAATTGAAAAAGCTGGAGGAAGCTAATCAGCAAAAAAGAGTAGGGAAAGAAGAACCCAAAGTGGCAAAAACGATAGAGAAAATACAAGAACCTGTCGCTGACAATGATAATCTGAAACTTGATTCAAACGATGAAGTAGTTCTTTCTGAAAATGGTTTGGTAGCAAATATTTCAGAACAACCTATTGCACTGGGTACTCAAACGATAGATACAGTCAGCCGGAAAGAATTTTTGGAATGGGAACAAAAAAGAAATGCACTCCTTGATAGTATCAATGCTTTGGAAACCCACAAGAATGCTTTGGCACAACAAGCTTCAGATTTTGTAGAAAATAAAGAAAATATTCAAAAAGAGAATCAAAACTTGCTTTCTGAACAAGAACAACTTGCATTGAATATAGAACAGATGAAGATGGAAAAAGAGCAACTTGCTTTAGAGAAAGAAAAGATTGAAAATGAAAGAAAAAAATTGGACTTGCTCAAAAACCAGCAGTACAAAGACATCAATAAGCTGAAAAGAGAATTAGACAGTTTGGAAAATATAAAAGCAAAAAGTCTGACACAAAACCAAGCTATGACTCAACAGGTACAGACTTCCGATTTACAAAAAAGCATAGACAATCTGCTCAATGATATGAAAAAAGAAGTGGGTGAAAAAGTGGTCTTAAACAATGTTTACTTTGTCGTCAACGCCTCTTTTATCCAAGCAAGATCCCATGCCGATTTGGATAGATTAGCTCTTTATCTGATTAAAAATAAAGAAATAAATATAGAAATCGGTGGGCATACCAATGGACTTTGCGATGATGCATTTTGCGATGAGCTTTCAAAGAAAAGAGCTGTCGCGGTAAAAGATTATTTGGTGACAAAAGGAGTAAGTGCAGATAGATTGAGTGCCAAAGGTTATGGCAAGACACAAAATATAGCCTCAAATAATACTGCCGAAGGAAGAAACCAAAATCAAAGAGTAGAGATTTTGATTACGAAAGTCAATTAAAAAGGAGTGGAGAATATCGGGCTCGAACCGATGACCTCTTGCATGCCATGCAAGCGCTCTAGCCAACTGAGCTAATCCCCCTTTTCAAAAAACTGTAAATGTATGTGGCAGCATTTTTCGATGCGTTGCCGACACCCATTTTATCTCGGAGTCGAAGATAGTCATATTGGATGATATTTCTATCTTTCAAAACACCAACTGCTGTTTTTTTTATGTTTTGTGGAGAAAAATCACCTTGTATCAACTCGGGAACTACCATTTTATCCATGATAATATTCACTAAAGAAATGTATTTGACCTTGATAAAAAGCTTTGCAAAAAAATAAGTGATAGGATGTACGGCATAGCAAACCACCTGTGGCACATTGTATAATGCAGCTTCTAATGATGCAGTACCTGAAGCTACAATGGCTAATTTTGACTCTTCCAAAACTTCCTGCGTTTTGTCCATGACGAGTGTAGCTTTCCCTTTCATGATAGGAAAATAATAATCTTCTCCCAATTCGGAGATGCCTGCTACAATGATTTGATGGCTATTGAGTTCGCCATATACAGATTCCAACATCACAGGTAAAAATTTCTCAATTTCTTGTTTCCTGCTACCGGGCAGAATCGCTATGATATTGTCTGTTGTTATTTCTTTTGGCTCGGAAATATTTTCCACCAAAGGATTCCCTACAAACTTTGTCGGAATACCTCGCTGTTGAAAATAACCTTCTTCAAAAGGAAAAATCACCAAAAGTAAATCAATATATGCTTTAAGCTTTTTTACCCTATTTTCTTTCCACGCCCATACTTTTGGAGCGATATAATACACTACTCTAAAACCTCTTTCTTTCGCCCATTGGGCTATCTTTAAATTAAACCCCGGATAATCCACTAATACGATTACATCAGGTTGGATTTCCAAAATACTTTTTTTGACAGTTTTAAAATTTTTGCGAATCTTGAAGATATTCTTGAGGACTTCTATCAGCCCCATGAATGCCATTTCACGGATATTCAATACTAATTGTACTCCGGCATCTTGCATAGCCTTTCCGCCTGTCCCATAGAAAATGGGTGAAGTATCCATTTTTTTTAGTTGATGGATAAGTTGAGCGGTATGTCGCTCACCCGAAATTTCACCAGTGACAAAAAAGTATTTCAATGTTATAAATATCTAATAATCAACATGGGGATGATAAATAGGAGGGAGGCAAAAAAGAGCCCGTTACAAATCAAATGTTTTTTGAAGATATTAAGAATTAAAAAAATCGGAAGGTTGGGAAACACAGACGCTTTTAAGATGACCGGATCATTGTATTTTCTCAATAAAACAGACATAAATGAAGAAAAATCACTGTAAACATATTTTGAAGAACAAATAATAAAATAAGCAATTACCGGCACAAGGATACCGATGATAAATCCTGTCAAAGGTTTGTCCCATTTATCCCAAAAAGTAGATTCTTTCTTTAAATTATACATCCCAATACTTATTTAAGAATCTTAATCCGTGCTGGTGTGTCAGGTCATATTGTACCGGCACTATCGAAACATATCCATTTTCCAAAGCCCATACATCCGTATCTTCACCATTGTCTTCATTGACAAATTCGCCGGTCAGCCAATAATATTTTCTGCCGGTGGGATCAACTCTTCCATCATAATCTTCCTCCCAATGTGCCATCGCCTGCCTACAAATTTTCATACCTTTTATTTCCGATAAAGGTAGTTTTGGGATATTGACATTTAGCAAACATCCACTTGGAAGCCCATTGGCCAATATTTGTTGGGTAATGATTCTGACATAATGCTTGGAACCTTCAAAGTCAGCTTCGGCCGAATAGTCTAAAAGTGAAAAACCGATGGCTTTGATTCCGTCAATGGATGCTTCCATCGCAGCCGACATCGTACCTGAATAGATGACATTTATGGAAGAGTTAGAGCCGTGATTAATCCCTGAAAGACACAAATCGGGCTTTCTCTTTAAAATCTGAGAAATAGCTATTTTTACACAATCTACGGGTGTACCACTACATTGGTATGCCGCAACATCTTCAAAAATATTTACCCTTTCAAGTCTCAACATATCGTGAATAGTGATGGCATGCCCCATTCCGGATTGAGGACTGTCAGGTGCTACAACTACTACATCTCCAAATTCTTTGGCAACCTCTACTAAAGCTCTGATACCATTTGATATAACTCCATCATCATTTGTCACCAATATTACAGGTCTATCATTTGTCATATCCCAAAAATAGACGGGATAGTTTATCCTACAAAGCTTTCAAGGAATTAAATTTTTGGTTTAAATGTATTTAATGCTTGAATAACGAGATTTATAGCTTATTTTTAAGTACTTTTTTATGTGAAAGATGATTTTTATTTCATGTAGATAAAGCTAAATTATGGTTGCACTCATCATTACAATAGGTATCATACTTCTTATCATAGGTTATGTGAGTTGTATCTTACCACCTTTACCGGGACCTCCTGTTGCTTTTCTTGCACTTGTTTTGATTTATTATTTTTTAGAGCAGTCCACGATTAGTGGCATCAGCTTGATAATCTTAGGGGTTATCAGTATATTGGTAACAATTATGGACAACTTTGTTGCTATTTGGGGTACACACAAGTTTGGTGGCACCAAGGCAGGTGTCCGCGGGAGCGTTATTGGGATGTTGGTAGGTATTTTTGTTCTCACACCTTTTATTGGTTTTTTATCCGTTATAGTAGGCCCTCTTTTGGGGGCGACGATAGGGGAACTGATAGCAGGAAATAATTTTGATACTGCTTTAAAGTCCGGTTTGGGTTCATTTATCGGATTTCTTTTGGGACTTGGTTTGAAACTGATTACCACCAGTGTCATTGCTTTTTATTTCTTCAAATCCATTATTTAAGCTATGAAAATGAGTCCCACAAATCTCACTTTATCTTATTTGTGGACTCTTTTGGCAGACAATTTGTTTAAAAAGTTTTATTAGAAAAAAGCAAGGACAGTGGCTTATCATTTACAAAAGTGGATTCTACTACTTATTGCTTTGACCTATGCTTACTTTTGGACAACCGGATTTAGTAATTTTTATATTTTTATTTTGTTTATACCTTTATGCTTTTTGATATGTTTGATAAACAATTTAATACAAACATTTTTTGCTTTCCTACCGAATAAAAATTTTTACTTATGAAAAACTTTATACTACTTCTCTCACTTATTTTTGTTTCCACTTTCGGCTTTGCCCAATCGCCTTTTGTGGGACATATTGAATTAGAATCACAAGATCCATCGAATGAAATGAAATTACTCTTTTCAGTGAATGACAGTTTGACCAGTTTAAAATTAAACTCTAAAGGAAAAACCGATATCAGAGTGATTATTAATCCTAAACAGAAAAAGTTTACAACTTTGGTGAATGGTGCCGAAATCAATAGATTAGGCATAGTATCGCCTATAAAAGATCAGAGGACACCCCAAGAGAGTGGCTTTACTATCGAAAAAACGAATGAGAAGAGGAAGATTTTAGATTATGATTGTACCCGATACAAAGTTTTTAATGAAACAGACACTTTAGAAGCATGGATTGCTGACCAATTTGACTATAATCCTTTGAGTGTCTTACTTTATATGAGTGAAAAGGATGATAATAATATTTTACAACTATTGACAAATGATTTGCATGGACTTATTATGCAAGTGGATTATCTAACCGAAAAAAAAGAACCGGCTTCCTTAAAAATAACCCATATTGATGAAATCGTCCCTGATGAAGCTGATTTTTCTACAGAAGGGTATAATATCATTGGGATAGAAAAGCTGCAAAAGGCTTTTGGTAACTAAAAGCTTTCTCATTTATTTAGATTGGATAAAAAATTTTGCTGTAAATAGGACATGAATAAAAAGTATTATGTAGCATTGATAGTCAGTGTTCTAATCTTTTTAATGATTGCGACCTATTTTTTTTATTTAAAATCTTTCCCTTTTGCAAGCAACTTTAACGGGAAAAGCACTCTCGTGATGGTAACTGCTTATAATCCCACCGGATATTTTCTGTATAGGGATCAGGAAATGGGCTTTGAGTACGATTTATTAAAAAAGTTTTCAGATACGAATAATAAAAAGCTGAAAGTTATTGTCGTACAGGATGAAAAAGAGATGTTTCAAAAACTGATCAGCCATCAAGCCGATATTATGGCGTACTATGTCCCTGTGATGAATCTGCCTATTCAAGAGGTCACTTTTTCACAACCTTACACTCAAAGTGAATGGGTACTGGTACAAAGAAAATCAAAGAGTGAAGACACTTATAATATAGATAAAGTAAGTGACTTATCAGGCAAGACACTTGTTGTCTCCGAACAGTCATCTTCTATTCAAGCACTGAATGAAATCAACTTCGGACTAAAAACACCTATTAATATACAATCCCTTGATTCAAATGTCTCTACCGAAGATTTGATTCGTCTGGTAGCAAAGTCTGAAATAGATTATACAATTGCACCAAAGGAAATTGCTCTTATCAATAGTGATTACTTTGATAATATTGATATTTCATGTGCATTGACAGCACCGCAAGAAATAGCCTTTGTTCTAAATAAGGAGAATAAAAACTTATTAAGTAAGCTCAATCAGTTTATTTCCCAATCTAAAGAAGATGAGTCTATTTATGAATTGTATGATAGATATTTTAAGACAGAGAGGGTGACAAATACGAACGGGACTTCTGCTGATGTGCTTAATACTGCCAATATTTCTATCTATGACTTCTGGATACAAAAATATTCCAGAAACATCCTTTGGGATTGGAGATTGGTGGCGGCAATGATATGGCAGGAGTCCAGATTCAAATCAGATGCAAAATCATGGGCAGGTGCGACAGGCTTGATGCAGTTGATGCCGGCTACTGCGAGAAGATTTGGATTAAATACCATGCAGGAAATATATCATCCCGAATTGAATATCAAAACGGGAACAAAATATATCAAATGGTTGGAAGACTTTTGGAGTGACATTAAAGATGATTCGGAAAGAAAAAAATTTATTATTGCATCGTACAATGCAGGAGAAGGCCATGTGAGAGACGCACAGGCTTTGGCAAGGAAATATGGTAAAAATCCGCAAAAATGGGATAACAATGTCGATTATTTTTTACTCAATAAATCCAACCCATATTATTATTTGGATCCGGTCTGCAAGTACGGATACTGTCGAGGCAGTGAGCCGTACTTTTATGTTAGAAATATCGTCAGGAAATACGAGCAGTATAAACAACATTATTCGTCTGATCATTTGGCAATTTTAGACCTCTCAATTAGTTTTCCTCCTTTGCCGGAAAATTACTTTTCGCCCGTCTTTTCACCCAACCAAGAATTATTTAAAAAGAATGATCTGTTTAAAGAAAATAAAATATTTGAGACAGACTCTAATAATGCAAATCATCTGAAACCAAGAAACCCCGAACGAATAAAACTTAGAACTTCTCCACCGGAACACCAACTCTTTAGAAGGAATGAACTGTTTAAGAAAAAATAAACCGATTTTATCTACAAATTAGAACCATTCTTTGTAATTTGCCGTTATATAAAGGAATAAATTAGAAAATCATGAAAAAGGTATTGAGTGTTTTGTTCTCTTTAAGTTTTATTTTGTTTGTCTCCAATTCAGGCATTGCCAAAGTGCCGGCAACGACAAATAATGGAATTCAATTTCAGAAATTGAATTATAAAGAAGCCTTGCAATTGGCGAAGAAACAAAATAAAAATGTGGCTTTATATGTTTATACAGTTTGGTGTCCGCCCTGTAAAATGATGCAAAATCAAACTTTCAAAGAAGCTAAAGTAGGCAATTATTTTAACAATAGGCTTGTCACTATTGAAGTAGAAGCGGAACAAGATGCAGACGGTCCTATGGTCATGCAAAAATATGGATTGAGAGCACATCCTGTTATATTGATTCTAAATCCGGATGGGAAATTGGTAAAAAAGATCATGGGATATTTACCCGGCACCGACTTATTGGCTGAAGTAAAAGGGCTATAAGTACATTTCTCATATAATTTAGTTCAGTGAAGATAAAAGGGCTTGACACAATTCAAGCTCTTTTTTTGATGAATAGATAGAGTCATTCTGCCAGTTTGTTAACTTCACATTAAAGAGTGTTGTCTATATTGCAAATTCAATGTAAAATCTATCTTAACAAGTAAATTTATTTGTAGATTTGAACCTTATAAGAAAAAGTTACGGAATAAATAAGATATAAATGCTTTTAAAAATTAAAAAATTAACTTTGAATAATTGATTTGATTTACAACATTATATAAAATAAATATTATAAAAATGAAAAACTTGGATAGTGTTAAAAGAACGTTTGATGTCATTTATTATCAAAGAGACAACAATCCTCAGGAAGTCAGTTTGGCAGGGATGAAAAATGGAAATTGGATAAAATACAGTACTCAAGATTTAATTGACAAAGCACAACAAGTCAGCTTGGGGTTGATAAAATTGGGAGTCCAGCCGGGTGATAAAGTAGCTTTGGTTACAAGCTCCAATATCCCTGAATGGAATATTTGTGATATTGCGATAGGTCAAATTGGTGCAATCAATGTTCCTTTATATCCTACTATCAGCCAAGGTGAATACGAATATATATTAAATCACTGCGAGGCAAAAATTTGTATAGTTCAAGATGAAGGACTTTATAAAAAAGTAACTGCAGCTAAAGATAAAGTTAGCTCTCTACAAAACGTTTACACCATCGATGATGTCGTGGGTGCTAACAATTGGTCTGAAATTATAGAAGCCGGTAAAGGTGGCGATGTAAATGAGATAAAAGAAAGAGGTGCCAAAATACAACCGGAAGAATTGGCTACTATTATTTATACTTCCGGTACTACCGGATTACCCAAAGGTGTGATGTTGTCACATAATAATCTAATTTCTAACGTGAAAGCGACTGTTGTAGAATTGCCTATTGAAGCCGGTCAGTCAGGGCTTAGCTTTTTACCACTCTGCCATGTCTTTGAAAGAATGGTAGTCTATACCTATACATTGGTAGGTATCAATATTTATTATTCTGACATTGACACTTTGGGTGAAAAACTTCAGACAGTCAGACCCCATTTCTTTACAACAGTCCCGAGGTTATTGGAAAAAGTATATGAAAAAATCGTTAATAAAGGAATGGAATTAACCGGATTTAAAAAGTCACTTTTCTTCTGGGCTTTGGGATTAACCAATGATTATACATTTGGTAAAAGACCGGGCTTGCAAATGAAGATTGCCGATAAATTAATATTTAGCAAATGGCGGGATGCTTTGGGTGGCAGAATCATTGGTATCGTCTCAGGTTCGGCAGCGTTACCTTTAAAAATAGCAAGAGTATTCTCAGCTGCCGGTGTGCCGATTAGAGAAGGCTATGGTCTGACAGAGACTTCACCTGTTGTCACTTTTAATAGATTTGAAGAAAATGATGCTATGTTGGGTACTGTCGGAAGAGCCATTGACGGGGTAGAAATTAAAATTGCGGAAGATGGTGAGATATTGGCTAAAGGTCCGAATGTGATGATGGGATATTATAAAGATCCGGAAAAGACTGCTGAAGTAATGGATGGCGAGTGGTTTAAAACAGGTGATATAGGAACTTTCTTGACGGGACCTAATGGTAAAAAATTCTTGAAAATAACAGACCGTAAAAAAGAGTTACTTAAAACATCCGGTGGTAAATATGTCGCTCCTGCACCAATAGAAAGTTCTATGAGAGAAGATTTCTTGATAGAGCAAATCATGTTGGTAGGAGAAAGCAAGAAATTTGTATCTGCATTAATAGTACCTGCCTTTCCAACCCTTAAAGAATGGGCCGCTACAAATAATATATCATTCAAGGATAATAATGACTTGGTAAATAACAGCAAGGTGATAGAATTGTATCAAAGCGTGATAGATAAGAAAAATCCGAGCTTTAGCCATATCGAACAAATTAAAAAGTTCAAATTATTGCCTAACGAATGGACGGTAGAAACAAAAGAGTTGACACCAACCATGAAAATTAAACGCAAGGTCATTAATGAGAAGTACAGTAGAGAAATAGATTCTATCTACAACTCTTAATTGATTCTAAAAATAAAAAACCATCTCGAAAAGAGATGGTTTTTTATTTTCTGCTCTATATATCAAAACTGTTTCAATTGATTGTAATCAATACCGACAATAGAATTTCTTTCTTCTATCATTCTTCTAAGGTTGATAAGTGCATATCGCATACGTCCAAGGGCGGTATTAATACTGACTTTTGTAATCTCCGAAATCTCCTTAAAACTAAGTTCCGCATAAAGTCGCATGACCAAGACTTCCCTCTGCTCGGCAGGCAGGTGTTGGATAAGTGCTTTTATGGAAACTTCTAAAGAATTGGTGCTTTGAAAATGTTCTACATCTTCATCTTTTATAGAAGACATGATGTTGTTATCTTCACTATTTATAAATGATGGATTTCTTTTTGTTTTCCTGAAATAGTCGATGGTTATATTGTGGGCTACTCTCAAAACCCACGGTAAAAACTTGCCTTCTTCTTTATATTTGCCGGAATCTAAACTGTCTATCACCTTGATAAAGGTCTCTTGAAACAAATCATCAGCTACGAATTTATCTTTTACTAAAAGATAAATGGATGTAAAAACCCTATGCTTATGCTTATTGATAAGCGTATTTAATGAAGAAATTTCGCCTTTAAGATAACTATGGATAAGTTCTTTATCTTTTATTGCTACACTATTCATGGACTATTTTTTTTAATGTTATGGATCAGTAAGTGTAGAAATTTTTCTTATATCTTGCTTATTTAAAAGGGTTTTGAAAGTTTTTCTTTAAAATTGTGACAATGTTCGTAAATATAAGTTTTATAAACAAATTCTTAATGTTATTTTAACATTTAAAAAGCCAAATTAGTGTTTACATATTGTGAAAATGGACTCAGAAGACAATATCGTTATCAAAGGTGCAAGAACGCACAATCTCAAGAATATAACTGTCGAAATACCGAGACACAAGTTGGTGGTGATTACCGGTGTGTCAGGTTCGGGGAAATCTACTTTGGCGTTTGATACTTTATATGCGGAAGGACAAAGGAGATATGTAGAATCTCTTTCGTCTTATGCTAGACAGTTTTTGGATCGTATGGATAAGCCGGATGTCGATTATATCAGAGGATTGTCACCTGCTATTGCCATTGAGCAAAAAGTAAATATTGGCACTACACGTTCTACTGTGGGTTCTTTGACCGAAATATATGACTACTTGCGCTTGATGTATGCCCGAATAGGTAAAACCTACTCGCCGGTTTCAGGGGAAATAGTAAAAAAACATGAAGTGACAGATGTAGTGGATTTTCTCTGTAAATTAGACGAAGGTGTGAAGTATCAGATACTCACTCCTTTGAAGAAATCGCCCGATTTATTGGAAGAGTTTGTACAGAAAGGTATTTATAGAATTATTTCTAATGGAAAACAGGTTAGACTGGATCAAATTATCGGTGATGACAAAAAGATGGATAAACTTTTTCGGGTACAAGAAAATTGGATCATTGTTGATAGATCTATTGTAAAGAAAGACGAGGAATCTATACACCGTATGTCAGATTCGGTACAACAAGCCTTTGATATCGGAAACGGTCATTGTAGGATAGATATTCCGGAAACTGAAACTGTAGATTTTAGTTCTTTGTTTGAGTTGGATGGGCTACAATTTGAACAACCTACTCCACAGTTCTTCAATTTTAACTCACCCTATGGCGCTTGTCCGACTTGTGAAGGTTTTGGAAATATCTTGGGAATAGATGAAGATTTGGTGATTCCCGATAAATCAAAATCAGTCTATGAAGGAGCTGTTGCACCTTGGAAAGGAGAAAGTATGGGCTGGTGGAGACAGCAATTTGTCAATCAATCTCACAGCTTTGATTTTCCTATTCATGCACCTGTTATGGATTTGACGGAAAAAGAATACGGACAATTGTGGAATGGTAGTAAAAAAGCTTTGGGTATCAAACAGTTTTTTGATGATGTAGAATCTCAAACTTACAAAATCCAATATAGGGTCTTGCTATCAAGATATCGTGGTAGGACAAAATGTACCGAATGTCATGGTATGCGTTTGCGAAAAGAAACCCAATATGTGAAAATTGCAGAAAGACATATAGGCGAGTTGATACAAATGCCGATAAAAGATTTGAATCAATGGTTCGAAAATCTACAATTAGACCGGCACGATGAAACGATTACCACTATTATTTTGCAGGAAATAAAAAGCCGTTTAAAATTGATGATAGATGTCGGATTGGAATATCTGACTTTAGACAGAATGGCTAATACTTTATCGGGCGGAGAATCTCAAAGAATCAATCTTACGCGGGCTTTGGGTAGTAATTTGACAGATTCGATTTATATTTTGGACGAACCGAGTGTAGGTTTACATCCACAAGATACCGGCAGACTTATCAAGGTATTAAGAAATTTGAGAGATTTGGGAAATACGGTCGTAGTCGTTGAACATGAAGAAGATATGATTAGAAGTTCAGATGATCTGATAGATATAGGTCCGGGTGCAGGGAGATTTGGTGGTGAAGTCGTGTATGCAGGGAAGTATGAGCTCGGTAATGATAAAAGTCTGACTACCCGATATCTCAATGGTCAACTAAAAATTCCTCTGCCATCTATACGTAGAGAATCGCCTAACTATATTCAGCTAAAAGGTTGCCGTATGCACAATCTCAAAAATATAGATGTGCAAATTCCTCTTCAATCTTTAACGGTTGTCACAGGTGTATCCGGTTCGGGAAAGACCACTCTGATAAAAGAAACACTTTTTCCGGCATTGGAAAAATATTTGCAAGATACTCCACTAAATCCAAAAGGTTTTCGAGAATTGATAGTACCTCAGAAAGGTATTTCTAAAGTGGAAATGGTTGATCAAAACCCCATCGGTCGTTCTTCCCGCTCTAATCCAATTACCTATATCAAAGCGTATGATGCCATCCGTCAGCTTTTTACTGAACAATCACTATCCAAAATCCGCAGTTATCAGACCAAACATTTTTCATTCAACGTAGATGGTGGAAGATGCGAAACTTGTAAAGGCGAGGGTGAAACAGTAGTCGAAATGCAATTTTTAGCAGATATTCATTTGACTTGTGAGTCTTGTCACGGTAAAAGATTTAAAAAAGAGATTTTAGAAGTAAAATATAAAGATAAATCTATTGCTGATGTACTTGAAATGAGTGTCGAAGAGGCTATCGTATTTTTCAAGGATCAAAAAGATTTGGTGACAAAACTCCAACCATTGGCAGATGTGGGTTTGGACTATATTCAATTAGGTCAATCCAGCAGTACGCTCAGTGGAGGTGAAGCCCAAAGAGTCAAGTTGGCAGCATTTTTACAAAAAAGAAATAGCAAGATGCCGGTATTGTTCCTTTTTGATGAACCTACTACAGGTTTGCATTTTCACGATATCAATAAACTATTAAAGTCTTTTAATGCTTTGGTAGAAATGGGACACAGCGTTTTAGTGATAGAACATAACTTGGAAGTCATCAAATGTGCAGATTATGTAATAGATATCGGACCCAAAGGTGGAAAAGAAGGTGGATATTTGATGTATCAAGGAAATCCTGAGAAATTACCAAATGTGAAAGAATCTGTGACAGGAAAATATTTAAAAGAAAAGCTAAAAGAATAAATATTTGTTTAAAATGGAATTTTTGGAAACTATATTGTGTACTCAAGGAGAAATACCTTTGATAGACTATCATATCCGTCGTCTTTTTTGGGGGATTTGTCAAAACGGATTTCTTGTTTCAGAAGCCCAAAAGTCTATTATAAAAGAATACATTCTCTCTTTTATTCCTGAAGATAAAAAGGATTACAAACTTCGTTTTTTATTTCAAATAAATTTTGAAAACCAATTTACCTATTACTCGGAATTAATAGAGTTAAAGCCTTCCCAAACAGTTTTTCGTTTGGGTGTTTTTAGAGAAGAAACTAAAAAAAGAAGTTTCCCTTGGAATGCTAAAACGACTGAAAGAAATCTTTACAAGGTTGCAACTCTTTGGTCAAAAGCTCATTATTTTGACGAAGCCGTTATTTTAAACGATGCAGGTCATGTAGTGGAAACTAGTATTTTTAACTTATATATTATAAATGACGACGTTTTATATACACCTCCTTTATTGGATATGCCTGTCAAAGGTGTATTTAGGACATGGTTATCAGAAAACTCTATTTTTCCCATCGTCGAAAAATCCTTAACAATAGAAGATTTGAAAAATGCGGAAATAATACTTTTGACAAATGCTGTCAGAGGGATTTGTATCGGAGTTTTGGAGTAAAATGGATGTAAACAGAGCTTGAAAAAAGAACTTAGTGAAGCGATATCACAAACACCACTTAAAAAAACAATAAAATTGAGTAAAGTTGGGAATAGTGAAACGAATTTAAAAGCAAACCGCTAAATTCGACCTGACTAATGAAGAGCTTGGAATTACAACAAATTGATTATGAGTGCTTTGATTTAACGTTAGCCAGAACCCTATGAGCGGCCGTGCAAACATTAAAGCTGACGGAAATGACGAAGAAAATTTATCATATCGGACATAGACATTTCATTTGAACTTTGTGCCTATTGACAACTTTGTTTTGCTTTGACAGCTTTGCTCAAAGCAATTCTTTCGGGAATTCACCACTATCACAAAGAGCCATTGAACAGATTGAAAAGAACATGGTAAATACTCCTGACTGGCAACGGCTCAATGAAATGAAAATGCTCAATGCCAACTTTCCAAGTATGGCTTACCAACAGCAAATCAACGCACTTTACGAGCAATACAGGTTTACTTTGGTCGGGCTGGAATTTGAAAGAGAAAAACAGGCATGGCAGGCATTGACAAGTCGTCTGTGATCCGTGGTCTGTGGTCTATCATCGTTCCTGATCAAAAACCAACTTCTCTATTCTTTCCAAGCGTTTTTCTAACTCTTCATTTATAGCCTTTAGTTTCTCATTTTCCTCACTCGGCTCCTGTACTGCTTTGACTAAAGGTACTGTAAATTCGGCATAGCGCAAGCCCATGATACTACTACTTTTATCCACTCCACTAAAGTCATATCCTACTGCTTTTGCAGCTTTTTCTACATCTTGTGCTATAAATCCGCTGAACCGTATTTTTTCTATATCGTACTTCCCTTCCCAGTCTGTCGTATCTACTATACCCATTATTTCATTTTCGCGCCTGATATTAAAATTATAAGTCACCGGTTTTAATTTCATGATAAAACTCAGACCTTGCACATCCTGCTGTATATTTTCTTTGATGCGCTCATCAGAGAAATTTGACCATGCTGTTTGACCACCAATACTACTTACTGAGGTATTTCCAATTCTCACTTTATTGCTCGCATCTACTTTAGCATTATAACCGATGGCCGTGGCATTGGTTAGACCATCTCCGGTAATATCTGCACTCGTTCCTAAAGCTGTATTATTATTCCCTGTGACATTGAATCGGAGTGCATTATAACCTATACCTGTATTATTACTCCCACTTCGGTTGTAATAAATAGACTGATAACCTACCCCCGTGTTTAACCCCCCAGTAGTATTATAATAAATAGACTGATACCCCATGACAACATTATCACTTCCTATTGTG